>NZ_JAIRCA020000031.1 GCF_020089495.2 Streptococcus mitis subsp. hohhotensis | reverse complement strand
ATGATTAAAACTAGTGGAACTTACCCTGACACGGATTTCCACTGGTTTTTAGAATTTTTATCAGACTAACTTCCACTTGGATTAGCGGTGGAACTTAGTTTGGGAATTTACCTTGATGTAAAAAATCTGCATGTGATAGAAAACGGTAGAGGTCTCCGACCAGACCCTGATAAACTTTCTGGCCCTTAAAAGTCAGAGAAGTCACATAAAGTGTATCTGGCAGAGTCACACATCCTGACAGAGCCAGCATGAGAGCCTCGTAATCCTCATACTTGAGAGTGCGCTCTACATGATAGCTGTCTTTATAGGTCAGTTCAAACATATAGGACCTATCTTTCCGATTTTGTAAAGACACCACGTTCTACCAAGCTATCCATGAGGAAGTAGAATTTTTCCTGATGAATGTGGTGGTCTTCTGATTTGAAAATATCAACTAGACGAAGGCCAAACTTGTCAGTGATATTGATTTTAGCCCCTGTAAGTTCCTTGTTAATGATGATTTTGAGTTGGAATCCCTCACCGCTGTTCGGAACTTTTTCCAAAAGGCGAGTCAATTCATAGTTACCAACCTTAGTCTCAAAAAAGGTGTTGTCCTTAAGGGTGAATTTTTTAACAGAAGGGCTAAGAGTGTAGTCGTAACGACAATTTTTTAACTGAATGGTTTTTTCAAATGCCATATGGCTAACCTCCGATAATTTCTTTTAAGGTTTTTGCGAGGGTTTGTAGGTCTTCAACAGTATTTCGTGGCGACAAACTGATACGAACGGATTCCTTCAAGCGTTCTGAATTTGCCCCGTACATGGCTTCGAGAACATGACTAGATTGGACAATGCCTGCCGTACAGGCTGAGCCAGTAGAGATTGAAATCCCAGCCAAATCTAGACGAAGGAGTAAGAGGTCATTTTTCTGATCAGGAAATCCAATATTGAGAACATAAGGGAGATGGTGTTCGCCTCTATTCAGGTAATATTGAACTCCCTCTAGCTCTGCAAGAAAGGCAGTTTCTAAATTTTGTACATGTTGAAAATTGTCTTCTTGCTTTTCTAAGTCTTCTTTTAGGGCTGCAACCATGCCTACGATGGCAGGCAGATTTTCAGTTCCTGCACGTTTTTTCTGTTCTTGGTCTCCTCCATGTAGATAGGGATCAAATTCCATGCTAGATGCGTAGAGAAAACCGATTCCCTTAGGGCCATGGAACTTATGGGCAGAGGCAGTGAGAAAATCAATGCCCAATTCTTCTGGATGAATTGGGATTTTACCAATTGCTTGAACTGCATCGACATGATAGGCAGCAGGGTGTTGCTTGAGTATTTGGCCAATTTCAGCAATGGGCAGTAGGTTTCCTGTCTCATTATTGGCAAACATGGTAGAAACCAAGATTGTATCGTCACGTAAAGCCTTTTGAATTTGTTGAGCTGTAATTTCTTGATTTTCGGGTTGGATAATGGTTGCTTCAAATCCGAAGTGTTGAACCAAGTAATCAATGGTTTCAAGAACAGCATGGTGCTCGATTGCTGTTGTGATGATATGTTTCCCTTGCTCTTGGTGACGAAGGCAGTAGCCAATGATGGCTGTATTGTTTCCTTCAGTCCCACCAGAAGTGAAAAAGATATGTTGAGGTTTTGTTCCCAGTAACTGAGCTAGTTCCTGACGGGCTTCTCGCAAGAGTTTGCCAGCTTGTCGTCCATGACTATGAATACTAGAAGGATTTCCGTGGGTTTCTTGCATAACCTTGGTCATCGCTGAAATAGCAACTGCTGACATGGGAGTCGTTGCAGCATTGTCCAAATAAATCAAAGAATCACCTTATTTCTTTTTGTTGTAGGCAAAGAGTGGGCTGACTGGTTTTCTTTCGTGGATACGGACGATGGCATCACCAATTAACTCACTAGCAGTGATGTAGCATACGTTTTTAGGAGTTTTTTCTTTTGTTGCTACTGAATCAGTCACAAGAATTTCTTTAATATTAGTATTGTCAAGAAGTTCAGCAGCACCTTCAACGAAGAGACCGTGGCTAGAAACAGCATAAATTTCTGTTGCCCCTTCACGTTCAACGATTTTTGCAGCTTCAGAGAAGGTACGTCCTGTATTTAAAATGTCATCAATCAAGATGGCTTTCTTACCTTCAACATCACCGATGATATAGCCTTCGTTGCGAGTTGCATCGTCTTGTGGATAATCGATAATAGCGATAGGAGCATCAAGATATTCAGCCAAGCTACGAGCACGTTTGACACCTGAATTTTTAGGGCTAACTACGACAACATCTGACCCAAGTAGACCTTTATCGCAGTAATGTTTTGCAAATAGGGGTACTGTGTAGAGGTTGTCAACAGGAATATCAAAGAAGCCTTGAACCTGAACGGCATGCAAATCAAGCGTAAGGACACGGTCAACACCAGCCTTAACCAGCATATTAGCAACTAGTTTAGCTGTAAGTGGCTCACGTGGTGAAGCAATGCGGTCTTGACGTGCATAGCCAAAATATGGAAGGACAACGTTGATACTGTGGGCACTTGCACGAACACAAGCATCAACCATGATCAACAATTCCATTAGGTGGTTGTTAACAGGGAAACTTGTTGATTGGATGATGTAAACATCATAACCACGGACACTTTCTTCGATATTTACTTGAATTTCTCCGTCTGAAAATTGACGTGATGATAGTTTTCCAAGTGGGACACCAACAGCTTGAGCAATTTTCTGTGCAATCTCTTGGTTAGAGTTGAGTGCGAAAAGTTTCATGTTTTTTCTATCTGACATTATAGACCGTCCTCTGTAAACTTTATAAATCCTAGTTATATTTGCCTTACATATATGAACTGGGATTTGTGTATTTTTATCTTTTCTATTTTACCAAAAATTGGAGATTATTTCAGCTATTTTTCATGCTTTTGACAAATCGAACCAATTTTGAAGGAGCTTTTTGGTAGGAAATCTGATTTTTCTCTAAAAATTGCTGGAAATCCTGTTTGCCTTGCTCATGATTTTTAACTTCAAGCTCTAATTCGTAATCTGTTATATCAAAGTACTGACTCTCATCCAGTGCCATGAGGCCAATAGCTGTTTGCATTTCATAGCGAAGCGTTGTTAGACAACCAAGTACCTGCCAGTTCTTGCTTTGGATACCATGTTTGGCTAATTCATTTAGCACCAGTCCCTGAGGAAGTTCTTGCTTAGCCAGATAGTTTTCAGCATCTTTTAGTTGCAATTTTTGGTTGTACTCCATGTTTCCAACACTCTGTGGGACTTTGAGTGTCAATTCTGCCCAGTCTTCAAAAGTGCGAATGCGCATAGCAACTTTCTTTTCTCGAAGTTCAAAATCAGGAGTGTCGATGTAGTAATTTTTTTGAAGAACAGGAGTGACAACTGTGAACTGGTCTTTTAGACGATTGTATTCATCTTTTTTCAAGAGTGTTTTCAATTCAATTTCTAAATGTTTCATTTTTCTTACCTTTTCTTTATCGTTGAAAGCGGATTTATGGTATAATAAGCATTGTATTTATTGTATATGAATCTGGAGAAAAAATCAAAGATATTTTTGAAGGATAATATGAAAACAAGGGAGAATATATGACCTTAGAATGGGAAGAATTTCTAGATCCTTACATTCAAGCTGTTGGTGAGTTAAAGATTAAACTTCGTGGTATTCGTAAGCAATATCGTAAGCAAAATAAGCATTCTCCGATTGAGTTTGTGACTGGTCGAGTCAAGCCGATTGAGAGCATCAAGGAGAAAATGGCTCGGCGTGGCATTACTTATGCGACCTTGGAACACGATTTGCAGGATATTGCTGGCTTGCGTGTGATGGTTCAGTTTGTAGATGACGTCAAGGAAGTAGTGGAGATTTTGCGTAAACGTCAGGATATGCGAATCATTCAGGAGCGAGATTACATTACTCATCGAAAATCATCAGGCTATCGTTCCTATCACGTGGTAGTAGAATATACGGTTGAAACTATCAATGGAGCCAAGACCATTTTAGCGGAAATTCAAATTCGTACCTTGGCCATGAATTTCTGGGCAACGATAGAACATTCTCTCAACTACAAGTACCAAGGGGATTTCCCAGAGGAGATAAAGAAGCGATTAGAAATCACGGCCAAAATTGCCCATCAGTTGGATGAAGAAATGGGTAAAATTCGAGATGATATCCAAGAAGCCCAGGCACTTTTTGATCCTTTGAGTAGAAAATTAAATGACGGTGTAGGAAACAGTGACGATACAGATGAAGAATACAGGTAAACGAATTGACCTGATAGCCAATAGAAAACCGCAGAGTCAAAGGGTTTTGTATGAATTGCGAGATCGTTTGAAGAGAAATCAGTTTATACTCAATGATACCAATCCGGACATTGTCATTTCTATTGGTGGGGATGGCATGCTCTTGTCGGCCTTTCATAAGTATGAAAACCAACTTGATAAGGTACGCTTTATCGGTGTTCATACGGGACATTTGGGCTTCTATACGGACTACCGTGATTTTGAGTTGGACAAGCTAGTGACTAATTTGCAGCTAGATACCGGAGCAAGAGTCTCTTACCCAGTTCTAAATGTGAAGGTCTTTCTTGAAAATGGTGAAGTTAAGATTTTCAGAGCACTAAATGAAGCCAGTATCCGCAGGTCTGATCGAACCATGGTGGCGGATGTTGTGATTAACGGTGTCCACTTTGAACGTTTTCGTGGAGATGGGTTAACCGTTTCGACACCGACTGGTAGTACGGCCTATAACAAGTCGCTTGGCGGAGCTGTTTTACACCCAACCATTGAAGCTTTACAATTAACGGAAATTGCTAGCCTTAACAATCGTGTCTATCGAACCCTGGGCTCTTCCATTATTGTTCCTAAGAAGGATAAGATTGAACTCATTCCAACGAGAAACGATTACCATACTATTTCGGTTGACAATAGCGTTTATTCTTTCCGTAATATTGAGCGAATTGAGTATCAAATCGACCATCATAAGATTCACTTTGTCGCTTCACCTAGCCATACCAGTTTTTGGAACCGTGTTAAGGATGCTTTCATCGGTGAGGTGAATGAATGAGGTTTGAATTTATCGCAGATGAGCATGTCAAGGTTAAGACTTTTTTGAAAAAGCACGAGGTTTCTAAAGGACTTTTGGCCAAGATTAAGTTTCGAGGTGGGGCTATTCTGGTTAATGATCAACCACAAAATGCGACGTATCTATTGGATATTGGAGACCGCGTTATCATTGATATTCCCGCCGAGGAAGGCTTTGAAACTCTGGAAGCTATTGAGCGCCCTCTGGATATTCTCTATGAGGATGACCATTTTCTAGTCTTGAATAAACCCTATGGAGTGGCTTCTATTCCTAGTGTCAATCACTCCAATACAATCGCTAATTTTATCAAGGGTTACTACGTCAAGCAAGACTATGAAAATCAGCAGGTTCACATTGTAACTAGACTTGATAGGGACACTTCTGGCTTGATGCTCTTTGCCAAGCACGGCTATGCCCATGCACGATTAGACAAGCAGTTGCAGAAAAAGTCCATTGAAAAACGCTACTTTGCCCTCGTTAAAGGAGATGGATATTTGGAGTCAGAGGGGGAAATTATTGCTCCGATTGCGCGTGATGAAGACTCCATTATCACCAGAAGAGTGGCTAAAGGTGGAAAGTATGCCCATACTTCCTACAAGATTGTAGCTTCTTATGGAAATATCCACTTGGTCGACATTCGCCTGCATACTGGTCGAACCCACCAAATCCGAGTCCATTTTTCTCATATTGGTTTTCCTTTGTTGGGAGATGATTTGTATGGTGGTAGCTTGGATGACGGCATTCAACGTCAGGCTCTGCATTGCCATTACCTATCCTTTTATCATCCATTTTTAGAGCAAGACTTGCAGTTAGAAAGTCCCTTGCCGGATGATTTTAGCAACCTTATTACCCAGTTATCAACTAATACTCTATAAAAACCGATTCAGAGTATAATTATTATCTAAAAGGAGAAAACTCATGGAAGTTTTTGAAAGTCTCAAAGCCAACCTGGTTGGTAAAAATGCTCGTATCGTTCTCCCTGAAGGGGAAGAGCCACGTATTCTTCAAGCGACTAAACGCTTGGTAAAAGAAACAGAAGTGATTCCTGTTTTGCTTGGAAATCCTGAAAAAATTAAAATTTATCTTGAAATTGAAGGGATCATGGATGGTTATGAAGTCATTGACCCTCAACATTATCCTCAATTTGAAGAAATGGTTGCTGCCTTGGTAGAGCGTCGCAAGGGCAAAATGTCTGAAGAAGATGCACGCAAGGTTTTGGTTGAAGATGTCAACTATTTTGGTGTTATGTTGGTTTACTTGGGCTTGGTTGATGGAATGGTGTCAGGTGCGATTCACTCAACTGCTTCAACAGTTCGCCCAGCCCTACAAATCATCAAAACTCGTCCAAATGTGACTCGTACTTCAGGTGCCTTCCTCATGGTTCGTGGTACGGAACGTTACCTATTTGGAGACTGTGCTATCAATATCAATCCTGATGCAGAAGCCTTGGCTGAAATTGCCATCAACTCAGCAATCACAGCTAAGATGTTTGGCATCGAGCCTAAAATTGCCATGCTGAGCTATTCTACTAAAGGTTCAGGGTTTGGTGAAAGCGTTGATAAGGTCGTTGAAGCAACTAAAATTGCTCACGACTTGCGACCTGACCTTGAAATCGATGGTGAGTTGCAATTTGATGCAGCCTTTGTTCCTGAAACTGCAGCTTTGAAAGCTCCTGGAAGTACAGTAGCTGGTCAAGCAAATGTCTTTATCTTCCCAGGTATCGAGGCAGGAAATATCGGCTACAAGATGGCAGAACGTCTTGGTGGCTTTGCGGCAGTAGGTCCTGTTTTGCAAGGTTTGAACAAGCCAGTTAACGACCTTTCTCGTGGATGTAATGCAGATGATGTTTACAAGTTAACCCTCATCACAGCAGCTCAAGCAGTTCATCAATAAAGAGAAGTGCTACTAAATAATTCGCATTTATAATCAAAAAACGCACAGTATCAGTACAGAAAAAACTTGATGCTATGCGTTTTATTGTGTGAAGATTTACTTCATTTTCTCTTAAAATTGAGTTTTTGCCCAGTCTATTTTTAGTATTTATAGGCTACGATACCAATGATTGTATCAACTGCACGTTCCATAGTCTGAAGGCTAACGTATTCAAAACGACCGTGCATATTCTCGCCACCAGCAAAGATATTAGGGGTTGGGATTCCCATAAAGGAAATCTTAGAGCCGTCTGTCCCTCCACGGATTGGTTCGATTATAGGAGTAATCCCCAAATCTTCCATAACGGCTTTAGCAATGGTAATTGGAGTCATATCTTTTTCAATGACTTCTTTCATATTATAGTACTGATCTGTTAAGTTTAGGGTGACACGGTCGCTACCAAGTTCTTGATTCATCTTATCAGCGATAGACTGCATTGCTGCTTTACGAGCTTCAAAGGCATTTTTTTCAAAATCACGAATGATGTAGTTTGCACTCGCCTCTTCGACACTACCTGTCACATCCATAAGATGATAGAAACCTTGGTAGCCATCAGTTAACTCAGGTCGGTCATTCTCTGGAAGTTGATTATGAAAATCAATTGCTAGCTGGAGGGCGTTGACCATTTGCCCTTTGGCAGTACCAGGGTGGACATTACGTCCTTGGAAATGCACTTCAGCCCCAGCTGCTGAGAAGGTCTCGTACTGAAGTTCGCCCAGTGGACCACCATCAACAGTGTAGGCAAAATCCACATCAAAATCATCTGCATCAAATTTATTAGCACCAACACCGATTTCCTCATCTGGACCAAAACCAACACGAATCTCACAGTGTTTGATTTCAGGGTGAGCAGTTAGATATTCAATGGCTGTCATAATCTCAGCAATACCAGACTTGTCATCAGCCCCTAGCAAGGTTGTTCCGTCGGTTGTGATGAGCGTTTGTCCTGGATATTTTTCAAGACTCTTGAAGTCGGCTGGATCTAGTTTAAAACCAGAATTTCCAAGTTCAATCACACCACCATCGTAGTTTTCAATTACCTGGGGATTAACTCCTTCGGCATTAAAGTCAGCAGTATCCATGTGGGAGATAAAGCCAATCTTACGCGTTAAAGATGGATCATTGGCTGGTAAGGTCCCAATTGCAAAACCATTTGGCAGATAATAAACATTTTGCAGTCCAACACGTTTCATTTCAGGGATAAGAACATTGGTTGCGAAGTCAACCTGACTCTGAGTACTTGGAGTAGTAGTAGAGTGTTCATCAGAGCGCGTGTTGACCTTAACGTAGGTTAAGAATCGGTCCAAGAGATTTGGATAAGTCATAAAAAACTCCTTTTGAATTCATTTTTTCCATTGTATCATAGAAAGAAGAGAAAAACAAAAGACAGAAGATTGAGAATGTCCCTATGTTAGCGTTTACTTATTGATGAATTAATGATAAAATAAACTTGATAAAAACATCACAAGGAAGAAGTTATGAAAAAAGCAATTTTAATGATGACATTCGGTTCGCCAGAAGAGATTACCTTTGAAGGTGTAGCTGATTTTTTCACAAATATTCGTCGTGGGGTGAGACCTCAAGACCACGAGATTCAAACACTCTATGATAATTATGTACTTATTGGAGGTACGCCTCTGCAAAGAATTACCCGTGAAGAGGTTGCCTTAGTAGAAGCTAGGCTAGAAAATGAATATAGTGTCTATTTTGCCAATAAATTTTCCAGTCCCTTTATTCCAGATGTGATTAGTCAGATGGAAGCAGACGGAATCGAGCAATGTATTTGTTTGATTTTGGAGCCTCATTATTCTTTTTACTCTGTCATGGGTTATGAGAAATTTTTAGAAAGCAAACAAATTCAATTTTTGGTCATTAAGGACTGGTATCAAGAAGAAGCGCTCTTAAACTATTGGGCAGATGAAATTGCTAAGATTTTAAAAGAAGAAGTAAAGCAGGATAGCTTTAAAGTCATCTTTTCAGCCCACAGTGTGCCCATTTTTGCCTTGGATTTTGGTGACCCATATATTGACCAAATTTTCGAAAATAGCAAGCTAATCGCTGAAAAACTAGGTTTGAGTTCAGAGCAATATACTAACACTTGGCAGAGTGAAAGTGATATCGGGATTCCATGGATTAAGCCAGATGTTTTGGAGTATCTCAGAGAACAGAAAGAACATCCAGACCATTATATTTTTGTTCCTATCAGCTTCATTAGTGAGCATATTGAAGTCTTATTTGATAATGATGTGGAATGTTATGACTTGTGTCAGGAATTTGGGGTAAACTACCATCGTCCACCAATGCCAAATACAGATTCTCATTTGATTGATGCCTTGGTTAATACAGTCAGAGCTAATGAGGACAAAGAGTTTAAGGAATTTCTCCCAGAAGAAGAAACCTTTGATGAGTTAGTTCCTTCAGATGAGACTAAAAACATTTTGGCTGAATCTCAAGATTTACAAATGCCAGAATTTGTGAAAAAATTGATTGAGAAAAAAGGTCGTGAAAATGTTAAGATGCCTTATTTGATCAAGAAAATGCTTGAGAAAGCAGGTAAGTTACCAAAAGAGTAAAGAAAAAGGATTTAGCTTTGCGCTAGATCCTTTTAATCGATTATTTTTTCTCAAGAAGGGCTTTGATTTCTTGAAGTACTTCCAACTCAGTTGGACCAGTTGGAGCTTCCTCAGCAGCTTCTTCTTTCTTAGTAAGGTTTTGAGCTTTTTCCATTGCTTTAATCACAAAGAATAGCACAGTACCAACTACAAGGAAGTTGATAATAGCACTCAAGAATTTACCATAAGTAACACCATTCCATGCAAGCTCAGCGATATTTTGTACTTTCGCAGCTTCCAAGGCTGGGTTCAATAGGAGTGGAGTTATGATATCATTAACGAATGAAGTTACGATAGCACCAAAAGCAGAGGCAATAATCACACCGACAGCAAGGTCAACAACATTACCACGAAGCAAAAATGCTTTAAGATCTTTTAACATTTTCATAATTTCCTTTCAAAAAAAAGTTTATAATTTATTATATATTAATTAAGAAAAGCTTGCAAGATATATGCTCAGAAATTTTATTTTTTAAAAATAAAAACCTTACTAAAAATATAATTAAGAATAATTATCAATATTTGAGCAAGTATTGTTTCGATTGCATTGATTTTGTCAAGATTACCGTTTACGAACTGACCAATAATATTAGGAAACTGGGTTACAAATAGAAAAGTAAGGAGCAAGTCTAACAGAAAAGTAGAAAGGCGGGCAAGAGAAAATTTCACTAAACGTCTTGGCCAATTCTGCCTAGCTTGCTTAAATACAATCCTATCATTTGTGATAAAGGCAAAGAGGATACCAATAATATTTGCCAAGGTCGTAGCAAGAAGTTCCTGATGACTTAGTTGATAAATGACTAGTCGTGAGAGAATCGAAACTAGAGTTGTTGCAAGGCCAAAGAAGAGATAGGATAAAATTTCATTGTTAAAAAATTTTTGAATAGGAATTTTCATGGTTTAAGTATAGCATAAAGCAGGCTATTGTGCTATACTAGTAAGGTTGGATAAAGCAACCCTTGGTGCTTAGCTTCTTTCACCAAGCATATTACAAGCGGGCAACCGCTAAAGGAGAAAAGATGAAAAAATTAACTATTCGTGATGTTGCAGACATTGCAATCGTTGCTGCTATCTATGTCGTTTTAACTGTCACACCGCCTCTAAATGCCATCAGCTATGGTGCTTATCAGTTCCGTATTTCAGAAATGATGAACTTTATGGCTTTTTACAATCCTAAGTACATCATCGGAGTTACCATCGGTTGTATGATTGCTAATTTCTTTAGCTTCGGACTGCTAGATGTCTTTGTTGGTGGTGGATCAACCCTAGTATTCCTCAGTCTAGGTGTTTGGCTTTTTGCAAAATACAGCAAAGATTACCTCTTTAATGGATTAATTCGAAAAGATCATTTCTTTTTTTCAATCCTCTTTTCAATTTCCATGTTTACTATCGCTGCAGAGTTAAATATTGTAGCAGAATTACCATTTTTCCTTACTTGGTTTACAACAGGAGTTGGTGAATTTGCCTCATTGATTATTGGAGCGATTATTATTGGTAAAATTGGTCGTCGAATTGATTTAAGAAAATAGAAGAAGATAAGCTAGGTAGCTCTTACCTGGCTTTTTCTTTAGGAAAATTTCTTAGGAAACTTGACAAGATTTTCTAACTGTAGTATACTTTTTAAGTAAGCTGATTTAGCTCAGTTGGCAGAGCGCATCCATGGTAAGGATGAGGTCGCCGGTTCAATCCCGGCAATTAGCATTAAATATACAGAAAAACCCTTGATTTACGAGCCTACTGAAAAAGTCATCAAATTGATGGCTTTTTTGTTATACTAGAGATGAGGTGAAATAATGCTTGATAATCAGTTAACTATGGATGTCAGTCCTTATTCTAGTTTGTATGATATCGTGGTTCCTAAAACCCACTTTTTACGTCAGCTAACTGAACTCTGTGATTTTAGCTT
>NZ_JAIRCA020000030.1:6233-15215 GCF_020089495.2 Streptococcus mitis subsp. hohhotensis | reverse complement strand
GTGACGATAGCCTAGGAGATACACCTGTACCCATGCCGAACACAGAAGTTAAGCCCTAGAACGCCGGAAGTAGTTGGGGGTTGCCCCCTGTGAGATATGGAAGTCGCTTAGCTTTATTCCGCCATAGCTCAGTTGGTAGTAGCGCATGACTGTTAATCATGATGTCGTAGGTTCGAGTCCTACTGGCGGAGTAGTTAATTAAAGGAGGTTTTGACCTCTTTTTTTGTTATATAATTAATAATCTATATCGCACCTAACGAAGCGAGATATTTTTCTTGACGATAGAAGTTTCAGACACCATCATTTTCGAGCATTGATAGCACTTAAAACGACGCTCTCTAAGTAGAATTCTGGTAGGCATACCAGTCGTTTCGAGGTAAGGAATCTTAGAATGTTTTTGAAGGTCATATTTCTTCATTTAACTTCCGCAATCAGGGCAAGATGGGGCATCGTAGTCCAGTTTAGCGATAATTTCCTTATGTGTACCCCTATTGATGGTATCCATAATTTAGGGTCTGTAAGCTCTAGTAATTTTGTGATAAAGTGTAATTGTTCCATGAGATCCATAGAGGATTTACCCACTACAAATATTATATGAAGGTCGTGGGTTCGAGTCCTTCTTCCACAATAGAGAACCTTTTTTCTTTTTGATATTATTAAGGAATTTTATTTCTATTCAATCACTTCATAGTTTAGACTGAGCAATATTCAATGCTATTAAAACCGTACTGGATGATTTTTAGTGAGAGTAATAGTTTTTATGAATTGTTTATAGGAAATTTGTTTTTATTCTGTCCATCTTTCTCATCTTTTATATTGTTGAGGCTGGTATTTTAACAATTCAGGAATTATTAATGATTAATTAAAATTTTTTGTTAGAATAAGATCATAAAAAGTAAAGGAGTGTATGCTTATGCTACAAAATATTTATGATCAGATGACTGATTTCTATGACAGTATCGAAGAAGAGTATGCTACTTTCTTTGGTAATAGTTGGGACTGGGAACATTTTCATTTTAAATTTTTGATTTATTATTTAGTTAGATATGGTATTGGGTGTCGTAGGGATTTTATTGTTTACCATTATCGTGTTGCTTATCGTTTGTATCTTGAAAAGATGATAATGAAACAAGGTTTTATTTCTTGTTGAGATAGTCTGAGTTAATTTCCGAACAAATTTACTTTTTTATAGAAAGATAATAATAAATAGCTAGTTATTTTTCTAAATCATTTTTTAATAGTTGGAAATAGCAAATCTTTCTATTGTTTCTTCTTGATAAAAAGGCGATTTTTTCTTATAATAAATTGTAAGATATAATTGCAGGTGAGATTCCTGCCATGTATGTGAGAAAGGAAGAGCCTGAGGGCTCAGACAAGATTATGACTTCAGTTGTTGTTGTAGGTACCCAATGGGGTGATGAAGGTAAAGGGAAGATTACAGATTTCCTTTCAGCGAATGCAGAAGTGATTGCACGTTACCAGGGTGGTGATAATGCAGGTCACACGATTGTGATCGATGGTAAGAAATTTAAGTTGCACTTGATTCCATCTGGAATTTTCTTCCCTGAAAAAATCTCTGTTATTGGGAATGGTATGGTTGTAAATCCTAAATCTCTTGTGAAAGAGTTGAGCTATCTTCATGAGGAGGGTGTGACAACTGATAACTTGCGTATTTCTGATCGCGCGCATGTTATTTTGCCTTATCATATCGAGTTAGACCGTTTGCAAGAAGAGGCTAAGGGCGACAATAAGATTGGTACTACAATCAAGGGAATTGGTCCAGCTTATATGGACAAGGCTGCTCGTGTTGGGATTCGTATTGCAGATCTTTTAGATAAAGATATTTTCCGTGAGCGTTTAGAACGTAACCTTGCTGAAAAGAATCGTCTTTTTGAAAAATTGTATGACAGTAAAGCGATTGCTTTTGATGATATTTTTGAAGAATATTACGAATATGGTCAACAAATCAAGAAATATGTGACAGACACATCTGTCATTTTGAATGATGCGCTTGATAACGGTAAACGTGTGCTTTTTGAAGGTGCACAAGGAGTTATGCTAGATATCGACCAAGGTACCTATCCATTTGTTACGTCATCAAACCCTGTGGCTGGTGGTGTGACCATTGGTTCAGGTGTTGGGCCAAGTAAGATTGATAAGGTTGTAGGTGTATGTAAAGCCTATACGAGTCGTGTAGGAGACGGTCCTTTCCCAACTGAGTTGTTTGATGAAGTGGGAGAACGTATCCGTGAAGTTGGTCATGAATATGGTACAACAACTGGTCGTCCACGTCGTGTGGGTTGGTTTGATTCAGTTGTCATGCGTCATAGCCGTCGTGTTTCTGGTATTACTAACCTTTCATTGAACTCTATCGATGTTTTGAGTGGTTTAGATACAGTGAAGATCTGTGTGGCCTATGATCTTGATGGTCAACGTATTGACTACTATCCAGCTAGTCTTGAGCAATTGAAACGTTGCAAGCCTATCTATGAAGAGTTGCCAGGTTGGTCAGAAGATATTACTGGAGTTCGTAATTTGGAAGATCTTCCTGAGAATGCGCGTAACTACGTTCGTCGTGTGAGTGAATTGGTTGGCGTTCGTATTTCTACTTTCTCAGTGGGTCCTGGTCGTGAACAAACAAATATTTTAGAAAGTGTTTGGTCCTAAGAGATTTTTAAGATTTGTTTAAGATAGGTCGGGTATACTATAGACAGTTACAAGAAGACCTCCTAACTTGTTGTAACAAATATCCTAAACTTTTCTTTTTCATAATAATCTCCCTATAGAGTCACCAAATTTGGTGGCTTTTTTTGTGTTGGTAATCATGATATAATAATAAAATCGATAAGTAGGAAAAGGGAAATTGATGAATTATACAGTTGAAGAAAAAGAAGTCTTTATGAGGGAGGCTTTGAGAGAGGCTGAGATTGCTCTTGAACACAATGAAATTCCAATTGGTTGTGTGATTGTCAAAGATGGGGAAATCATTGGTCGTGGGCATAATGCACGTGAGGAGTTGCAGCGAGCGGTTATGCACGCGGAGATTATGGCCATAGATAATGCGAATCTGAGTGAGGAGAGTTGGCGCTTGCTGGATTGCACGCTTTTTGTGACCATTGAGCCTTGTGTTATGTGTAGTGGGGCGATTGGACTCGCCCGTATTCCAAACGTGGTCTATGGGGCTAAAAACCAGAAATTTGGCGCTGCTGGGAGTTTGTACGATATCTTGACAGATGAGCGTCTCAATCATCGTGTGGAGGTTGAAACGGGAATTTTGGAAGATGACTGCGCAGCTATTATGCAGGACTTTTTTAGAAATAGACGGAAAAAATAATTTTGCTTTTAAAATGAATAGGAATGTGATATAATTAATAGTGGAGCAACAGTTCTGCGTGAAGCGGGTCAGGGGAGGAATCCAGCAGCCCTAAGCGATTTGAATTGTGTGCTCTTTTTTTCGTGCTTTTTCCGAATAAATAAGATAGAATAATCTAGAATAAATGATAATAGAAAAGAGAAGATGATGAAAATTCGTGGTTTTGAATTGGTTTCGACTTTTACAGATGAAAATTTATTGCCGAAGCGTGAGACGGCGCATGCGGCTGGTTACGACTTAAAGGTTGCTGTGCGTACGGTTATTGCGCCAGGAGAGATTGTCTTGGTTCCGACAGGGGTTAAGGCTTATATGCAGCCGACTGAGGTTCTTTACCTTTATGATCGTTCTTCAAATCCTCGTAAGAAGGGTCTGGTCTTGATTAACTCGGTTGGTGTCATTGATGGGGATTATTATGGAAATCCTGGAAATGAAGGGCATATTTTTGCGCAGATGAAGAATATCACAGACCAAGAAGTGATTCTCAAAGTTGGGGAACGTGTGGTCCAGGCTGTCTTTGCTCCTTTCTTAATTGCAGATGGAGATGCGGCTGATGGCGTTCGAACTGGTGGATTTGGTTCAACAGGGCACTAGAATGAAGATTATCTTTGTACGTCACGGGGAGCCAGATTACCGTGAGTTAGAGGAGCGTTCTTATACGGGTTTTGGGATAGATTTGGCGCCCTTGTCTGAGAAGGGACGGCAGCAGGCTCAGGAACTGAGCAAAAATTCTTTACTCTCGTCAGATGAAATAATCGTATCTTCTGCAGTCACAAGAGCTTTAGAAACGGCTTCTTATGTAGTTTGTACTACGGGACTTCCTTTGAGAGTAGAGCCATTATTGCATGAATGGCAGGTCTATGAAAGTGGCACAGATAATTTTGAAAAAGCTCGTACTATGTTTCTAGAAAATAAGGGGGAATTACTTCCTAATAGTCCTATTCAATATGAGACAGCTGCGGAGATGAAGTCTCGGTTTCTAGAATGTATGTCTAAGTATCGAGAACATCAGACTGTGGTAGTTGTTGCTCATCGAATGCTCATGCGTCAGTTTGTGCCAAATGAGAAGATTGATTTTTGCCAAGTGATTGAGTGTGAGTTAGAAATATAGAAAGAGGTTTATTATCGCAAAGAAAAAAGCGACATTTGTATGTCAAAATTGTGGCTATAATTCCCCTAAATATCTGGGGCGTTGTCCCAACTGTGGGTCTTGGTCTTCTTTTGTAGAAGAGGTTGAGGTTGCCGAGGTCAAGAATGCGCGTGTGTCCTTGACAGGTGAGAAAACCAAGCCCATGAAACTGGCTGAGGTGACGTCAATCAACGTCAATCGAACCAAGACGGAGATGGAGGAATTTAACCGTGTACTTGGAGGCGGAGTGGTACCAGGAAGTCTCGTACTCATAGGTGGGGATCCTGGGATTGGGAAGTCAACGCTTCTCCTACAAGTCTCAACCCAGTTGTCCCAAGTGGGGACAGTTCTCTATGTCAGTGGGGAGGAGTCTGCCCAGCAAATTAAGCTACGAGCAGAGCGCTTGGGAGATATTGATAGCGAGTTTTATCTCTATGCAGAGACCAATATGCAGAGTGTTCGCGCAGAGGTAGAAAGAATTCAGCCAGACTTTCTCATCATCGACTCCATTCAAACCATCATGTCTCCTGAGATTTCAGGGGTACAGGGATCTGTTTCTCAAGTGCGTGAGGTAACTGCTGAGCTTATGCAGTTGGCTAAGACCAACAATATTGCTATTTTTATCGTAGGCCATGTGACCAAGGAAGGAACCTTAGCTGGGCCGAGAATGTTGGAGCATATGGTGGATACAGTGCTTTACTTTGAAGGAGAGCGCCACCATACCTTTCGTATTTTGAGAGCGGTCAAAAACCGTTTTGGCTCCACTAATGAGATTGGGATTTTTGAGATGCAGTCAGGCGGATTGGTTGAGGTACTCAATCCGAGTCAAGTTTTCCTAGAAGAGCGTTTGGATGGGGCGACTGGTTCATCAATCGTTGTGACCATGGAAGGGACGCGTCCGATTTTGGCGGAGGTTCAGGCTTTGGTGACACCTACCATGTTTGGAAATGCCAAGCGTACTACGACAGGACTTGATTTTAATCGTGCTAGCTTGATTATGGCTGTTTTGGAAAAACGGGCAGGTCTTCTCTTGCAAAATCAGGATGCTTATCTTAAATCTGCTGGCGGTGTCAAATTGGATGAACCTGCGATAGACTTGGCCGTTGCGGTTGCCATTGCTTCGAGCTATAAAGACAAGCCAACTAATCCTCAGGAATGTTTTGTAGGAGAACTTGGCTTGACGGGAGAGATTCGGCGCGTGAATCGTATTGAGCAGCGCATCAATGAAGCTGCTAAACTGGGTTTTACTAAGATTTATGTACCTAAGAATTCCTTGACAGGAATCACTCCGCCTAAGGAAATTCAGGTTATTGGAGTGACAACGATTCAGGAAGTTTTGAAAAAGGTCTTTGCATAATCCGTGACAAATCTTCTTAAAAATGATAAGATAGGAGAAATATTTGACTATCAAATTTTCGAGGAGGGAATCGTGTCGTATTTTGAACAGTTTATGCAAGCCAATCAGGCTTATGTTGCCCTACATGGGCAGTTAAATCTGCCACTTAAACCCAAAACTAGAGTAGCCATTGTGACCTGTATGGACTCACGTCTGCACGTTGCTCAAGCTTTGGGATTAGCACTTGGGGATGCTCATATCTTGCGGAATGCAGGTGGTCGAGTGACAGAAGACATGATTCGTTCGCTAGTTATTTCCCAGCAACAAATGGGGACAAGAGAGATTGTGGTATTGCACCATACAGACTGTGGTGCTCAGACCTTTGAAAATGGTCCTTTTCAGGAGTATTTAAAAGAGGAACTAGGTGTCGATGTGTCAGATCAGGACTTTTTGCCCTTCCAGGATATAGAGGAGAGTGTACGCGAGGATATGCAACTCCTTATCGAGTCTCCCCTAATACCAGATGATGTCATTATTTCTGGTGCTATTTACGATGTGGATACAGGAAGTATGACAGTCGTAGAATTGTAAATACTTTATTTAGAAAGAAAGTGTATGAAGAAAAACAGTATTTTATTTATTTTTATTTTATTGCTATGTATTGGTTTGCAGTATGAAACTATCTACTATACGGACGGTTCGATGTCAGCTGCGGAATATGGACTAATGGGAGTTTCTATCTTTCTAGCTCTCTTTTACATGATTCCGGCTCTTTATTTCCTTTTCCGTTTTGGGAAAAAATGGGAATTGCCAAAGAAGGCCTTGATTCTGTCTTTATTGGGAGGGATGTTCTTCTCAGGATGGTTGTCTAGTTTTGCTAATACCTATATCCATGATTTGCTGGGGGTTCTTTTCCCAGATAGTGCATTTTTAAATGCCTTTGAAAGTGCGATTGTGGCTCCTTTGGTAGAAGAACCCTTGAAATTATTGCCACTTGTCTTTGTTTTAGCTTTGATTCCTGTGCGAAAATTAAAATCTTTGTTTTTACTAGGGATTGCTTCTGGTTTGGGATTCCAAATGATTGAGGATATTGGCTACATTCGTACGGATTTACCAGAGGGTTTTGACTTTACTATTTCGCGAATTTTAGAGCGTATCATCTCAGGAATTGCCTCTCACTGGACTTTTTCAGGTTTGGCTGTAGTAGGTGTTTACTTGCTTTACAGAGCCTATAAAGGGCAGAAGGTTGGCAAGAAACAGGGGGTTATTTTCCTAGGTTTAGCCTTGGGAACTCACTTCTTATTTAACTCTCCTTTTGTTGAATTGGAGACAGAGTTGCCTTTAGCGATTCCAGTGGTTACGGCTATTACTCTTTATGGTTTTTATCAGGCTTATCGCTTTGTTGAGAAGCACAATGAGTTGATGAACTAGAATATTTTTCAAAAGAATGATGCAAGGGTACAAATATGGTGCCCTTCTTTTATTTTTGATTGAAAAATAGTGTAAAAAGCGCTACAATGGTAGATGGAAAATCTTGTGAAAAGCACAAGTGATACATATATACCGGAGGAAATCATGTCTTTTTCTGATTTAAAGCTGTTTGCCCTTTCTTCTAATAAAGAATTGGCAGAACGTGTGGCGCAGGAGATTGGGATAGAGTTGGGGAAATCAAGTGTTCGCCAATTTTCAGATGGAGAGATTCAGGTCAACATCGAAGAATCAATCCGTGGGAAACACGTCTTTATCTTACAATCAACTAGTTCGCCTGTAAATGACAATCTGCTTGAAATTTTGATTATGGTGGATGCTTTGAAGCGTGCGAGTGCAGAATCTGTCAATGTTGTCATGCCTTACTATGGGTATGCACGTCAGGATAGAAAGGCGAGAGCGCGTGAGCCAATCACTTCAAAACTTGTCGCAAATATGCTTGAAGTAGCTGGAGTGGATCGTTTATTGACCATCGACTTGCATGCTGCGCAGATTCAAGGATTCTTTGATATTCCTGTGGATCATTTAATGGGAGCTCCTCTGATTGCGGATTATTTTGAGCGTCGTGGTATGGTTGGTTCTGACTATGTGGTTGTCAGCCCAGACCATGGAGGGGTGACTCGTGCCCGTAAGTTGGCAGAATTTTTGAAAACATCTATCGCTATTATTGATAAACGTCGTAGCGTTGATAAGATGAATACTAGTGAAGTCATGAACATCATTGGTAAGGTCGAAGGCAAGACTTGTATCTTGATTGATGATATGATTGATACTGCTGGAACGATTTGTCATGCGGCAGATGCTCTTGCAGAAGCTGGTGCCGTTGAAGTCTATGCAAGCTGTACGCACCCAGTTCTTTCTGGTCCTGCTATGGACAATATCCAAAAATCAGCTATTAAGAAATTGGTTGTTTTGGATACCATCTATCTGCCAGAAGAGCGTTTGATTGATAAGATTGAACAGATTTCGATTGCTCATCTACTGGGTGATGCTATCGTCCGTATCCATGAAAAACGCCCACTTTCTCCACTTTTCAGTATTGAGAAAAAGATTTAATGATCAAGCCTGAGATAATTCTCAGGTTTTTTTCGTCTATTTTCCGAATAAATAGATAGAGTCAGTGAATCTAGTAAAACTAGATTTAATACTCTTCGAAAATCAAATTCAAACCACGTCAACGTCGCCTTGCCGTATATATGTGACTGACTTCGTCAGTTTTATCTGCAACCTCAAAACAGTGTTTTGAGCAACCTGCGGCTAGTTTCCTAGTTTGCTCTTTGATTTTCATTGAGTATAAAACTGTGGTATAATAAAAGGAGGAAAAGGATGATTCTAAGACATCCGGGCATTAGCCCGACCAATGACTTGGTTGCTAAGAAAATTTTCAGCAATCCAGAAATTACTTGTCAATTTATTCGCGATATGCTGGATTTATCTGCAAAAAATGTGACCATTTTGGAGGGGAGCAATATTCATGTCTTGCCTTCCATGCCGTACTCAGCCCAGGATTTCTATACTAGTATAGACGTCTTGGCAGAGTTGGACAACGGTACTCAAGTAATTATTGAGATTCAGGTGCATCATCAGAACTTTTTCATTAATCGTTTATGGGCTTATTTGTGCAGTCAGGTCAATCAAAATCTTGAAAAAATTCGTCAA
>NZ_JAIRCA020000030.1:0-6156 GCF_020089495.2 Streptococcus mitis subsp. hohhotensis | reverse complement strand
TATGCTATTGCTATCGTAGATAGCAATTATTTCCAAGATGACTTGGCTTTCCATAGCTTTAGTATGCGCGAGGACACGACAGGTGAGGCTTTAACAATTACAAACAATGGACAGGAACATCATCTAGTCAAGATGGCGTTCTTGGAATTAAAAAAATACAGAGAAACCAGCAAAGATGAGGTTCGTAAACCATGGTTGGAGTTTTTCGGGAATAAACCCTTTACCCAAGAACCCGAGCGAGCCATTAGCCAAGCAGACCAACTGCTGGACTATAAGAGCTGGTCCGAGGAGGATAGGAAAATGTTTAGTCAACTACGCATGCGCGAAGAACAAGCCTTGTTAGCACAGGACTATGCCTTGGAAACTGCTAGGGCGGAAGGTATTGAACAAGGTTTAGAGCGTGGGAAGCTCTTTGCTTTCCTAGATATGGTTCGTCAAGGTCTTCTGACATCTGAGGTAGCCAGTCAGCAATTGGGCATGACCGTTGCTGAATTTGAGTCACTATTGAAAGAGCATCACAAATAAGAACTAAAAAAATACAGAGAAACTAGCAAATATAAGGTTCGCAAGCCGTGGTTGGAGTTTTTCGGGAATAAGCCCTTTACCCAACAACCTGAGCGAGCTATCAGCCAAGCAGACCAACTGCTAGACTACAAGAGCTGGTCTGAGGATGACAGGAAGCTGCTTAGTCAACTACATATGCGCGAAGAACAAGCCTTGTTAGCACATAACTATGCCTTGGAACGAGCTGAAGAAAAAGGCTTAGAACGTGGTCGTCCAGAGAGTACTGAGGAGGGGTAAAAGTAGGTTTAGCAAGTCTAGTCCATCAAGGCCTTCTGATTTCAGATGTTGCCATCCAGTAATGATTCGAATAGTCGGGAATATAAAGTATTATTGTTCGTTTGATTGAAATAAGTTAGCTTTTATGAGTGATTAGAGTTCAACATTTAAAGTTTGGACTGTTTTCTCCAATATTTTCTTAAAAATAAGATAAAAATTGTTGACACCAATTATTTAAGTGGTATAACGGTGGTAGTAAAGAAAACTCTTTACAATCAAATAAAAAATAAAAGAGGAGATAAAACAATGAAAAAAGTTTTATTGACATCAGTAGCAGCTCTTGCAGTATTTTCTGCAGTAGTGCCAGCATTTGCAGATAACAATGGTGGAGCTAACCTCCCTGGACCATATGATTCACGTGAAGCATATGAAAGCCAATCAGAATTTGTAACTGCTGATAGAGTTAACGAATATGTGGCAGCATATAGTGAAAATATCAATGCAAATAAAGCTGATCTTGAGAAAGCACAAGCTGAATTGGCAAAAGCAGAAAATGCACCAGAAAACTTCACACATAACCGTGATGAACTTTTAGCACCATACAGAAATGTAGTTGTAGCTGCTCAAAAAGCATACGATGCAGAAGTGGCAAAAGTTCGTAACGAAGCGGTGAAACATTTGCAAGAAGTTTTCAATTTAGCTCTTAAAAAAGAAGGTAAATACTATATCTTGAACGAAACTCCTGAACAAGCAAACGCTCGTTATTTGAAAGATCACGTTCAAGATGGTCAAAACGGACAAACAGCTCCATCAGCTACTCCAGAACCAGGTAAACCAGGTGCAGTAGAGCAAGCTAAACAAGCAGAAGCAGTAGCTAAACAAGCAGATGCAACAGCTAAAGCTGGTCAAAAAGCTCTTCCAAAAACACACGCTTCTAAATAATTTATTTATTTAATGAAGTAACTAATCACTGAAACTTCGTTTCAGTGATTTTTTTGATAAAAGTAAATAAACAAGGGAGATAAAAATGAGCAGACGTTCAACTAAAAATAAGTCACCTATGAAGAAAATTATCGCTTCGCTTGTTGCTGTAGCTATTGTCGCTTTAGGAGGTTTATTCCTCTATAAGACATTTTTAGCTCCAACTGATCAGGCGAGTGAAACTAAGGTAGCACAAACGACACAAAAAATTGCTACGACATCGGCAGAGGAAAAAGAATATCTTACGAATAAGTTCAAAGGCTTACTTGGAACAAACTCTGATACGATCGCTTATGTGTATGCGCCCGGAACAGAGTTGGATGAGCCTGTTGTTCAAACAACTGATAATTCAACTTATTTAGATAAGAGATTTGATGGTGGTCACGAACCTTATATGGGAACAGTGTTTATGGACACAGATAATAAAAAGGATTTTAGTGACCGTTTAACTTGGTTATTTGGTCATGCTCGTGGTAGTAAAGTTGGGGATCATCGTATGTTTAATGATGTGAACTACTATAGTCGTCAAGATTATTTTGATGAACATCCATATGTTGTGATTGAGACTCCAGAGAGAAAGTATTATTATGAAGCAGTTGCTATGATTATAGTACCGGAAGAAACAGCCTTTTATCGCACTTCATTTGATGATGATAAAGATTTTCAAACACAGTTAACAACTATTTATGAAACAGCTGAAGTTAAGAAACCAAATGTTAAAGTATCAGCTAAAGATAAGTATTTAGTTCTTTCAACTTGTCGTGAAGAAGATGAAACGATTCGTGCGAATCTATATCTTCGTCAAATACCAGACTCAGAAATGAGTGAGTTTGTCAAACAGCACAAAGATCAATTAACGTATAAACCAACAAGATAAATATATAGACTACTACTACAATAGGAATGAATATAGTCTAGCAAGAATAGAAGTTCTTTGCAGTTGGAAAGGATTTCACTTTTATAATTATAAAGCATAAAAACAGAATTTAGTCATGGGCTAAGTTCTGTTTTTTTAAAACTAAATGGCTATATTCGCCAAAAGTATGAAAAATACTTGGTTTGGCTCTTCCCAATGGTATTTTTTGGTGCTTTCCTTTATAATGGGTGTATGGATAAGAAAAAATTATTATTGATTGATGGGTCTTCTGTTGCTTTTCGGGCGTTTTTTGCGCTCTATCAGCAGTTGGACCGTTTTAAGAATGCGGCTGGTTTGCATACCAATGCGATTTACGGCTTTCAGTTGATGTTGAGTCATTTGTTGGAGCGGGTTGAGCCGAGTCATATTTTGGTGGCTTTTGATGCGGGAAAGACGACCTTCCGTACAGAGATGTATGCGGACTATAAGGGTGGTCGGGCCAAGACTCCTGATGAGTTTCGTGAGCAATTTCCCTTTATTCGTGAGTTGCTGGATCATATGGGGATTCGTCACTATGAGTTGGCTCAGTATGAGGCGGATGACATTATTGGAACACTGGATAAGCTAGCAGAGCAGGATGGTTTTGATATTACCATTGTCAGTGGGGACAAGGATTTGATTCAGCTGACGGATGATCATACGGTGGTTGAAATTTCCAAGAAAGGTGTGGCTGAGTTTGAGGCCTTTACGCCAGAATATCTTATGGAAAAGATGGGCATTACACCGACGCAGTTTATCGATCTCAAGGCGCTCATGGGTGATAAGTCGGATAATATCCCTGGAGTAACCAAAATCGGTGAAAAGACGGGTATCAAGCTCTTGCTAGAGCATGGTTCGCTTGAGGGAATTTATGAAAATATCGATGGGATGAAGGCTTCTAAGATGAAGGAAAATCTCATCCATGATAAGGAACAGGCCTTTTTGTCGAAAACACTGGCGACCATTGATACCAAGGCACCGATTGAGATTGGTTTGGAGGATGTGGTCTATAGTGGTCCAGATGTGGAAAATCTTGGGAAATTCTACGATGAGATGGGCTTCAAACAGCTCAAGCAGGCTTTAAATGCATCGTCAGCTGATGTGGCTGAGAGTTTGAACTTTACTATTGTTGACCAAGTCAGTCAAGATATGCTGAGTGAAGAGTCTATCTTCCATTTTGAGCTTTTTAGTGAGAATTACCATACGGATGATTTGGTTGGATTTGCTTGGTCTTGTGGGGCTAAGCTTTATGCTACAGACAAACTTGAACTTTTGCAAGAGCCAATTTTCAAGGACTTTTTAGAAAAAACACCTCTGAGAGTGTATGACTTTAAGAAAGCTAAAGTTCTTTTGCATCGTTTTGGTCTGGATTTGCAGGCGCCTGCCTTTGACAGTCGTTTGGCTAAATACCTCCTTTCGACTGTGGAGGACAATGAAATTGCGACTATTGCTAGTCTTTATGGTCAGACTTATTTGGTTGATGATGAAACTTTCTACGGTAAGGGGGTCAAGAAGGCTATTCCTGAACGCGAGAAATTCTTGGAACACTTGGCTCGTAAGCTTGCTGTTTTGGTTGAAACAGAGCCTGTTTTGCTTGAAAAACTCAGTGAAAATGGGCAATTAGAGCTTCTTTATGATATGGAGCAACCTCTTGCTTTTGTCCTTGCTAAGATGGAAATTGCTGGGATTAAGGTTAAAAAAGAGACCTTGCTTGAGATGCAGGCTGAAAATGAGCTTGTTATTGAAAAACTGACTCAGGAGATTTACGAACTGGCTGGTGAGGACTTTAATATCAACTCGCCTAAGCAGTTGGGCGTCCTTCTCTTTGAAAAATTGGGTCTTCCTCTAGAATACACTAAGAAAACTAAAACGGGTTACTCGACAGCGGTGGATGTGTTGGAGCGTCTGGCTCCTATTGCTCCGATTGTTAAGAAAATCCTGGATTACCGTCAGATTGCTAAGATTCAATCCACTTATGTGATTGGCTTGCAGGACTGGATTTTAGCTGATGGAAAGATTCATACTCGCTATGTGCAGGATTTAACCCAGACTGGGCGTTTGTCTAGTGTGGATCCAAACTTGCAAAATATTCCTGTGCGTTTGGAGCAGGGGCGTCTCATTCGTAAGGCTTTTGTACCTGAGTGGGAGGATAGTGTGTTGCTCAGCTCGGACTATTCGCAGATTGAATTGCGCGTTTTGGCGCATATTTCTAAGGATGAGCACTTAATTAAAGCCTTTCAAGAGGGGGCAGATATCCATACTTCGACAGCCATGCGGGTCTTTGGCATTGAGCGTCCTGAGGATGTGACTGCAAACGACCGTCGCAATGCCAAGGCTGTCAACTTTGGAGTGGTTTATGGGATTTCAGACTTTGGTTTGTCTAATAATTTGGGCATTAGCCGTAAGGAAGCCAAAGCCTATATTGATACCTACTTTGAACGCTTCCCAGGTATTAAAAACTACATGGATGAAGTAGTGCGTGAGGCGCGTGATAAGGGCTATGTGGAGACCCTCTTTAAACGTCGTCGTGAGTTGCCAGATATCAATTCGCGCAACTTTAATATTCGTGGTTTTGCGGAGCGGACTGCCATCAACTCTCCTATCCAGGGTTCGGCGGCAGATATTCTCAAGATTGCCATGATTCAGCTGGATAAAGCCTTGGTTGCAGGTGGTTATCAGACTAAGATGCTTCTGCAAGTGCACGATGAAATCGTCCTTGAAGTGCCTAAATCTGAATTAGCAGAGATGAAAAAATTGGTCAAACAAACCATGGAAGAAGCCATTCAACTCAGTGTTCCCTTAATCGCAGATGAAAATGAAGGGGCAACCTGGTACGAGGCTAAATAAAAAGGGGGCTAGTCCTCCTTTTTTGTAGTAAAATTATGCAAGCCTTTTCAAATTGTGCTATACTGATGAAAAAGGAGGATTTCTATGAGTCAAGAATTTATCAATCCAAGTGATGGCGTGATTCGTCAGTATCTCGCAACGAGTAAAACCCTTGCTGTGGTGGGTTTGTCTGACCGTGAGGAGACAACCAGCAATCGAGTGACTAAGGAAATGCAGGATCGAGGTTATAAAATTATTCCAGTCAATCCCAAGGCGGCAGGTGGCGACATCTTGGGTGAAAAGGCTTATGCTAGCCTCGCTGAGATTCCTTTTCCTGTAGATATTGTCAATGTTTACCGTCGCAGTGAGTTTCTGCCTGAAGTGGCGCGTGATTTTCTAAAGGCTGATGCTAAGATTTTTTGGGCACAGCTAGGACTTGAAAGTCTAGAAGCAGAAGAAATCTTGCGTGATGGTGGATGCGATGATATCGTGATGAATCGCTGCATCAAGAGAGAACATACACGCTTGATTGAGGAAGCGTAAGAAAAAGGTAGCTGGTGGGCCAATGTCATTAAGTTAAGAAATTCAAATACAATTCTGTATTTGGGTTTCTTTTTTATGTGATAAACTTATAGTTAAGGAGGGATTTCCCATGATAAAACAGATAAAAGCCC
>NZ_JAIRCA020000003.1 GCF_020089495.2 Streptococcus mitis subsp. hohhotensis | reverse complement strand
GCTTCTTTAGGGATGGAAGGTAGCTTACTTTTCCGTCTTTCTTTGAATTTAACGGCTCTGGCTAGGTCAATAGGAGCGATAGATAGGTATCCTTTTCGGATGTGTCGATAGACGGTTGAGGAGCTGACATCAAGGTTGTGAGTTTTGAGGATATGATAGATGTGTTGGCCCTTTTTAACACCATCAGAAATGACTTTGTCCATGTCCCAGAAGGTCTTGGAATTGAGAGGAGTTCCTTCACGAGCTTCGATAAGAGTTTGTTCGTACTGTTTTTGAGCTTGCTTAGCGAGGTAGAAAATCTTCTTATAGCCACAATTTTGTCTTCTTTTAGGGCAGCCGTTACAGACAAAGGGAGCTTTGTCGAGTAGAGGGCAAGGAAGGTTATGGCATGTAGACTCTCGGATTTGTCTGTTTCGTTTGACTTCTTTAGAAACAGTAGTCGGGTCTTTTAGAATGGATTGTCCAATAGCTTTGAAGGTTTCACTGCGCTCTAAGCCTAATTGGATATCATTACGGTCTGAAAGGGTAAGGTGTTTATGTTTTGTCATAGTGAGCCTCATTTCTAACTCAAACGTCTCACACTTAATTCCACCATAAAAATCCGTTTTAGACTAATTTCCACTTTGGTCAGGCAAGTGGAAGTTACTTTGAGAAGTTACCGCTATTTATCTAGCAGTCAGGTTTTGATTTTTTACAGTCTGCAATAGATTTTCATCCCTTATTTGTGGTATAATGAAACGATACGATAGAAAGAAAAATGAACAATATGACTGATTTAAAAGCAATTCAGGCTCGTAGTCTGGAGATGGCTGAATATTTTGTTGCCTTTTGCAAGGAGCATGATTTACTTTGTTATCTCTGTGGAGGGGGTGCTATTGGTGCCCTTCGAAACAAGGGCTTTATTCCTTGGGATGACGACCTAGACTTTTTTATGCCCCGTAAGGACTATGAAAAATTGGCAGAATTATGGCCTCGCTATGCAGATGAGCGTTATTTCTTGTCAAAGAGTCACAAGGATTTTGTCGACCGTAATCTTTTTATTACCATTCGTGACAAGGAAACTACCTGCATTAAACCTTACCAGCAAGATTTGGATTTGCCACATGGTTTGGCTTTGGATGTTTTGCCTTTAGATTATTATCCTAAAAATCCAGCTGAGCGGAAAAAACAGGTTCGTTGGGCACTGATTTATTCTCTTTTTTGTGCTCAAACTATTCCAGAAAAGCATGGCGCACTTATGAAGTGGGGAAGCCGTATTTTACTGGGGTTAACTCCAAAATCTCTCCGTTATCGCATTTGGAAAAAAGCTGAAAAAGAAATGACCAAGTACAGTCTAGCTGAGAGCGATGGAATTACGGAATTATGCTCAGGTCCTGGCTACATGAGAAACAAGTATCCAATAGCATCTTTTGAAGACAATCTTTTCTTACCATTTGAAGGAACAGAGATGCCTATTCCAGTTGGCTACGATGCCTATCTCAGCACTGCTTTTGACGATTATATGACTCCTCCGCCAGCAGACAAGCAGATGCCGCATCATGATGCTGTCATCGCTGATATGGATAAGTCTTATACAGAATACAAGGGAGAATATGGTGGCTAAGAAAAAAATCTTATTTTTTATGTGGTCTTTTTCTCTCGGAGGCGGTGCAGAAAAGATTCTGTCTAGCATTGTTTCAAATCTGGATCCAGAAAAGTATGATATTGATATTCTTGAAATGGAGCACTTTGACAAGGGATACGAATCTGTTCCCAAGCATGTAGGCATTTTAAAATCTCTTCAAGATTATCGCCAAGCTAGATGGTTACGAGCTTTTTTGTGGAGAATGAGAATTTATTTTCCAAGGCTGACTCGTCGCTTGCTTGTAAAAGATGACTATGATGTTGAAGTTTCTTTTACCATTATGAATCCACCACTGTTGTTTTCTAAAAGAAAAGAAGTCAAGAAAATCTCTTGGATTCATGGAAGTATCGAAGAATTTCTTAAGGATAGCTCCAAAAGGGAATCACATAGACGCCAGTTGGATGATGCGGATATCATTGTAGGAATTTCAAAAAAGACCAGTCATTCTATCAAGGAAGTCTATCCAGATTATGCTTCTAAATTACAGACGGTCTACAATGGATATGATTTTAAGACTATTTTAGAAAAATCTCAAGAGAAGATTGATATCGAGATTGCGCCTCAAAGTATCTGTGCTATCGGACGGATTGAGGAAAATAAGGGTTCTGACCGTGTGGTGGAAGTGATACGATTATTACACCAAGAGGGGAAAAACTATCACCTTTACTTTATAGGTGCTGGTGATATGGAAGAGGAACTGAAACAGCGAGTCAAAGAGTATGAGCTTGAGGACCATGTACATTTCCTTGGTTATCAAAAAAATCCTTATCAATATTTGTCTCAGATGAAAGTTCTCTTGTCTATGTCTAAACAAGAAGGTTTTCCTGGTGTTTATGTGGAATCCTTGAGCCTTGGAATCCCTTTTGTCTCTACGGATGTTGGAGGGGCTGAGGAACTATCACAAGAAGGACGATTTGGACAAATCATTGAGAGCAATCAAGAGGCAGCTCAGGCAATTACGAACTACATGACTTCTGCCTCAAACTTTGATGTCGATGAGGCTAGCCAATTCATTCAACAATTCACAATTGCCAAACAAATCGAACAAGTAGAAAAACTATTAGAGGAGTAGCATGGGAACTGCATTAATTAGTGTCATTGTGCCAGTTTATAATGTGGCGCAGTACCTAGAAAAATCGATAGCTTCCATTCAGAAGCAGACCTATCAAAATCTGGAAATTATTCTTGTTGATGATGGTGCAACAGATGAAAGTGGTCGCTTGTGTGATGCAATCGCTGAACAAGATGATAGGGTGTCAGTACTTCATAAAAAGAACGAAGGCTTGTCGCAAGCACGAAATGATGGAATGAAGCAGGCTCACGGAGATTATCTGATTTTTATTGACTCGGATGATTATATCCATCCAGAAATGATTCAGAGTTTATATGAGCAATTAATTCAAGAAGATGCGGATGTTTCGAGCTGTGGTGTCATGAATGTCTATGCTAATGATGAGAGCCCGCAGTCAGCTAATCAGGATGACTATTTTGTCTGTGATTCCCAAATATTTCTAAGGGAATACCTCATAGGTGAAAAAATTCCTGGAACGATTTGCAATAAGCTAATCAAGAAAGAAATTGCAACTGCCCTATCCTTTCCTAAGGGATTAATATACGAAGATGCCTATTATCATTTTGATTTAATCAAGTTGACTAAGAAGTATGTGGTTAATACTAAACCCTATTATTACTATTTCCATAGAGGGGATAGTATTACGACTAAACCCTATGCAGAGAAGGATTTAGCCTATATTGATATCTACCAAAGGTTTTACAATGAAGTTGTGAAAAACTATCCTGACTTGAAAGAGGTTGCTTTTTTCAGATTGGCCTATGCCCATTTCTTTATTCTAGATAAGATGTTACTAGATGATCAGTATAAACAATTTGAAGCCTATTCTCAGATTCATCATTTTTTAAAAGGCCATGCCTTTACTATTGCTAGGAATCCAATTTTCCGTAAGGGGAGAAGAATTAGTGCTTTGGCTCTATTCATAAATATTTCCTTATACCGATTCTTATTACTAAAAAATATTGAAAAATCTAAAAAATTACATTAGAACGGGGGTGAGCAAGTGATTGATGGGAAACGATTGTTATTTGGTTTGACCATAGTCAGCTACGCCTTGACGCTAGTAAGTGGAATTGTGTACCTGTTTAATAATAACAATGTTAGCTTGCTTTCTACTTTATTGTTCTTACTGGTTAGTAGCTTAATTGCTTGTTGGAACGATATCAAGTATTATATCATTCATTTTATTTTCTTTTTAACCATTTTTGTCTTTTTGGTATCAAGGCCAACCATTGATTATTTTAGAGATGGTGCTTTGGATACCTATCATCCCATAGCCTATCGTTTTGCCTTTATAGTTGTCATGGTTTCGATTCTGGGCTTGACGACAGGAGGCATCCTGGCTCGTTATTTTATAGCTAGGAAGCAAATTAAAGTACCCAAGATAGGAAGTTCTCTAAAAGAGGTTTATATCAAGCGGTTGCGCTTTGTATCGCTAGGAGTTTTTCTTCTAACCTATCCTTTCTATTTCATTCGGTTATTTGAACGGCTCCTGTATCGCTTGCAGACTTCCTACTATGCCTACTATGCAAACTTTGAAAGTAAACTGCCTTATTTTACCTATATTTTGTCTACCTTTACGGTCTATGCAATGTGTATGTATCTGGCAACCAAGCCTAAGAAATTGCAGGCTACAGCAGTGCTTGTCTCCTTTATTGCAGCTAATACCATTCATTTGGCAATCGGGACACGAAATCCCTTTATTTTAAGTATTCTATTTGCTTTTGTTTATTACTTTATGCGGGAGCAAACTGAACAGGGAAAATGGATTGGATTTAAAGAAAAGTTAGCGATTTTTGTAGGTTCTCCTATTCTCATGTTGGCGATGGGAGTGCTCAATTATGTACGGGATAATGTCCAAGTTTCCCATACAGGATTTTGGGATATCCTACTTGATTTTATCTATAAACAAGGGACTAGTTTTGGTGTTTTGGCTAGAGGTTTTCTATTTAACAGTAGCCTCCCTTACCGAGATTTACGCAATTTTACTTTTGGTCCTGTTATTGATTATTTTGCAAGGGGAAGTTTGGGGGCTATTTTCGGAGGAAAAGCCTTTGAACATACAACCAATAGTGTGGAACTAGCTATTGATAGTAATAGTTATGCCCATAATCTATCCTATCTTGTCTTGAACAAGGAATACTTGAAAGGACATGGTATCGGAAGTAGCTATATTATGGAGTTGTATACCGACTATGGTATGATAGGAGTCTTTCTACTTAGTCTCTTGCTAGGTATGCTATTTATAGCCATGTTGCAAGTAGCCTACCGATCAAGAACAATCCTATTTGCCTTGTCCCTACTCATATTGAATAATCTATTCTTTATGCCAAGAAGTAGCTTTTCAGAAAGTTTCTTCAATTTATTTACAATGCAATTCTGGGGAATTGTTCTTGTGATAATATTCGTAGCAAAAATGCTTACAAAAGAGAACCAGTATCTACTAAACAAAGGAGAAAAAAATCATGTTTGAACATTATTCAGTAGCTGATTTATTTGCAAATCTTTACAAAAAACGAAAAGCAAATATTCTAGCTCTCATCGCTTTATTTGCTCTCATTGCTGTACCATTTACAATTAAAGCAGTTAAGAATAAAAACACTGTCAAGGACACAACAAGTTATTCAACGTATATCAGCTATAAAATCACACCTCCGGAAGATTCAGCTAAAACGATTTTGAATCATCAAATTGGTGGTTATAGTGATTTCTACGGAAAATTGATTGATGGGAATTTGAATGGAGCTTATCTTTTCAATGATGTAGAGCCGAGTGAGTTGAAAAAAATTGCTAGTGAATTGGATACTACAGAGACAACTTTGAAAAATTCTACAAGTGACTATTGGTGGAAAAAATTGACTGTCTACTATATGATTGACGATGCAGGGGTTGGTGTGAAAATTTTGACACCAAGTAAAGACGCCAATGATTTGTTAGAGAAAAAGATTGATGCATTGGTTGATAAGTTTAAAAATACCTATGCAAACGTGAAAATTGAAAAATTGGAAACCATCAACTCTAAAGAATTGAACGCAAACGGTGAGACAGCGCTTGGATTAAACGTCAAGAATCTGATTCTTCGTTTAGCTGTTATTGGAGTAGTTTGTGTGATTTTGGTTGTGATGGGAAATGTATTGATTTATCTCTTTAATCCAACAATCAATAGAGCAGGTGATTTTTCTCAGTATCAAATTGATTTTGTAACAGAGATTACAACAATTGCTAATCTAGCAGATATTCTATCATACAAAAATGCTGGACAAGAATTGACTATTGTTAGCTCAAATAAAGCTATTCTAGATAAATTAAAACAAAATCAAGAGACTTTGAAAGGAATGCATTTTGTAGATTTACAAGATGTACCATCTCTTTTAGAAAGAGATACAGTCCTTCTTGTTGAAGAATACGGAGTGACTCGTTATAAGAAATTTGAACAAAGTCTTCAAATTCTTCGAAACTTAAATCGTTCTATCCTCGGTGTAGCAACCTTTAAATTATAAGCATCCTGATACATTGTGTCTTTAAAGTTGGCGAAGAGTCGATTTTGAGGCTCTATAATATTTGTAGTGGGTACCCTCCCTATAATATTATGGAGTCTATTTTGTTGTCTTGTTAGAAGATGGTAGTCACGGAGAGTCCTCTAGTAAAGAATATCAACAAATCCGTTAGATTCTCAATTCAAAGATTACTTAAAAGTTAATTGAAAAGACTTCTATGAAAGATATAAATCATAAACTTTCAATCTTATTATAATTATCGTACTGTAACTAAATAATTAAGACTTAATAATTTTTGTATTTTCAATCCCAATTGGAGTTTTTGCTTTTTAAACGATATATTTGTCCTTGGTTAAAGTTCAATAAATTTTATTTGAAATCCTCAAAAAATTAGTTTTTAATCTTAAGTTTTTGAGGATTTGAGTTCCTAAAAATTTTTTAAAATAATTAAAGACTAGTTGTTGAAAACAAAAGAGTTATTTTAACTAACTTTATGATATAATGAAAAACGAGGTAAATTGAATGAAAAGTATAAAATTAAATGCTCTATCTTACATGGGAATTCGTGTCTTGAATATTATTTTTCCCATCTTAACTGGTACCTACGTCGCGCGTCTCTTGGACCGAACTGACTATGGTTACTTCAACTCAGTTGACACTATTTTGTCATTTTTCTTGCCCTTTGCGACTTATGGGGTCTATAACTACGGTTTACGGGCCATCAGTAATGTCAAGGATAACAAAAAAGATCTGAATAGAACCTTCTCTAGTCTTTTTTATTTGTGCATAGCTTGTACAATTTTGACTACTGCTGTCTATATCCTAGCTTATCCTCTCTTCTTTACTGATAATCCAATCGTCAAAAAAGTCTACCTTGTTATGGGGATTCAGCTCATTGCCCAGATTTTTTCAATCGAGTGGGTCAATGAAGCTCTGGAAAATTACAGTTTTCTCTTTTACAAGACTGCCTTCATCCGTATCCTGATGCTGGTCTCTATTTTCCTGTTTGTCAAAAATGAACACGATATTGTTGTCTATACACTTGTGATGAGTTTATCGACACTGATTAACTATCTGATTAGTTATTTTTGGATTAAAAGAGACATTAAGCTTGTTAAGATTCACATAAGTGATTTTAAACCGCTCTTTCTCCCTCTAACAGCCATGTTAGTCTTTGCAAATGCCAATATGCTCTTCACTTTTTTGGATCGTCTCTTCCTCGTTAAAACAGGGATTGATGTCAACGTTAGTTACTATACCATGGCTCAACGAATTGTGACCGTTATAGCTGGGGTTGTAACAGGAGCTATCGGAGTGAGTGTGCCTCGTCTCAGTTACTATTTGGGTAAAGGAGACAAAGAAGCCTATGTTTCTCTGGTTAACAGAGGAAGTCGAATCTTTAACTTCTTTATCATTCCACTCAGTTTCGGACTCATGGTTTTAGGACCAAATGCTATCCTACTTTATGGTAGTGAAAAATATATCGGAGGCGGTATCTTAACCTCTCTCTTCGCTTTTCGTACGATCATCCTGGCACTTGATACCATTCTTGGTTCCCAAATTCTCTTTACAAATGGCTATGAAAAACGAATCACAGTCTACACAGTCTTTGCAGGATTGCTCAATTTGGGCTTAAATAGTCTCCTCTTTTTCAACCATATCGTGGCTCCTGAATACTACTTACTGACAACTATGCTATCAGAGGCCTCTCTGCTTGTTTTCTATATCATTTTCATCCATAGAAAACAGCTCATCCACTTAGGACATATCTTTAGCTATACTGTTCGATACTCGCTCTTTTCACTTTCCTTTGTAGGAATTTATTTCCTGATTAATTTCTTGTATCCTGTGGATATGGTCATTAATTTGCCATTTTTGATTAATACTGGTTTGATTGTCTTGCTATCAGCCATCTCTTATATTGGTCTACTTGTCTTCACCAAAGATAGCATTTTCTATGAATTTTTAAACCATGTCCTAGCCTTAAAAAATAAATTCAAAAGATCATAGGAGTTTAGAATGAAACAACTAACCATTGAAGATGCCAAACAGATTGAATTAGAAATTTTGGATTATATTGATACTCTCTGTAAAAAGCACAATATCAACTATATTATTAACTACGGTACTCTGATTGGGGCAGTTCGACATCAGGGCTTTATTCCTTGGGACGACGATATTGATCTGTCCATGCCTCGAGAAGACTACCAACGATTTATAAACATTTTTCAAAAGGAAAAAAGTAAATACAAACTTTTATCCTTAGAAACAGATAAGAACTACTTTAACAACTTTATCAAAATAACAGATAGTACAACTAAAATTATTGATACTCGGAATACAAAAACCTATGAGTCTGGTGTTTTTATCGATATTTTCCCTATGGATCGCTTTGATGATCCTAAGGTCATTGATATTTGTTATAAGCTGGAAAGCTTCAAACTTCTGTCTTTCAGCAAACATAAAAATATTGTCTATAAAGATAGCCTTTTAAAAGATTGGATACGAACAGCCTTTTGGTTGCTCCTTCGACCTGTTTCTCCTCGTTATTTTGCAAATAAAATCGAGAAAGAAATTCAAAAATATAGTCGTGATAATGGGCAGTATATGGCTTTTATCCCTTCTAAATCTAAGGAAAAGGAAGTCTTCCCAAGTGGTACCTTTGATAAAACAATCGATCTCCCATTTGAGAATTTAAGCCTTCCAGCACCTGAAAAATTTGATACTATTTTGACACAATTTTATGGAGATTATATGACCCTACCACCAGAAGAAAAACGCTTCTACAGTCATGAATTTCACGCTTATAAATTGGAGGATTAGGATGCAATATTTAGAAAAAGAAGAAATTAAAGAAATTCAACTAGCCCTGCTAGACTATATTGATGAGACTTGTAAGAAACATGATATTCCTTATTTTCTAAGTTATGGAACTATGCTTGGAGCTATCCGCCACGAAGGTATGATTCCCTGGGACGATGATATTGATATTTCCCTTTATCGTGAAGATTATGAGCGCTTATTGAAGATTATTGAGGAAGAAAATCACCCTCGCTACAAGGTTCTTTCCTACGATACCTCTTCTTGGTACTTCCATAATTTCGCATCGATTTTGGACACTTCTACTGTTATCGAAGACCATGTTAAGTACAAGCGCCATGACACCAGTCTCTTTATCGATGTCTTCCCAATTGATCGCTTTACAGATTTGAGCATTGTCGACAAGAGCTATAAGTATGTGGCTCTTCGTCAACTGGCTTATATCAAAAAATCACGCGCAGTTCACGGTGACAGCAAACTAAAAGATTTTCTTAGATTATGTAGCTGGTACGCTCTCAGATTTGTCAATCCGAGATACTTCTATAAGAAAATAGATAAGTTAGTTAAGAATAGTGTTGTAGAACAGCCGAAATATGAGGGAATGGTTGGAGTTGATAAAGAGGGAATGAAGGGTGTTTTCCAAATAAATACTTTCAAAGAGTTAATCTTAACAGAGTTTGAGGGAAGAATGTTACCAATTCCTAAAAATTATGATGTCTTTTTAACCCAGATGTATGGCGATTACATGACTTTTCCTTCAAAAAAAATGCAGGAGTGGTATAGTCATAGTATAAAAGCTTTTCGCAAGGTGGAGAAGTAATTCTGTTTTATGAGAGAACAAATCTTGTGAGTGTCTATTGAGGAGATTAGGACATTGATATTCTTATACAAGCTTGGACACAAAAAGGAGTTCTAGTTTACTAAGACCAATTTTTTATACATCAGCAGAAAATATTGCAAATTGTAGTCTGTAGAGATGGTGAAGGAAAGTGTGATATACATGAGGAACATAATAATAAGAAATTTAATATTATTTAGTTTTCTTGTATGTCCTTTAAATATGGCTGCCAAATTATCCGCATCCACTTTATTAATGTAAAATCTAAGTCAGGGAGTTATACTATTCTTTTAGAAAGCTAAGGGTACTTTGTTTTAATTATGTGACTATTGATCCTTCTCGCTCCGTTAGGTGCGCGTCGAAGGTTATAGCCTAAAAACTTCAAATGGGATACAATAAAGTTGTTTCTGTAAATCGAAAAGTGAAAAAATATGGTACAAAAGTCTCATAGTTTATCGTACACAAAGTGGCGCTGTAAGTATCACATCTTATATAGACGAAAAGTAGTCTATAATCAATATCGAAGTAGTTTAAGCGAAGTATTTCATCGCTTGTGTAGTTATAAGGAAGTTGAAATTATCAGTTAGATTATGTACATATGTCAACTCTTTGTAAACTGTAGTGGATTTAAGAAAAGCTAAGATCGAGAAAGGACACATTTTGTCCTTTCTTTTTTAAGTACGACGGGCATGTCGTGCATCTGAGGTGTAAGTCCTCCGTGGGCACTCGCTACTGGTGAACCCAATAGCGATTCCCAAGCCTGACTATCGTGAGGTAGCGGATTAAAACGGTCTGGGGATAGAACGTTTTAAGTCTGACGCTAGAAATAAGAATCGTCAGAGGAAGGGATAGCGACATCGTGGCTCTACGAACAGGAACGTGATAGTAAGGCGTATATAGTGGATAAGGGGGCTTAAAACTCTAAAGTACAAAAAGGTAGTCGTAATCTATATGCGTAAATCACGAGAGTAATTGAATTCGGACTAAGGTTTGTGTGAAAAAGATAAATCTTCCTAGAGTCTAAAGACTCTGCGTCAGATTTCCTATTTTCACTGTAACCTTTTAACGTCCTCGTATCTTGTATAAACGAGGAAAGATGTACGACTTATCCCGTGAGGTCTCATGAGCGCTGAAAGCGTAGTAACAACGAATTATGAGAAGTCAGCCGAGCCCATAGTAGTGAGGAAGCTTCTGTAATGGAAGTGGAGCGAAGGGGTGACCAACTAATCGAAGTAATCCTACTTCACTTGTGTCTGTAAAACGAGCAGTTTTATAGAACTGGACTCTGTCACGTATTGACTGGGTGAAGGTTCACCAATATAAGATGTCCCTCAGGCATCAAAACAAGAAAGGAATACGCACATGTCAAAATTGCTAGATAAGATTTTATCACGCGAAAATATGCTGGAAGCCCACAATCAAGTAAAATCCAATAAGGGTTCAGCTGGGATTGATAGAATTACTATCGAAGAGATGGATGACTATCTCAGACACAACTGGCGCCTGACTAAGGAACTGATAAAACAGAGAAAATATAAGCCTCAACCAGTTCTTAGAGTTGAGATTCCCAAACCAAACGAAGGCATCCGTCAACTAGGAATTCCAACAGTTATGGATAGAATGATTCAACAGGTCATTGTCCAAGTCATTAGCCCCATTTGTGACCCCCCATTTCTCAGATACGAGTTATGGCTTCAGACCAAATAGGTCATGTGAAAAATCTATCATGAAGCTCTTAGAGTACTTAAATGACGGCTATGAGTGGATAGTGGATATAGACCTAGAGAAATTTTTCGATACGGTTCCTCAAGATAGATTGATGTCCTTAGTACATAATATTATCGAAGACGGAGATACGGAATCCTTGATTCGTAAGTATCTTCATTCAGGTGTTATCATTAACGGTCAGCGTCATAAAACGCTAGTTGGTACACCACAGGGAGGAAATTTATCTCCTCTCTTATCCAATGTCATGCTTAATGAATTGGACAAGGAATTAGAAAAGAGGGGACTTCGATTTGTGCGCTACGCAGATGATTGTGTAATTACGGTCGGAAGCGAGGCAGCCGCTAAGCGTGTGATATATTCAGTCAGTCGTTTTATTGAGAAACGGCTAGGTTTGAAAGTAAACATGACCAAGACTAAGATTACCAGACCAAGCGAGTTGAAATACTTAGGCTTTGGGTTCTGGAAATCATCATCTGGTTGGAAAAGCCACCCCCATCAAGATAGTGTTCGGAGATTTAAGCTTAAATTGAAGAAACTAACACAGAGGAAATGGAGTATAGACTTAACAAGACGTATTGAGCAACTGAATTTGTCCATTCGAGGATGGATAAACTATTTCTCATTGGGAAATATGAAAAGTATAGTCACCAGCATAGATGAGCGCTTACGTACTCGCCTACGAGTGATTATCTGGAAGCAATGGAAGAAGAAATCTAGACGACTATGGGGATTGCTTAAGTTAGGGGTTCCTAAATGGATAGCAGATAAGGTATCTGGCTGGGGCGACCACTATCAATTAGTAGCTCAGAAATCGGTACTTAAACGTGCGATATCAAAACCAGTCCTTAAAAAACGTGGACTGGTTTCGTGTTTGGATTATTACCTTGAACGACATGCGTTAAAATTTAGTTGAACCGCCGTATGCCGAACGGCACGTACGGTGGTGTGAGAGGAGCTAGAGATTATCTCCTACTCGATTGTTGAGAGCGATAAAAATCCGTTTTTTGAAGTTTTCAAAGTTCCGAAATCCAAATGCATTTCGTTTGATAAGCTTGATGAGATTATTGGTCGCTTCTAATTTGGCGTTGGAATAGGGTAATTGAAGGGCATTGACGATTTTCTCTTTGTTCTTTAGAAAGATTTTAAAGACAGTTTGACAAAGAGGATGAACTTTCTTTAGATTGTCCTCGATAAGTCCGAAAAATTTGTCTGGCTTCTTATTCTGAAAGTGAAAAAGCAAGAGCTGATAGACATTGTAGTGGTGTCTCAAGTCTTCTGAATAGCTCAAAAGCTTATCTAGAATCTCTTTGTTGGTTAGATGCATACGAAAAGTAGGGCGATAAAATCGCTTATCGCTCAGTTTACGACTATCCTGTTGTATAAGCTTACAGTAACGTTTGATAGCTTTGTATTTATGGGATTTTCGCTCGAATTGGTTCATGATTTGCACACGGACACGACTCATAGCACGGCTGAGATGTTGTACAATATGAAAACGATCTAGAACGATTTTAGTACATGGAAAAAAGCAGTTTAGCCAAGTCATAGTAAGGACTAAACATATCCATAGTAATGATTTTCACCTGACAACAAACGGCTCTATCGTAGCGCAGAAAATGATTACTTATGATAGCTTGTGTTCCACTTTCAAGAACAGTGATGATATTGAGATTGTCAAAACCTTACGCAATGAAACTCATATTTCCCTTAGTGAAGGCATACTCGTCCCAAGACATAATCTCAGGAAGACGAGAAAAATCATGATTAAAGTGAAAGTCATTGAGTTTTCGAATGACAGTTGAAGTTGAAATGGACAGCTGATGTGCAATATCAGTCATAGAAGTCTTTTCAATCAACTTTTGCTCAATTTTTATTGATGAGAGAAGTTTTGGAGAGGGTCATTTTCGAGCAATGATAGCACTTGAAACAGCTTTTCTAAGAAGGGGTTCTATTGGGGATACCAATTGTTTCAAGGTAAGGAATTTTAGACAATTTTTGAAACTCATATTTCTTAATTTGGCTAGCGCAATTAGGACGAGATAGAGCATCATTATCCAGTTTAGCGATGATTTCCTTGTGGGTATCCCTGTTAATTTAATTGTTCCATACGATTCTTTCTAATGATGGTTTGGTCATTTTTCATTCTAGATATTACGGAACTTTTTCTACAACAAATAGGCTTCATAATATCTATAGGGAATTTACCCACTGCAAATATTATAGTTCCCTATTTTCTTAATATAGAATCTAACTTGACAAAAACAAATGTTCATTGTATAATCGAATGGATAGAAATATTGAACGAAAGAGGTTAAGGATATGCTATCAGAAAAACAATTTAAACTTTTACGTTTTTTGTTGATTCACAAAGACGAAAACTTTACGCAGAGACAATTGGCTGAACAGCTAGATTTATCTTTAGGAACAGTCAATGCATTGGTTGGAAAACTTAAAGAAGAGAAGTGGATTGATGAGGAACATCACTTAAATGAACTAGGCAAGAACGTTTTAGAACCCTATCGAGTAGAAAATGCTATTATAATGGCTGCTGGAATGAGTAGTCGTTTTGCTCCTTTGTCTTATGAAATTCCCAAAGGATTGCTTCAAGTCAAGGGGGAACGCTTGATAGAGAGGCAAATCAGACAACTGCAAGAAGCAGGAATAGAAGATATAACCGTTATTGTAGGTTATCTACAAGAAAAAATGTTCTATCTGGAAGAAAAGTTTGGCGTTAAAATCGTTGTGAATAATGATTACTACAAATACAATAACTGTTCTTCTCTCATGCTAGTCAGAGATCAACTTTCCAACACTTATATCTGCTCTTCGGATAATTATTTTGTAGAAAATCCGTTTGAACGATACATTTACAGAGGTTATTATTCGACTATATTTGCAGAAGGGGACACAGACGAATACTGCTCTAAGGAAGATTCCAATCACACGATTATCGATATTCAAATCGGTGGGACGAATACTTGGGCTATGGTGGGGCACGTTTATTTTGATCGTGCATTTAGTGAAAAATTCGTAGATATTTTGGAAACTGAATTTAAACATGAGCCGTATCGCGAACAGCTCTGGGAAGATTATTATAGTCGTCACGTCAAAGAACTTCCTTTGGAAGCTCGGCATTATTCAGCAGACATTGTTAAGGAGTTTGATTCACTAGATGAGTTGCGTCAGTTTGATGAACACTATTTGGTGAATACTAATTCGGAAATCATTGATAACATCTGTAAGACATTAGGATGTATAGCTTCAGATATTGTCAATATTAAACCCCTAAAAGACGGTTTAACCAACACTTCGTTTTCATTTGACTGTCTAGGAAAGAAATATGTTTACCGTCATCCAGGTAGAGGAACGGAGAATTATATCGATCGTGCTAGCGAGGCAGCTTCCATGGAAATTGCTACAAAATTGAAGATTGACCGTACTTTTGTTGCTATGAACAAGGATGAGGGCTGGAAAATTTCAGAATTTATTCCTAACGCCAAGCAACTAGATTATGATAATTGGGATGATGTAGCAAAAGCAATGGAGCTCTTGAGACGCTTGCACCAATCTGGAGAAAAAACGGATCATTCTTTTGATCAATTTGAGGGAATTGATGATTTTAGACAAAAATTAAAAGCCAGCAATCGTTTTGAATTTGATGGGCTTGAAGAGTTGGATAAGAATGTCTCAGTTCTCGAGAAGCTTTTACAAGAAGATCAAGCGAAAAAGGTTCTCTGCCATGGAGATTCTTATAGCCCAAATTTCTTGTTGAATGAAGATGGCGAAATGAGCTTGATTGATTGGGAATATTCTGGTATGGGAGATCCAGCGGGAGATTTAGGGACCTTTATTGGATGTTCAAATTATACAGTGGAAGAAGCTGAAAAGGTACTTGAAATCTATCTACAAGAAGTTCCAGACAAGAAAACCAAACGTCACTATTTTGCCTATGTATCAGTGACTTCATATTATTGGTTCTTGTGGGCCCTGTTCCAAGAAAGCGTTGGAAAACCAGTAGGTGAATTTCTTTATATCTGGTATCGTTATACCAAGCAGTATGGAAAACTTGCATTAGATTTATACTTAGAGGATAATTAAGATGAAACCGACATCAGAAATTGAAGAATTAATAGCAAATGAAACGAAAAGAAGGCTAGAAGAAATGGAATCACCAAACTATGTGTTTGCCCAGCCATTTCTAAAAAGTGATTTTACTATAGTCATCGTCTTAGTTCTAATTAACCTTATTCTGATTATCCTAGCCATGACAGGAGGTATTCAATAAAATGTCCAAGATGAATGACTTCATTCAACAGGAGACCATAACGGGAATCGTTCCCATGACCAACAAGGATCGTCAGTATTCTTTCTGGGATCTCTTCCTATCGACAAGTGGTTTTGCCATCGCAACCTGGTGTTATACCCAAGGAGCCTATGTGGCTCAATATTTGACCTTTAATCAAATGTTGATTAATATTTTTAGTTTTAACATTATCTGGGTCTTTATTGAATGTCTCCCAATCTTGTTTGCAGTTAAATATGGAATTGATTTATGGATTTGGTTGAGAGCCGTTCTAGGTAAAAAAGGGGTGGCCATTCTATCAACCGTGATTAGTCTGGCGAATTTTGGTTGGTACGCCGTTACCGCTAATCTTTTTGCCAGCTCCATGATTCATTTGGCAAATAATTTTGGGCTTGGTTTAGACAAGGGAGTATGGGCACCGATTCTAGGCACCCTCTGTGTTCTCCTTGGAACGCTGATTGCTCTTGGGGGCCCAGATGTGATTAAAGGTACTAATCGCTTTCTGGTGGTTGCCTTGTTATTTGTTGGGCTAATCATCGTTGGAATCTGTTTTGTTGCGGTTCCGATTAGGGATATTATGAATGTCCAACCTGCCATCCAAGAAAATTTGACACCGATTGAACGTTTTATGATGTCAGGGGAAGGAAATGTGGCCGTAGCCTTTTCTTGGTCTACACAAGCCTTTGTCTTACCACGTTTGGCAAAATCAGAACGCAGTGGCTATTGGGCTACAGCCTTGTCATATGGGGTTGTTGCTCCATTCTTTGCTGCGACAGGTGGAGTTATGGCTCTAGCCATGTTTGTCAAAACAGGTGTTTATGAAAGTGATCCAACAACCATGCTATCAACTCTAAGCACACCTGCCTTTGCCCTTTTAAGTTTACTACTAGTAGCCTTTGCCAATATTGGAACCCAAGGGACAGGATCATACGTGAACTGTATGATTGTAAAAAGCGGGATGCCCAAAGTAAGCTATAAACTAATGGTTTGGATTGCCATGGTATACGTGAGCCTACTTACAATTTGGGGAGGAGTGGAAGAGTACTTCGGTTCCTTCATCTCACTAGCCGCTTATATTCAAGGACCCATTATCGGAATGATCGTTGTCGACTACTTTATCTTGAGAAAACGAAAAGTCGATTTGCGTTCAGCCTATTTCCTTGAGGGACATAAAGCTTATGAGTTTACAAATGGCTTTAATCTGGTAGGATTATCTTGTGTAATCATTTCCTTGTTAGTTGCGGTACTATTTGTTTATAACCCTGTAACAAAGCACATCCAGAGTCCTATGTTCCTGCTCACAACTGGTAGTGGCTTCACTGCAATTTTTGGAGGTCTATTGTACTGGTTAGCTAGCTTAACTCGTTTAAAACGCTATATGCTCAAGGATAAAGATTCTGTTACGATTTAAGTTTAAGAGAGAACGTTGTGTACTACCCCAAAAAGTTGGAAAAATAATTATTGAAAGGATTTAGTTCTATATTGCACAGGACTAAGTCCTTTTAGTTTGGCTCTTTGTCAACTGTAGTGGGTTGAAGAAAAGCTAATATCTAGAAAGGACAAATTTCGTCCTTTCTTTTTTGATATTTAGGGCGATAAAAATCCGTTTTTTGAAGTTTTCAAAATTCCGAAATCCAAAGGCATTGCGCTTGATAAGTTTGATGAGATTATTGGTGGCTTCCAGTTTGGCGTTGGAATAGAGTAGTTGAAGGGCGTTGGCAATCTTCTCTTTATCCTTGAGGAAGGTTTTAAAGACAGTCTGAAAAAGAGGATGAACCAGCTTAAGATTGTCCTCAATAAGTCCGAAAAATTTGTCTGCCTCCTTGTTCTAAAAGTGAAAAAGCAAGAGTTGATAGAGATGGTAGTGGTGTTTCAAGTCCTCTGAATAGCTCAAAAGCTTGTCTAAAATCTCTTTATTCGTCAAGTGCATGCGAAAAGTAGGGCGCTAAAAACGTTTATCGCTGAGTTTACGACTATCCTGTTGAATGAGCTTCCAGTAACGCTTGATAGCCTTGTATTCATGGGATTTTCGATGAAACTGATTCATGATTTGGACACGCACACGACTCATAGCACGGCTCATATGTTGGACAATATGGAAACGATCCAACACGATTTTAGCGTTTGGAAAAAGCTGTTTAGCCAAGGTATAGTAAGGGCTAAACATATCCATAGTAATGATTTTCACTCGACATCGGACGACTCTATCGTAACGAAGAAAGTGATTTCGAATAATAGCTTGTGTTCTTCCCTCAAGAACAATGATGATATTGAGATTGTCAAAATCTTGCGCAATGAAACTCATCTTTCCCTTTGTAAAGGCGTACTCGTCCCAGGACATAATCTCAGGGAGGTAAGAAAAATCAGACTTAAAACGGAAGTCATTGAGCTTGCGGATGACAGTTGAAGTTGAGATGGAAAGCTGATGGGCAATATCGGTCATAGAAGTCTTTTCAATTAGCTTCTGGGCAATCTTTTGGTTGATGATACGAGGAATTTGATGATTTTTCTTTACTAGAGGAGTCTCAGCGACCGCCATTTTTAAGCACTGATAGCACTTAAAACGACGCTTTCTAAGGAGAATTCTAGTAGCCATACCAGTTGTTTCAAGGTAAGGAATTTTAGACGGTTTTTGAAAGTCATATTTCTTCATTTGACTTCTGCAATTAGGGCGAGATGGGGCGTCGTAGTCCAGTTTAGCGATAATTTCTTTGTGGTTATCCCTATTGATGATATCTATAATTTGGATATTTGGGTCTTTAATGTCTAGTAATTTTATGATAAAATGTAATTGTTCCATATGAATCTTTCTAATGAGTTGTTTTGTCGCTTTTCATTATAGGTCATATGGGACTTTTTTTCTACAACAAAATAGGCTCCATAAGATCCATAGGGGATTTACCCACTACGAATATTATAGAGACATTTTTATATTAGTAAGTACAAGATTGAGTGCATAGTGGAATGTTTTATCTTTTGTGATAAAAAGTATCAAGAGATAGTAGATTCCACAAGTTGCAATAGTCGAGAGAACCATGAGGATTATATTGAGGTTGACTGTATAAGAGTTGATTTGGAAAAGGAATTTAAATGTGAAATAGATGGGAATGAATCCGAGCGATACAATAGTATAGCGTGTTAAAGTAGTAAAGATTTCTTTTAAGTCAAGTAGATGATGTTTCTTGATAAAGTAAATTTCTAGTAGAACAACTACGGTTTCTGCAATAATAGTAGTAGCAATGTAATACTCTGGTGCAAAAATATTATTGAAATACAAGAGACTGTTGAGTAGGATATTGGCACCGCCACCAATAAAGTAAAAGGCTGTTAAACGATTTTCGTGGTCGTTGATGAAGATAATTTGTTTACCAAGGATTAACTCAATGGCCCAAATGATAGTCCGAAAAGCGAAGACACTAGTCACAATACCAGCTTCAAGGTATTTTTCAGAAGAGTAGATGACAGTTGCGTAGTTCCCTAATACCATAATCCCAATACTGGTTTGAATGATGAGGAAGTAAAAGAGGGCAGCGCCTTGATTTAGAAGATTCTTATAGGACTCGTAGTCTTTCTTACCGAGATAGTAGCCGAGACGTGGAATACTGACATTGATAGCTCCACTCAGGACACTGGCAATCAACATGACGATGCTGGAAGCAATGGTGTAATAAGAAATATAGTTTTCATCAGGCCCTTTGGTGATAAACATTCTATCAAGCAATGTGTAGAGCATATTGGCATTAGCTAGAAGCAACATGGTCAAGAGCGGTTTAGATGCTTTGACTAATTCGACAAGACCAATCTTAACAAAGGAAACTTCTCGCTTAATCCAGAGAAAGCTGAGTAGATAGTTGAGAATCGTCGTTGCACTCATAATGATTGCATAAGGTACGATATCATTTGGAGTTTTTACAAAGGTGAAGATAGCGACCAACATGGCAATACGAATAACCAAGGTTTTGTATAAGATAAATGCATAATTTTCATAAGCTTCGTTCATCCACTCGATATAAAGGAATTGGAAGAGAGCCTGGACACCAAGTATGTAGTAGAGTTCTTTCAAATTTTCAATACTATTATCTAGGTAAATAAACAAAAAATAGATACTTGTTGTAAGGACAGAAGTAATTACAGATATATAGAATAACTTGGAGAAGACATAATTAATCTTATCTTTATCGTCCTTAACCTTACTGATAGCTCGAATCCCGTAGTTATAGATTCCAAAGGCTGCTAGTGGAATGACAAAGCTAGCCCAGGTATTGGCGGTATTAAAATAACCGTAGTTGGATTTGCTGAGAATCCGTGTCAGATAAGGATTGGTTATCAGAGGAAAAACGATATTGAGAACATTGACTAGTAAGCTAGCCAGTGCATTAACTTTTATATTTTTCATTGTACTTTCTTTCTTGTATTGTAAAATGGTCTCTAGTATTATATCACATTCTCGCTTCATTCTTTTGATAAAATCGTAAAAATCTAGTATAATAGATAGAACTGAAAGTATGAGGTTACTAGCAATGAAAATGAAACAAATTAGTGATACAACTTTGAAAATCACGATGTCTTTAGAGGATTTGATGGATCGTGGCATGGAGATTGCTGACTTTCTCGTTCCTCAAGAAAAAACGGAAGAATTCTTTTATGCTATCTTGGATGAGTTAGAGATGCCTGAGAGCTTTTTGGATACAGGAATGTTGAGCTTCCGTGTGACTCCAAAACCTGATAAGGTAGATGTCTTTGTAACTAAATCAAAGATTGACCAAAATCTAGATTTTGAAGACTTATCGGATTTACCAGATATGGAAGAATTGGCTCAAATGTCGCCAGATGAATTTATCAAAACCTTGGAAAAAAGAATTGCAGAAAAGACTAAGGATGATATCGAAGCGATTCAATCTCTAGAGCAAGTCGAAGCCAAGGAAGAAGAGCAAGAGCAGGCTGAACAAGAAGTTGAAAGCAAGAAAGAGCCTTACATCTACTACATCCTTTCTTTTTCTAAGTTAGCTGATTTGGTGGCTTTTGCTAAGACAGTGACTTTTGAGATGGAAACTTCTGAACTCTACAAAATGAACGAGCGCTATTATTTGACCATTTTAGTGGATATTGAAAATCATCCAAGTCCATATCCAGCTTGGCTCTTGGCCCGTATGCGCGAGTTTGCAGACGATAGTGATATCAGTCGTTCAGTCTTGCAGGAATATGGTCAAGTCTTGATGAATCACGATGCAGTAATCAATCTGCAAAAGATTGGATAATCATTTCTAGATTTTAGGAAGAGCGAATCGTTTGATTCGTTTTTTTCTTTTTTAGACTGAAATAGTGATTTACTATAATAGGAATTTTCACAAAATTCTGTTATAATGGCTATATTAGAAAATTTCGAGGAGACAAACATGACAGTTAAAATTGCTTTACTAGGATTTGGTACCGTTGCAAGTGGTGTGCCCTTCCTCCTAAAGGAAAATGGAGAAAAAATTAATCAATCAGCGCATTCAGAGATTGAAGTTGCCAAGGTATTGGTCAAGGATGAAGATGAAAAGAATCGCTTGCTTGCAGCAGGGAATGACTTTAACTTTGTAACCAATGTGGATGACATTTTATCAGACCAAGACATTACCATCGTAGTGGAATTGATGGGACGTATCGAACCTGCTAAAACCTTTATCACTCGTGCCTTGGAAGCTGGGAAACACGTTGTTACTGCAAACAAGGACCTTTTGGCTGTCCATGGTGCAGAATTGTTAGAAATTGCTAAAGCCAACAATGTAGCACTTTACTACGAAGCAGCAGTAGCTGGTGGTATTCCAATTCTTCGCACTCTAGCAAATTCCTTGGCTTCTGATAAAATCACGCGCGTGCTTGGAGTAGTCAACGGAACTTCCAACTTCATGATGACCAAGATGGTGGAAGAAGGCTGGTCTTACGATGATGCTCTTGCGGAAGCGCAAAGACTAGGTTTTGCAGAAAGTGACCCGACAAATGACGTGGATGGGATCGATGCAGCCTACAAGATGGTCATTTTGAGCCAATTTGCCTTTGGAATGAAGGTTGCCTTTGATGATGTAGCTCACAAGGGAATCCGCAACATCACACCAGAAGACGTAGCTGTAGCTCAAGAACTTGGATATGTAGTGAAATTGGTTGGTTCTATTGAGGAAACTCCTTCAGGTATTGCTGCAGAAGTGACTCCAACCTTCCTTCCTAAAGCGCACCCACTTGCCAGTGTGAATGGCGTCATGAACGCTGTCTTTGTAGAATCTATCGGTATTGGTGAGTCTATGTACTATGGGCCAGGTGCTGGTCAAAAACCAACAGCAACAAGTGTTGTGGCGGATATTGTCCGTATTGTTCGTCGCTTGAATGATGGAACAATTGGTAAAGACTTCAACGAGTATAGCCGTGACTTGGTCTTGGCTAATCCAGAAGATGTCAAAGCTAATTACTACTTCTCAATCTTGGCTCCAGACTCAAAAGGTCAGGTCTTGAAATTGGCTGAAATCTTCAATGACCAAGATATTTCCTTTAAGCAAATCCTCCAAGACGGAAAAGAAGGTGACAAGGCGCGTGTTGTGATCATTACACATAAGATCAATAAAGCCCAGCTTGAAAATGTCTCAGCTGAATTGAAGAAGGTTTCAGAATTCGACCTCTTGAATACCTTCAAAGTGCTAGGAGAATAAGATGAAAATTATTGTACCTGCAACCAGTGCCAATATCGGGCCAGGTTTTGACTCGGTCGGTGTAGCTGTAACCAAGTATCTTCAAATTGAGGTCTGCGAAGAACGAGATGAGTGGCTGATTGAACACCAGATTGGCAAATGGATTCCACATGACGAGCGCAATCTCTTGCTCAAAATTGCTTTGCAAATTGTGCCAGATTTGCAACCAAGACGTTTGAAAATGACAAGTGATGTTCCCTTGGCGCGTGGTTTGGGTTCTTCTAGCTCGGTTATTGTTGCTGGGATTGAACTAGCCAACCAACTGGGCCAACTCAACTTGTCAGACCATGAAAAATTGCAGTTAGCGACTAAGATTGAAGGACACCCTGATAATGTGGCTCCAGCCATTTATGGTAATCTCGTTATTGCAAGTTCCATTGAAGGGCAAGTCTCTGCTATCGTGGCAGACTTCCCAGAGTGTGATTTCCTAGCCTACATTCCAAACTATGAATTGCGTACTCGAGATAGCCGTGGTGTCTTGCCTAAGAAATTGTCTTACAAGGAAGCTGTTGCTGCCAGTTCTATCGCCAATGTAGCTGTTGCTGCCTTGTTGGCAGGAGATATGGTGACAGCTGGTCAAGCAATCGAGGGAGACCTCTTCCATGAACGCTATCGTCAGGACTTGGTGAGAGAATTTGCGACGATTAAGCAAGTAGCCAAAGAAAATGGTGCCTATGCAACCTACCTCTCTGGTGCTGGGCCGACAGTTATGATCTTGGCTTCTCATGGCAAGATGCCAAGGATTAAGGCAGAATTGGAAAAGCAACCTTTCAAAGGAAAACTTCATGATTTGAAAGTTGATACCCAAGGCGTCCGTGTTGAAGCAAAATAAAGAATAGAAGATAGGATGGGGAAACTCTCGACCAGAGGGCTTCCTATCCTTTTTTTGAAAAGAATTCGAGTTAAAAACTTGATAAAGGAGAAATAAAGATGGCAGAAATTTATCTAGCAGGTGGTTGTTTTTGGGGCCTAGAGGAATATTTTTCACGCATTTCTGGAGTGCTAGCAACCAGTGTTGGCTACGCTAATGGCAAAGTCGAAACGACCAATTACCAGCTGCTCAAGGAAACAGACCATGCAGAAACGGTTCAAGTGATTTATGATGAGAATGCAGTGTCACTTAGAGAGATTTTACTTTATTATTTCCGTGTCATTGATCCATTATCCATCAATCAACAAGGGAATGACCGTGGGCGTCAGTATCGGACCGGTATATATTACCAGGATGAAGCAGACTTGCCAGCTATCTACACAGTGGTGCGGGAGCAGGAACGCATGCTTGGTCGAAAGATTGCAGTAGAAGTGGAGAAACTTCGCCACTATATTCTGGCTGAAGATTACCACCAAGACTATCTTAAGAAGAATCCTTCAGGTTATTGTCATATCGATGTGACCGATGCTGATAAACCATTGATTGATGCCTCTAACTATGAAAAGCCTAGTCAAGAAGTGTTAAAGGAAAGCTTATCAGAAGAATCCTATCGTGTTACCCAAGAAGCTGCTACAGAGGCTCCATTTACCAATGCCTATGACCAAACCTTTGAAGAAGGGATTTATGTAGACATCACGACGGGTGAGCCACTCTTTTTCGCCAAGGATAAGTTTGCCTCAGGATGTGGTTGGCCAAGTTTTAGCCGTCCGATTTCCAAGGAATTGATTCACTACTACAAGGATTTGAGCCATGGAATGGAGCGAATAGAAGTTCGTTCTCGGTCAGGTAATGCTCACTTGGGGCATGTTTTCACAGATGGACCGCGTGAGTTTGGTGGCCTCCGTTACTGTATCAATTCTGCTTCCTTGCGCTTTGTGGCCAAGGATGAGATGGAAGAGGAAGGATATGGCTATCTACTGCCTTACTTAAACAAATAAAACAGAGAGGGTGGGTGCTTCCCACTTTCTTCATTTCTAGAAAACGAATAGAAGGGATTTATGAAACACCTATTATCTTACTTTAAACCCTACATCAAGGAATCGATTTTAGCACCCCTGTTCAAGTTGTTAGAAGCTGTTTTTGAGCTCTTGGTTCCCATGGTGATTGCTGGGATTGTTGACCAATCCTTGCCCCAAAGAAATCAAGGTCATCTATGGATGCAGATTGGCCTGCTCCTTATCTTTGCAGTAATTGGTGTTGTAGTGGCCTTAATAGCTCAGTTCTACTCAGCTAAGGCTGCGGTTGGATTTGCCAAAGGACTGACAGATGATCTCTATAGTCATATTCTTTCATTGCCTAAGGACAGCAGAGACCGTCTGACAACTTCGAGCTTGGTGACTCGCTTGACTTCGGACACCTATCAGATTCAGACTGGGATCAATCAATTCCTGCGTCTCTTTTTGCGAGCGCCTATTATCGTTTTTGGAGCCATTTTTATGGCTTATCGAATCTCATCTGAGCTGACTTTCTGGTTCTTGGTCATGGTTGTCATTTTGACAATTGTCATTGTAGGGCTCTCTAGACTGGTCAATCCTCTCTACAGCAGTCTAAGAAAGAAAACGGACCAACTGGTTCAGGAAACGCGCCAGCAATTGCAAGGGATGCGAGTTATTCGTGCTTTTGGACAAGAAAAACGAGAGTTACAAATTTTTCAAACCCTTAACCAAATTTATGCAAGATTGCAAGAAAAAACAGGTTTCTGGTCTAGTTTATTAACCCCTCTGACCTATCTGATTGTAAATGGAACTCTCCTAGTCATTATCTGGCAGGGTTATATTTCTATTCAAGGAGGTTTACTCAGTCAAGGTGCTCTCATTGCCCTTATTAATTATCTCTTGCAAATTTTGGTGGAATTGGTCAAGCTAGCCATGCTGATCAACTCCCTAAACCAATCCTATATCTCTGCCAAGCGAATCGAGGAAGTTTTTGCTGAGGCTACAGAAGATATTCATTTAGAATTAGAGAAAAAGCAAGTTACCAGCAATCAGGTTTTACAAGTTCAAGAACTGACCTTTACCTATCCTGATGCGGCCCAGCCTTCTCTGAGAGACATTTCCTTTGATATGCAGCAAGGGCAAATCCTTGGTATCATTGGGGGAACAGGTTCTGGTAAATCAAGTTTGGTGCAACTCATTCTTGGACTTTATCCAGTAGACAAGGGGAGCATTGACCTTTATCGAGATGGATCTGGTCCTCTTAATTTGGAGCAGTGGCGGTCTTGGATTGCCTATGTGCCCCAAAAAGTCGAACTCTTTAAAGGAACCATTCGTTCCAACTTGACTCTAGGTTTACATAAAGAAGTAAGAGACCAAGAGCTTTGGCAGGCCTTGGAAATTACACAAGCCAAGGATTTTGTCAGTGATAAGGAAGGACTCTTGGATGCTCTAGTTGAGGCAGGAGGACGAAATTTTTCAGCTGGACAAAAACAAAGGCTGTCTATCGCACGAGCAGTCTTGCGCCAGGCTCCGTTTCTCATCTTAGATGATGCTACCTCGGCACTGGACATTATCACTGAGTCCAAGCTCTTGAAAGCTATTCGAGAAGATCTGCCAAATACGAGTTTAATTTTGATTTCTCAACGAACCTCGACTTTACAGATGGCTGACCAGATTCTCCTCTTAGAAAAAGGAGAGCTCCAAGCTATCGGCAAGCACGAGGACTTGATGAAATCTAGTCAAGTTTATCGCGAAATCAATGCATCCCAACATGGTAAGGAGGACTAGTATGAGACGACAAACTGCAAACCAGACTCTCAAACGTTTGGCAAAAGATTTAGCAAGCCATCCCTTCCTCCTTTTCTTAGCCTTTCTAGGAACTATTGCCCAAGTTGGCTTATCAATTTACCTACCTATCCTGATTGGTCAGGTCGTTGACCAAGTCATGGTGGCTGGTTCTTCACCAGTTTTTTGGCAGATTTTTCTCCAAATGATCTTGGTGGTCATAGGAAATACCCTTGTGCAGTGGGTCAATCCTCTCCTCTATAATCGCCTAATCTTCTCTTATACCAGAGACTTGCGAGAGAGGATAATCAACAAGCTCCATCGGTTACCGATTGCCTTTGTGGATCGACAAGGCAGTGGGGAGATGGTTAGTCGTGTAACCACGGACATTGAACAGTTAGCAGCTGGTTTGACCATGATTTTTAACCAATTTTTCATTGGCATCTTGATGATTTTGGTTAGTATTCTAGCCATGCTGCAAATTCACCTCCTCATGACCCTCTTGGTCTTGCTGTTGACGCCACTGTCTATGGTGATTTCACGCTTTATTGCCAAGAGATCCTATCATCTCTTCCAAAAGCAAACAGAGACAAGGGGAATTCAGACTCAGTTGATTGAAGAATCGTTGAGCCAGCAGACCATTATCCAGTCCTTTAATGCTCAGGCAGAATTTATCCAAAGGCTGCGTGAGGCTAATGACAACTACGCAGGCTATTCGCAGTCGGCCATCTTTTATTCTTCAACGGTTAATCCTTCGACTCGCTTTGTCAATGCGCTCATTTATGCCCTTCTAGCTGGAGTAGGAGCTTATCGTATCATGATGGGGTCCACCTTGACCATTGGGCGCTTAGTGACCTTTTTGAACTATGTTCAACAGTACACCAAGCCTTTTAACGATATTTCTTCAGTGCTAGCTGAGTTGCAAAGTGCTCTCGCTTGTGCAGAACGTGTTTATGGAGTCTTAGAGAGTCCTGAGGTGGCTGAAAGTGGTAAGGAAGAGTTGACTAGTGACCAAGTTAAGGGAGCTATTTCCTTTAAACAGGTTTCTTTTGGCTACCATCCTGAAAAGATTTTGATTAAGGATTTATCTATTGATATTCCATCTGGTAGCAAGGTGGCTATCGTTGGTCCGACAGGTGCTGGCAAATCAACCCTTATCAATCTCCTCATGCGTTTTTATCCCATTAACTCAGGAGATATCTTGCTGGATGGGAAATCCATTTATGACTATCGTCGTGCCTCCTTACGCCAGCAGTTTGGCATGGTGCTCCAAGAAACCTGGCTCAAGCAAGGAACTATTCATGATAATATTGCCTTTGGAAATCCTGAAGCCAGTCGGGAGCAGGTGATTGCTGCTGCCAAAGCAGCCAATGTAGACTTTTTCATCCAACAGTTACCTCAAGGCTATGATACCAAGTTGGAAAATGCTGGAGAATCTCTCTCTGTTGGTCAGGCCCAGCTCTTAACCATCGCCCGGGTCTTTCTGGCTATTCCCAAGATTCTTATCTTAGACGAGGCGACTTCCTCCATCGATACACGGACAGAAGTGCTAGTACAGGATGCATTTGCTAAACTCATGAAGGGGCGTACAAGCTTTATCATTGCCCATCGCTTGTCAACCATTCAGGATGCGGATATGATTCTAGTCTTAGTGGATGGTGATATTGTTGAGTATGGGAACCATCATGACCTTATGTCTAAGAAGGGCAAGTATTACCAAATGCAGCAAGCTGCAGCTTTTAGCTCTGAATAATCCTTTCTCTTTTGAAATTTTATGGACGAAAAAAGTTGCCTTCGGGTGACTTTTTTGTTACAATAGCTAGAAAAATTATTCACTGTAAATTGTCTTATAGAAAAGGAGCCTAGAATGAAAGTCTATCAGCATGTAAATATCGTGACTTGTGACCAAGATTTCCGTGTTTATTTGGATGGAATCTTAGCAGTTAAGGATTCTCAAATTGTCTATGTCGGTCAAGAGAAGCCAGAGATTTTAGAGCAAGCTGAGCAGATTATAGACTATCAGGGAGCCTGGATTATGCCTGGCTTGGTCAATTGCCACACCCATTCTGCCATGACAGGTTTGCGAGGAATCCGAGATGACAGCAACCTCCATGAATGGTTCAATGACTATATATGGCCAGCAGAAGCTGAGTTTACTCCCGACATGACTACCAAGGCGGTCAAAGAAGCTCTAACAGAGATGCTCCAGTCAGGAACAACAACCTTTAATGATATGTATAATCCCAATGGTGTGGATATTGAGCAGATTTATCAGGCAGTGAAAGATTCTAAGATGCGTTGTTATTTCTCACCGACCCTCTTTTCTTCCGAGGGTGAGACAACTGATGAGACCATAGCCAGAACTCGAGCTATTATCGAGACAATCATAGGATATGAAAATCCAAATTTCAAGGTTATGGTAGCCCCACATTCTCCTTACAGTTGTAGTAGAGACTTGCTGGAAGAAAGCTTAGATATGGCAAAAGAGTTGAATATTCCTATCCATATTCATGTTGCGGAGACTAAGGAGGAATCTGGCATTATCCTGAAACGCTACGGCAAACGCCCCCTCGCCTTTCTAGAAGAATTGGGTTACTTAGATCATCCGTCTGTCTTTGCTCACGGGGTCGAATTAAACGAGCGAGAAATTGAACGCTTAGCAACTTCTCAAGTTGCTATAGCCCATAATCCTATCAGTAACCTCAAACTGGCCTCAGGAATCGCTCCTATCATTCAACTGCAAAAAGCAGGAGTAGCAGTCGGAATTGCGACAGACTCGGTTGCTTCCAATAACAATCTAGATATGTTTGAGGAAGGAAGGACTGCAGCCCTTCTTCAGAAGATGAAAAGTGGAGATGCCAGCCAATTTCCTATCGAAACAGTTCTCAAGGCTCTGACAATCGAAGGAGCTAAGGTGTTGGGAATGGATGAAGAGATTGGTAGTCTAGAAGTTGGCAAGCAGGCTGATTTCCTAGTCATTCAACCACAAGGGAAAATCCATCTTCAACCCCGGGAAAATATGCTTTCTCACCTTGTCTATGCAGTCAAAGCCAGTGATGTTGATGATGTCTATATTGCCGGAGAACAAGTTGTTAAGCAAGGTCAAGTACTGACAGTAGAACTTTAAAAGAAAAATCACGAAAAAATTTTAAAAAAAGTTTGCAAAAATCTTGCATTCTTTTTTTGACTATGCTATACTTATATACGGTTTGAAAAAACTGCCTAAGACAGTAGGGGAGCTCGACTCATAAGTATCCTACCGAGGACAAAACGTATCATGTAAAAAGAAGCGTATTGTACTTTCGTGTCTAGGTTTGGGCGCGTTTTTCTTTTGGAAAAATTTCCCCAAGCAAAATAATTACGGAGGTGAACACACTAATGAGTGAAGCAATTATTGCTAAAAAAGCGGAACTAGTTGACGTAGTAGCTGAGAAAATGAAAGTTGCTGCATCTATCGTCGTTGTAGACGCTCGTGGTTTAACAGTTGAGCAAGATACAGTTCTTCGTCGTGAGCTTCGTGGAAACGAAGTTGAGTATAAAGTCATTAAAAACTCAATCTTGCGTCGTGCAGCTGAAAAAGCTGGTCTTGAAGAACTTGCATCAGTATTTGTTGGACCATCTGCAGTAGCATTTTCTAACGAAGATGTTATCGCACCAGCGAAAATCTTGAACGACTTTTCTAAAAACGCTGAAGCACTTGAAATCAAAGGTGGTGCAATCGAAGGCGCTGTCGCATCTAAAGAAGAGATTCTTGCTCTTGCAACTCTTCCAAACCGCGAAGGACTTCTTTCTATGCTCCTTTCTGTACTTCAAGCGCCAGTGCGCAACGTTGCTCTTGCAGTCAAAGCGGTTGCAGACAACAAAGAAGACGCAGCTTAATTTTAAGCTACGCAGCGTAGCCTAGCTACGAAAAATCTATTATAAATTTAAAAACATATTTGGAGGAAATAACAATGGCATTGAACATTGAAAACATTATTGCTGAAATTAAAGAAGCTTCAATCCTTGAATTGAACGACCTTGTAAAAGCTATCGAAGAAGAATTTGGTGTAACTGCAGCTGCTCCTGTAGCTGTTGCTGCAGCTGGTGCTGCTGACGCTGGTGCTGCTAAAGATTCATTCGACGTTGAATTGACATCTGCAGGCGACAAAAAAGTTGGCGTTATCAAAGTTGTACGTGAAATCACTGGTCTTGGTCTTAAAGAAGCTAAAGAACTTGTTGACGGTGCACCAGCACTTGTTAAAGAAGGCGTTGCAACTGCAGAAGCTGAAGAAATCAAAGCTAAATTGGAAGAAGCTGGAGCTTCAGTTACTCTTAAATAATAGGGCAACTACATTAGTAGCTTAAAAACATGATTAAACCGCTATTCTTAGGAGTAGCGGTTTTTCTTTTTGTTCGAGAAGGGGCAAAAAAGGGCAAGGAATCTTTAAAAGTGAGGAGAGTTAGATTGAAAGAATCATATTGGTAAACCCAAATGATGGATATTTATATCATGTCATAAATCGTTATCAAACGATAATATTGATTTTTTTACAAATTAAGAGTATAATTTATAAAAATGAGTGTTTACTCAATTTTTGTGAAATTAAGGAGTAAAGAAAATGGTTGTTGAAGCAATAGAGTACAGTCGTTTCGGTAACGAAGAGATCTTGGATTTGCTGAAGATCGACTCTACAGCCTTGGATGTAAATCAGGTGAGAGTAGAAGTTCATGCTGTTGGTTTAAATCCTATTGATTATAAAACTTTTGAGGGAGCGAAACCTCTTCGATTTCTATCTTTTATAACGAAATTAAGGAAACCAAGTCGTTGGTTTGAATCTAAATCATCTTTATTTCCAAGAGGTGTGGGGAGAGATTTTTCTGGAGTTATTACAGAAGTTGGAAATGAAGTAACTAGGTTTTCAGTAGGAGATAAGGTGTTTGGAACAATGATTAGCGATCCTGGTTTGGGAACTAAGAGGGGAGCTTTAGCAACAGAAATTTGTGTCAATGAATCAGAAATTGTATTGAAACCAGAGATGATCGACATGACTCACGCAGCTACTATGGGAGTAGCTTCTCTAACTGTGGGTGGGGCTTTTAGAAGAATCGGTTTAAATTCAAGAGATACTGTTGTTATTTCAGCTGCAGCAGGAGGTATTGGAAGTATTGCAGTACAGTATGCAGTTGCTAAGGGTGCGACAGTGATCGGAATAGCAAGTAAGAAAAATACAGAGTATCTGAAGTCTTTAGGTGCCATACCAGTAAGTTACGAAGAGAACATCAAGAAGGCTCTTCTATCAGCTAGTCCAACGCCTATTACAAAATTTTTGGATTGTTATGGATCTGATTATGTTGGATTGGCTTTTAGTTTAGGTTTGAAGGGAACAGCTATTGGGACATTAGTACCTTCACCCTATGTTATGATAAAAGGTGCTCAGTTTACTGGTCCGAGACATTCTACATACGATGATTTTAGCACTTTATCTGAAATGGTCTCAGAAGGGAATGTTCAGCTGAAAATTGATCAAGTGTATGACTTTTCTCTAAAGTCAGTTAGAGAAGCCTATCGTAGTCTGAAAATGGGACACAGTCGAGGCAAAAAAGTCGTAAAAGTAAGAGAGTAGAAGAGAGGTGCTAGCGATGGAAAGTTTAGAACAAAAGTATGCTCAGACGTTAGAAGCTAGCAACTTGAGCTTAAAACAACGTCGAGTATTATTATCAAGTTTAAAATTATTCTCAGAAATTGGATTTGAGAATACAACGTCCAGCCTTATTGCCGAACGCGCTGGAGTGTCAGAAGGAACGGTTTTTAGTTACTTTAAAACAAAGGAAGGTATCTTAGAAGCCATTTTATCTACTTTTCTAGAACAGGTTATTCCAGAAGTAATTGCGGATTTCTCAGAAAAAAAATTCACAGTAGATCAAGAAACTTTTCCCTTCTTTTTAAAAAGTATTGTTCGAGATAGGCTCTTTTTTATTCAGGAGAATCAAATGCATGTTAAAATTCTCTTGGGGCGTTCTTTTATTGATAAAAATCTTTCTATCCAGTTAGGAAGTATTATTGTTCAATCTATAATAGAACCAATTAGCCCTGTTTTAAATCAATTTAAAGAAAAAAGACTTATTCTAAATTGGTCAAATGAAAGAATTGTTCGATACATTTTAGCATTGAGTTTTTCTTATCTTATTCCCATGATGTTGAATGATGAAGGAACTATAAACATAGATGAAGCAGTTGATGAGATTGTTGAATGTTTGTCATCTGCCCTAATGAAAGTAAAATAAATTCTGATGTTAAAACTCACTGTTAATGGTGAGTTTTTTGAATTCAACATAAAAACCCCCAATCATAGTGATTGAGGATTAAGCAAATGACTCTTAAACAATACCTTGTGCAATCATAGCGTTTGCTACATTAGTATACTGCCATCTATTCATCTGATAAGGGGGATTTTATCATCCAGATATTCATAGCTGGGTGGCCGGCGGCGTTAGAAAGTGGTTGTTGCAATGCTGTAAAACCATAGTGTTGATAGATGGCCACAGCCGTAGCCAGTTCAGTAGAGGTCTCTAGATAAAGCTGTTCATAACCAGCTAAGTGGGCTTCCCGGAATATCCGCTTTATCAACCTGCTGGAATAACCTTTGCCACGGCTATTTTTAGTGACATACAGTTTTTGTAATTCAGCAATCTTATCGGACACAGGTGCAAAGCCACCGCAGCCAACCAGCAGACCTTCATCTTCCAGAACAAAGTAAGCCGCTCTCTCTTGCTGTTGATAATAGTCGACCAAATGATCTAGATGAGAATCAAAGTAGACAGTTCCTGGTTTGTCAAGCCCGAATTCTTCTAGGCTAGCTCGAATGAGCTGCGCTACAGCTAAATTGTCTCTTACTTCCATCGGCCGTAAGTTCATCATTTGTTCTCCGATAGGATGTATCGACTAATTAAACAATACCTTGTGCAATCATAGCGTTTGCTACATTTTCAAAGGCAGCAATATTAGCTCCTGCAAGGTAGTCTTTATCAAGACCATATGTTTCTGAAGTTGTCTTAGCTGTGTTGAAGATGTTTGTCATGATGTCTTTGAGACGTCCATCAACTTCTTCACGAGTCCATGAGAGGCGAAGACTGTTTTGGCTCATTTCAAGGGCTGAAACGGCTACACCACCAGCGTTGGCAGCTTTTGCAGGTCCGTAGAAGATACCATTTTCTTTGTAAACTTTGATGGCATCAAGGTCGCTTGGCATGTTAGCACCTTCAGATACACAGATAACTCCTTGAGCAACCAAGCGTTTAGCTGCTTCACCGTTGATTTCGTTTTGAGTAGCACATGGAAGAGCGATATCATAGTTACCAGCGTAAGTCCATACAGAACCTTCGTGGTAGCTTGCAGTTGCTTTTTCAGCAGCATACTCAGTCAAGCGAGCACGACGTTTTTCTTTAACATCTACTAAAAGATCGAAGTCGATTCCGTTTTCATCGATGACATAACCATTTGAGTCAGATACAGAGATAACCGTTGCACCAAGTTCAGTTGCTTTTTGAAGAGCATATTGAGCAACGTTACCAGAACCTGAAATAACCACTTTCTTACCAGCAAAGCTGTTACCGTTTGCTTTGAGCATTTCTTCAGTGTAGTAAACCAAACCGTAACCAGTTGCTTCTGGACGAATCAAGCTACCACCAAATCCAAGAGGTTTACCAGTCAAGACACCAGCATCAAATTGGTTAAGGCGTTTGTATTGACCATAAAGGTAACCAATTTCACGTCCACCAACACCGATATCACCAGCAGGTACGTCAAGTGATGGTCCGATGTGTTTTTGTAATTCAGTCATGAAGCTTTGGCAGAAGCGCATCACTTCAGCATCTGTTTTACCTTTAGGATCGAAGTCTGATCCACCTTTACCTCCACCGATTGGAAGTCCAGTCAAGACGTTTTTGAAGATTTGTTCAAATCCGAGGAATTTCAAAATCCCTTGGTTTACAGTTGGGTGGAAACGAAGTCCGCCTTTGTATGGTCCAACAGCTGAGTTGAATTGAACACGGTAACCACGGTTTACTTGAATGTTTCCATCACGGTCAACCCAAGGAACACGGAAAGAAATCACGCGTTCTGGCTCAGTGATACGTGCCAAGATATTTTCTTCGATATACTCAGGGTGTTTTTCAAATACAGGTTCCAAAGTATTGAAAAATTCTTCAACAGCTTGGAGGAATTCAGCCTCGTGCCCGTTACGAGCTTTTACAGTTTCAAACACGCTTTGGATATATTCTTTAGCAGATGTCATATCGTTCTCCTTAAATTCTAATTTAATTATGTGTGTCATTATAGCAGAATTTTTTTTAACTGTAAAGAGAAAAACAAAAATTTTCTAAAAATTCTATCAATTTAGTTTTAGGACTTTTTGAAAATCTATAAAAATACGAACGTTTTTCTTTGAAATATCTTTCTAAAAGAGAAATTGTGAAAATATGGTATAATATTAGCAATAAAAGGAATCTGGAGGATCAGAATCATGGTATCAACGAAAACACAAATTGCTGGTTTTGAGTTTGACAACTGCTTGATGAATGCAGCAGGTGTGGCTTGTATGACGATAGAAGAGCTAGAGGGGGTTAAAAACTCAGCGGCAGGAACCTTTGTCACTAAGACAGCGACCTTGGACTTTCGTCAGGGAAATCCTGAGCCACGATACCAAGATGTTCCGCTTGGTTCTATCAACTCTATGGGTCTACCAAATAATGGCTTAGACTATTATTTGGATTATCTTTTGGATTTGCAGGAAAAAGAGCCAAACCGAACTTTCTTCCTTTCTCTAGTTGGAATGTCTCCAGAGGAAACTCATACTATTTTGAAAAAAGTCCAAGAGAGTGACTTCCGTGGTCTAACTGAACTCAATCTCTCATGCCCAAATGTTCCAGGTAAACCTCAGATTGCCTATGATTTTGAGACCACTGACCGAATTTTGTCAGAAGTATTTGCCTACTTTACCAAACCTCTTGGAATTAAATTGCCACCATATTTTGATATTGTTCACTTTGATCAAGCGGCAGCTATTTTCAACAAATATCCGCTCAAGTTTGTCAACTGCGTTAACTCAATCGGAAACGGTCTTTATATAGAAGATGAGTCGGTCGTGATTCGTCCTAAGAATGGTTTTGGTGGGATTGGTGGAGAGTACATCAAACCGACTGCTTTAGCCAATGTTCACGCTTTCTACCAACGCTTAAATCCTCAAATCCAAATCATTGGAACAGGTGGCGTTCTGACTGGTCGTGATGCCTTTGAACATATCCTCTGTGGAGCGAGTATGGTGCAGGTAGGTACTACTCTTCACAAAGAAGGCGTCGGTGCTTTCGAACGTATTACCAATGAACTGAAAGAAATCATGGCGGAAAAAGGGTACGAAAGCATAGAAGATTTCCGTGGGAAATTGCGCTATATCGATTAAATGAACCAAAAAATCAGAAGAAAGGAGAGAAGATGCTAGCCATTGAAGAAAGTCAGAAGTTGACTTTATCAAATTTACCTAACCTGAGCCTTTTTACAGGGACAGATCAGGGCCAGTTTGAAGTGATGAAGAGTCAGGTATTGAAACAGATTGGTTATGATTCTGCAGATCTCAACTTTGCCTACTTTGATATGAAAGAAGTAGTTTACAAGGATGTGGGACTGGAGTTGGTCAGCCTTCCTTTCTTTGCCGATGAAAAAATCGTGATATTAGACCATTTTGTCGATATCACAACAGCCAAGAAACGCTTTTTGACAGATGATGAACTCAAGTCATTTGAGGAATACCTTGACAATCCTTCGCCAACAACCAAGTTGTTAATCTTTGCAGAAGGAAAGCTGGATAGTAAAAGACGGTTGGTTAAATTACTTAAGCGTGATGCCAAGATCTTTGATGCAGTAGAAGCAAAAGAACAAGAATTGCGCCAGTATTTCCAAAAGTGGAGTCAGAAACAAGGTCTGCAGTTTGCTAATCATTCTTTTGAAAATCTCCTCGTCAAGTCGGGTTTTCAATTTAGCGAAATTCAGAAAAATCTCCTCTTTTTACAGTCCTATAAGGAAGACTCTGTTATCGAAGAAGAGGATATTGTTAACGCAATTCCCAAGACCTTGCAGGACAATATTTTTGATTTAACTCAGTTTATTCTGACTAAAAAGATGGACCAGGCGCGAGATTTGGTGAGAGACTTGACCTTGCAAGGTGAAGATGAAATCAAGTTGATTGCAGTCATGCTAGGACAATTTCGGACTTTTACTCAGGTGAAAATTTTGGCGGAGTCTGGGCAAACAGAATCTCAGATTGCAAGTAGTTTAGGCAGCTTTCTCGGACGCAATCCCAATCCCTATCAAATCAAGTTTGCGCTGAGAGATGCGCGAGGACTTTCCTTGAGCTTTTTGAAGCAAGCTATTTCTTATTTGATTGAGACAGACTATCAGATTAAGACAGGACTCTATGAAAAAGGTTTCCTTTTTGAAAAGGCACTCTTACAGATTGCTAGCCAGGTAAATTGATATTTTTTTGAAACTACAACCCGCGTCAATATTATTTTGTCGTGGGTTTCTTGCTGATTTCCTTGTTTTATACTCAATGAAAATCAAAGAGCAAATTAGGAAACTAGCCGCAGGTTGTTCAAAACACTGTTTTGAGGTTGTGGATAGAACTGACGAAGTCAATTACATATACCTACGGCAAGGAGAAGTTGACGAGGTTTGAAGAGATTTTCGAAGAGTATTATTAGAAAGTATTCAGTGATTTCTTCATCTATAAGCAAAAAACTTGAAAAAAGTGAATGTTTGCGTTATCATTTTCATATAGAAAGAAAAAGAGGTATTACAGATGGCTATTATCTTACCAGATCTTCCATATGCATACGACGCATTGGAACCATACATCGATGCGGAAACAATGCACTTGCACCATGACAAACACCATCAAACTTATGTCAACAATGCTAATGCAGCTCTTGAAAAACACCCTGAAATCGGTGAAGATCTTGAAGCCTTGCTTGCTGATGTAGAATCTATCCCAGCTGATATCCGTCAAGCGCTTATTAACAATGGTGGTGGACATTTGAACCACGCTCTTTTCTGGGAATTGATGACTCCTGAGAAAACAGCTCCTTCAGCAGAACTTGCAGCAGCAATCGATGCAACATTTGGTTCATTTGAAGAATTCCAAGCAGCCTTCACTGCAGCAGCAACAACTCGTTTCGGTTCAGGATGGGCATGGTTGGTTGTCAACAAAGAAGGTAAACTTGAAGTGACTTCAACAGCAAACCAAGACACACCAATCTCAGAAGGTAAAAAACCGATCTTGGGCTTGGACGTTTGGGAACATGCTTACTACGTGAAATATCGCAACGTGCGTCCTGACTACATCAAAGCTTTCTTCTCAGTGATCAACTGGAACAAAGTAGATGAATTGTACGCAGCAGCTAAATAATGATAGTTGGAGGGAAGAATTGTTCTTCTCTTTTTTAGGTTATATGATTCTGGTCTGACAAAATCGTCAGACTTTTTTCATTTTTATGAGAAACGTGCTAACTGCTAGAAATTATGGTAGAATAAAGTATTAAGTAATCGTGAAAAAAGGATATCTATGCGAAAAGAAATTGCACCTGAATTATACAACTATAACAAGTTTCCTGGTCCTGAGTTTCATTTACACGGGGACAAGGTCGAAACGGAAGGGATAGCTTTTTCCTTGGTGGAAAATATCAAGGATGCCTTCGATGTGACGGCTTTTAATCAGCGTTTTTCAGAAGTCTTAACCAAGTTTGATTATATAGTGGGAGACTGGAGCAACGAACAGCTTCGCCTACGAGGTTTTTATAAGGATGATCGAACAGAAGAAAAACTTGAAAAAATCAGTCGTTTACAAGACTACCTTTTAGAGTATTGTAGTTATGGTTGTGCCTATTTTGTCTTAGAAAATGAAGCCCCTAAGCGAGCATCATTTGACAAGAAAATGCGTAAGAAGGAAGAAGAACCGTCTTCTAGAAAAGGAAAGAAACCGACTCAAACCAAACGAAAACCGAATGCAGATAAGAAAAATAGACGTCGTCAGAAAGACCAGCATTCTCAGAAAGAGGACAAGGGACAACGTCATTTTGTCATTCGTCAGAAGTGAATAGAGAATAAGGAGAAGAAATGAAACCGTCAATTTATAGTTTAACACGTCAAACCATGCAGGAATGGGTTTTGGAGCAAGGAGAAAAGAAATTCCGTGCAGATCAAATCTGGGAATGGCTTTACCGTAAACGTGTCCAGTCATTTGAAGAGATGACCAACCTTTCCAAGGATTTGATTGCTAAGCTTAATGACCAGTTTGTGGTCAATCCCTTGAAACAACGTATCGTTCAAGAGTCTGCTGATGGGACAGTTAAATATCTTTTTGAATTGCCAGATGGAATGCTGATTGAGACAGTACTCATGCGTCAACATTACGGTTTATCTGTCTGTGTGACCACTCAGGTCGGCTGTAATATCGGTTGTACCTTCTGTGCCTCTGGTTTGATTAAGAAACAACGTGACCTCAATAACGGTGAAATCGTAGCGCAAATCATGCTGGTTCAGAAATACTTTGATGAGCGTGGTCAGGACGAACGCGTCAGCCATATTGTTGTCATGGGAATTGGTGAGCCCTTTGATAACTACAATAATGTCTTGAATTTTGTTCGTACTATCAATGATGATAAAGGAATGGCCATCGGTGCTCGTCACATCACGGTTTCAACCTCAGGTTTGGCCCATAAAATTCGTGACTTTGCTAATGAAGGGGTTCAGGTCAATCTTGCCGTTTCCCTTCACGCACCTAACAATGAATTGCGCTCAAGCATCATGAAGATTAACCGTGCCTTTCCGATTGAGAAACTCTTTGCTGCTATTGAGTACTATATTGAGACAACCAACCGTCGTGTGACCTTTGAATACATCATGCTCAATGAAGTCAATGACGGTGTAGAACAAGCCTTGGAATTGGCTGAATTGCTCAAGAACATCAAGAAATTGTCTTATGTCAACTTGATTCCTTATAACCCGGTTAGTGAGCATGACCAATATAGCCGTAGTCCTAAAGAGCGCGTCCTGGCCTTCTATGATACGCTTAAGAAAAAAGGGGTCAACTGTGTCGTTCGTCAAGAGCATGGTACTGATATTGATGCAGCTTGTGGACAATTGCGTTCTAATACAATGAAACGTGACCGCCAGAAAGCAGTCGCAGCAGTCAATCCTTAATGATGAAGAAAACTTATAATCCTGTTTTAGTTTGGGGAGTCATTTTCTATAGCATTTGTATTGTCTATTTTTGCTTTACTCCTCAAGGACATTCTCCCGTAGGAGTGGAAACTCCAGGTATTCAGCATCTTGGACGCCTGGTTTTTCTTTTGACTCCTTTCAATTCTTTTTGGAAACTGGGCGAAGTGAGTGATGTAGGACAATTATCTTGGATTTTTTTACAAAATATCCTCAATGTCTTCTTGCTTTTTCCTTTGGTATTCCAACTCCTTTATCTCCTTCCAAACTTGCGGAAAACAAAAAAAGTGCTACTTTTTAGTTTTCTAGTGAGTCTTGGAATTGAGTATACGCAATTAATCTTGGACTTTTTCTTTGATTTTAATCGCGTCTTTGAGATTGATGATTTGTGGACCAATACCTTGGGTGGCTATCTGGCTTGGTTCCTCTATAAACAATTACATAAAAATAAGATAAGGAATTAAAATGAGTATTTTAGAAGTTAAAAATTTGAGTCACGGTTTTGGTGACCGTACAATTTTTGAAGATGTGTCCTTCCGTCTTCTCAAAGGAGAACATATCGGTCTGGTCGGTGCCAATGGTGAAGGAAAATCGACCTTTATGAGTATTGTGACTGGTAAGATGTTGCCAGACGAAGGAAAGGTTGAGTGGTCAAAATATGTGACTGCTGGTTATTTGGACCAGCACTCTGTTCTTGCTGAAGGCCAATCTGTTCGTGATGTTCTCCGTACAGCCTTTGATGAGCTATTCAAAGCTGAAGCCCGTATCAATGACCTTTATATGGAAATGGCTGAAGACGGAGCGGATGTTGATGCTCTCATGGAAGAAGTGGGCGAACTCCAAGATCGTTTGGAGAGTCGTGATTTCTATACCTTGGATGCTAAGATTGATGAAGTAGCGCGTGCCCTTGGTGTCATGGACTTTGGCATGGATACGGATGTAACCTCTTTGTCAGGTGGGCAAAGAACCAAGGTACTTTTGGCTAAACTCCTCCTTGAAAAGCCCGATATCTTGCTTTTGGACGAGCCGACCAACTATTTGGATGCTGAGCATATTGACTGGCTCAAGCGCTATCTCCAAAACTATGAGAATGCCTTTGTCCTTATTTCACACGATATTCCCTTCCTGAACGATGTGATTAATATTGTCTACCATGTGGAAAATCAACAGCTGACGCGTTATTCTGGTGACTACTACCAGTTCCAAGAAGTCTATGCTATGAAGAAATCTCAGTTAGAGGCAGCCTACGAACGCCAGCAAAAAGAAATTGCCGACCTCAAGGACTTTGTCGCTCGTAATAAAGCTCGTGTTGCAACACGAAACATGGCCATGTCCCGTCAGAAAAAATTGGATAAGATGGATATTATCGAACTGCAAAGTGAGAAACCAAAACCATCCTTTGATTTCAAACCGGCTCGTACGCCAGGGCGCTTTATTTTCCAAGCCAAGGATTTGCAAATTGGTTATGATCGTCCTCTGACAAAGCCTTTAAATCTTACCTTTGAACGCAATCAAAAGGTTGCTATTATCGGAGCAAATGGTATCGGGAAAACAACTCTCTTGAAGAGTCTTTTGGGAATTATACCGCCAATCGCTGGGGAAGTGGAACGCGGTGACTACCTAGAACTCGGTTACTTTGAACAGGAAGTAGAAGGCGGTAATCGCCAAACACCACTAGAGGCTGTTTGGAATGCCTTTCCTGCACTGAACCAAGCAGAAGTTCGTGCAGCCCTTGCCCGTTGTGGTTTGACAACCAAGCATATCGAAAGCCAAATTCAGGTCTTGTCAGGTGGGGAACAAGCCAAGGTTCGTTTCTGTCTCTTGATGAATCGTGAAAACAATGTTTTAGTGCTGGACGAGCCGACCAACCACTTGGATGTGGATGCCAAGGATGAACTCAAACGTGCTCTCAAAGAATATAAGGGATCTATCCTTATGGTCTGTCACGAACCAGACTTCTATGAAGGCTGGATGGACCAAATCTGGGATTTTAATAATCTAACTTAAAAATGAGGATAAAAGAAATACAGTACCGAATGTGGGTACTGTATTTTTTAGGTTTTTAAGATTTAATACTCTTCGAAAATCAAATTCAAACCGCGTCAACGTCGCCTTGCCGTACTCAAGTACAGCCTGCGGCTAGTTTCCTAGTTTGCTCTTTGATTTTCATTGAGTTTAAAATCGTAGTCTTTCACCACTTCGATGCTATCGATAGTAATAGCAGTAGTTGGCTTGTCTTTTTCATCTTTTTCGGCTTTGGCAATCTTATCTACAACATCTATACCGTCAATCACTTGGCCAAAGACTGGGTGTTTGCCATCTAGACTAGGGTTTCCACCTTCTTTGTAGGCTTCAATGATTTTCTTTGGATACTTGCTTGTAGGGAGTTTAGCAGAGGTATCTGTAGAGTTTTGGTTGATGAAGAACTGGCTACCATTGGTGTTTGGTTGACCAGTATTAGCCATAGAAAGAGCGCCACGGATGTTATAGAGATAAGGAGTAATCTCGTTCTTGAAACCAGTTCCCTTGTCTTTAGTCTTATCCTTGTCATGCCAGATAGACTGACCACCTGTACCGTCCCCTTTTGGATCTCCAGTTTGAACCATGAAGCCATCGATGACACGGTGGAAGGTAATGCCGTTATAGTAGCCTTCTTTGGCATGAGTGAGGAAGTTTTCAACCGCTAGAGGAGCGAGTTTAGGGAAGAGTTTGATACGGATATCTCCTTGACTTGTATGGAGAATCACTTCAGCCTCGTCTTCAGCAACTTCTTTAGATAGTTGTGGGAAATTGGCGTTTTCGTTTGTTAAAGCATCGTTTAACTCCTTAGCAGATTGGGCAGCTGCTTTGGAATTTTCTTCAGCAGCAAGACTGGAATCAACATAGTCATCACCACGTAGACTGCGTTGGATGCTGCTACACCCAGCTAGGGCTACAGTGGACAGTAAAAGAAGGGTTGCTAGTTTTTTCATTCTATTCCTCTCAAAAATTCATTTCTACCATTGTACCCTAAAAGGAAGTGGATTTCAAATATTAGTGACAAGACAGTTTAAGAGGAAGCCAACCAGAAAGTCGCTTGCTTAGAGATTTTTCTTTGGATGACGGTCGATAATTTTCTGGTACTGTTCCAGTATCTGCTCTCCCTTTGGAGTTAATTTGTAGCCACGAATTGAAAAGTGATATGCTAATTCTTCTTCTGAAAAGTTGTCATGAGGGTCTGGGTCCAAATATGTAGCCTTCATCTTAGACAGTCCTGTAATTCCCTTGCTTTTCAGAATATTCTTTTTCATAGTAGCATTTAGATGGTTAAGTGAGTCAAATGCGGTTTCGATAGTAGCATATCCTTTTTCAACAAGCGTATCTAAATGTTTTGGGATATCAATGCCATAAAAATTACTATATTTAAAAAGAGCACATTTTCAAAGGATTTTTTCTTTTGGCTTCAATTCCTAATTAATCAATGAACTTAATACTAGGTCTCGAAAAGAATTATGCTTCCTCTTTCTGTCTGAGTTCAAAGAGGTCTTCTACTGTCAGATTAAAAACTTGAGCAATTTTAAGAGCCATTTCTAGCGAAGGATTGTAACGGTTATTTTCCAAGTGCAGAATTGTCTCGCGTCGCATGCCGATGAGGTCGGCTAACTCCTGCTGGGTCATGCCTATGGACTCACGAACAGATTTGAGATTAGTAATAATTTTGCTTTCTTTGGCCATGCTTATCCTCTACGTTCCAAGATAAAATAGACAACCGCAAAGATGCAAATCAAGGCAGCTATGCTAATAAATATCTGTACCATGTAAAGAGTGAGAGACCCCATATACCCAATGATAACTGCTAGGATCATCAGTGCGCCTAGTATAAAAACAAACATCAAGCTAGCTGCCTTTGCTAAATTAGCATAAAAGCGTTCGTCCGGAGTTTCCTTGACATTTTTTAAAGAGAAAAAACCAAATGCAATCACTTCAATAACGAGGCCCATTCCCAAAATCCATTCTTTAATACCAGAACTTTCGCTTGGGGTCGCAACCCAAATTCCTACTGTATAAAAAATGCTTGCTGCAAACAAAAGTATCGTGTAAAGCTTAGCAGACAAGTCAAAAATAATCTTTCCCTTACCTTTCTGACTTTTATGAGACCATAGTTTCATATGTAGCCAGCTCCAAATAGCTACAATTTGACCTTGCACTGAAATACCAGTAATAACTAACTTGGGTCCCCAACTAAGATTAGAACCAAATAAAACAATAAAATCAATAAAGAGAGCTACGGCAATCATTGCAATGAGGCCACGCATTTTTTGACTTTTTTTCATGATAGACTCCTTTTTTGTCTTATAAATATATCACACTTAAATTTTATGTTATAAATATATCACATTTGAATTTGGAAAGCAAGAATTTATGTGCCAAGATGGCAGTTATTTGAAAAAATTTTTTAATAAAAGCCCTTGATAGTCAAATAATTAAAGAATTCTTTGAAGAAATGCATAGGATTTGGTTTGGATAGTTTCGTTAATAATATTTGATGATAAAGAATTTTTGGAAAATCTAGATACTGTATGAATCTCTACTTTTTTCTTAAACTGTTATAAAGTCTGTCAGAATAAGCTTTGTAGGTGTAGAAGTTAATTTTTACAGAACTAAATTATTCCCCTATTTAGAATCTATTAATTCATATTTTATAAATTAATTAGTAGATATCATTCTTAAAATCCTTGATATTTCGCTTGGGAACAGGCTTGGGATTTAGAAGCCAAGTATCCAAATCTCGTTCAGGCGATATGAAGGTCTTGACTTGGTGTTCTTTATAAAATGTTTCTAAAATAGTATTTATGACATTCTCTTTCTGATTTTTCTTTAAAAATATAACAAATTTCTAAATGGTTTAAAAATTTTATAGCCTGTCAAGTTTTTTTCTTGACACCTGTCATAAATCTGCTATAATAGAACATGTGCTAAATAGCTCAGCTATTTCACCGAAATAAAAAATAAGAAAAGAGACTTTAAAAATGGCAGTTAAAATCCGTTTGACTCGTATGGGTTCTAAGAAAAAACCTTTCTACCGTATCAACGTAGCAGATTCACGTTCACCACGTGACGGACGTTTCATCGAAACAGTTGGAACTTACAACCCACTTGTTGCTGAAAACCAAGTAACTTTGAAAGAAGACCGCGTTCTTGCATGGTTGGCTGATGGAGCTCAACCTTCAGATACAGTACGTAACATCCTTTCAAAAGAAGGCGTATTGAAAAAATTCCACGATTCTAAATTCTCAAAATAAGTTTAAAGTAGGTTGACAGATGGATACGATTGAAAATCTCATTATTGCGATTGTGAAACCCTTGATTTCACAACCAGATGCCTTAACTATCAAGATTGAAGATACGCCAGAATTTTTGGAATATCATTTGGATCTTGATCAAAGCGATGTGGGTCGTGTAATCGGTCGTAAGGGTCGCACTATTTCTGCGATAAGAACGATTGTCTACTCTGTCCCAACTGAAGACAAAAAAGTAAGAATCGTTATTGACGAAAAATAAGAAGGGCGGGACGGATGTCTCGCTTTTTTGTGTGGAGAAGTTTAAAATAGCATCTATCAAGTAACAGCATAATCGGGATTTGGAAGGATTTTTGAAGGGGGACCTCTAAGACGATAAGAAATCAATTTTTTACTAATAAAGAAGGTATTAGTAAATATAAGAAAGAGAAAGCAAGAAAAATGGTAGATTATGCTATCAAAGTAAGGAATCTCCAAGAGGTATACAATCTAGAACTTGTGAGACAAGAACGAGAAAAGCAGATTAGACTTGCTGAATCCTTTTTAGGCAATGAAAAAGATAAACGGTGATAGTAGGCATAAAATACTAATCCTAGAAATAGCGTCTAGCATTTTACTATGCTACAATAGAAAGACAGTCTCAAAGAATTCTAGTTTATCAATCTTAAGAATAGCTATTTTTAAAAGGAGTAACAGTCTATGAAAGAGAAAACAAAAGCTTACCTAGCAGTCTTATCCTTTTCAGCAATCATTGGATTTTCTTTTTTATTTACTAAGATTGCTTTAGGCTATGCCAGTCCTCTCACAAACTTAGCGCATCGCTATACAATCGCAGCTTTAGTAATGGTTGTTCTTTATCAAACCAAACTTATTAAAGTGAGTTTAAGTAGAAAAGATATTCTTTCTATTCTTCCTATGAGTTTTTTCTATCCTCTTCTCTTTTTTATTTTTCAATCCTTTGCTTTACAGTATATTTCGTCTTCTGAAGCTGGAATTTTACAGGCTCTTGTCCCGATTTTTACTCTCCTTTTAGCATCGGCCTTTCTCAAGGAAAAGACAAGCTTGCTTCAAAAGTTCTTTTTATTTTTATCCGTAGCAGGAGTAGTTTTCATCTTCCTTAGTAAAGGAGCTAACTTTGGTACTGAGACTGCTAGCTTTGGTTTTCTCTTGATGTTGGGATCTGTTCTCGCCAATGCACTAAACAATATCCTTAGCAAGTCTAAAGGAGGACGCTATCGGGCTATGGATATGACAGCTGTTGTGATATTTGTTGGCTTCGTCGCCTTTAATACGCTGAGTCTGACCTCGCACTATCTAGAGGGGAACATATTAGCTTACTTTGTACCGCTCGGACAGCTGCCCTATCTGCTTTCAATTCTCTATTTGGGAATTTTAGCCTCTATCGTTACTGGTAGTCTCTCTATCTATGCTATTGTTCGACTTGGAGCATCAACCGTCAGTGTCTTTGGTAATCTTGGAACAGTTTTAACTATTCTAGCCGGAGCTCTTATCCTCCACGAACCAATTTATAGCTACCATGTGATAGGAGCCACTATGATTATTGCTGGAATTTTAGGCATGAATCTGATGAGAAAAAAGTAAAGATTGCTTAGCAGTCTTTTTCTTTATCTAAATGATACAGAAAATTCAAAAATTTTAATGTAATTAAGTTTAGAAAATGATGATTTTAATATGGCATGATAAAATAGATAAAAAGAATAATACTAGGATAAAGAAGAGAGAGTTTAGAAATGAAGCAAAATGATATAGCTGAAGCTATTGCTTTTTATAACAGAAAACCTGAGACTTTGGTACGTCACATTATACCAGTCGTAGATTGTGATTTAGTTGTTTATCATCGTCCTGGAAACACAAATAAAGGCCACATTATTTTTTATCATGGAGCTTGTGGCCGTAGTCAGATGTGGGCTCACCAGTATGATGCTTTTGAAGGATTTGACCTCTACTTTGTCAATGTTAGAGGACAGGGTGAATCACCTATGAAAGTTGGTTTACCTGACTTGGAAGGCGCTGTTCAAGATGTAGATGCTATTTTGTCCTATTTCCAGCTAGATAAGGTGATATTGGTTGGTCATTCTTGGGGAGGAAATCCACTTCAAGAGTATACCTATCGCCATCCAGAAAGAGTCCTAGCCTTGGTTATGGTGGATAGTTGGGGACAGCATCGTTACCTATCAGATAAAGAGAGAAATCGCATAAAATATAGTTCCCTTATGTATAAAACGATTCCTTGGAAGATGATTGCAGATAAGAACTCAAAAATGTGTACAGATAATCCTATCACAAGAGAATTAGTCAAGACGGCCATTATAGAAACTGGGCGAGATGTTTTTGAACCTTGGAATCACAGGTTTTTGGGCTGTCCATGAGATAGAAGGTTATCAAGGAAATCCTCCCATGCTTTTAGTAAGAGGAGAAAATGATTTTCCCAAACACCTAAAAATGATCTACGATGGTATCATTGCCTTAAATCCCAATGCGCGTCAAGTAACGATTTAAGATAGCAAACACCAACCGATGAATGACCATCCTAAAGAGTTTAATCAACTTATTGGTGAATTTTTTGAAGAAGTAGTAGGCCCATAAGATAGGATCTATCCAACTTGAGAAAATCCTTGGAACGTGATAAAATAAAAGATAGAAACAGACTACAGGAGACAAGATGAATTACTTTAATGTTGGGAAAATTGTCAATACGCAGGGGTTACAGGGTGAGATGCGGGTCTTATCTGTGACGGATTTTGCAGAAGAACGGTTTAAAAAAGGGGCTGAGCTGGCCTTGTTTGATGAAAGAGATCAGTTTGTTCAAACAGTGACCATCGCTAGTCACCGTAAGCAGAAGAACTTTGACATTATTAAATTCAAAGATATGTACCATATCAATGCTATCGAAAAGTACAAGGGATACAGTCTCAAGGTCGCTGAGGAAGATTTGAATGACCTAGATGATGGTGAATTCTACTATCATGAGATTATCGGTTTAGAAGTCTATGAGGGAGATAACTTGGTTGGAACCATCAAGGAAATCCTGCAACCAGGTGCCAACGATGTCTGGGTGGTCAAGCGAAAAGGTAAACGTGACTTGCTCTTGCCTTATATCCCACCAGTGGTTCTCAATGTTGATATTCCAAATAACCGTGTCGATGTGGAAATCTTAGAAGGGTTAGACGATGAAGATTGATATTTTAACCCTCTTTCCAGAGATGTTTTCTCCACTGGAGCACTCAATCGTTGGAAAGGCTCGAGAAAAAGGTCTCTTGGATATCCAGTATCATAATTTTCGAGAAAATGCTGAAAAGGCCCGCCATGTAGACGATGAGCCCTACGGAGGCGGTCAGGGGATGTTGCTCCGAGCTCAACCCATTTTCGATGCCTTTGATGCTATTGAAAAGAAAAATCCGCGCGTTATTCTCCTCGATCCAGCTGGAAAGCAGTTTGATCAGGCCTATGCTGAGGATTTGGCCAAAGAAGAGGAACTGATCTTTATCTGTGGTCACTATGAGGGCTATGATGAGCGTATCAAGACCTTGGTAACCGATGAAATTTCCTTGGGAGACTATGTCCTGACTGGTGGGGAATTGGCGGCCATGACCATGATTGATGCGACGGTTCGCCTGATTCCAGAAGTGATTGGCAAAGAGTCTAGCCACCAAGATGATAGTTTTTCTTCAGGCCTTCTCGAATACCCTCAGTATACACGTCCCTATGATTACCGAGGCATGGTTGTCCCAGATGTACTGATGAGTGGACACCATGAAAAGATTCGTCAGTGGCGCCTGTATGAGAGTTTAAAGAAAACCTACGAGCGCAGACCAGATTTGTTAGAAAATTATCAACTGACAGCAGAAGAAGAAAAAATGCTGGCAAAAATTAAAGAAAACAAAGAATAAAGGAGAAACCTATGCAAGTAATCAAACGTGATGGAGAAATTGCTGAATTTAATCCAGATAAGATTTACCAAGCCATCTTAAAGGCAGCTCAGACTGTCTATGTATTGACAGATGATTTGCGTCAAAACCTTGCACAAGTCACTAAGAAAGTGGTTTTGGATTTGGAAGAAGCCAAGGTGGAACGTGCTACCATCAGCATGATTCAGTCTTTGGTTGAGCATCGTTTATTGGGTGCAGGTTACATTACCATTGCAGAACACTATATTTCCTATCGTCTACAACGTGACTTGGAAAGAAGTGGTTATGGAGATCACATCGCGGTTCATTTACATTTTGAACAAATTCGCTAAGAAAAAAGAGTGGGATGAAGCAACTACATCTCACTCTTTCTTAAATATATTTTTTTGGGCTGTTTGGACAGTTGACGGGACAAATCGTAGGCGTTGAATATCGCTTATGCGGATAATACGAGTCACATTTTTAGCAAAATTTTTCACGATAATTTGCTGGCGCTGTTGATCGTATTTGATGATGTCACCTGTAAAACTTGTCTCAGACAAGATAAGGTGAACAGCGGTTTGTTTCTGGATAGCCTCTTCAATAGTGGCTGTAAGGGAGTTGTTTTCAGTCTGGTCTGGTTGGTCATGTCCATTTAAAAAGTCATGTATTTTATCTAGAACTTGCTGGAATTTATGTCTCATAGTGGCCTCCCTTCTTTTATATCAATATTATATAAAATTTTCGTAAAATCTACAAGATTTTACGAATAATCAAATGAAAGCTAAAAAAGGAGAAGAAAATGGCAGAATTTACATTTGAAATTGAAGAGCACTTGTTGACTCTTTCTGAAAACGAAAAAGGTTGGACCAAGGAAATCAACCGTGTGAGCTTTAATGGTGCTCCTGCAAAGTTTGATATTCGTGCTTGGAGTCCAGATCATACTAAAATGGGCAAAGGGATTACTCTCTCCAATGAAGAATTTCAAACGATGGTGGATGCCTTTAAAGGCAACTAAGTTTTCAAAATAAAAGAAAAGGATACTGAGTCATGACAACTCGATATCCTTTTTTAGTTAGCAAAGTAAGCCTGATTTTTAAGGCGCTGAAGTAGTGGACGGCTAATAAAACTAATAGCCAGAAGTTTACCAAGGTCTGGAATGATAAAGGGAATGACCCCCACAACAAGAGCTTTTTCAAATGCCATTCCAGCAAGAAAATGTAAGCTGAGAATCCCACCGACAAAAACAAGGGCATCACCCAAGAGGTTGGCAAGAAAAATCTTGACAACACCACTCTTGCTGTTAGTTAGGGAAGAAGTAAGTCCAGAGTATACAAGATAAAACCAAAGATAGCCTGCAGTAGGACCAACCAACGCCTGCAATCCGGCTCCACCTCCTGCAAAAACAGGAAGACCGATAGCACCTAGAAGAAGATAGAGTCCAACAGAAAGTACAGCCTCTCTCGGTCTAAAGACAGTAGCAATCAAGCCGATTGCAAAGTTTTGCAGAGTGAAGGGAACAGGTCCAATTGGAAGACTGATTTGTGCCAAAACAGCAATGAGAGCAGCCCCAATAGCAGGGATAGCATAAACGTGAGCTTTTTTCAAAATAGTTAACCTCTTTTCTGATGTATAGTAACTATTATACTCGTAGAGTAATTATTGTCAACCAATTTTTTTAAACAAGGTAACAAAAACTGTAACGGCCGATTTGATTGACAAGAGAAATTTGATAATTGTTTTTTATCGATTTGTAAATCAGTTTTATATATAGATAATCCCATTTTATACATAAAAAATATACTATAAATACTTGACAAACTAAAAAATAAGTGCCACATTAATAAATGTAAACGGATACATTTATATGTGTTCAATTTTAAAAGGAGGGGTAGTTATGAGATATTTTAACGACTCTAGATACCATAACGGTGATTAAAAACCTAAATATAATCAATTCATATTAAAGTAATATGGATGGACTAAAAAGGGACTATTATTTAATCTTCATCAAATATTTAACTTCAAGGAGAAGTAAAATGAAAAAAGAATTAATAAGAAAGCATCTGTTTTTCTAGTTGCAAGTGTTTTAAGTTTTGGCTTTGCTACTGCAGCTAGTGTTGTTAGTGCAACTACAGCACACCCTGCTCCATATCCCATTATTGATGTATGGCAGTATGGTGTAAATGATAACTATGGTTATTCGAATTACTTTGTTAGTTCTCCAGATAATATTGGATCAAAATCTTCAGTAACGAATTATTGGGGAACCGTTAAAGCTTATGATAAAAAAGATTATGGATGGGCATATTCAAGTGCAAAAAAAATCTTGGAGCGATATTCGATTAAATGCATATTGGGATTATTATAGATTTTAAAAATAATTTATGAAAACAAGAGACCCGATTATAAGATAGGGTCTTTTGTAATATGGTAAGTGCTTATGAAATTAAAATTATGTATCATTGGATTTTTCTTTTGTTTGATTGCTGCAATTGGTCTGGTCACTATCAGCGATACTGAAACCCCCGTACCTTTACCAATTGATGGTGCTTTTTCTATTCAAGGAAAAAGTAATCTTTCTAATAACGAAATATACGAAATGGTTCGTGACTTATCAAAAACGGAAAAGGTTACCATTTACAAACCAATCGTTCAGAGTTCTGGTCAGTTGAAGTATGTAAATTTCGATGATGAAAACAATGAACAATTAAAGTCCGCACCAATAATAGGGATGTATTACACCCTTGGGAAAATGGATATAGATAGTTTGAAACCACTTACGATGACGGGGTTGCAAACAGTATATATGGCTTATCCTTGGTATATAGGAGGAATCTTACAATTTACTGGAACTTTAAGAATACTGTTAATGAGTTCGATTTACTTAACTTTATTAGTTGTGTTATTTGTTGTTAGAACGAAGCAGATTAAAGAAGGAGTGATACGACGTTCTTTGGGCTTGCCTGTATATGATCTAAGAAGAGAGTATGGCATTTCTCTTATTTTTGAACTGATTATGATGGCTTTATTGATGATTTCTTACAGTTCTTTTTTGGGAAATGGTTTCTTCACCTATAGTTCTAAGTTATTTTTCTCTCTGCTTTTAACGAATTTTATACTATTTCAAATCATTGATCTCATTACTTTTGTTTTATTTTGGTTGACGATTCAGGTTGAAAAGCCTATTGAAATTATTAAAAACAAGGCGAAAAATAAACTTATTTTTGTCGTATGGCTTGCCATTATTTCGATTATCATCCTTGTCTCAGGAATTTTTTTACAAGAAACAAAGAGTAGTCAATCCAGTATTAACATCCAGCTACAGAATTTAGTACCATGGGACACAGTAAAAGACTGGAGAAGGATTGAGTTCCTTGGAATTGAAAGTAACTCTACTAAAAATGGAGAAGTTAATGATTCGGATGGTCAGTATCTACAGATAGCTGCTGCCTTAAAAAACTTAGATTATTTATATATAGACCGATCTAAGGCATATGTTCCAGATTTCATGAAAACATCTCATGTTTTAGAAGACTTTTCTAAACAATTAGAAAATGACGGAATAACGAATCCAGAAATAAATAAAGAGTTGATTTATATCAATCAAACAGGTGCTAACCTACAAAATAAAGTGAATGGAACAAACTATCATCTTTTAGATAATAAGATAGCAACCATCTATATTCCTGAGAAATGGAAAGAAAATCAGAAATCTATTGAAAATACAGTTGTAGCAGAACAATTTATTGGAACAAACTATACAAAAGAAGAAATTGCAGTACAAATAATTCCTGATGGGAAAAAAATTTTTTATTTTAATGAAGATGCTGATGATAATCATAAAATGAAAGAGTTTTTACCAATCGCAAGTGTAGCAGATAGTAAAGATAACATTGTTGTTGTGTTAGATACGGACAAAATGATTGAAAACAACAAGTTTTCTTTGGCTAGTAATATAACATATAAGTCTCTTTTTAGTCCTGAGGCGGTAAATAAAATAAATGAAATGGCTAGCCAGTTGAATTTTTCAATGAATCCAGTAGATGTTTACCAAATTGTGAAATTAAAGATCCAGTCCTTAGAGCACCAAATTCTACTTTCACAAATTTTGCAGAAGATAATTTACAGTATTGTCTTTATACTCATTTATCAATATGTCCAACTTTATATTGCCCTAAAACAGAATGAATATGTGAAGAAAATCATTTTAGGTCTGTCAAAAACATATATAGCAATTTCAAGTCTCAAGTATTTTATGATGACTATTACAATCGTTATCCTATTTACATTTCTTATGACAGGTCAAATAGAGTTGCTATATATTGGTCTCGCTTCTCTGCTCGTTTTGATGTTGTCAATAATCATGAGTTTTAGAAAATTATCTGAAAGCTATACTAAAATTTTAAAAGGAGATGAAACATGACAATTGACCTTTTGAACGTTTCAAAAAGTTTCGGCTCAAAAAAGATCTTTACAGACTTAAATTTAAAATTTGAATCTGGAAAAAGTTATGCATTGATTGGAGGTTCTGGCTCTGGTAAAAGCACCCTTCTTAACATTATAGGAAGATTAGAAAAAATTGACAGTGGGAATGTTTTAGTTGATAAACAAGATATTTGGAAGATAAAAGAAAGAACTTTTTTTAAAAATACTGTTGGATATGTATTTCAGAATTATTCTTTAATAGATAACAAAACAGTATATGATAATTTGAAACTTATCACTAAAGACAAAAAAACAATAACTGATGTACTTGAAAAAGTAGGACTGTCAAATGACTATTTACATCAAAAAATATATGAATTGTCTGGAGGGCAGGCTCAACGTGTAGCTATTGCCAGAATGTTAATGAAACCACGAAAAATTATCTTAGCAGATGAGCCTACAGGAGCTTTAGATGGTGAGATTGGAAAAGAAATTATTCGTTTATTATTGAATGAAAGAGATGAAGACAAATATGTAATTATAGCGACACATGATCCAGCTGTCTATAACGAAGTTGATGTGATCATTGATATGAAAGATATAGGGGATAATGTATGAAAAAGATAATTTATATTGCTTTGATCTTTGTAGCTGGGCTACTTGCTATTTTCTTCTTTGGAAAACAAATGATTACAAAAGAAAATACCAATAAACCAACACTGGAGTTAATAGTCTATACGCTTTCTTCTAGTGATACAGAAAAATGGAATAAAGTGAGACAAGTAGAAACGGAAGAAGCTATATACTTCATAACTGTGAAAGAATTAGCATCTTCAGAAGAAGTATTTTCAAACATCATTGCAAATGGAGCTGCTGCGGGGGTCGGAGTTCGTGAAGAAGAAGTGAAGAAATTCAATAATGGTTTAGGAGACACTATAGAGGACTCTAAGCATAATAAACTCATTGGAATAGAATTTTTTACTTTTTCTAATGCTGACGAGGGATTTGTAGTAGCAAATTTTGACTACGGTAACGAAGAGTTGAATTCTAAGAAAAAAGAGATAAAAGACTTATATAAAAAAATATATGAATCTTTTAAAGAAAAGAATAGATGATTGTGTTATAATCCTTATATTTTGCTATGGTTTGTTAATTGATTTTTGCATATCTTATTTCAACATACTATAAAATAAAACATAAGAAAACGAGTATCTCCAACTACGGAAATACTCGCTTTTTGATATTTAGAAGTGTTTTTTGCTCTGCTTCTTTTATTTCGATTAACGCATAGTTACAAATTCTTCAGATGCAGTTGGGTGAATCGCCACAGTTGCATCAAAGTCTGCCTTGGTTGCTCCCATTTTGATAGCAACAGCAAATCCTTGAATCATTTCATCAACGCCGTAGCCAATTCCATGAAGTCCGACAACTTTTTCTTCTGAACCAGCTGTGATTAATTTGAAACGTGTTTCTTGACGATTGCAAGTGCAAGCAGAGTACATAGATGTAAAGCTTGATTTATAAACCTTGATTTGGTCTTGACCGTATTCTTTAATAGCTTGCTCTTCTGTCAAGCCAACAGTTCCGATAGCAGGGTGTGAAAAGACAACGGTTGGAATAGTTGAGTAATCCATTTTTGCAGTTGTTTTGCCGTTAAAGAGACGTTCAGATAAAGTACGTCCAGCCTTGATAGCAACTGGAGTTAGTTCTTTTTCGCCTGTTACATCACCTAGAGCATAGATTCCCTCAACAACAGTATTTTGGTATTCATCTACTTGGATAAAGCCACGTTCATTCAGAGTCACTCCAGCTTTTTCAAGTTGCAAGTCCTTAACGTTTGGACGGCGACCAGTAGCCCAGATAACTTGGCTAGCTGTGTGACTAGTACCATCTTCGAAATGAATGGTAATGCCATCAGTAGTTTTTTCTAACTTGACAGGGACTTTGTGAGTATGAAGTGGTAAGTTTGTTCTTTCCATTTCCTTGACCAAACCTTCAACGATATAAGAATCAAAACTACGTAAAGGACGATCACGGCGAACAAAGAGATCTGTCTTGACACCAAAAGTGTGGAGCACGCCAGCCAATTCAACGGCAATATAACCCGCGCCTAGAATAGCAACTGACTCTGGCAATTCTTCCCAAGCAAATACATCGTCAGAAGAGCCACCTAGCTCAGCACCAGGAATATTTGGAATACTTGGATGGGCACCAGTAGCAATCACGATATGTTTAGCACGAATCAACTCACCATTTACGCTAACAGTATGAGAATCTACAAATTCAGCATGACCTTCAATCAAGTCTACTCCGTTGCGTTTAAAACTGCCATCATAAGAAGAACGAGCGCGATCGATGTAGGCTTCACGATTACGACGTAGTGTTGCAAAGTCAAAGTTAAGATCAGTAGTCTTAAAGCCGTAGTCTTCCCCAAATTGATGGAAAGTTTCAGCGATTTGCGCCCCGTACCACATGATTTTTTTAGGAACACAGCCGACATTGACGCAAGTTCCGCCTAGTTTCTTTTCCTCAATAACGGCCGCTTTGGCTCCGTGTTCACCAGCACGGTTCATGGTAGCAATTCCTCCGCTACCTCCACCGATAGCAATGATATCATATTCTCTCATTGAAAACTCCTTTATACTCTTTTAAATAGTAGAGTGTCATTTTTTGATAGTCATATTCTATCTTTTTTTTGATGTGATTGCAAAAATCTGCTACGTTCAAAAAAATTAAAGAAAAGGCTTGCAAAAAAGAAAAATAAAGTGTATTATATAACTAGTACAATGATTGTAAAATAAATTCCGAACAATAATTAAATCCTGAAATGTCATTATTTCGTTCTGAAATGTTATTGTTTCAAATTGATAATTTTTGTATAATATTGTTAAGAACTTTAAATCAAAAAGGAGTTTCATTATGAAAAAGAATGGTAAAGCTAAAAAGTGGCAATTGTATGCAGCAATTGGTGCTGCAAGTGTAGTTGTATTGGGTGCTGGGGGCATTTTGCTCTTTAGACAACCTTCTCAGACTGCTGTAAAAGATGAGGCTACTCATCTTGTTGTTGCCAAGGAAGGAAGCGTGGCATCCTCTGTTTTATTATCAGGGACAGTAACGGCAAAAAATGAACAATATGTTTATTTTGATGCTAGTAAGGGAGATTTAGATGAAATCCTTGTTTCTGTGGGTGATAAAGTCAGTGAAGGACAGGCTTTAGTCAAGTACAGTAGTTCAGAAGCACAGGCGGCCTATGATTCAGCGAGTCGAGCAGTAGCTAAGGCAGATCGTCATATCAACGAACTCAACCAAGCGCGAAATGAAGCCGCTTCAGCTCCTACTCCACAGTTGCCAACACCAGCAGGAGGCGAAGGAGCTGCAGCCCAAACTCAAGCTGCAGTCTCAGGAAATTCGGTATCATCTATTGATGCACAATTAGGTGATGCTCGTGATGCTCGTGCAGATGCAGCAGCGCAATTAAGCAAGGCTCAAAGTCAGTTGGATGCAATGACGGTTCTCAGTACCTTAGAGGGAACTGTGGTCGAAGTCAACCGTAATGTTTCTAAATCTCCAACTGGAGCCAGCCAGGTGGTAGTTCATGTCGTTAGCAATGAAAACTTGCAAGTTAAGGGGGAACTATCTGAATATAACCTTGCCAACCTCTCTGTAGGACAAGAAGTAACCTTTACTTCTAAAGTTTACCAAGATAAGAGCTGGACTGGTAAGATTAGCTACATTTCTGACTACCCTAAAAACAATGGTGAGGCAGCAAGTGCAGCTACTGCCGCAGCAGGTGGTAATTCTGGTTCTAAATATCCATATACCATTGATGTTACAAGTGAAATCGGTGATTTAAAACAAGGATTCTCAGTAAGTGTTGAGGTGAAGAACAAGACTAAAGCTATTTTGGTTCCTCTAACAAGTATTGTGACTGAAAATGATAAGAACTATGTCTGGGTGCTTGACGAGCAGAAAAAGGCCAAAAAAGTGGAAGTTGGTTTGGGTAATGCTGACGCAGACAACCAAGAAATCACTTCAGGTCTGACAACTGGAGTCAAGGTCATCAGTAACCCAACGTCTTCTCTAGAGGAAGGAAAAGAGGTGAAGGCTGATGAAGCAACTAATTAGTCTAAAAAATATCTGCAGAAGCTATCGGAATGGTGACCAAGAACTGCAGGTTCTCAAAAATATCAACCTAGAAGTGAATGAGGGTGAATTTGTTGCCATCATGGGACCATCTGGTTCTGGTAAGTCCACTCTGATGAATACGATAGGCATGTTGGATACACCAACCAGTGGAGAGTATTATCTTGAAGGTCAAGAAGTGGCTGGACTTGGTGAAAAACAACTAGCCAAGGTCCGCAACCAACAAATCGGATTTGTCTTTCAGCAGTTCTTTCTTCTATCCAAACTTAATGCTCTGCAAAATGTAGAATTGCCCTTGATTTACGCGGGAGTTTCGGCTTCAAAACGGCGCAAGTTAGCTGAGGAATATCTAGATAAGGTTGAATTGACTGAGCGTAGTCACCATTTACCTTCAGAATTATCTGGTGGTCAAAAGCAACGTGTGGCTATTGCGCGTGCCTTGGTAAACAATCCTTCTATTATTCTAGCGGACGAACCGACAGGAGCCTTGGATACCAAAACAGGGAATCAAATTATGCAATTATTAGTTGAACTAAATAAAGAAGGAAAAACCATTATCATGGTAACGCATGAGCCTGAAATCGCTGCTTATGCCAAACGTCAGATTGTCATTCGCGATGGAGTTATTTCATCTGATAGTGCTCAGTTAGAAAAGGAGGAAAACTAAGATGCAGAATCTGAAATTTGCCTTTTCATCTATCATGGCACATAAGATGCGCTCTTTTCTCACTATGATTGGAATCATCATCGGTGTTTCATCAGTTGTTGTGATTATGGCTCTGGGAGATTCTATGTCTCGTCAGGTTAATAAAAATATGACCAAGTCACAGAAGAATATCCATGTTTTTTTCTCACCTATTAAAAGTAAAGATGGCTCTTTTACCCAAAAACAATCAGCATTGACAGTTTCTGGGAAAGAAGAGGAAGTTCCTGTTGAACCACCAAAACCGCAAGAATCCTGGGTCAAGGAGGCTGCTAAACTTAAGGGTGTGGACAGTTACTATGTAACCAACTCGACCAATACCACCTTGTCTTATAAAGATAAAAAAGTGGAGCGCGCTAGCTTGACAGGTGGGAATATTACCTACATGAAGGCGGTTGAAAATGAAATTGTTGCAGGCCGCAGTCTCATAGCTCAGGATTATAAAGATGTGGCCAGTGTCATTTTGCTAGACCAAGAACTTGCTAATAGCCTGTTTGGATCTGCTCAAGAAGCTGTTAACCAGATTATAGATGTTGGTGGCTTTAGTTATCGTGTCATTGGTGTCTATACTAGCGATGAGGCCAAGACTGCCAAGACTTTTGGTATTGGTGGACTTCCAATTACGACTAATATTTCTCTTGCCAACAACTTCAATATGGATGAGATTTCTGATATTGTCTTCCGGGTTAATGATACCAGTTTGACACCAACTGTGGGACCAGAATTAGCTAGAAAATTGACCGAAATTGCTGGTCTTCAGCAAGGGGAGTATCAGGTGTCAGATGCGACTGCAGCCTTCCAAGAAGTACAACAATTGTTCGGTTTTATAACTACGATTATTAGTGCCATTGCAGGAATTTCTCTCTTTGTTGGAGGAACTGGTGTTATGAACATTATGCTGGTTTCTGTTACAGAGCGTACGCGTGAGATTGGTCTCCGTAAGGCTTTGGGTGCAACACGTGCTAATATTTTAATCCAGTTTTTGATTGAATCCATGATATTGACCTTGCTTGGTGGAGTCATTGGTTTAACCATTGCGACAGGCTTAACCGCTATAGCTGGCATACTCTTGCAAGGATTGATTGCGGGTATAGAAGTAGGAGTGTCAATCCCGGTTGCCCTATTTAGTCTTGCAGTTTCGGCTAGTGTTGGTATGATTTTTGGAGTCTTGCCAGCCAACAAGGCATCGAAACTGGATCCAATCGAAGCCCTTCGATATGAATAAGATCAACAAGATGGACGCTTGTCTATCTTGTTTTTGTATGGATTTCCCTATCGAAAATCATTAAAAATGTGATATAATGAAGTGTTAGAAAAACAGGTTTCATTTGCCTGGAAAGGAAAAATTATGTCTGAAAAGAATTTTTATATTACAACACCGATTTACTATCCATCTGGGAAACTTCATATCGGTTCTGCCTACACAACCATCGCCTGTGATGTCCTAGCCCGTTACAAACGCCTAATGGGCTACGATGTCTTTTATCTGACAGGTCTTGATGAGCATGGTCAAAAGATTCAACAAAAAGCGGAAGAAGCTGGCATTACACCACAAGCCTATGTTGATGGGATGGCAGTTGGAGTCAAAGAACTCTGGCAATTACTAGATATCTCATACGATAAATTTATCCGTACAACTGATGACTACCATGAAAAAGTTGTCGCACAGGTCTTTGAGCGCTTGCTTGCTCAAGATGATATCTATTTGGGTGAATACTCTGGTTGGTACTCAGTATCAGATGAGGAATTCTTTACAGAAAGCCAGCTTGCAGAAGTATTCCGTGATGAAGCTGGAAATGTAACTGGTGGTATCGCTCCATCAGGTCACGAGGTGGAATGGGTCTCTGAAGAATCATACTTCCTTCGCCTCAGCAAATACCAAGATCGTTTGGTAGAATTCTTTAAATCTCATCCTGAGTTTATCACCCCATCAGGTCGACTCAATGAAATGTTGCGTAACTTCATCGAGCCAGGTTTGGAAGATTTGGCAGTTTCTCGTACAACCTTTACATGGGGAGTACCAGTCCCATCAAATCCAAAACACGTTGTCTACGTTTGGATTGATGCCCTTCTTAACTATGCGACAGCTCTTGGCTACGGTCAAGATGAACATGGTAACTTTGACAAGTTCTGGAATGGAACAGTTTTCCACATGGTAGGAAAAGACATCCTTCGTTTTCACTCAATCTATTGGCCAATCCTTCTTATGATGTTGGATATCAAATTGCCAAATCGCTTGATTGCCCACGGTTGGTTTGTTATGAAAGATGGTAAAATGTCTAAATCTAAAGGGAATGTCGTTTACCCTGAAATGTTGGTAGAGCGTTATGGGCTAGATCCGCTTCGTTATTACCTCATGCGTAGCCTTCCAGTTGGTTCAGACGGAACCTTCACTCCAGAAGACTATGTGGCACGTATCAATTATGAATTAGCCAATGACCTTGGAAACCTCCTCAACCGTACGGTTTCCATGATTAACAAGTACTTTGATGGTCAAATTCCTGCCTATGTAGAAGGTGTAACAGAGTTTGACCATGCTCTTGCTCAGGTTGCAGAACAATCAATCGCTGACTACCATACACATATGGAAGCAGTTGACTACCCACGTGCGCTTGAAGCAGTCTGGACTCTCATCTCACGTACTAATAAATACATAGACGAGGCAGCTCCATGGGTCTTGGCTAAGGATGAAGCACTCCGTGACCAATTGGCAAGTGTCATGAGTCACTTGGCAGCTAGCCTTCGTGTCGTAGCTCACTTGATTGAACCATTTATGATGGAAACTAGTCGTGCAGTCTTGACTCAACTTGGTCTAGCAGAAGTTTCTAGCCTTGAAAACTTGAGCCTGGCAGATTTCCCTGCTGGTGTGACTGTTGTTGCCAAAGGAACACCAATCTTTCCACGTCTTGATATGGAAGAAGAAATCGCCTATATCAAGGAACAAATGGAAGTCAACAAGCCAGCTGTCGAAAAAGAGTGGAACCCAGACGAAGTTGAACTCAAACTAAACAAGGAAGAAATCAAGTTTGAAGACTTTGACAAGGTTGAAATCCGTGTCGCAGAAGTCAAAGAAGTGTCTAAAGTAGAAGGTTCTGATAAGTTGCTTCAATTCCGCCTAGATGCAGGTGATGGTGAAGATCGTCAAATCCTCTCAGGAATTGCAAAATACTATCCAAACGAACAAGAATTGGTCGGCAAGAAAGTTCAAATCGTTGCTAACCTCAAACCACGTAAAATGATGAAAAAATATGTCAGTCAAGGGATGATCCTCTCAGCTGAACATGATGGACAATTAACCCTTCTCACAGTTGATCCAGCTGTACCAAACGGAAGTGTGATTGGGTAACAATAGACAGGACTAGTTTATGCTAGTTCTGTTTTTTTATTTTGACTATTATGCTTTACAAACTAGTGTGAAAGTGGTATATTATAGATGAAGCTACTAGTAGGTATTACAAAATAGATAGAAGGGAGAAGTGATGAAAGAAACTCAACTATTAAAAGGTGTTCTTGAAGGTTGTGTCTTGGATATGATTGGTCAAAAAGAGCGATATGGCTATGAGTTGGTTCAAACTTTGCGAGAGGCTGGCTTTGACACTATCGTTCCAGGAACTATTTATCCTTTATTACAAAAGTTAGAAAAAAATCAATGGATAAGAGGTGACATGCGCCCATCGTCAGATGGTCCAGATCGAAAGTATTTTTCGTTAACCAAAGAAGGAGAAGAGCGTGTCTCGGTCTTTTGGCAACAATGGGACGATTTGAGTCAAAAAGTAGAAGGAATTAAGAATAGGGGTTAAACTATGAAAAAAATGAAGTATTACGAAGAAATAAGCGCTTTGTTACATGAATTCTCTGAGGAGAATCGGCAATATTTTGAGGAGCTATGGGAAAGTTTTAATCTTGCTGGATTTCTCTATGATGAGGACTATCTTAGAGAACAGGTCTATTTGATGATGCTAGATTTCTCAGAAGCAGAACGAGACGGGATGAGTGCTGAGGATTATCTAGGTAAGAATCCTAAAACAATCATGAAAGAGATACTCAAGGAAGCGCCACGCAGTTCTATCAAGGAGTCCATTTTGACACCAATTCTTGTCCTAGTGGTATTACGTTACTATCAACTACTAAGCGATTTTTCTAAAGGTCCTCTCTTAACAGTCAATTTACTCACATTTTTAGGGCAACTTCATCTTTTTCTGATTGGCTTTGCTCTTGTGGCCACAATCTTACGATGGAGTTTAGTTCAAGATTCTCCTAAGATGAAAATTGGCACTTATATTGTCGTTGGGAGTATAGTTCTTCTAGTTGTTCTAGGATATGTAGGAATGGCAAATTTCATACAAGAAGGAGCCTTTTATCTTCCTGCTCCCTGGGATAGTTTCCTTGTCTTTACGCTTTCTCTAGTCATCAGTATTTGGAATTGGAAAGAAGCGGTCTTTCGTCCCTTTGTCAGTATGATTGTTGCCCATCTTGTTGTAGGGTCTCTGCTCCGTTACTATGAGTGGATGGGCATTTCAAATGTTTTCCTTACAAAATTCATTCCTTTAGCTGTTCTTTTTATTGGAATCTTTCTCTTGTTCCGTGGGTTTAAGAAGATAAAATGGAGTGAAATATAGTCAAAAAGCCGTTGCAAAGCGGTTTTTTGTTATAATGAAGGGAAGAATGTAGAATTAAAGGAGAAAAATTTGATGAGATACATAACTCTTGGTCAAGATGATAAAGAATTATCAGAAATTGTTCTCGGAATGATGAGAATAGAAGATAAGTCTGTAAAAGAAGTTGAAGAGCTTGTAGCAACAGCACTTTCTGTTGGAATCAATGCCTTCGACTTGGCTGATATATATGGTCGTGGTCATTGTGAAGAACTGTTAGGTCTTGTCCTAAAAAATCATCCAGATTTAAGAGAAAAGATATGGATTCAGTCCAAATGTGGAATTCGCATTGAAGAATTTACCTATTTTGATTTTTCAAAAGAGTATATTCTAGAATCAGTAGATGGAATTTTAAAAAGATTGCAGGTTGATTATTTAGATAGCTTGCTTCTCCATCGACCAGATGCTTTAATGGAAGCTGATCAAGTGGCGGAAGCCTTTGAAATTCTACATACATCAGGTAAAGTTCGAGACTTCGGTGTGTCCAACCAAAATCCTATGATGATGGAATTGCTTAAGAAAGAAGTCAAACAGCCTCTATCGATCAATCAATTACAATTAAGTGCAGCTTTCACACCTGGTTTTGAATCAGGATTTCATGTCAATATGGAAGGCAACAAGGCAGCTGTGCGTGATGGAAGCGTCTTTGAATACTGCAAATTAAACGACATGGTTATTCAGGCCTGGTCAGTCTTGCAGTTCGGATATTTTAAAGGGAATTTTGTTGGCAATGAGAAGTTCCAACAACTAAACCAAGTCCTAAATCTATTAGCATTAAAATACAGTGTGAGCCCATCAGCTATTGCTATCGCTTGGGTGTTACGCTACCCAGCCAAAATGCAGGCAGTCGTAGGTACAACCAATCCTAAGCATTTGATAGAGGCAAGCCAAGCAAGTAAAGTAAACTTGACTCGAAAAGAATGGTATGAAATTTACATCGCTGCAGGGAATGATTTGCCTTAGGAGAAAATGCATTTAAAGAAATCACAGTCAAAAAAACGTTGGAAAATGGTTTTTTCTTATGTGACTATTAGTCTGTCTTGATTCGCTAGGTACGGTTTATTAACGGATGATTATGATTTAATACTCAATGAAAATCAAAAAGCAAGCCAGTAAGCTAGCCGCAAGCTATACTTGAGTACGGTAAGGCGACGCTGACGTGGTTTGAATTTAGTATAACTATTCTGATTTACATACTAGCAGGGAAGCAGTATCCCATAATTGACGGCACGATAGTAGGTACTATAAAATGGGCTAGAGTAATTTTTTGATTGGGTATAAAACATCATAGAGAATAAAAACGAGGTTAGGATTTGTCCCGACCTCTTTTACATATAATAAACAATAGCGATGTATTGTAGGGCAGACGCAACTAGGATAAAGAGATGCCAAATCATGTGGAAATAAGGTTTTTTCTTGGCATAAAATCCAGCTCCAACTGTATAACAGAGTCCACCAGTTACCATGAGACTCCAGAAAATTGGTGTCGTTTGACTGATAATGGCAGGAATGATAGCTAGAACCAACCAGCCCATAATCAGGTAAAGAGCAAGGCTGAATTTCTCATTGACCTTTTTAGCAAAGATTTTATAGAGAATGCCAAAGATGGTCGTTCCCCACTGGATGGCAATGATCAGATAGCCAAACCAGTTATTCATTAAGGTCAAGACGACGGGCGTGTAAGATCCAGCGATGGCAACATAAATCATAGAATGGTCAATGATTCGCAAGACATATTTGTGGGTCGAACCATAGGCCATAGAGTGGTAAATGGTGGATGAGAGGAACATGAGAAAGAGACTGATAACGAACATGGAAACGCCGATAGATGATAAAAATCCGTGTGCCTCATAGCTATAGGTGGATGAAATGGGGAGTAAGATGAGCATGATGACTGCACCTACGGCATGGGTCACGCTATTAGCAATCTCCTCTCCAAAACTGAGTTGTTTGCTAAGTTTAAGACTAGTGTTCATTGGATTACCTCCTCTTGTGTATAATGGATTAAGGCTAGAGTTTGATGATAGAGTTTAACGGTTTGGCAGCTAGTTTGGATGATAGAGTTTGCTGGATCAATTCCTTGGTTCATGTAGTCCACAAAAGCATCGTAGAGTTGCTCTGAACTTGCTTGATTTTGTAGAGTATTAAGTGTCTGGGCGATTTCTTGAATAGAAAATACAGACTTAAGGGTTGTGATAGCAATCAAACGGGCAATCTGTTGGCGTTGGTATTTTTTCTTGTCAGGCTTTGTCAGGTAACCATGTTTGACATAATTGTTGACCATAGATGCTGTCAGACCCTTGTCTTTATCAGGAGAGATAGGGGCGCAGACCTGATTGACATAGAGCAAAACCTGGTCCAGATAGAGGTCAATGTTTGGAATTTCTGCCCATTTTGGGTAGGAAAAGGTGGTTTTCATTTCCGACTCCTCTTTATCTAGTTTTAATAACTAGATTATAAAATAACAAAAACAAAAAGTCAAGTTTTAACTGCTTGTGAAAAGGCTTGAATTATGCTATGATGGGAGAAACTAGTCAGAAAAGAGGAGAAAAGATGGAGATTCGTTTAGCTTTTCCAAATGAAGTAGATGCCATTATGCAGGTGATGGAGGATGCTAAGAAATGTTTAGCAGCTGCTGGTAGTGACCAGTGGCAAAATGGTTATCCAGATGCTGATATTATTATTGAGGATATTATCTCAGGTCAAGCCTATGTGGCCTTGGAAGAGGGAGAACTGCTAGCCTATGCTGCTGTGACCAAGAGTCCAGAGGCAGCCTATGAAGCCATTTATGAAGGGAAATGGCAATCTGGAGAGTCAGAGTACCTAGTCTTTCACCGTATTGCTGTGGCAGCAGATGTGCAGGGACAGGGGGTGGCTCAAACCTTTTTAGAGGGCTTGATTGAAGGTTTTGATTATCTAGATTTTCGCTCAGATACGCATGTTGCAAACAAGGCCATGCAGCATATATTTGAAAAACTGGGTTTTAAACAGGTTGGTAAGGTTCCAGTTGATGGCGAACGCTTGGCCTATCAAAAATTGAAGAAATAATGCAAAAGAAGTACATAAAAATGTTCTATTCTTCGCCGATTGGCTCCCTTTCTCTCGTAGCTGATGATCATTATTTGTATGGAATTTGGGTACAGGAGCAGAAGCATTTTGAGAGGGGGATAGGAGATGAAACGATAGAAGAAGTTGTTAGTCATCCCATTTTAGATCCAGTTATTGCTTGCTTAGATGCTTACTTTAAAGGCAAGCCTCAGGATTTATCCAACTTGCCCTTGGCTCCAATAGGAACGGATTTTGAAAAGAGAGTTTGGTCCTATTTACAGGGAATTCCTTATGGTCAGACAGTGACCTATGGGCAAATAGCCCAAGACCTGCAAGTTGCTTCTGCTCAAGCAATTGGTGGAGCGGTAGGACGCAATCCGTGGTCTATTCTAGTACCTTGTCATCGTGTGCTAGGAGCAGGAAAGCGTTTGACAGGTTATGCTGCAGGAGTGGAAAAGAAAGCTTGGCTCTTGGATCATGAAGGCGTAGATTTTAAAGATATAAACAATAGAAAGTGAAAGACATGTTAGAATTTATCGAATACCCAAAATGTTCAACTTGTAAAAAAGCAAAGCAAGAATTAAACCAACTCGGTGTGGACTATAAAGCCGTTCATATCGTCGAAGAAACACCCAGCCAAGAAGTCATTTTAAACTGGTTAGAGACTTCAGGTTTCGAGTTGAAGCAATTTTTCAACACTAGTGGGATCAAATACCGTGAATTGGGGCTGAAAGATAAGGTAGGAAGTCTGTCAAATCAAGAAGCGGCTGAGTTGCTAGCAAGCAACGGTATGTTGTTAAAACGGCCGATTTTAGTAGAAAATGGAACTGTTAAGCAAATTGGTTATCGAAAATCTTATGAAGAATTGGGACTGAAATAGTTTTTACTTATCTCTTTGATAGATAAAATATATAACCTCCCTGTTTCAAAGTATGATAAACTAGTAGGTAGACAAAGTCTGTATCTGACCGTAGCAAATAATTTCATTGACGGCAGAAGTATGGTAGAATGAATCATTATCAGGAGAGGATGTTTTTATGAATGTTACAACGATTTTAGCATCAGATTGGTACCAAAACTTGATGCAATTGATTCCAGATGGCAAGCTTTTTAGCCTGCGTTCGGTCTTTGATGGAATCCCGAGAATTGTCCAACAACTTCCAACAACGATTATGTTGACAATTGGTGGTGCCCTTTTTGGCTTGGTTTTGGCGCTTCTTTTTGCCATTGTGAAAATCAATCGTGTCAAGATTTTATATCCCTTGCAGGCTTTCTTTGTTAGTTTCTTAAAAGGGACACCGATTTTGGTGCAACTCATGTTGACCTACTACGGAATCCCTTTGGCTTTGAAAGCCCTCAATCAGCAATGGGGTACTGGTTTCAATATCAATGCGATTCCAGCTGCTGTTTTTGCGATTGTAGCCTTTGCCTTTAATGAAGCAGCTTATGCTAGTGAAACCATTCGTGCAGCCATTCTCTCAGTTAATCCTGGTGAGATTGAGGCGGCACGCAGTCTGGGTATGACCCGAGCGCAAGTTTATCGACGAGTGATTATTCCAAATGCAGCGGTGGTAGCTACTCCAACATTAATTAACTCCCTCATCGGCTTGACCAAGGGAACTTCCCTAGCCTTCAGTGCGGGTGTTGTGGAAGTCTTTGCCCAAGCTCAGATTTTGGGTGGTGCCGATTATCGTTACTTTGAGCGATTCATCTCTGTAGCCCTTGTTTATTGGGTAGTCAATATCGGAATTGAAAGCTTCGGTCGTTTCATCGAGAGAAAAATGGCTATTTCTGCACCCGATACAGTGCAAACAGATGTGAAAGGAGACCTTCGTTAATGATTAAGATTTCGAATTTAAGCAAATCCTTTTCAGGACAGACTGTCTTGGATCATCTGGACTTGGATATTCAAAAAGGGGAAGTCGTAGCCTTGATTGGTTCTTCAGGAGCTGGAAAATCAACCTTCCTTCGCAGTCTCAATTATCTTGAAACACCTGACAGTGGCTCTATTCAGATTGATGATTTTTCAGTTGATTTTTCTAAAATCACTCAAGAAGAAATCCTTGCCCTACGTCGTAAGCTGTCTATGGTTTTCCAACAGTTTAATTTGTTTGAACGCCGCACAGCGCTTGATAATGTGAAAGAAGGCTTGGTTGTTGTCAAGAAATTATCTGACCAAGAAGCGACTAAGATTGCCAAGGAAGAGTTGGCTAAGGTTGGGCTTTCTGACCGTGAAAACCATTACCCTCGCCATTTATCAGGTGGACAAAAGCAACGTGTTGCCCTAGCGCGTGCGCTTGCTATGAAACCAGATGTTTTGCTCTTAGACGAACCAACTTCAGCCCTTGACCCAGAATTGGTCGGTGAAGTAGAAAAGTCTATTGCAGATGCTGCTAAGTCAGGTCAAACCATGATTTTGGTCAGTCATGACATGTCCTTTGTAGCCCAAGTAGCTGATAAGATTCTCTTCCTAGATAAGGGGAAAATTATCGAATCTGGAACACCGGATGAGATTATCCACCATCCGAAAGAAGAGCGGACAAAAGAATTCTTCGCTAGTTACAAACGGACTTATATTTGATATAATAGATAGAGAAAAACTCAGTTAGCTGGACTAGCTGAGTTTACTCTTTAAAAAAGATAGAAATGAGAGAAATCATGCTACTGCAACTATTTTCTTTATATTTCGAGAGTTTGATCTTGACCACCATCCTCGTCCTGATTTTTTTAGGGATTTGGATTGGACTAAGAGCCATGTCGGGAGTTGATAAGACAGCCAAGGCTCGTCAAGCCCATCTCTATGATATGATTATGATTGGAGTTTTGGTTGTTCCAGTATTATCCTTTGCGGTTATGAGCTTAATTCTTGTTTTCAAGGCATAATCCTTGCTTGATTGACAAGAAAGAGTTAGAATAAAGATAGTTACAACAAGAAAGAAGGAATCTATATGTACGATACTATTATTATCGGTGCTGGACCTGCAGGGATGACTGCAGCCTTGTATGCTGCTCGCAGCAATCTGAAAGTAGCCTTGATTGAAGGCGGTCTGCCAGGTGGTCAGATGAATAATACCTCTGATATCGAAAATTACCCAGGATATGCTAATATTAGTGGGCCTGAATTGGCTGAAAAGATGTTTGAACCACTTGAAAATCTTGGTGTTGAGCACATTTATGGTTATGTTGAAAATGTAGAAGACCATGGTGATTTTAAGAAAGTGATTACTGATGACCAAACATATGAAACTCGTACCGTTATCGTAGCGACTGGTTCAAAACACCGTCCTTTGGGAGTGCCTGGAGAAGAAGAACTGAACAGTCGTGGTGTTTCCTACTGTGCCGTATGTGATGGTGCTTTCTTCCGTGACCAAGATTTGTTGGTAGTTGGTGGTGGAGATTCAGCTGTCGAAGAAGCTATCTTCTTGACTCGCTTTGCCAAGACTGTTACCATTGTTCACCGTCGTGACCAACTTCGTGCTCAAAAGGTTTTACAAGACCGCGCCTTTGCGAATGAGAAAATCAGCTTTATCTGGGATTCTGTAGTCAAGGAAATCAAGGGTGAAAACAGAGTAGAATCTGTCGTATTTGAAAATGTGAAAACAGGTCAAGTGACAGAACAAACCTTCGGTGGCGTCTTTATCTATGTTGGATTGGACCCTCTTAGCGATTTTGTTAAAGAATTGAATATCCAAGATCAGGCAGGCTGGATTGTGACAGATAATCACATGAAAACTGCAGTTGACGGTATTTTTGCAGTTGGAGATGTTCGCTTGAAAGAGCTTCGTCAAGTAACAACAGCAGTTGGAGATGGAGCTATCGCTGGTCAAGAAGCTTACAAGTTTATCACAGAACATAGTTAATCATAAAAACGCATAGTATCAGATTTACAAAAACCTTGATTCTATGCGTTTTATTGTGGGAAAATTTAATTTATTTTCTCTTGCAGTTGAGTTTTGTCAACCTCTTATATTTTTAGAAAAATCCTTTAATCTTTTCAACGAGACTATCTAGACCTTCTGAACCAGAAATCAATTGCTGAGCTTGGGAGAGGTATTCTCCAAGTTGTTCTTGATTTTCTGCAACAAATGTTTTTGCAGCTTCGAAATCTTTTGTTTCGATTAGTTCTTTTACTTGATTAAATAAATCTAATGGGTTCATCTTATTTCTCCTTTTCTATACTTAACTATTTAAGCATCTTTATGATAAAAAATCAACCCTAGCAAAATTTCTTTGAGAATGGATATCGTTTTCAATTTCCAGATGAAATAAAAGCCGTTACATGGTATAATAGAAGTAGCTCTTTAATGGAGGTGTTTGAGTGGAAAATCTGAAGAAAATGGCAGGTATCAAGGCTGCTGAGTTCGTGAGAGATGGAATGGTCGTCGGACTTGGGACAGGTTCGACTGCCTATTATTTTGTCGAAGAAATCGGTCGTCGTATCAAGGAAGAAGGGTTGCAGATTACAGCTGTAACGACTTCTAGTGTGACCAGTAAACAGGCTGAAGGTCTTAATATCCCGCTCAAGTCTATTGACCAAGTAGACTTTGTCGATGTGACAGTCGACGGGGCGGATGAAGTGGATAGCCAGTTTAACGGAATCAAAGGCGGCGGTGGTGCCCTTCTCATGGAGAAGGTTGTCGCAACGCCCTCAAAAGAATACATTTGGGTGGTGGATGAAAGCAAGCTGGTCGAGAAACTAGGTGCTTTTAAATTGCCAGTAGAAGTGGTTCAGTATGGCGCAGAACAGGTTTTTCGTCGTTTTGAGCGAGCTGGCTACAAACCAAGTTTCCGTGAAAAAGACGGCCAACGTTTTGTGACTGATATGCAGAACTTTATCATTGACCTTGCCTTGGATGTCATTGAAGATCCAATTGCCTTTGGGCAAGAATTGGACCATGTCGTTGGTGTCGTGGAGCATGGATTATTCAACCAAATGGTGGATAAGGTCATCGTTGCTGGACGAGATGGAGTTCAGATTTTAACTTCAAACAAAGGAAAATAGGAGGAGATACACTATGTCAAAATTTAATCGTATTCACTTGGTGGTATTGGATTCTGTAGGAATCGGAGCTGCACCAGATGCTAACAACTTTGTTAATGCAGGGGTTCCAGATGGAGCTTCTGATACACTGGGACACATTTCAAAAACAGTTGGTTTGAATGTCCCAAACATGGCTAAAATCGGTCTTGGAAATATTCCTCGCGCAACGCCTTTGAAGACTGTACCGGCGGAAAGCAATCCAACAGGATATGTAACAAAATTGGAAGAAGTATCTCTTGGTAAGGATACTATGACTGGACACTGGGAAATCATGGGACTCAACATTACTGAGCCCTTCGATACTTTCTGGAACGGATTCCCAGAAGAAATCCTGACAAAAATCGAAGAATTTTCAGGACGTAAGGTCATTCGTGAAGCTAATAAACCTTACTCAGGAACGGCTGTTATCGATGATTTCGGACCACGTCAGATGGAAACTGGGGAGTTGATTATCTATACTTCAGCTGACCCTGTCTTGCAGATTGCTGCCCACGAAGATATTATTCCTTTGGACGAATTGTACCGTATCTGTGAATACGCTCGTTCAATTACACTTGAGCGTCCGGCCCTTCTAGGTCGTATCATTGCCCGTCCTTATGTAGGTGAACCAGGCAACTTCACCCGTACTGCAAATCGTCGTGACTTGGCAGTTTCACCATTTGCTCCAACCGTTCTTGATAAACTCAATGAAGCAGGTATCGATACTTATGCTGTTGGTAAAATCAACGATATCTTTAACGGTGCTGGTATCAACCATGATATGGGACACAATAAGTCAAACAGTCACGGAATTGATACACTATTGAAGACTATGAGCCTTGCTGAGTTTGAAAAAGGATTTTCATTCACAAACTTGGTGGACTTTGATGCCCTTTACGGCCACCGTCGTAATGCTCATGGTTACCGTGATTGCTTGCATGAGTTTGATGAACGCTTGCCTGAAATTATCGCAGCTATGAGAGAGGATGACCTTCTTTTGATTACTGCTGACCATGGAAATGACCCAACCTATGCAGGAACAGACCACACTCGTGAATATATTCCACTTTTAGCTTACAGCCCTAGCTTTAAGGGAAATGGTGTCATTCCAGTTGGACATTTTGCAGATATCTCAGCGACTATTGCAGATAACTTTGGTGTTGAAACTGCCATGATTGGGGAAAGTTTCTTAGATAAATTGGTATAAGATGACGCGATATGCTTTACTTGTTCGGGGCATTAATGTTGGTGGGAAAAATAAGGTTGTCATGGCGCAACTTCGTCAAGAACTGACAGAGTTGGGACTGGAAAAGGTTGAAACCTACATCAACAGTGGCAATATTTTCTTTACTTCGACAGACCCCAAAGCCCGATTGGTTGAAGAATTAGAGACTTTCTTTGCAGTCAATTATCCATTTATTCAAAGCTTTTCTTTGCTGAGTCAGGAAGACTATGAAGAAGAGCTGAAGAATCTACCAGCTTGGTGGAGTGAAGACTTGGCACGAAAAGACGTTCTCTTTTACACGGAGGGTTTGGATGTGGATCAAGTGATCGAGAAGGTGAACAGTTTGGAACTGGAAGATGAAGTCGTTCATTTTGGGAAACTTGGGATTTTCTGGGGGAAATACTCCGAAGAATCATACTACGAAACAGCCTATCACAAATACTTACTCAAGATGCCTTTCTACCGCCAAATCACCATTCGTAATGCTAAAACTTTTGACAAAATCGGTCAAATGATAAAAAAATAATAAAGGAGACACAATGACGTTTTTAAATAAGATCAAGGAAACAGCTGCCTTCCTGAAAGACAAGGGAATCCAAGCACCTGAGTTCGGTCTAATCCTTGGATCAGGACTTGGAGAATTGGCAGAAGAAATCGAAAATCCAGTTGTAGTAGACTATGCTGATATTCCAAACTGGGGCCGCTCTACAGTAGTTGGTCATGCTGGTAAATTGGTATATGGTGACCTTGCAGGTCGCAAGGTCTTGGCTCTTCAAGGTCGTTTCCATTTCTACGAAGGAAATCCTCTGGAAGTCGTTACTTTCCCAGTACGTGTGATGAAAGTTCTCGGATGTGAAGGTGTCATTGTAACCAATGCTGCTGGTGGTATTGGTTATGGCCCTGGTACTTTGATGGCTATTTCAGACCATATCAATATGACGGGGCAAAACCCATTGATGGGTGAAAACTTGGATGACTTTGGTCCACGTTTCCCAGATATGTCTAAGGCCTACACTCCAGAATATCGTGCTACTGCCCATGAAGTTGCTAAAAAAACTGGTATTAAGCTCGATGAAGGTGTCTATATCGGTGTTACTGGTCCAACTTATGAAACACCAGCAGAGATTCGTGCCTATAAGACACTGGGAGCTGATGCAGTCGGTATGTCTACGGTTCCTGAAGTTATTGTAGCAGCCCACTCAGGTTTGAAAGTTCTTGGTATTTCATGTATCACTAACTTTGCGGCTGGTTTCCAAGAAGAACTTAATCACGAAGAAGTTGTAGAAGTGACTGAACGTGTTAAAGGTGATTTCAAAGGCTTACTTAAAGCAATTCTTGCTGAACTATGAGAAAAAAATAAGTAGGAAAGCATTTCGGTGAGTTGGAAGATGAATGAAATAATTAACTTCCATATAGAATTATGATATGAAAATTGAATGAGGTCCCCATACTTTTACAAACCTCATCAAATCCTTGTTAACCAAGTATAAAAATGAAACTGTGATGCTAAAGGAGATTAGCTGATTGGAGAGTATTGTTGGTAAAGAGGGTGAAAAAAATAAAAGAAAGATATATGAATAAATGAAAATTAATCAACGAATTATGCGTTTTGGTATAAAAAAACTAAGTATCGGAGTTGTGTCTGTTGCAGTTGGTTTTGCTTTTTTAGCACCGACAGGAATTTCTGCCAATGAAGGCAGTCCAGTTGTGAAAAACGAAACTCCTCTAGTAGTAAATGCAACGGATAGTCCGGCAAAACTAGACAGTACCGATAAAAAACAGGAAATATCTATTACAGAGGAGAAAACTACAGTTGCTCAATCAACTCTAGAGACAAAAGAAGTTGTTAAAACTCAGAAAGAAAAAGCAGGAGAAGAATTATATCAAAAAGAATCTGCTGTACCTCATGAGGAATTGAAGAAAGAGGAAATTCTAAAGGATGAGCCAAAAAATTCTCGACCAGTAACAGAGGCAGACTTTGTCAAAATTTCTAAAGGAGAGCTCCATGTAGAGAAGGATCTTGTCGATAATTCTTTATACGGTGGAAAATTTTTAGATCCTGATGGAGATGATGATCATGATGGAATAAAAAATAAGGATGAATTGTATGTTTACAATAAAGATGGGAAAGACTACTTAGGATACCATAGCCATCCTTTACTAGCAGATAGTGATGGAGATGGACTAGAGGACGGGGAAGATGATAATAAGAAACAATGGTATGTCACAGATCGTGATTCCCTCCTTTTTATGGAGTTGGCTTATCGTGATGATGCTTACATTGACAAAATTCTAGATCATAAAAATCCTTTTCCAAGTCTTTATCTTGATCGTCAAGAATATAAAATGATGCACAATGAACTGGCACCATTTTGGAAGATGAAAAAGGCTTATCATACAGCAAGTGGCTTGGATGCTTTCTTATTTGAGACCAAGAGCGATCTCCCTTATCTCAAAGATGGAACGGTGCATATGTTGGCTATACGTGGAACAAGACTGAATGATGCGAAAGATTTAAGTACAGATTTTGTTTTGTTTGGAGGAAATAAACCTGCACAAGCGGATGATATCCGTAATGTTGTAAAAGAACTGGCGCAGGATTCTAGCATTACCAATCTGTATATGACGGGTCATTCGCTAGGAGGCTACTTAGCTCAAATAGCAGCAGTTGAAGCTTATCAGAAATATCCTACTTTTTATAGTAATGTTTTGAAAAAAGTTACGACATTTAGCGCTCCTAAAGTAATTACTTCTCGAACTATTTGGAATGCAAAAAATGGTTTCTGGGATGTAGGGTTAGAAAGTCGTAAGTTAGCTCTATCTGGTAAAATAAAACATTATGTGGTCGATAATGATAATGTTGTGACATCATTGATTCGTAATGATAATGATATTGTAACTTTTACAGGTAACTCTAGTTTCAAACACCGTTCGCGTGGTTATTTTGAAAGTAGAATGAATGCTATCCCGAATTTTAATATTGGAAAACGTGATACGCTTGATAAACAGGGATATCGTGATCAAAAATTGGACAAAGTTTATTTCTTTAAGAAACAACAAGTCCCTCTGTCATCTAGTCAACCAAGCGCTGAACCTCTTGAAAATATAGCTCTAGGGAAACGAGTAACTCAAAGTTCGACAGCTTTTGGAGGAGATGCTAGAAGAGCAGTTGATGGGAAATTAGATGGAAATTACGGACATAATTCTGTCACTCATACAGATTTTCAATCAAAACCTTGGTGGCAAGTTGATTTAGACAAGGAAGAAACGATTCGTCAAATCAATATTTATAATCGAACAGATACTGCTCAGGATAGGCTTACCAATTTTAATGTGATTCTTTTGGATAGTTCTGGGAAAGAAATTGAAAGAAAGCGTATTGCATACTTACGAGATAGTTCCGCTCAGATTTCGATTGATTATAAGAAAGCTCGTTTTGTACGCATTGAGTTAGATGGATATAATGCTCTCAGTCTTGCAGAAGTCCAAGTGTATCGTGCTGAGAATATCGCTTGGAAAAAACAAGCTCAGCAAAGTTCTACTGATTTTGGTGGAGATGCTAGTCGTGCCTTGGATGGCGATACCAATAGTAGTTATAGCCAGCAATCAATTACCCATACAAAATTTGAAAACCAACCTTGGTGGGAAGTTGATTTAGGTCGTACAGAACAGGTAGGACTTGTTCGCCTTCATAACCGTGGGGATGGAGAACTTTCTAAACGTCTGTCAGACTTTGATGTGATTTTATATGATGAAAAAGGGACAGAAGTTGCTAGACAATATGTTTCTCGCTTAGAAGGAAGCAGTTTAGATCTCCAGTTGAATGGTAAACTAGGCCGCCGTGTTCGCATTCAATTGCGTCAAAAAAATCAAGCTCTCAGCCTTGCAGAAGTAGAAGTTTTTCGATTTGTAGCTAAAAATAATGTAACTACTCAAGCTTCTAAGCCTGTACAACTGTTAAACTACACTCCTGTAAAAGATAAGACCCTAACTATTCAACATAGTGGTGCTTATATTGCACGTTATTCAATATCGTGGGAAGAAGTTACAGTAGATAAAAATGGTCAATCAGTTGTCCGAAGTCGTTCTTGGGAAGAGAATGGGCGCAATCAGACCGCAGGTTCTATCCTCAATCTCCCAATTAAGTCTAATATGCGCAATCTTCGAATTAAGATCGAAAAGAGAACAGGTCTTATCTGGAATAGATGGCAAACAATCTATGACAACAGACCTATTCTTGCCCAACCACATCGAAAAATTACTCACTGGGGAACAACATTGAATTCTAAGGTGAGTGATGATGATGTCTTGTAATCTGATGGTACAATGACAGTTAGTTTGTCTAGTTTATAAGAAAGCACTAGCTGATCTTGAACAGAACTCAGCTAGTTCTCTGAGAGAGAACAAAAATTAAACAGAAAGGTAGAGCGCGTGTTCAGATTTGAACACGAGCGGAAAACTTTTCATAACAATAAAAGAAAGGAAGGGTAGTTCGGGTTTGAATTGAACCCGGGCTAGAGGCTTTGTAAAAAAGATAAATCCTCCTAGATGCCTTACATCTTTGTCGGATTTCCTATTTTTACTTTGTTCTCTGTTGCTATCCTAAATATACAAAAAAGAAAGGTAGAGCGTGTGTTTTGATTTGAACACGAGCGGAAAACTTGGAAAATAGATAATCTGACTGAGAAATCAGGATTTCTCGTCAGATTCCTAATTTTCAGTCGTTTTCTTGTCGCTCTTTGTATCATAAATTATGTCTATCCATATTGCTGCTCAGCAGGGTGAAATTGCTGATAAAATTCTTCTTCCTGGGGATCCTCTTCGTGCTAAGTTTATTGCGGAGAATTTCCTTGAAGATGCTGTTTGCTTTAACGAAGTGCGTAACATGTTTGGTTACACAGGTACTTACAAAGGTCACCGTGTATCTGTCATGGGAACTGGGATGGGAATGCCATCTATTTCGATTTATGCGCGTGAGTTGATTGTTGACTACGGTGTGAAAAAATTAATCCGTGTGGGAACTGCGGGTTCTTTGAATGAAGATGTCCATGTTCGTGAATTGGTTTTGGCGCAGGCAGCTGCAACTAACTCAAACATCATCCGCAACGATTGGCCACAGTACGATTTTCCACAAATCGCTAGCTTTGATTTGCTTGATAAGGCCTACCATATCGCTAAAGAACTCGGTATGACAACCCACGTTGGGAACGTTTTATCATCTGATGTCTTTTACTCAAACTACTTTGAAAAGAACATTGAGCTTGGTAAGTGGGGAGTCAAGGCTGTGGAAATGGAAGCAGCGGCTCTTTACTATCTTGCTGCTCAACACCATGTTGATGCTTTAGCTATTATGACTATTTCAGATAGTTTGGTTAATCCAGATGAAGATACAACTGCAGAAGAACGTCAAAACACCTTCACTGATATGATGAAGGTTGGTTTGGAAACATTGATTGCAGACTAAAGGTAGGCTATATTCAGAATGATTTCTCTTGTTCTCAAAATGATAACTATCAACAATGAATCAATCCTGAAATAGGTAAGAATAAGGAAATTGAAGAAATCCTAATGGTGTCAAAGGACCGAGACTAGTCAGTTTAATATCTAAATCATAATCAAATAAAGTTGGAAGCCAAGTTGACAAGAAGTCAAGACTTTCAACTTTTTAACTTGAAAATTCCTAGGAGTACAAAATGGATAAGATTAAACAATTACAAGGTATTATTGATCAAAGTCAGAGCATTGTCTTTTTCGGTGGTGCAGGGGTTTCTACAGAGTCTAATATTCCAGATTTTCGTAGTTCAGATGGTATATATAGTTTGAAACTAGGTCGCCATTTTACTGCCGAGCAACTGGTTTCACGCACTATGTTTGAGCGCTATCCAGAGGATTTTTTTGATTTCTACAAAAAGTATCTGGTCTATCCTGATGCCAAGCCGAATTTAGCACATGATTATCTAGCGTCGTTGGAAAAAACAGGTAAATTAAAGGCGATTGTGACGCAAAATATCGATAGTCTCCATGAAATGGCAGGATCTCAGAAAGTTTTGAAACTGCATGGTAGTGCAGATCGTAATTATTGTTTGGGCTGTCATCGCTTTTATGATTTGACTGCCTTTTTGGAACTTGAAGGTCCAGTTCCCTACTGCTTAGATTGTGGCAAGGTGGTCAAACCTGACGTGACCCTTTATGAGGAAGCGCTAGATATGGATGTATTTAGTCGCGCAGCTCGAGCCATTCAGCAAGCAGATTTGTTGATCATTGGTGGAACTTCCTTAGTTGTTTACCCTGCAGCTAGCCTAATCAATTATTTTTCAGGGTCAAATCTTGTCGTTATCAACAAGTCCAGCACTCCTCAAGACAGCCAAGCTGATTTAGTTATCGAAGGTAAGATTGGAGAAGTTTTTTCTAAATTGAGACAATAAAAAACTGAAGGAAGTAGGACTATACTTCCTTCAGTTTTTTTGTATCACGAACTCAGAAACTATGAACAAGATTCTCTTCATTTCTAGGGGAATTTTATTGTTGATTTATAAATTGCTCGAGTTATTTTTAATTGTTGAATAAAAGGAAAAAAGGAAGACTTTCTGGATGAAAAACTTCCTTTTTTAGTCAATCAGTGCATGCTGATTTTAATGCAATGCTACTATATTGTTTACTTTTTTAAAGATCGCAAAAAACAATCAATCTCTGCTTGAGAATGGAGAATATGCATCTTTTCTGGGTAAGTATTGTTTAAGTATTGGTATCTATCCTTAGCATTTTTTGTTCGACCATCCCAGAGAATCCAACGAATAAATTCCCAGTTGAATTGCTCGGGGCATCCCTTAGCCATACTTTCTCTCACTTTTCCTCTGTATTTTAAATAGCGCTTAAAGGCTCTTAGCAAACAATTCCAAACAGAGAAGTTTAAAAAGATGATCTGGTCAGCTTCGTCCATTCTTTCCTCATAGAAACACCAAGAATAATTTCCATCGATAACCCAAGATTCATTCTTTGTAAGAAAGTTTTTCATCTCGGTCAACATCCATTCGCGGTCACTGTCTTGCCAACCAGGTTGAAATTGGAGTGTATCCATGTGAAGTTTTGGGATGGAGTAGTAGAGAGATAACTTTTCAGCTAGCGTTGACTTACCAGCACCAGAATATCCGATAATTGCGATTTTCATTTTCTACCCTTTCCTATTTGGAGACAAAAAAACAGCCTCTATGGACTGTTTCTTATTTAGCAAGTTTAGCTGAAAGACGAGCTTTATCGCGGCTTGCTTTGTTTTTGTGAATCAAACCTTTAGTTTCTGCTTTATCGATAGCTGAGCTAGCAGCACGGAAAAGTTCTTCAGATGGGTTTGCTTCGAAAGCTTTGATAGCAGTACGCATAGCTGATTTTTGAGCTGAGTTCTTTTCGTTTTGTTTAACGTTCAATTCAGCGCGTTTGATAGCTGATTTAATGTTTGCCAATGTTCTTACCTCCATATTTACTAACTATACCATTATATCTGAAAACTTACGTTTTGACAAGGGAAAATTACTTTTTTAAGTAAATTTCATCGATTTCATGGTTCTTTGTTTTATGAAGAATCACTTCCGCACGGTTTCTGGTTGGTTCAATGTAATTTTGTAGATTTGTGAGATTGATACTGGTCCAGACTTGATGGGCAAAGGACTCCACTTCCCCGATTGGCATTTGAGTAAAACGATAATAGTAGCTTTCGGGGTCGTTTTGGGCTAGACTCAGCATTTTCAAGAAACGGTCTAGATACCAACTCTCGATGTCATCGACTGCCGCATCAACATAGATGGAAAAGTCAAAGAAGTCAGTAATGTAGAGACGCTCGTTTTGTGGATTTTGAAAGACATTGATCCCCTCGACAATCACAAAGTCAGCAGCTTTGACACTTTGCTTTTCCTCAGGTACGATGTCGTAGACTTCATGAGAATAGACAGGAATATCTACATCTTGTCCATTTTTAATTCGGTTCAAGAAGTTAAGAAGAGCTTCCATATCATAGCTTTCAGGAAATCCCTTGCGATTTAAAATCCCTTGTTCAATCAAGGTCTGGTTGGGATAGAGAAAACCATCAGTTGTTACCAATTCAACCGTAGCATCTGTAAGGGTACGGGACAGTAGGATTTGAAGTAGGCGACTGGTTGTGGATTTTCCAACGGCAACACTACCAGAAACACCAATGATAAAAGGTTGGGATTTACTTTCACGTTGAAGGAAAATTCCTTTTGAAAAGGCCAAATCATCCTTGGTACGCTTGTAAATCTGGATGAGATGAGCTAGGGGGAGATAGACATCGGTAACATCCTGCAAGCTAATCTGGTCATTAAAACTTTTGATAGATTCTAATTCCTCTTCAGTCAAAGGAGGTGTTGTCTTTCGATGTAAAGATTGCCAAGTCTGGCGGCTGATTTTTTCAAAATGTAAAAATTCGTTGGTCATTTGTTTTCCCCTAGATATTTTGTCTATCATACCATAAAAAGCTAAAAAAATAAAGCGGTTTCTTGATGATAGTAAGCCAATATCGTATAATAGAGGTAGATAGAGGTTGACCAATTTATTGATGAAGTAGGAGCTACTTTCTCCTGACTTATAAGCTAATAAAGGGGGCTTTTTAGTTCACCACTTATAGGAGGTGTACTATGAAAATCTTAAAACGTTACACATTGGAACTCTGTTTTATTTTAAGTTTTGCACTACCTTTTTTAAAAGGAGCGAATGCGGATAATGGTAGACGTTTTGTGGAAATCTATTACGGTTTTACTTTTTTGATGGAACATGCTATTGTAACAGCTATCTTTATCTGTTCGCTCTTGATTGTTCGGTTGCTAAAAAACCGCTGGGCGAAATGGCTTGCTGCTGGAAGTTATCTATTTTTGATTTTGTGGATTGCTACAGAGGGTTATTTCTTCAGCATGTCACTGGAAGATTTGATACGACTTTGGACCAGTTTGGAAATCCTGACACAAACTTATCAGTTGGGCTTTTATCTAAACATCTTGTTGGGAATTTTGTTGATAATAAAGTATTTTAAGGTTAAGCAATAGAAATAATATAGGTGATAAACTTTTTGTTTTTATCTGGACTGTGATATTTATAGTTCTAAATGGTTTATTATTTATAAGTGTTGAAAGAGATTGAAGGGGAGTTATTGTAACGCAACTTCCTTCAATCTTTTTGTTTTATTCTGAATATGTAAACGATTTACAATTTAAGTCAAATTATGGTAAAATAGTTTCATGAGTAAAATGTATTATGCAGAAAATCCTGACGCTGCTCACGACATTCATGAGTTGAGAGTAGAATTGTTGGGAGAAAAAATGACCTTTCTGACGGATGCAGGTGTTTTTAGCAAGAAAATGGTTGACTTTGGCAGTCAACTTTTGCTCAAGTGTCTTGAGGTCAACCAAGGAGAGACAGTCCTAGATGTCGGCTGTGGTTATGGTCCATTAGGTTTGTCCTTAGTCAAGGCTTACGGCGTTCAGGCTACCATGGTCGATATCAATAATCGTGCCTTGGATTTGGCGCGACAAAATGCTGAACGAAATAAAGTAGAAGCGACGATTTTCCAGTCCAACATCTATGAACAAGTTGAAGGCACATTTGACCATGTCATTTCCAATCCTCCTATCCGTGCGGGCAAGCAAGTAGTTCATGAAATCATTGAGAAAAGTAAAGATTTCTTGGAAACTGGTGGGGATTTAACAATTGTTATCCAGAAAAAACAAGGGGCTCCAAGCGCCAAGTCAAAGATGGAGGAAGTGTTTGGCAATTGTGAAATCGTCAAAAAAGATAAGGGATACTATATCCTTAGAAGTGTGAAAGAATGAGAGCAGTTGATTTAATCCAAAAGAAACGAGACGGTCAAGAACTGACTTCGAGTGAAATCGAATGGCTAGTTGAAAGCTATGTGTTAGGAACTGTTCCTGACTATCAGATGTCTGCTTTTGCTATGGCTGTTTATTTTAAAGGAATGACGACTCGTGAAATTTCTGATTTGACTATGAAGATGGTCAAGACTGGGCAAGAGTTTGACCTATCTGCCATTGATGGTGTGAAAGTTGACAAGCATTCTACTGGTGGTGTCGGCGATAAGGTAACCTTGATTTTAGCTCCTCTTGTTGCTAGCTTCGGTGTGCCTGTAGCAAAAATGAGTGGTCGTGGTCTCGGCCATACTGGTGGAACAATTGATAAATTGGAGTCTATCAAGGGCTATCAAGTGGAACGTAGTCAAGAGGATTTCATTCGTCAGGTACAGGACATTGGTGTATCTGTCATTGGGCAATCAGACCAGCTTGTTAAAGCAGATAAGCTTCTCTATGCCCTTCGTGATGTGACCGCAACTGTCGACACGATTCCTTTGATTGCGAGTTCGGTGATGAGCAAGAAAATTGCGGCAGGGGCGGATGCTATTTTGCTAGATGTGACTGTCGGTGAGGGTGCCTTCATGAAGACGGTTGATGAGGCGCGTGAACTGGCTCAAACCATGGTGGATTTAGGGAAAGCAGTAGGCCGTAAAACAGTTGCAGTCATTACGGATATGAGTCAGCCCTTGGGACGAGCGATTGGAAATCGCCTGGAAATCCTTGAAGCATTGGAGATTTTACAAGGTCAAGGCCGTCAGGATATTACCCACTTCATATGTGAGTTGGCTCAAATTATGCTTGGTTTGGCAAATGTTAACAAGTCAGTTGAAGAAGTTCGCCAACATCTTGAGAATGGTCAAGCACTGACTAAGTTTGAGGAGATGGTCCAAGCCCAAGGTGGAGACTTGGAAGACCTCTATCGTCCTGTAAATGTAGCCCATGTGGTGGAAATCCCTGCTCAGGAAACGGGTGTCATTTCAGCTCTTCCAGCAATGGAATTTGGACTTTATGCTATGAGACTGGGTGCTGGTCGTGCAGTTAAGTCTGATGCCTTGGACTATGAAACAGGAATTGTTTTTGAAAAGAAAGTTGGAGATTCCGTTCAAAAGGGAGAAATTGTTGCAAAAGTATACACAAATGGAAAAATTTCTCCTCAGCTAGTTACAGATTTTCAAAAATATGTTAAAATAAATGATAGGGTGCAAAGTTTACGAGAAATTATAGAAATTATCTCATAAACCGCAGGAGAATCCGAATATGAAATTAAATAAATATATCGATCATACGCTTTTAAAACAAGATGCGACAGAAAATCAAATTGATTGTTTGTTGTCTGAGGCTAGGGAGTATGATTTTGCCAGTGTTTGCGTTAATCCGACCTGGGTTGAACATGCTAAAAAAGGGCTTGAAGGATCTGATGTCAAGGTCTGCACAGTAGTTGGTTTCCCCTTGGGAGCGACCACTTCAGCCGTGAAAGCTTTTGAAACAAAAGAAGCTATCCAAAATGGGGTTGACGAGATTGACATGGTAATCAATGTTGGGGCTCTCAAATCAGGTAATTTAGCCTTGGTAGAGTCAGATATTCGCGCAGTCGTGGAAGCAAGTGGTGACAAGTTAGTGAAAGTCATTATTGAAGCTTGCCTGCTGACCGACCAAGAAAAAGTTGTGGCTTGCCAATTAGCTCAAAAAGCTGGAGCTGACTTCGTAAAAACTTCAACTGGCTTTTCAACTGGTGGCGCTACGATAGCAGATGTTACATTAATGCGTGAAACAGTTGGTCCTGAAATGGGTGTCAAGGCTGCTGGTGGAGCTCGTTCTTATGCAGATGCTCTTGCCTTTGTGGAAGCAGGTGCGACCCGTATTGGAACGTCAGCTGGAGTAGCCATTTTAAAAGGAGAATTGGCAGATGGCGACTACTGAGTTGATTGAACTGGCAATTGAAACCAGTAAACATGCCTATGTCCCCTATTCTCACTTTCCTATCGGAGCAGTTTTAGTGGCAAAAGACGGAAGTGTTTACACGGGAGTGAATATCGAAAATGCTAGCTATCCTTTGACCAATTGCGGTGAGAGAACAGCCATTTTTAAGGCTGTATCTGAAGGGCAAAGAGAATTTTCAGAGCTGATTGTTTATGGTCAAACTGAAAAACCAATCTCACCATGTGGTGCTTGTCGCCAAGTAATGGTCGAATTTTTTGAACAAGATCTAAAAGTGACCTTAGTCGCAAAAGATAAATCGACGGTCGAGATGACGGTCGGGGAATTACTTCCATATTCTTTTACAGACTTAAACTAGTCTGAGTCGCTCTTTGAGTGGCACGGTCCTTGTGACCAATCAATCCATACTTGCAACATCGTTGCACATCTTATTTAGGAGGTTCAGTAATGAACAAGAAACAATGGCTAGGCCTTGGTCTAGTTGCAGTGGCAGCAGTTGGACTTGCTGCATGTGGTAACCGCTCTTCTCGTAAGGCAGATTCATCTTCTGATGTGAAGACAAAAGCAGCAATCGTCACTGATACTGGTGGTGTTGATGACAAATCATTCAACCAATCAGCTTGGGAAGGTTTGCAGGCTTGGGGTAAAGAACACAATCTTTCAAAAGATAACGGTTTCACTTACTTCCAATCAACAAGTGAAGCTGACTACGCTAACAACTTGCAACAAGCGGCTGGAAGTTACAACCTAATCTTCGGAGTTGGTTTTGCCCTTCACAATGCGGTTGAAGAAGCAGCTAAAGAACATTCTGACTTGAACTATGTCTTGATTGATGATGTGATTAAAGATCAAAAGAATGTTGCGAGCGTAACTTTCGCTGATAATGAGTCAGGTTACCTTGCAGGTGTAGCTGCAGCAAAAACAACTAAAACAAAACAAGTTGGTTTTGTAGGTGGGCAGGAGTCAGAAGTTATCTCTCGTTTTGAAGCAGGATTCAAGGCTGGTGTTGCTTCAGTAGACCCATCTATCAAAGTACAAGTTGACTATGCTGGTTCATTTGGTGATGCTGCTAAAGGTAAAACAATTGCAGCCGCACAATACGCAGCCGGTGCAGATATTGTTTACCAAGTAGCTGGTGGTACAGGTGCTGGTGTCTTTGCAGAAGCAAAATCACTCAACGAAAGCCGTCCTGAAAATGAAAAAGTTTGGGTTATCGGTGTTGACCGTGACCAAGAAGCAGAAGGTAAATACACTTCTAAAGATGGCAAAGAATCAAACTTTGTTCTTGCATCTACTTTGAAACAAGTTGGTACAACTGTAAAAGATATTTCTAACAAGGCAGAAAAAGGTGAATTCCCTGGCGGTCAAGTGATCGTTTACTCATTGAAAGATAAAGGGGTTGACTTGGCAGTAACAAACCTTTCAGAAGAAGGTAAAAAAGCTGTCGAAGATGCTAAAGCTAAAATCCTTGATGGAAGCGTAAAAGTTCCTGCAAAATAATGGATGGAAGTTATTTCTTAGGAAGCGGCCATCGGCCGCTTTTTAAGAGTTGAGACAAAGTCATTTTGTCTCAGTAAAGCTTGCTACTAGACAAACTAGCAAGTTTTATTGAAATAAAATAAGACTCTGAAAGGAAGAGCACATGGCACACGAAAATGTCATTGAGATGCGTGATATTACCAAGGTGTTTGGTGAATTTGTTGCCAACGACAAAATCAACCTGCACCTACGAAAAGGTGAAATTCATGCACTTTTAGGAGAAAATGGGGCTGGTAAGTCTACGCTTATGAACATGTTAGCAGGGCTTCTTGAACCAACTAGTGGTGAAATCGCGGTCAACGGTCAAGTTGTCAACCTCGACTCCCCATCTAAAGCAGCTGGCTTGGGAATCGGAATGGTTCACCAGCACTTTATGTTGGTAGAGGCTTTCACGGTGGCTGAAAACATTATTTTAGGAAGTGAATTGACTAAAAATGGTGTGCTAGATATCGCTGGAGCTAGCAAAGAAATCAAGGCTCTTTCTGAACGTTATGGCTTAGCTGTTGACCCTTCTGCCAAGGTAGCAGACATCTCAGTCGGAGCCCAACAACGTGTAGAAATTTTAAAAACCCTTTATCGGGGGGCTGATATCCTTATCTTTGACGAACCGACGGCTGTCTTGACTCCATCAGAAATTGATGAGTTGATGGCTATTATGAAAAATCTTGTCAAAGAAGGAAAATCAATTATCTTGATTACCCACAAGTTGGATGAGATTCGTGCAGTTTCTGACCGAGTTACAGTTATCCGTCGTGGGAAATCAATTGAAACCGTCGAAATTGCAGGAGCTACCAATGCTGATTTGGCGGAAATGATGGTAGGACGTTCTGTTTCCTTTAAGACAGAGAAGCAAGCCTCTCAACCAAAAGAAGTGATTTTGTCTATTAAAGACTTGGTGGTCAATGAAAACCGCGGTGTCCCAGCTGTGAAAAATCTGTCCTTGGATGTTCGTGCTGGAGAGATTGTTGGTATTGCAGGGATTGATGGAAATGGTCAGTCTGAACTGATTCAAGCAATTACAGGTCTTCGCAAGGTTGAATCTGGTAGCATTGAGCTAAAAGGAAATTCAATTGTAGGCTTACACCCAAGACAAATTACAGAACTAAGCGTGGGGCACGTTCCAGAAGACCGTCACCGTGATGGCTTGATTTTGGAAATGATGATTTCTGAAAATATTGCCCTTCAAACCTACTACAAAGAACCACATAGTAAAAATGGAATTTTGAACTATTCAAATATTACTTCTTATGCTAAAAAGCTAATGGAAGAGTTTGATGTTCGTGCTGCCAGCGAATTTGTTCCTGCAGCTGCACTCTCAGGAGGAAATCAACAAAAAGCAATTATTGCTCGTGAAATTGATCGTGATCCTGATCTCCTTATCGTCAGCCAGCCAACTCGTGGGTTGGATGTCGGTGCCATTGAATATATCCACAAACGCTTGATTGAAGAGCGTGATAATGGCAAGGCTGTCCTTGTTGTCAGCTTTGAATTAGATGAGATTTTAAACGTCTCAGACCGTATTGCCGTTATCCACGATGGTAAGATTCAAGGTATTGTATCACCAGAAACAACCAATAAACAAGAACTTGGTGTCTTGATGGCTGGTGGAAACTTGGGAAAGGAGAAGAGTGATGTCTAAAAAATTACAACAAATTTCGGTTCCCTTGATTTCTGTCTTCCTTGGAATTTTACTTGGAGCCATTGTCATGTGGATCTTCGGCTATGATGCTATTTGGGGCTACGAAGAATTGTTCTATACAGCCTTTGGCAGTCTGCGTGGAATTGGAGAAATCTTCCGTGCTATGGGACCTTTGGTCTTGATTGGTCTTGGTTTTGCCGTTGCCAGTCGTGCAGGTTTCTTTAACGTCGGGCTTCCTGGTCAGGCTTTGGCAGGTTGGATTCTCAGTGGTTGGTTTGCCTTGTCGCATCCAGATATGCCACGTCCCTTGATGATTCTAGCAACTATCGTGATTGCCTTGATTGCTGGTGGGATTGTCGGTGCGATTCCGGGTATTCTGAGAGCCTATCTAGGGACGTCAGAGGTTATTGTAACTATCATGATGAACTACATTGTCTTGTATGTAGGAAATGCCTTTATCCATGCTTTCCCTAAAGACTTCATGCAAAGTACAGATTCGACCATTCGTGTTGGGGCTAATGCAACCTATCAGACACCTTGGTTGGCTGAGTTGACTGGTAACTCGCGGATGAATATCGGTATTTTCTTTGCCATCATTGCCGTTGCAGTTATTTGGTTCATGCTCAAGAAAACAACCCTTGGTTTTGAAATCCGTGCGGTTGGTCTTAATCCACATGCTTCAGAATATGCTGGTATTTCTGCAAAACGAACGATTATCCTCTCAATGATTATCTCAGGTGCCTTAGCTGGTCTTGGTGGAGCTGTTGAAGGTCTGGGAACCTTCCAGAACGTTTATGTTCAGGGGGCGTCATTAGCTGTCGGATTTAACGGAATGGCGGTTAGTCTGCTTGCGGCCAACTCACCAATTGGTATTCTATTTGCAGCCTTCCTATTTGGTGTTCTCCAAGTTGGAGCCCCTGGTATGAATGCAGCGCAGGTACCGTCTGAGCTTGTCAGCATTGTAACAGCGTCTATTATCTTCTTTGTCAGTGTTCATTACCTTATCGAACGCTTTGTCAAACCGAAAAAACAAGTTAAAGGAGGTAAGTAAAGATGTCTATTACAACCTTGCTCACCCTCTTGGTGTCTTCTATGCTGATTTACTCAGCACCCCTCATCTTTACAAGTATCGGTGGTGTTTTCTCTGAACGTGGTGGTGTGGTAAACGTCGGCCTTGAAGGAATTATGGTTATGGGTGCCTTTTCTGGAGTTGTCTTTAACCTTGAATTTGCAGAACAATTTGGAGCAGCAACTCCATGGCTATCCTTGCTTGTAGCAGGATTGGTTGGTGGTCTCTTCTCTATCATCCACGCAGCAGCGACGGTTCATTTCCGTGCAGACCATGTTGTCAGCGGTACGGTATTGAACTTGATGGCGCCAGCCTTGGCTGTTTTCTTGGTGAAAGTGCTTTATAATAAAGGACAAACCGACAACCTAAGTCAGACTTTTGGACGCTTTGATTTCCCAGTCTTGGCAAATATCCCAGTGATTGGTGATATCTTCTTCAAGTCAACAAGTCTACTTGGTTATCTGGCCATTGCCTTCTCATTCCTTGCTTGGTTTATCCTCTTCAAGACTCGATTTGGTCTTCGTCTTCGCTCTGTCGGTGAACACCCTCAAGCAGCGGATACCTTGGGAATCAATGTCTACAAGATGAGATATTTTGGAGTTATTATTTCAGGTTTCCTAGGTGGAATTGGCGGAGCGATTTATGCTCAATCCATCTCAGTTAACTTCTCAGTGACAACTATTGTTGGACCTGGATTTATCGCTCTTGCTGCGATGATCTTTGGAAAATGGAATCCAATCGGAGCCATGCTATCTAGTCTCTTCTTTGGACTTTCACAAAGTTTGGCTGTTATCGGATCTCAATTGCCGTTCCTACAAGGTGTGCCAACAGTTTATCTTCAAATCGCACCTTATGTTTTGACAATTCTTGTCTTGGCAGCCTTCTTTGGAAAAGCAGTTGCACCAAAAGCAGATGGTATCAACTATATCAAGTCAAAATAAGCATACAAAAAACGTCAGTTCTGTTCAAAACTGGCGTTTTATTTTTTAGGATTTTGATGGGTTAAGTTCAGTCCCCAAGGAACAAGATTTTCAGTTTTATTTTGGATGCGTGTGATATTATCTTTATGCCTAATGATAATCAAGCTAGCAAGTGCTAGTATAATAGCGATGAAGAGAGGGTCATAGTCACTCAGGATAAAACCAAAAAGTGGAAATAGTAGAACTCCGATAACGGCTGCGATAGATGCTGTGACACTAGACAGTGAAATCATACTACCCAGATAGAGGGTTCCAAAGAAAACAACCGCAAGGTAGAGACAGAAGACAGGAGCAAATCCGAAAATCACACCTGCACTGGTTGCGACAGCCTTACCACCCTTAAATCCTGCAAAGATAGGAAATGTATGTCCAATGACAGCCAAAAGTCCAAAGATAAGAGGCGAAACACCTTGAAGATGAAACATAATCGGAAGAAGGGTTGCTAGGGTTCCTTTGAAAAAGTCAATGACAAAGGTTGCCATACCAGCTTTCTTACCTAAAATGCGGAAGGTATTGGTTGTTCCTGTGTTTCCAGAACCATGTTCACGAAGATTGATTTGAAAGAATACTTGTCCAATCCAGAGACCAGACGGAATCGAACCCAGCAGATAGGCTAGGATTAATAAAACTATTGTAATCATACTCCTATTATATCATGAAATGGAGAAGAAAGGCAGAGAATCTCTTCTGAAATTGTCACAGCGGAGAAAGAAAAATTTTGCAAAATCCTTAGAAAACCTGTAGAATAGTAAAGATGAACGAATAGGAGGTTCCTTGTGTCAAAAAAGGAAATCAATATTAACAATTATAATGACGATGCCATTCAGGTGCTAGAAGGGTTGGATGCGGTCCGTAAACGTCCAGGAATGTATATCGGATCGACCGATGGTGCGGGTCTCCACCACCTAGTCTGGGAAATCGTCGATAATGCGGTCGATGAAGCCCTGTCTGGATTTGGTGATCGTATTGATGTGACCATCAATAAAGATGGGAGTTTGACTGTGCAAGACCACGGACGTGGGATGCCGACGGGGATGCACGCTATGGGGATTCCAACGGTTGAAGTAATCTTTACCATTCTTCATGCTGGAGGAAAATTTGGTCAAGGAGGCTACAAGACATCAGGTGGTCTCCACGGGGTGGGCTCTTCCGTTGTTAACGCCCTTTCTAGCTGGTTGGAAGTTGAAATTACTCGTGATGGCGTAGTCTATAAGCAACGTTTTGAAAATGGTGGAAAACCTGTTACGACCTTGAAGAAAATCGGTACAGCGCCCAAGTCTAAGACAGGTACCAAGGTTACCTTCATGCCAGATGCGACTATCTTTTCTACGACAGATTTCAAGTACAATACCATTTCAGAACGTCTCAATGAGTCAGCTTTCCTCTTGAAAAATGTGACCTTGTCTCTGACTGATAAACGAACAGACGAAGCGATTGAATTCCACTATGAGAATGGGGTACAAGACTTTGTTTCTTATCTGAACGAAGACAAGGAAACCTTGACGCCAGTTCTATACTTTGAAGGGGAAGACAATGGTTTCCAAGTGGAAGTAGCTCTCCAGTACAATGATGGATTTTCAGATAATATTTTGTCCTTTGTCAATAACGTTCGTACCAAGGACGGTGGAACACATGAGACTGGACTTAAGTCTGCTATCACCAAGGTTATGAATGACTATGCGCGTAAGACAGGGCTTCTCAAGGAAAAAGATAAAAACCTTGAAGGGTCAGACTATCGTGAAGGACTAGCGGCCGTCCTCTCTATTCTAGTCCCTGAAGAACACCTCCAGTTTGAAGGACAGACCAAGGATAAGCTAGGAAGCCCTCTGGCTCGTCCCGTTGTGGATGGCATTGTGGCGGATAAGTTGACCTTTTTCCTTATGGAAAATGGGGAATTGGCTTCTAACCTCATCCGCAAGGCTATCAAGGCCCGTGACGCTCGCGAAGCGGCACGTAAGGCGCGTGATGAGAGCCGAAATGGGAAGAAAAATAAAAAAGACAAGGGCTTGCTGTCTGGTAAATTAACCCCAGCCCAGTCCAAGAATCCTGCAAAAAATGAACTCTATCTAGTCGAGGGGGACTCTGCCGGTGGCTCTGCCAAACAAGGTCGTGACCGCAAGTTCCAGGCAATCTTGCCCCTTCGTGGTAAGGTTATCAATACAGCCAAGGCCAAGATGGCGGATATCCTCAAAAATGAAGAAATTAACACCATGATTTATACCATCGGTGCGGGTGTGGGGGCAGACTTCTCTATTGAAGATGCCAACTATGACAAGATCATTATCATGACTGATGCGGATACTGACGGTGCTCATATCCAGACCTTGCTCTTAACATTTTTCTACCGCTACATGCGTCCGCTAGTTGAGGCAGGACATGTTTATATCGCCCTTCCGCCTCTTTACAAGATGTCCAAAGGTAAGGGTAAGAAAGAAGAAGTAGCCTATGCTTGGACGGACGGAGAACTAGAAGAACTCCGCAAGCAGTTCGGTAAAGGCGCTACCCTACAGCGCTACAAGGGTCTTGGTGAGATGAATGCAGACCAACTCTGGGAGACAACCATGAATCCAGAAACTCGAACTCTCATTCGTGTCACGATTGAAGATCTAGCACGCGCAGAACGTCGCGTCAATGTCCTCATGGGTGATAAGGTCGAACCACGTCGTAAGTGGATCGAAGACAATGTCAAGTTTACGCTGGAAGAAGCGACAGTGTTTTAATGATTTAGTAAGATTAAGAGTGATAGCCGTAAACGAGGAGAAATTTATGATTAAATTTTTGAGGAATATTGACTATAGCACAAAAGGTGATGTGTTATCGGGATTTACTGATGAGGTAGTAAAAAATATTCTTATTGATTACTATCAAAACAATTTAAAACTTAACGAAATTATTAAAAAATATTCTATTCATACTATAGCATCTAATTTAAGAAAAGAATTTCCAAAAGTTTCTACTTCGTTTATTTGTGAGATATGTGGTAAAGAAAAATACATCCAACTACCGACAAAAAAGGATTATGACAAGCTAGTTAATAATGACCAGTTAGATAACTATTTCGTTCAAGACAATAGATGCTTCAGTTGTGGGCATAAAAATAATGATGATGACTGCTCTTGTGATTATTGTTCAAAAGAAAAGCGTCGAAAAATACTGGACACTTATTTTCTTGAAGAAATTCGATATATATCCGGGTTTGGGCTACGAGAGCAGCTATATTTATCAACTATTTTACAGGGATTTAATATTAGTGAAGATGAATTTGATATTCCTTCTTTCTCGGAAATCAAAAATCAAAAATTACCACAAATGTTTTTTGATGGTAATTATCCCATTGATGAAATATACTTTCTGAAAGAAAAGAATATTTTAGAAATATCCCCAAGAAGCTCTACAACTGCATTTTGTAGTAATAAAGAAATTAAACAAGACCCCACATTTGCAAATGAAAAATTTCCAAATGTGTTTTATAAGACAAGAGTACGTTTCTCTTTTCAAAATTTAAAAAATGTTTATTCAGAGGAAGATGAACACTGGTTTTCAAATTTTAAGTTTTTAACAAATCTTAAATTTACTGAGACTGAAATAAATCAACTGTGGTTAGAGTTGGCTGAAAAAGAATTGTTTAAACTATTTGACTATCAATTTAGGGAGGAATTTCATTTTGAATATTCTTCAGGGTATAGCGAGAAAGATGAAAATAAGGCTAAGCAACTTATAAAAACAGAAATTAGAAATCTTTTATTTGAATATTCGCCGTCAAAAGTCTACTGTATATTATATCAGGGAGTAAAAAAAGCTGTAACACATAAACAGAAGTATGGTATGACACATTACAGAGGCAACCAAGTTCAATTTGTTATTTCTTATGGGATTAAATCATGGCTAAAATATAATGAGGAGCGTATTAGTGATTATGATTATCCTTGGACTTCGGAGATGTCGTTAGTTTCTACTCTATTTTTTAAAAATATTTTACAGAATGATGAGTGGTTTTATAACTTAATCCCTATTGATAAAGTTGAAATTATTGAGCAAGATTTCATGGAATATTTCTGTGGTCTATCACGAGAAAAACAACTTTTATTATTAGAAAAACTATCACTAATTAGCGAGTATTCTTTACTTAGGGAAGAAACTGACTAACAAATACCCTTGCGTACCTCACTTCCCCCAAAATATCTTCCTAAAAAAGTGACTGACAGAAAAAAAGTCAGTTTGTCTGTCTCATGGGAGAGACTGGCACAAAAATATTCAAAAAGAAAAATGAAAAAAGTATATGAAGTAAAAAGTTTGTCCCTGAGTGACTTAGACAATCAGGAGTTTATTGGCTTAGTAGGTCTGCACTATTCGGATTTACGGATTTTTGCTGGAAAAGAAGCTGTAGAAATCGGCTGGCGTTTGCGAAAAGAGTTTTGGAATCGTGGTTATGAGACGGAGGCTGCCTAAGCCTGTCTAGACTTTGCTTTCCAGCAAGCTGGCTTGTCAGAAGTTTACTCTTTTACATCCTTGCACAATCTCCCTTCGCAAAAAGTCATGCAAAAGCTAGGCATGGAATTTGTCAAAGAATTTGATAACGAAAAAGTTCCAGCTGATAGTCCGCTTTATAGACATACCCTCTACAGAATCGAGAGTTTTCACTAAAAAGGTAGGTATTCCTATGAGAACTGAAACAGAAATGCTAAATCGGATTTTACAAATTGCCAAAACTATACAAGTAGAAGCTATCGCCATGTCTGGTTCACGAACTGATACAAAAGCACCAAAAGATGAGTTTCAGGATTACGATGTGGTCTATATTGTGGACGATTTAGATAATCTGACGAGAGACATTTCTTGGCTAGACCAGTTTGGCAAACGCATTATTGAGCAAGAGGTCACCCTTGGTCACCGTCGTCTATATCTTATGCTTTTTGAAGACGGCAACCGTATCGATTTGACTCTCTGCCCTAAAGAACACATTCAAGAGTGGGTGGATAGCGAGGCAGGCTTCACTGTTCTAGAAGATCCAGAACATTTATTTGAAGCCTATTTACCAAATCTAGAGCGTTACTGGATAACCCCAGCTGCTGAAAAGGATTTTGAAAAATCCTGCAATGAATTTTGGTGGGTGTCAGCTTACGTTGTCAAAGGAATCTGTCGCCATCAAGTCATCTATGCCACTGACCATCTCTACGGTATTTGTCAGCAAGAACTCCTAAAGGTCTTGGTTTGGCAAGTTGCAGCTGATAAGGGGACGGTTGATATTGACAAGAACTACAAGTACCTCTTTAATTACTTGCCTGCTGAGAAAGAAAAGGAATTCTCAGATTTGCTTGATTTTTCAAGTATAGAAAAACTTACCCAATCCTTGTACGCTACAATGAAACTTTTCCATCAAGAGGCTCAGTACCTTGCTCAAAAAATGGGATTTGACTATGATAAAGAAGTAGCTGAGAAGATGGTTAAGTATGCTGAGGAGAGACTCGAAACAAATGAAACATTTACAAAATAATAAGATAACAAAATTTTTACTGATTAGTTTTCTCATTTCTTGGGGATTTGGTTGGGGATTGCTCGCTTTTCTGACGCAAATGAGCCTCTTAAGTCTAACAAGTCCACTAGGAGTTTTTCTCCATTTACTAGGAGGTTTCGGTCCTACCATTGCAGCCATTTCTTGTTTGTCTCAAAAATCCATTAAAAGCATAGTCTCTTTTATCTTAGGGGACTCAAAGAAATATATTTTGTTATTTCTTTTACTAATTTTCGTGCAAACAGGTGTCATTGCTTTCTCATCTAAGGAGCTTAATCCGGCTTTTCCACTAGGAAATTTGTTTGTTGTTTTTTTGAGTGCAGTCTGTGTTTATGGTGGCGAAGAAGAATTGGGATGGCGAGGCATCTTGCAACCAACTTTGGAAACTAGATTCTCCTTTTGGATTTCCGGTTTGATAACAGGTTGTATTTGGGCAATATGGCATATACCTTTATGGTTTGTGATTGGAAGTTCCCAAAGTGGTATGCCTTTTATATTATTCAGTCTATTTGCAATTTATCTCAGTATTCTTCTAGCAGCTGTTTTCAAAAAGACTAAGTCGGTCCTTTTTTGCGCCATTTTTCACGGCCTAATTAATACCCTACTTAGCTTATTTGTTATTAAAATTAATCTTTTGTTCATTCTAGGATTAGTAGGATTGCTCTTCTTTTCTCACTACCTACAAAGAAACAGTTAAATTTAAAAATATAGATTTACTTTACAATAAAACACTAAAAAGAGAATTATTATGTCTAACATTCAAAACATGTCCCTAGAGGACATCATGGGAGAGCGTTTTGGGCGCTACTCCAAGTACATTATTCAAGACCGGGCTTTGCCAGACATTCGTGATGGTTTGAAGCCGGTTCAGCGTCGCATTCTTTATTCTATGAATAAGGATGGTAATACCTTTGATAAGAGTTACCGTAAGTCGGCCAAGTCTGTCGGGAATATCATGGGGAATTTCCACCCACACGGTGACATTTCCATCTATGATGCCATGGTTCGTATGTCACAGGACTGGAAAAATCGTGAGATTTTAGTTGAAATGCACGGTAATAACGGTTCTATGGACGGAGATCCGCCTGCTGCAATGCGTTATACAGAGGCGCGTTTGTCTGAAATTGCTGGCTACCTTCTTCAAGATATCGAGAAAAAGACCGTTCCTTTTGCTTGGAACTTTGACGATACCGAGAAAGAGCCGACAGTCTTGCCAGCAGCCTTTCCAAACCTTTTGGTTAATGGTTCAACCGGGATTTCAGCTGGATATGCCACGGATATTCCTCCGCATAATTTGGCTGAAGTTATTGATGCGACAGTCTACATGATTGACCACCCAACTGCCAAGGTGGATAAGCTCATGGAATTCCTGCCTGGACCAGACTTCCCTACAGGGGCTATCATCCAGGGACGTGATGAAATCAAGAAGGCCTATGAAACTGGGAAAGGGCGCGTGGTTGTTCGTTCCAAGACTGAGATTGAAAAGTTAAAAGGTGGTAAGGAACAAATCGTTATCACTGAGATTCCTTATGAAATCAACAAGGCCAATCTGGTTAAAAAAATCGATGATGTCCGTGTCAATAACAAGGTAGCAGGTATTGCTGAGGTTCGTGATGAGTCTGACCGTGATGGTCTTCGTATCGCTATTGAGCTCAAAAAAGACGCTAATACGGAGCTTGTTCTCAATTATCTCTTTAAATACACTGACCTACAAATCAATTACAACTTTAACATGGTGGCGATTGACAATTTCACACCTCGTCAGGTTGGGATTGTTCCAATCCTGTCTAGCTATATCGCCCACCGTCGTGAAGTGATTTTGGCGCGTTCCCGCTTTGACAAGGAAAAGGCTGAGAAGCGTCTCCATATCGTCGAAGGTTTGATTCGCGTGATTTCGATTTTGGACGAAGTCATTGCCCTTATCCGTGCTTCTGAAAACAAGGCTGACGCCAAAGAAAATCTCAAGGTCAGCTATGATTTTACAGAAGAGCAGGCTGAGGCCATCGTTACCTTGCAACTTTACCGTTTGACCAATACAGACGTGGTTGTCTTGCAGGAGGAAGAAGCAGAACTTCGTGAGAAGATTGCCATGCTTGTAGCCATCATCGGTGATGAACGGACTATGTACAATCTTATGAAGAAAGAACTTCGTGAGGTCAAGAAGAAATTTGCAACTCCGCGTTTGAGTTCTTTAGAAGACACTGCGAAAGCAATTGAGATTGATACAGCTAGTCTGATCGCTGAGGAAGATACCTACGTCAGCGTGACCAAGGCAGGTTACATCAAGCGTACCAGTCCACGTTCCTTTGCGGCTTCAACGCTAGAAGAAATTGGCAAACGTGACGACGATCGTTTGATTTTTGTTCAATCTGCCAAGACAACCCAGCACCTCTTGATGTTCACAAGTCTTGGAAATGTCATCTATCGACCAATCCATGAATTGGCAGATATTCGTTGGAAGGACATAGGAGAGCATCTGAGCCAAACAATTACAAACTTTGAAACTAACGAAGAAATCCTTTATGTGGAAGTTGTGGATCAGTTTGACGATGAGACAACCTACTTTGCAGCGACTCGGCTTGGTCAAATCAAACGCGTAGAACGAAAAGAATTCACTCCGTGGCGGACCTATAAATCTAAGTCTGTTAAGTATGCTAAACTCAAAGACGAGACAGACCAGATTGTAGCAGTAGCTCCAATCAAACTAGATGATGTTCTCTTGATTAGTCAAAACGGTTATGCCCTGCGTTTCAATATTGAAGAGGTTCCGGTTGTCGGTGCCAAGGCAGCAGGTGTCAAGGCTATGAATCTGAAAGAAGATGATGTCCTCCAATCCGCCTTTATCTGTAATACCTCCTCCTTCTATCTCTTGACACAGCGTGGAAGCTTGAAACGTGTTTCTATTGAGGAAATTCCAGCAACCAGCCGTGCCAAACGTGGTTTACAAGTTTTGCGTGAGTTGAAAAACAAACCGCATCGTGTCTTCTTAGCAGGAGCAGTTGCAGAGCAAGGATTTGTTGGTGATCTCTTCAGTACGGAAGTGGACGGGAACGATCAAACTCTGATTGTTCAATCTAATAAAGGAACTATCTATGAAAGTCGATTACAAGATTTGAATTTGTCAGAACGAACCAGCAATGGTAGCTTTATATCCGATACCATTTCAGATGAAGAAGTTTTTGATGCCTATCTTCAGGAAGTTTATTAAGAATTTGAATATAAGAGATGATAAAAAACAATGAAAAGCTTTTCATTAAAAAATTTCTTAAGTTATAGATTTAAGAGTTGAATCTGATTATATATACAAAAACGAACAGTGCTGATTCCCAACTGATAGGGACTTAGGCCTGGTCGTTTTCTTGCTTTTAGTGGTATAGATCACTCGATGTTTAAATGTGAAATTAGTAACATATGGGCAACTATACAAGTTTAGCTAATAAAAAATAATAATTTTTTTTAGAAAATGATTGCATCTATAATATTTTTATGTTACACTCTTATTGTTTCAAGAAATAATTCGTTCAAATATATAGGAGTTTTGTATGTCTCAAAATAAACAAGATAAAGGATTTCGTTATTCTATTCGTAAACGTAGCGTTGGAGTATGTGGTGTTGCCATTGCAACATTCTTACTAGGTTCTGGTCTCATTTTTCAAACGAATGTAGTAAAAGCAACAGAGCCAAGTGTTGCTACAATTGCTGGTGAAAATATTGCTGCTCATAAATCTGCAAGTCAGAGTTCGACTGCTTATGGAGGAGACGCTGCTAGAGCGGTTGATGGTAATCGCGATAATGACTACGGACATCACTCGGTTACCCATACAGATTTTCAAGATCATTCTTGGTGGAAAGTTGATTTAGAGAAAGAAGAATCAGTAGGAACTGTTCGTATTTACAATCGTGGAGATGGAAATGTAGCAAATCGTTTATCTAATTTTGATGTTATTTTGTTGGATAAAGATGGTAAGGAAGTAACTCATCAACACATCGATAGCTTAAACAATCAACCAACAATTGACGTTCAATTCGCTGGAGTTAATGCACGATATGTTAAAGTGGAGCTAAATAATTCAAAAACACCACTGAGCTTAGCAGAGGTAGAAGTGTATCGTTCTGCAAAAGAAAAAGCAGCGACTAACGCTAAACCTGAAAGCAAAGTAAAAACAGACTTTACTGCAGAACTAAATAACTATTTATTTGGTTTAAATTACGATAAACTAAATATTTTAACTAGAAAAGGCGAAGCATTAGAAAATTACGCTAATACAAGCACAAAACAACAAGGAAATGAGTTTGTGGTTGTGGAAAAAGTGAAGAAAAACCTTTCTAATGGTTCTGCTGATGTTGCCCTAAATGGTAACGGAGATATCTTCTTAGGTGCTTTATTTAAAGCAAATCAAGATCTCCTAGAAAATAAACCACAACAAATTAGCTTAGATCGTAGCAAAGGTAGAATTAGTGTTGATTTACCAGGAATGGTGGGCGGAGATAGCTATGTAGATGCTAATCCAACTGCAAGTGGTATGCAGGAAGGTGTGAATACCTTGTTAAACCGTTGGTATGAAAAATATGCTGCGAAAAATCCTGCTCCAGCACGTATGCAGTACGCTTCCACTTCTGCTTATAGCATGAATCAATTGAAAGCAAAATTCGGAAGTGACTTTGAAAAAGTCGGTGTTAATTTGAAAATTGACTTTGAGGCTGTGAACAAGGGTGAAAAACAAGTTGAAGTTGTTGATTTTAAACAAGTTTACTTTACTGCTAACTTTGATGCTCCAAAAAATCCATCAGATGTATTTGCCTCAGGAGTAACGGTTGATCAATTAAAAGCACGTGGAATTGATGAAAAAACACCTCCTGTATATGTATCTAGCGTTTCATACGGACGTCAAATGTATGTTAAGTTTGAAACAACAAGCAAGAGTACAGAGTTGAAAGCAGCAATCAATGCTGTTATCAAAGGAGTACCTATTAAACCAGAATCTGAATGGGCTCGTGTTTTAAAGGATACAACTGTAACAGTTTCAATCGTAGGCGGAAATGCTGATGGAGCTGCACATGTTGTGACAGGTAATGTAGAAGATTTGAAGAAGTTGATTCAAGAAGGAGCTACATTTAGTACACAAAATCCTGCTGTTCCAATTTCTTATAAGACTGCATTCTTGAAAGATAATCAAGTAGCCACAATTCAAAGCAATACAGACTACATTGAAACTAAAGTGACTTCATACAAAAATGGTTATCTTAATTTACAACATAAGGGAGCTTATATTGCTCGTTACTATGTTTATTGGGATGAAGTAACTTATGATAAGGATGGAGTTGAAAGCATTCGCTCACGTCAATGGGAAGATAATGGTAAGAACAGAACAGCTGGCTTCCAAACTGAACTTCAATTTAAAGGAAATGTACGTAATGTACGTGTGAAGATTCAAGAAAAAACAGGTCTTGTTTGGGAACCATGGCGTACAGTTTACAATCGTACAGACCTTCCTCTTGTTCAAAAACGTACCATTATTAACTCAGGTACAACACTAAGACCAAAATACGATGAAAAAGTTGAAAATAATTAATTCTTAATTGTAAAACAATTAGTTATATTAATGAACTGAACCCCAAAAGTTAGCTCAAATTCTAATTCTTGGGGTGTTTTTCTGTGTCTTGTTTTAGGAATACAGGATGCATATAGAGTAGATTGAAATAAGATATAAACAAATTGATTAGGAAAGTCAAATTTATTTCTAGAAATATTTGAACAGCTACAATGTACTATTCCATACTCAACATACTATATATTAATTATTCAGATGAATTTAATTCTCGATGAAGAGCTCTATTTTAGGAATCATTTTCTAGTTTCTTTAGGCAACCATCTCCGAATGAACTTCTTGTAATTCTCATTAGTTTCCTTTTTCTATAAAATCGACTTTTTACTCAGGATCTTCAAAAAGATGTTTAATGAGGTTAAAATTGGTAAATTTGAGCATAATATCTTGTAAAAAATTCTAAAATCCTATAAAATAAAAAGTGACGGAGGAATTTATGAATGTAAATCAGATTGTACGGATTATTCCTACTTTAAAAGTTAATAATAGAAAATTAAATGAAACATTTTATATTGAAACCCTTGGAATGAAGGCCTTGTTAGAGGAGTCAGCCTTTCTATCACTAGGTGATCAAACAGGTCTTGAAAAGCTAGTTTTAGAAGAAGCTCCCAGTATGCGTACTCGTAAGGTAGAGGGACGAAAAAAACTGGCTAGATTGATTATCAAGGTAGAAAATCCCTTGGAAATGGAAGGACTCTTATCTAAAACGGATTCGATTCATCAATTATATAAAGGTCAAAATGGCTACGCTTTTGAAATTTTTTCACCAGAAAATGATTTGATTTTGATTCATGCAGAAGATGACAGAGCAAGTCTAGTAGAAGTAGAAGAAAAACCTGAATTTCAAACAGGTTTGGAATCAATTTCTTTAAGTAAATTTGAGATTTCCATGGAATTACACCTCCCAACGGATGTAGATAGTTTCTTAGAACTTTCTGAAATTGGGACATCACTTGATTTTATCCCAGCTCAGGGGCAGGATCTGACTGTGGACAATACGGTTACTTGGGACTTATCTATGCTCAAGTTCTTGGTCAATGAATTAGACATAGCAAGTCTTCGTAAGAAGTTTGAGTCTACAGAATATTTTATTCCTAAGTCTGAAAAATTCTTCCTTGGTAAAGATAGAAATAATGTTGAATTGTGGTTTGAAGAAGTATGAAGTGGACCAAGATTATTAAAAAAATAGAAGAACAAATCGAGGCAGGGATTTATCCTGGAGCCTCTTTTGCGTATTTAAAGGACAATCAATGGACGGAGTTCTATTTAGGCCAGAGTGACCCAGAGCATGGCTTGGATACTGAGGCAGGTCTTGTTTATGACCTAGCTAGTGTCAGCAAGGTTGTTGGAGTTGGCACAGTTTTTACTTTTTTGTGGGAAAAAGGCAAATTAGATATTGACAGACCGGTAACAGATTTTTTAGCTGAGAGTGATTATCCAGACATCACTATTCGCCAGCTCTTAACTCACGCTACAAATCTTGATCCTTTTATTCCCAATCGAGACCTTTTAGCAGCTTCAGAATTAAAGGAAGCGATGTTTCATCTCAACAGACGAAGTCAGCCAGCCTTTCTTTATTCGGATGTTCATTTTTTGCTGTTGGGCTTTATTTTGGAAAGAATATTTAATCAAGACCTAGATGTGATTTTACAAGAACAAGTTTTGAAACCTTGGGGAATGAATGAAACCCAGTTTGGGCCTGTTGAGCTTGCTGTTCCAACAGTCAGAGGTGTAGAGGCAGGCATAGTGCATGATCCCAAAGCTCGTCTCTTGGGTAGACATGCTGGTAGTGCTGGTTTGTTTTCGACTGTAAAGGATTTACAAATCTTTGTAGAACACTATTTAGCAGATGATTTTGCAAGAGATTTGAGTCAAAATTTTTCTCCTTTGGATGACAAGGAACGTTCTTTAGCATGGAATTTGGAAGGAGATTGGCTAGACCATACGGGCTATACAGGTACCTTTATCATGTGGAATCGTCAGAAGCAAGAAGCGGCTATTTTTCTATCGAATCGTACCTATGAAAAGGATGAGAGGGCTCAATGGATTTTAGACCGCAATCAAGTGATGGACTTGATTCGTAAAGAAGAGTAAGGAGAGACATGTCAAATAGTTTAAAAGGGACTCTATTAACAGTTGTTGCTGGTATTGCTTGGGGCTTGTCAGGAACGAGTGGCCAGTATCTGATGGCACACGGAATTTCGGCGTTGGTCTTGACCAACTTACGCCTTTTAATCGCTGGCGGGATTCTCATGTTCTTGGCTTATGCTACTGCAAAGGATAAAATGCTGACCTTTTTAAAGGATAGAAAAAGTTTGTTGTCTCTTCTCGTTTTTGCTCTGATTGGTCTTTTTCTCAATCAATTTGCCTATTTGTCTGCAATTCAGGAAACCAATGCAGGTACCGCAACAGTGCTTCAGTACGTTTGTCCTGTTGGGATTTTGATTTATAGCTGTATCAAAGATAAGGTGGCACCGACACTGGGAGAGATAGTTTCTATCATATTAGCTATCGGAGGGACCTTTCTTATTGCAACCCATGGTCAGTTGGACCAGTTATCTATTACACCTTCTGGCCTATTTTGGGGTCTCTTTTCTGCCTTGACTTATGCTCTGTATATCATTTTGCCCATATCCTTGATTAAGAAGTGGGGGAGCAGTTTGGTCATAGGTGTGGGAATGGTCATAGCAGGTTTGGTCGCCCTTCCTTTTACAGGGGTTCTACAGACCACTATACCGACTAGTCTTGATTTTCTCCTTGCGTTTGCGGGCATTATCCTTATCGGGACTGTCTTTGCTTATACAGCCTTCTTAAAGGGAGCCAGTTTGATTGGACCAGTTAAGTCAAGCTTGTTGGCTTCGATCGAGCCAATTTCGGCGGTTTTCTTTGCCTTTCTAATCATGAATGAACAATTTTATCCCATTGATTTTCTTGGTATGGCAATGATATTGTTTGCTGTAACTCTGATTTCTTTGAAAGATTTACTCTTGGAAAAATAAAAAGACTCTTTGTCTGTGACAGAGAGGTTTTATGTAGTATTTTATACTCAATGAAAATCAAAGAGCAAACTAGGAAACTAGCCGCAGGTTGCTCAAAGCACTGATTTGAGGTTGTAGATAGAACTGACGAAGTCAGTAACATATATACTGCAAGGCGACGTTGACGCGATTTGAAGAGATTTTCGAAGAGTATTAATTGTTTTCAAGATAAAATTCAAATCGTTCGCCTACATATTGACTTTTTACGTATTCAAAAGCTGTCCCATCTTCTAGGTAGGAAACCTGAGTCAAACCAAGAATAGCATGGCCTTTTTCAACTTCCAAATAGTGGGCAATTTTTTCCTTAGCGAGGCGAGCATAGATGGTCTGCTGTGATTTGCCGATACGATAGCCATATTTTTGTAGGGTTTGGAAGAAATGACTGGTGATTTCTTCTTTTTTAAAGTTCTTAATAAATTTTTCAGGAATAGAAGCAACTTCATAAACCAGGGGAACTTTGTCGGCATAGCGGACACGTTCCATTCGGATAATATTCTCCGTTGGAGAAATTCCTAACTTGGCAACTTCTTGCTCATTGGGAATGGTTTTTCTGTAGGAAATGAGTTGGCTAGAGGGTACTTTACCTTGGGACTTAACAATTTCAGTAAAACTGGTTGTCCCTCGCATCTTTTCTTGTACTCGAGTACTGGAAACAAAGGTGCCACTTCCAACACGGCGCTCTAAAACGCCTTCTTCGACTAATAGAGATACGGCTTGGCGGAGGGTCATACGACTGACCTCAAATTGTTCAGCCAAATCTCTTTCACTCGGCAGCCTCTCACCAATGGACCAACGGTGCTCGTCAATATCCTTTTTTATCTGATCATGGATTTTCATATAAGCAGGTAGCATGTTTTCACTTCATTTCTATCTTTTCTCTATTGTACCCCAATAAACGAGAAAAAGTCAAACTTCGCCTTGTTTAGTTGGTAATTCGCCCTTATTTGTGATAGAATATTGGAAAAAGATATTTCTTTTGAGAAAGGAAAAAGATGAGCAACATTTCAACTGATTTGCAAGATGTAGAAAAAATTATCGTATTGGACTATGGTAGCCAATACAATCAGCTGATTTCACGCCGTATCCGTGAGATTGGTGTGTTTTCAGAACTAAAAAGCCATAAAATTTCAGCTGCTGAAGTTCGTGAAATCAATCCTGTAGGAATTATCCTTTCAGGTGGACCAAACTCTGTATACGAAGATGGTTCATTCGATATTGACCCAGAAATCTTCGAACTGGGCATTCCTATTTTGGGAATCTGTTACGGTATGCAGTTATTGACCCATAAACTTGGAGGAAAAGTTGTTCCTGCAGGTGACGCTGGAAATCGTGAATATGGTCAATCAACCCTAACTCACACACCATCAGCTCTTTTTGAATCAACACCGGATGAACAGACTGTTTTGATGAGCCATGGTGATGCAGTTACTGAGATTCCTGCTGATTTTGTTCGTACTGGAACATCAGCTGACTGCCCTTATGCGGCCATTGAAAATCCAGACAAACACATTTACGGTATCCAATTCCACCCAGAAGTTCGCCATTCTGTATACGGAAATGATATCCTTCGTAACTTTGCCCTTAACATCTGTAAGGCTAAAGGCGACTGGTCAATGGATAATTTCATCGATATGCAGATTCAAAAAATCCGTGAAACAGTCGGTGATAAACGTGTTCTTCTCGGTCTATCAGGTGGAGTTGACTCTTCAGTTGTTGGTGTTCTTCTTCAAAAAGCAATTGGCGATCAATTGATCTGTATCTTCGTAGACCACGGTCTTCTTCGTAAAGGAGAAGCAGATCAAGTTATGGACATGCTTGGTGGTAAGTTTGGTTTGAATATCGTCAAAGCAGACGCTGCAAAACGCTTCCTTGACAAACTTGCTGGTGTTTCTGACCCTGAACAAAAACGTAAAATCATTGGTAATGAGTTTGTCTATGTCTTTGATGACGAAGCAAGCAAACTCAAAGATGTGAAATTCCTTGCTCAAGGAACTCTTTACACAGACGTGATTGAGTCTGGTACGGATACAGCTCAGACGATCAAGTCACACCACAACGTTGGTGGTCTTCCAGAAGACATGCAGTTTGAATTGATTGAACCACTCAATACTCTTTATAAAGATGAGGTTCGTGCTCTTGGTACAGAGCTTGGCATGCCAGACCACATCGTATGGCGCCAACCATTCCCAGGCCCAGGTCTTGCGATTCGTGTCATGGGTGAAATCACTGAAGAAAAACTAGAAACCGTTCGTGAATCAGATGCTATCCTTCGTGAGGAAATTGCTAAAGCTGGTCTTGACCGCGATATCTGGCAATACTTCACAGTTAATACAGGTGTTCGTTCAGTTGGGGTTATGGGTGACGGTCGTACGTACGACTACACAATTGCAATCCGTGCTATCACCTCTATCGATGGTATGACAGCTGACTTTGCAAAAATTCCTTGGGATGTCCTACAAAAAATCTCAGTACGTATCGTAAACGAAGTGGATCATGTGAACCGTATCGTCTACGATATTACAAGTAAACCACCTGCAACAGTTGAGTGGGAATAGAGTTAATGAGTTAAAAAAAGCCTAGAAATCAATCTTTCTAAGGCTTTTTACTTTATTTTAACAACAATTTAACAACAAAACTATAATTTTCACTATAAACTATACTTATCTTTAATCTACTTTTAAATAGGTATATATGGTATAATATGGTATAATATGATAAATTTGAAGGTGTGGAGGAAAAAATAAGATGTTTGTGAGAAGATTTGAACCTAAAGATGCAGAAAAAGTGTCGGAATTAGTTGTAACAACTTTAAGAACTACTAATATCAAAGATTATTCATTAGAGTATATAGAAAATGATGTAAAGAATTTGCAACCACAAAATATTTTAGAAAGAGCTAACTGGATGCATTTTTATGTGGTATGTGATGCTGAAAAGATTGTTGGGTGTGGAGCGATAGGACCATATTGGGATAAAGAAGATGAAAGTAGTCTTTTCACTATTTTTGTACTACCGGATTATCAAGGAAAAGGTGTGGGGCGACTGATTATTGAAACACTTGAGAAAGATGAATTTTTCCTTCGGGCAAAAAGAGTAGAAATTCCAGCTTCTATAACTGCAACTCCTTTTTATTTAAAGATGGGATATAATTATAAGAATGGGATTACTCTTCCGGACGAAGAAGGGTTATTGAGATTGGAAAAATATAGATAAATTGAGACTTTCTTGATAACAACGGAAAGACAGCTCCCAGTTTGTCGAACGGAATATAAAGTATTAAAGACGATAGAAATAAAAAATCTATCGTCTTTTTCATGCCTATTTTCAATTTATATTGTGAGCAATAAATAGGGAAAACTCGCAAGAGTTGCTAACTAGTATTTCAAATGTAATCTCGGAATTATATGATTTATAACTAATAATACGGTAAACACTAATAGTTTAGCTTGATTGAAGATTATTATAATAAAATCGAACCTAAGATATATAATATTTTAACAGAGCTTGAACATCAACAAGTTAGATGTGAAGAAATTAGTGTAATATTAAATAGACTAATATATATTTCAAAAAGAAGATATGGCTTTGATATCCAGCCTCTTATTGAAACAATGATAAATAGATGGATAAGTTTTGAAGAACAAAAAAACTCTTACTAGAATTAGTAAGAGAGGGAAAATACTAACAACAATTTAACAACAAAGGACTCAAATAATATCAAATAGTACTCATTGATTGTATTATCAATCACTATTTAATCAACTATCCTAAATAGTCAATATCTGACTTTTAGTGAGTGGGAATAGTCGTTTAAGTACTAGATTATTCCATGTAGTTTAATTAGCCAGTATCTTTGGATACTGGTTTTTACTTTATCGACTCCTTTTACTACTTGTTTCAACTGCTAAAAGATTAGAATTGTCAAAACAATCTGTCCAGGCTTGATTTTATGGATTATTTACTATAAAATGAGAAGGAAAAACGTCAAACTTTTATATTGCAAATAGGAGAAAACATGACAAAAACATTAAAACGTCCTGAGGTTTTATCACCTGCAGGGACTTTAGAGAAGCTAAAGGTAGCTGTTCAGTATGGAGCAGATGCTGTCTTTATCGGTGGTCAGGCCTATGGTCTTCGTAGCCGTGCAGGTAACTTTACCTTTGAACAAATGGAAGAAGGCGTCCAGTTTGCGGCTAAGTATGGAGCTAAGGTTTATGTAGCTGCCAATATGGTTATGCATGAAGGAAATGAAGCGGGTGCTGGTGAGTGGTTCCGTAAGCTACGTGATATCGGTATTGCGGCAGTTATCGTGTCTGACCCAGCCTTGATTATGATTGCAGCGACAGAAGCGCCTGGTCTTGAAATCCACCTCTCTACCCAAGCCAGTGCAACTAACTATGAAACGCTTGAGTTCTGGAAAGAATTGGGTTTGACTCGTGTCGTTTTGGCGCGTGAGGTTTCGATGGAAGAATTAGCTGAAATCCGCAAACGTACTGATGTAGAAATTGAAGCCTTTGTCCACGGAGCCATGTGTATTTCTTACTCTGGTCGTTGTACTCTTTCAAACCACATGAGTATGCGTGATGCTAACCGTGGTGGTTGCTCTCAGTCTTGTCGTTGGAAATACGACCTTTACGATATGCCATTTGGTCAAGAACGCAAGAGCTTGAAAGGTGAAATTCTTGAAGAATTTTCAATGTCAGCCGTTGATATGTCTATGATTGACCATATTCCAGATATGATTGAAAATGGAGTGGACAGTCTTAAGATTGAAGGGCGTATGAAGTCTATTCACTACGTATCAACAGTAACCAACTGCTACAAGGCGGCTGTGGATGCATATCTTGAAAGTCCTGAAAAGTTTGAAGCTATTAAACAAGATTTAGTGGACGAAATGTGGAAGGTTGCTCAACGTGAATTGGCAACAGGTTTCTACTACGGTACACCATCTGAAAATGAGCAGTTGTTTGGTGCTCGCCGTAAAATTCCTGAGTACAAGTTTGTTGCTGAAGTGGTTTCTTATGATGATTCGACACAAACAGCAACTATTCGTCAACGGAACGTTATTAACGAAGGAGACCAAGTTGAGTTTTACGGCCCAGGTTTCCGTCATTTTGAAACGTATATCGAAGATTTGCATGATGCCAAAGGCAATAAAATCGACCGCGCTCCAAATCCAATGGAACTCTTGACTATTAAGGTGCCTCAACCCGTTCAAGCAGGAGACATGGTTCGTGCATTGAAAGAAGGACTCATCAATCTTTATAAGGAAGATGGAACCAGCGTCACAGTTCGTGCTTAATAAACATATAGGAGACGAAAGCTTTCTGGTTGCTTTCTCTTTAATCCTACTTACTAAAAGAGCATTAGGTTAAAGAAAATAGATAAATTTCCATCCGAGATTTCATCTCGGATTTTTTTCATCATTTTTCAGAAAGGCCTAGATAATGGTCGGATTTATTACAAGTCTTTTCCAAAGTTTTCTATATAATAAGCTCAAAAATAGTAAAATTGTAAATAATTTCCATTAAACGCTTTCAATGTTGGTAAAAAGTTGACAAATTGAATTTTTAGGACTAAACTAAGTAAGTAAATTTTAATTAAAAGGAGAATTCATCATGAATTTAACATTTTTCGGTCTATGTCTTGCCTGTATGGGTGTATCTCTTGGTGAAGGGTTATTGATGAATGGTTTGTTGAAATCGGTAGCTCGCCAACCAGATATTATCGCTGAGTTTCGTAGCTTGATGTTTTTAGGGGTTGCCTTTATTGAAGGAACTTTCTTCGTAACTCTTGTCTTCTCATTTATCATTAAATAACGAAATATAAATTGGAGAAGGGAGAATGTTAGATGGAAGAAAGTATCAATCCAACCATCAATATTGGTCCTGTTACCTTTGATTTAACTTTGACAGCCTTGACTTTGCTGTCTGTGTTTCTGATTTTTGCATTTATCTATTGGGCAAGTCGTAATATGACCTTGAAACCCAAAGGTAAACAAAATGTACTAGAGTATCTCTATGATTTTGTAATTGGATTTACAGAACCTAACCTTGGTTCCCACTACATAAAAGATTACTCACTCTTTTACTTATGTTTATTTCTTTTTATGGTTATCGCCAATAATCTTGGTTTGATGGCTAAACTTCAAACAACAGATGGGACAAACCTTTGGACATCGCCAACTGCAAATCTTTCATTTGACCTTGTCTTGTCTTTCTGTATTATTGTGATGGCGCACATTGAGGGGATTCGTCGTCGTGGGATTAAACAATACCTAAAAGGTTTTGTAACTCCTGCATTTATGACACCGATGAATCTACTTGAAGAAGTCACGAATTTCCTTTCTCTTGCTTTGCGGATTTTTGGGAATATCTTTGCAGGTGAAGTAATGACAAGCTTGCTTCTTTTACTTTCACATCAGGCTATTTTTTGGTATCCAATCGCATTTGGGACAAACTTAGTTTGGACTGCATTTTCCGTGTTCATTTCTTGTGTACAGGCCTATGTCTTTACACTATTATCCTCTATGTACCTAGGAAATAAAATTAATGATGAAGAGTAGAAAGGAGTAACTGATGCACGTAACAGTAGGTGAATTAATTGGTAATTTTATTTTAATCGCTGGCTCTTTTATCCTTTTGCTAGTCTTGATTAAAAAATTTGCATGGTCTAATATTACAGGCATTTTCGAAGAAAGAGCTGAAAAAATTGCTTCAGATATTGATAGAGCTGAAGAAGCACGTCAAAAAGCGGAAGTATTGGCTCAAAAACGCGAAGATGAATTGGCTGGTAGCCGTAAAGAAGCTAAGACAATCATTGAGAATGCGAAAGAAACAGCTGAGAAAAGTAAGGCTAGTATTTTAGCAGATGCTAAACTAGAAGCAGGACGCTTAAAAGAAAAAGCAAACCAAGAAATTGCTCAAAACAAAGCTGAAGCTTTACAAAGCATTAAGGGTGAGGTAGCAGATTTGACAATCAGCTTGGCTGGTAAAATCATCTCACAAAACCTTGACGGTCATGCCCATAAAGAACTCATTGATCAGTATATCGATCAGCTAGGAGAAGCTTAATGGACAAGAAAACAGTAAAGGTAATTGAAAAATACAGCATGCCTTTTGTCCAATTGGTACTTGAAAAAGGAGAAGAAGACCGTATCTTTTCAGACTTGACTCAAATCAAGCAAGTTGCTGAAGAAACAGGTTTACCTTCTTTTTTAAAAAAAGTGGCAGTAGACGAGTCTGATAAGGAAAAAACGATTGCGTTCTTCCAAGACTCTGTGTCACCTTTATTGCAAAACTTGATCCAGGTTCTGGCCTACAACCACAGAGCAAATCTTTTTTATGATGTGCTTGTAGATTGCTTGAACCGACTTGAAAAAGAAACAAATCGATTTGAAGTGACGATTACATCTGCTCATCCTCTAACTGATGAACAGAAGAGTCGCTTGCTCCCTTTGATTGAGAAAAAAATGTCTCTTAAAGTAAGGAGTGTAAAAGAAGAAATCGATGAAAGTCTCATTGGTGGTTTTGTCATTTTTGCCAATCACAAGACAATTGATGTGAGTATTAAACAACAACTTAAAGTTGTTAAAGAAAATTTGAAATAGAAAGTGGTGTTCTTTTGGCAATTAACGCACAAGAAATCAGCGCTTTAATTAAGCAACAAATTGAAAATTTCAAACCCAATTTTGATGTGACTGAAACAGGTGTTGTAACCTATATCGGGGATGGTATCGCGCGTGCTCATGGTCTTGAAAATGCCATGAGTGGAGAGTTGTTGATTTTTGAAAACGGCTCTTATGGTATGGCTCAAAACTTGGAGTCAACAGACGTTGGTATTATCATCCTAGGTGACTTTACAGATATCCGAGAAGGCGATACAATCCGCCGTACAGGTAAAATCATGGAAGTCCCTGTAGGTGAAAGTCTGATTGGTCGTGTTGTGGACCCACTTGGTCGTCCGGTTGACGGTCTTGGAGAAATCCACACGGATAAAACTCGTCCAGTAGAAGCGCCAGCTCCTGGTGTTATGCAACGTAAGTCTGTATCAGAACCATTGCAAACTGGTTTGAAAGCTATTGACGCCCTTGTACCGATTGGTCGTGGTCAACGTGAGTTGATTATCGGTGACCGTCAGACAGGGAAAACAACTATTGCGATTGACACAATCTTGAACCAAAAAGGTCAAGATATGATCTGTATCTACGTCGCTATTGGACAGAAAGAATCAACCGTTCGTACGCAAGTAGAAACACTTCGTCAGTACGGTGCCTTGGACTACACAATCGTTGTGACTGCCTCTGCTTCACAACCATCTCCATTGCTCTTCCTAGCTCCTTATGCTGGGGTTGCCATGGCGGAAGAATTTATGTACCAAGGTAAGCATGTTTTGATCGTTTATGATGATCTTTCAAAACAAGCGGTAGCTTATCGTGAACTGTCTCTCTTGCTTCGTCGTCCTCCAGGTCGTGAAGCCTTCCCAGGGGATGTTTTCTACCTCCACAGCCGTTTGCTTGAGCGCTCAGCTAAAGTTTCTGATGAGCTTGGTGGTGGATCAATTACAGCCCTACCATTTATTGAAACACAAGCAGGAGATATCTCTGCTTATATCGCAACCAACGTGATTTCTATCACTGATGGACAAATCTTCCTTGGCGATGGTCTCTTCAATGCGGGTATTCGTCCAGCCATCGATGCGGGTTCATCTGTATCTCGTGTAGGTGGTTCTGCACAAATCAAAGCTATGAAGAAGGTTGCTGGTACACTTCGTATCGACCTTGCTTCATACCGTGAGTTGGAAGCCTTCACTAAGTTTGGTTCTGACTTGGATGCGGCAACACAGGCTAAGTTGAACCGTGGACGTCGTACCGTTGAGGTCTTGAAACAACCTGTTCATAAACCATTACCTGTTGAGAAACAAGTAACCATTCTCTATGCTTTGACACATGGTTTCTTGGATACTGTTCCAGTAGATGATATTGTTCGTTTCGAGGAAGAGTTCCATGCCTTCTTTGACGCTCAACATCCAGAGATTTTGGAAACCATTCGTGATACAAAAGACTTGCCAGAAGAAGCAGTCTTGGATGCTGCGATTACAGAGTTTCTCAATCAAACCAGCTTCCAATAAGAATAGAGGTGTCAGATGGCAGTATCTCTAAATGATATTAAAACAAAAATCGCCTCAACAAAAAATACGAGTCAAATCACTAATGCCATGCAAATGGTCTCAGCTGCTAAGCTTGGCCGCTCTGAAGAAGCTGCTCGCAACTTCCAAGTTTACGCTCAGAAAGTTCGTAAACTTTTGACAGATATCCTTCATGGTAATGGAGCTGGTGGTTCAACCAATCCAATGTTGATTAGCCGTCCCGTGAAGAAGACAGGCTATATCGTCATTACTTCAGATCGCGGTTTGGTTGGAGGGTATAATTCTTCTATTCTGAAAGCCGTTATGGAGTTGAAGGAAGAATACCATCCAGATGGTAAAGGTTTTGAAATGATCTGTATCGGTGGAATGGGAGCTGACTTCTTTAAGGCTCGTGGTATTCAACCACTTTATGAATTACGTGGCTTGGCAGATCAACCTAGCTTTGATGAAGTTCGTAAGATTATTTCGAAAACTGTTGAAATGTACCAAAATGAACTCTTTGATGAGCTTTATGTTTGCTACAACCACCATGTCAATACGCTAACCAGTCAAATGCGTGTGGAACAAATGCTTCCGATTGTTGACTTGGATCCAAATGAAGCGGATGAAGACTACAGCTTGACTTTTGAATTAGAGACAGGCCGAGAAGAAATTTTGGAGCAGTTGTTGCCTCAGTTTGCAGAAAGTATGATTTACGGGGCTATTATCGATGCCAAGACAGCTGAAAATGCTGCCGGTATGACAGCCATGCAAACAGCGACAGATAATGCTAAGAAAGTCATTAATGATTTGACAATTCAGTATAACCGTGCCAGACAGGCGGCGATTACACAAGAAATTACAGAAATCGTAGCAGGAGCTAGTGCCTTAGAGTAGGCTCTAGTCCAGCTCGTATGAAAATGAACTTATACTCAATGAAAATCAAAGAGCAAACTAGGAAGCTAGCCGCAGGCTGCTCAAAACATTGTTTTGAGGTTGCAGATAGAGCTGACGTGGTTTGAAGAGATTTTCGAAGAGTATTAGGACCTAGTTGAGCTAGGAACCGACAGTATCTTATATAGAATAGGAGAAGGAGATGAGTTCAGTTAAAATTGCTCAGGTTATCGGTCCCGTTGTAGACGTCTTGTTTGCAGCAGGGGAAAAACTTCCTGAGATTAACAATGCACTTGTCGTCTACAAAAATGACGAAAGAAAAACAAAAATCGTCCTTGAAGTAGCCTTGGAGTTGGGAGATGGTATGGTCCGTACTATCGCCATGGAATCAACAGATGGGTTGACTCGTGGAATGGAAGTATTGGACACAGGTCGTCCAATCTCTGTACCAGTAGGTAAAGAAACTTTGGGACGTGTCTTCAACGTTTTGGGAGATACCATTGACTTGGAAGCTCCTTTTACAGAAGACGCAGAGCGTCAGCCAATTCATAAAAAAGCTCCAACTTTTGATGAGTTGTCTACCTCTTCTGAAATCCTTGAAACAGGGATTAAGGTTATCGACCTTCTTGCCCCTTACCTTAAAGGTGGTAAGGTTGGACTTTTCGGTGGTGCCGGAGTTGGTAAAACCGTCTTGATTCAAGAATTGATTCACAACATTGCCCAAGAACACGGTGGTATTTCAGTATTTACTGGTGTTGGGGAACGTACTCGTGAGGGGAATGACCTTTACTGGGAAATGAAAGAATCAGGCGTTATCGAGAAAACAGCCATGGTATTTGGTCAGATGAATGAGCCACCAGGAGCACGTATGCGTGTTGCCCTTACTGGTTTGACAATCGCTGAATACTTCCGTGATGTAGAAGGCCAAGACGTGCTTCTCTTTATCGATAATATCTTCCGTTTCACTCAGGCTGGTTCAGAAGTATCTGCCCTTTTAGGTCGTATGCCTTCAGCCGTTGGTTATCAACCAACACTTGCTACGGAAATGGGTCAATTGCAAGAGCGTATTACATCAACTAAAAAGGGTTCTGTAACCTCTATCCAGGCTATCTATGTGCCAGCGGATGACTATACTGACCCTGCGCCAGCAACAGCCTTCGCTCACTTAGACTCAACAACTAACTTGGAACGTAAGTTGGTACAATTGGGTATTTACCCAGCCGTTGATCCACTTGCTTCAAGTTCACGTGCCTTAGCACCTGAAATCGTTGGAGAAGAGCACTATGCAGTTGCTGCTGAAGTAAAACGTGTCCTTCAACGTTACCATGAGTTGCAAGATATCATTGCTATCCTTGGTATGGATGAGCTTTCTGATGAAGAAAAGACCTTGGTTGCACGTGCCCGTCGTATCCAGTTCTTCTTGTCACAAAACTTCAACGTTGCGGAACAATTTACTGGTCAGCCAGGTTCTTATGTTCCAGTTGCTGAAACTGTTCGTGGCTTTAAGGAAATCCTTGATGGTAAACATGACCACTTGCCAGAAGATGCCTTCCGTGGTGTAGGTTCTATCGAAGATGTGATTGCAAAAGCTGAAAAAATGGGATTTTAAGAGGTGATCTATGGCTCAGTTAACTGTCCAGATCGTGACACCAGATGGTCTCGTCTATGATCACCATGCCAGCTATGTATCGGTTCGAACTCTGGATGGTGAGATGGGGATCTTGCCACGACATGAAAATATGATTGCGGTTTTAGCAGTTGATGAAGTAAAGGTAAAACGTATTGATGATGAAGATCACGTGAACTGGATTGCAGTAAACGGAGGTGTTATTGAAATTGCCAATAATACCATCACAATCGTTGCGGATTCTGCAGAACGTGCTCGTGATATCGATATCAGTCGTGCAGAACGTGCCAAACTTCGAGCAGAGCGTGAAATTGAAGAAGCACAAGATAAAAACTTGATTGATCAAGAACGTCGTGCGAAGATTGCACTGCAACGTGCCATTAACCGTATTAATGTCGGAAAAAGACTATAAGAAAAAAATGAACTTGAGTTACCAAGTTCATTTTTTATGGTTTCTTAAGGGGCAAAACTGATGCAGACCGCTTCTGGAACATGGAAGTCGTTGGAAAGTTCGGCTAGACGACCAGTTTCAGTATTGCGTTTAAAAACGGTTGCATTGTCAGAGTCTTGATGGACAGCAATGACAAATTCTTGGTCTGGCGTCAAATCAAAATCACGTGGAGTCTGACCATGTGTCGGAACGATTTCTAACAACTCTAAGCTACCGTCCGCAAGGATTGTATATACTGCGATAGAATCATGGCCACGGTTAGAAGCGTAGAGGTATTTACCGTCTTTAGAGAGACGAATAGCAGCAGTTCCATTAAAGCCTTCATAACCGTCTGGTAGAGTTGAAATGACCTGCATGCGTTCAAATTCGCCAACACCATCGTAGATTAGAACTTCAATAGTGCTATTGAGTTCGCAAATCAGATAAGCAATTTTATAGTGGTTATGGAAAACGATATGGCGTGAGCCTGATCCTGGCTGGCTGTGATAGGTATAGAGCTTAGATAATTTCCCTTCTTGATCAAGGTCATAAGTGATGACTTGGTCAGTACCCAAATCACAGGTCACTAAGTAGAAGACTACCGTCTTTCTGACGTTTATAAACAAGGACCTGTCCTTTATGGTAGTTGGCTGCATAGACCAAATCACGCTTTTCATCAACAGCAACATAACAGTGGGGAGCTCCTTCTTCAACGACATGATTTAATAAAGTTCCATCAGTTTGATAGGCTGCAATCCCCCCCTTATTGTCTTGACTACCAACGGTGTATAGGTGTTGGTGCTGGTCAAAAGCAAGGTAGGTTGGACTTGGTTCAGGAGCAAAAAGTTCTAGATTTGAAAGCTGACCAGTTTCTGTATCAAAGTCTGCCTTGTAAATCCCTTGGGAAGTACGACGTGTATAAGTTCCAAAATAAACAGTTTCTTTCATAACTTTACCTCTATAATAAAGATAATACTATTATATCACAAAAATTTTAGTTAGAGGAACTCTATAACACAGAAATAAATATAATAAAATATCAAATTAAGCTTAGTTTTGTATTGATTTCCTTTTGAAAAGTGCTATAATAAATCTATCTCATTATCAAAGGAGTTTGACTATGAAAAAACGAGTTTTTTTAGCAGCAGGAGTTGCTGTACTCTCAGCAACTGTTCTAGCAGCTTGTTCATCTGGTAATGGGAATAAGGAAGCAACTAAACCAGTTACTTATGCCTATGTATTTTCATCAGATCCTGCGACTCTGGATTATACAGTTTCTGGGCAAAAGTCTACAAAACAGATTACTGGTAATGTCATTGATGGACTACTGGAAAATGATCAATACGGGAATCTAGTACCATCAGTTGCAGAAGATTGGACTGTTTCCAAAGATGGTTTGACCTATACCTATAAAATTCGTAAGGGTATCAAGTGGTATACCAATGAAGGAGAAGAGTATGGAGAAGTTAAGGCTCAAGACTTTGTAACTGGTTTAAAACACGCAGCTGACAAGAAATCAGAAGCACTTTATCTTGTACAGGATTCTATCAAAGGATTGGATGACTATGTAAATGGGAAAACAACGGATTTTTCTACTGTTGGTGTAAAAGCAACAGACGATTATACTGTTGTTTACACTTTGAATCATCCAGAATCTTTCTGGAATTCTAAGACAACGATGGGAGTTCTAGCTCCAGTAAGTGGAGATTTTTTGGCTTCTAAAGGAGATGACTTTGGTAAGGCGACTGATGTAACGAGCATTCTCTACAATGGGGCTTTCCTTCTTAAGGGGCTTACCTCTAAATCTTCTATCGAAATGACCAAAAACCAAAACTATTGGGATAAACAAAATGTCTTTATTGATGATATTAAGTTGTCTTACTTTGATGGTCAGGATGCAGACTCTTTGGGACGTGGTTTTGATGAAGGAAATTATCCTGCAGCACCTCTCTTTAAAAACTCTGCTAACTATGAACGGCTAAAAGAAAAATATAAAGATAACATTATTTATAGTCAACAACAAGGAACTACTTTCTATATTTCGACCAATATTGACCGTGTTGCCTACAATCACACCGCTAAAACAAGTGATGCAGAAAAATCATCTACTAAGAAGGCTTTGCTGAACAAAGATTTCCGTCAATCCTTGGCTTTTGCTACAGATCGTAAAGCAGGAATCTCTCAAGTATTTGGGGACGAAGTAGCACCGCGTAAATTACGTACAAGTTTAACCCCTCCAACATTTGTACAGGTAGGAGAGCAGTCATTTGGACAAGTAGCTAAGGCAGAATTGGATAAATTAGATGGTGTATGGAAAGATGTCAGTCTTGATGATGCCCAGGATTCACTTCATAATGTAGATAAGGCTAAAGCTAAATTTGAAGCTGCTAAGAAAACTCTTCAAGCTGATGGAGTCCAGTTCCCAATTCATTTAGATTTGCCAATTTCTTCATCAAATCCAGATTTTATTCGTCAGGTTCAGTCTTATAAACAATCCATTGAGGAAGCCTTAGGCTCTGACAATGTAGTTGTTGATATTCAACAAGTTTCTGATGACGAATTGGGAAGTATGACTACTCTAGCTACTTCCAATGCAAATACTGACTGGGATATTAATGCAGTCAGTGGTTGGACTCCAGACTTTGCAGATCCATCGACTTATCTAGATGTATTTGATCCAACTTCAGGTCCAAGTCTCCTAAGTGCTCTTGGTGTGGCACCAGGAACAGACAATCCAGTTATTAAAACAGTTGGATTGGATAAATACAAAGAACTGATTGATGATGCAAATAGTGAGAAAACAGACCTTCAAAAACGTTATTCCAAATATTCTAAGGCCCAAGCTTGGTTGTCAGATAGTGCACTTGTTATTCCAGTATACTCTGATGGTGCTCAAATGCTAGTGACGAAAATGGTTCCTGGCAGTGGTGCCGGTGGCTGGGTAGGTGACAAGACTAGTGAAAATAGCTACAAGTATCTGAAAATCCAAGATAAGATTGTCACTACTAAAGAAATGGATGAGTTCCGCAAGAAATTTGCTGATGAAAAAGCCAAATCCAATGCTGATTATCAGAAGAACTTAGACCGTCATATTCAAGACTAATCAAATCTCCTCTTTTGAGGAGATTTTTTATGTCGCGGTCTCCATGTAAGCACTTTAAAAAAGAGTTATTTTGATTTAAAAATGGTATAATGGGAGAACAATAGAAAGGAAGTATTTATGGAGCAAAAAGAGAAACATTTTAGCCTGTCTTGGTTTTTCAAGTGGTTTTTGGATAACAAGGCCATTACGGTATTTTTGGTAACCTTATTATTGGGACTGAATCTTTTTATTTTAAGTAAGATTAGTTTTCTATTTTCACCTGTTTTAGACTTTTTGGCAGTCGTGATGCTGCCAGTTATTCTATCTGGTTTGCTATATTATTTATTAAATCCTATTGTTGATTGGATGGAGAAGCATAAGGTTAATCGTGTTATAGCTATCACTATTGTCTTTGTCATCATCGCTCTTTTTATCATTTGGGGCTTGGCAGTAGCTATTCCAAATCTGCAACGTCAAGTTTTAACATTTGCAAGAAATGTACCAATCTATCTTGAAGATGCTGATCGGGTTATTGATGATTTGGTAACCAAGCGTTTACCAGATGATTTCAGACCTCAGTTAGAGCAAGTTTTGACAAACTTCTCTAGTCAGGCTACAGTTTGGGCGAGCAAGGTTTCTTCTCAGGCAGTAAACTGGGTGAGTGCCTTTATTAGTGGGGCATCTCAAGTGATTGTTGCCTTGATTATCGTTCCTTTCATGCTCTTTTATCTCTTACGTGATGGGAAAGGCCTGCGTCACTATTTGACCCAATTCATGCCAACGAAATTGAAAGAACCTGTTGGACAAGTTTTATCAGATGTGAATCAGCAGTTGTCTAACTATGTTCGAGGACAAGTAACAGTGGCTATTATTGTTGCGGTAATGTTTATGATCTTCTTTAAGATAATTGGTCTACGCTATGCGGTTACGCTTGGTGTTACTGCTGGTATCTTAAATCTGGTTCCTTATCTTGGTAGTTTCCTAGCCATGCTTCCTGCCCTAGTATTGGGTTTGATTGCTGGGCCAGTCATGCTTTTGAAAGTAGTGATTGTCTTTATCGTAGAACAAACTATTGAAGGTCGTTTTGTCTCTCCATTGATTTTGGGAAGTCAATTAAACATCCATCCCATTAATGTTCTCTTTGTCTTGTTAACTTCAGGATCCATGTTTGGCATCTGGGGAGTCTTGCTCGGTATTCCGGTTTATGCCTCTGCTAAAGTTGTCATTTCAGCGATTTTTGAATGGTATAAGGTAGTCAGTGGCCTATATGAACTAGAGGGAGAGGAAGCTAAGAGTGAACAATAGTCAACAGATGTTACAGGCTTTGGAAGAGCAAGATTTAGTTAAGGCAGAACATTATTTCGTCAAAGCTTTAGAAAATGATCCAAGTGAGCTTCTTTATGAATTAGCGACTTATCTAGAAGGAATTGGTTTCTATCCTCAGGCCAAGGAAATTTACCTGAAAATCGTAGAGGACTTTCCAGAGGTTAATCTAAATCTAGCAGCAATTGCTAGCGAAGATGGTCAAATAGAAGAAGCCTTTGCTTACCTAGAGGAAATCCAAGCTGACAGTGACTGGTATGTTTCTGCTTTGGCTCTGAAGGCAGACCTTTACCAGATGGAAGGTTTGACAGATGTGGCGCGTGAGAAATTGTTAGAAGCATTGACTTACTCAGAGGATCCTCTCTTGATATTGGGTTTAGCAGAGTTGGATAGTGAGTTGGAAAATTACCAAGAAGCTATTAAAGGCTATGCTCAGTTAGATAATCGTACTATTTATGAGCAAACAGGCATTTCCACCTATCAACGAATTGGCTTTGCCTATGCCCAGTTAGGGAAATTTGAAACAGCTATAGAGTTTTTAGAAAAAGCCCTGGAGTTAGAATACGATGACCTGACAGCTTTTGAGTTGGCCAGTCTTTACTTTGATCAAGAAGAATACCAAAAAGCTGTCCTCTACTTTAAGCAGATCGATACCATTTCTCCTGACTTTGAAGGCTATGAATATGGTTATAGCCAGGCCTTACATAAGGAACATCAAGTTCAAGAAGCCCTGCGTATCGCTAAGCAAGGCTTGGAGAAAAATCCTTTTGAAACAAGACTCTTGTTAGTAGCTTCACAATTTTCCTATGAATTGCATGATGCTAGTGGAGCAGAGAACTACCTCCTTACTGCTAAAGAAGATGCTGAGGATACGGAAGAAATCTTACTCCGTCTAGCAACTATTTATCTGGAGCAGGAACGTTATGAGGATATTCTAGACTTGCAAAGTGAGGAGCCAGAAAATCTCTTGACCAAGTGGATGATTGCTCGTTCCTATCAAGAAATGGACGATTTGGATACTGCCTATGAGCTTTACCAAGAGTTGGCAGTAGATTTAAAGGACAATCCAGAGTTTCTGGAACACTATATCTATCTCTTGCGTGAATTGGGCTACTTTGAGGAAGCAAAAGTCAATGCTCAAGCTTACTTAAAACTGGTTCCAGATGATGTGCAAATGCAAGAATTGTTTGAGACATTGTAAGAATCCATTAGTTACAGAAAACTGCAAGTTATTACTAGAGAGTAACTGCGGTTTTTTGTTTTAAAAAGGACAATTTTCAACTAATATATTCTCTTGAAAAAAGTTTCAACTAGGACTATAATATAAAATTATGAGTGATAGAGGAGGGAAATAATGCTTGATACGATAGCTCTACCGATTGAAGTCCGACATATTATTCTCATTTTATTGTCTTGTTTTTCTGGTTTTATCATTGGTTATGAAAGAAAATCTAAGCACAAGCAGGCTGGGAGAAAGACTCATATTTTGGTTGCCTTAACTGCAACTTTAATGATGATTTTATCAAAAGAAGCTTTCTTGGATACGCCTAATTATGATACTTCTAGGGTTGCGGCCCAAATTGTCAGTGGAATTAGTTTCATTGGTGGTGATGAGGGATAAAAAAATCAGTGGTATTAGCACAGCAGCTGGTATTTGGGCAACTGCAGGTATTGGGATGGAGATTGGAGCAGGTTTTGCTTTTCTAGGCTTATTTTGTAGTCTAATTGTTGTCTCTGTTCAGAAAAGTAGCTCCAAATTTTTGAAAAGCGATACTCATTATCATATCAGAATGACTGGATTTGTAACCAATAAACCTTCAATAGATACCTTGAATATTCTCATTGAACAGAAGGGATTTTACAATCTAAATATTGACATGGATAGGAATGAAAGTGGTTATAATCTTACGATTAGAGCAGATCACGATAAATCCATTTCTTACAAAAATATGGCTGAGGTTTTATGGCAATGTGACGAGAATTTTTATATAAATCAGGTTAAGATTGTTTCATTAGAAGGATAGAGTTTTGTTTTCATAGCAAAACTTTTATTTGTGAATGGGAAAGATACTTCTTATTCCCTATACTATGTATCAGTAGGAATTGACATAAAAGCATCAGATTAGCTCAGATAACATAATGAACTGGGAATATCTTGGAAAAAAGATTAGTTTATAAGATTTGGAACCGTTTTCTGTCACAATCTTTCGGGAAAGTAGTTGCTAAAAGATGTAAAAATTGATAGAATAAGGATTGTCTAAAAAATTTTAAGGAGAATCTATCAAATGGATTTCACATGGGCAATTAAATATGCCACTGAATTTTTGGGAACTGCTATTTTGATCATTCTTGGAAATGGTGCAGTTGCCAACGTTGAACTTAAAGGTACGAAAGGTCACCAAAGTGGCTGGATCGTTATCGCTGTTGGTTATGGTATGGGGGTTATGATCCCAGCCTTGATGTTTGGTAACGTATCTGGTAACCACATCAACCCAGCCTTCACTCTTGGACTTGCAATCAGCGGTCTTTTCCCTTGGGCTCAAGTTGCGCCTTATATCATCGCACAAGTTTTGGGTGCTATCTTTGGTCAAGCCTTGGTTGTGGCAACACACCGCCCATACTACTTGAAAACTGAAAATCCAAACAACATTTTGGGTACTTTCTCAACAATTTCAAGTTTGGATAATGGTACAAAAGAATCACATTTTGCAGCAACTGTTAATGGTTTTGTAAATGAGTTTGTTGGATCATTTGTTCTTTTCTTTGCAGCCCTTGGAATGACTAAAAACTTCTTTGGTTCTGAAGTGCTTCAATACATGAAACAAATGGCTAGTCAAGCAGGTCAAAATGTTGACTTTTCTGATTTAGCAATCAAAGCCCAAGTAGCACCACATACTGCTTCAGGACTTTCAGTAGCTCACTTGGCACTTGGATTCCTTGTTATGGCCTTGGTAACATCACTTGGTGGACCTACAGGACCTGCCTTGAACCCAGCCCGTGACTTGGGACCACGTCTCCTTCATGCTTTCCTTCCAAAATCAGTTCTTGGTGAGCACAAAGGCGATTCAAAATGGTGGTACTCTTGGGTACCAGTAGTAGCACCGATCGCAGCAGCAATTGCGGCAGTAGCTATTTTCAAATTCCTTTACTTATAAGAAATTGAGTTCTCTATCTATTGTAATGGATTGAAGAAAAATTAAAAACGCATAATATTGTACTGACCCCAAAAAGTTAGACAATTAATTTAAGCAAAGGATTTAGTTCTGTATTGTACGGGGCTAAGTCCTTTTAGTTTTACCTTAATTCGTTTGTTGTTGTAGTAATCAATATAGTCTACAATGGCTTGTTCCAATTGCTTAAGAGACTGAAGTGACTTCTCATAACCATAAAACATTTCAGACTTAAGAATGCCAAAGAAAGATTCCATCATACCGTTATCTGGGCTATTTCCCTTACGTGACATAGATGGTTGGATTCCCTTATTCTTAAAAAAATGATGATAGAAATCGTGTTGGTATTGCCCTCCTTGGTCACTATGGAGAATTGTATTTTCGTAATGGTTCTCTGTAAAGGCTTGTTCTAGCATAGCTTTCATTTGTACTAAGTTCGGCGAAGTAGAAAGATTGTAGGAGATAATTTCGCTGTTAAAGCCATCTAAAACTGGTGATAAATAAAGCTTTTGGCTACTTGCTGGAATGGCAAATTCTGTCACATCTGTGTAGCACTTTTGTATTGGTTTGGTTGCTTCAAATTGGCGTTGAATGAGATTCTCTGCTTTCTTGCCAATCTCTCCTTGGTAGGAAGAATACTTTCGTTTACGGCGAATTCGAGCAATTAAACCAAGTACTTTCATCAGACGCTGCACCTTCTTATGGTTCACTACGAAGCCACGATTTCTTAATTCTAAATGGATTCGACGATATCCGTAATTTCCTTTTTGTTCGGTAAAAATAGCTTGAATTTCAGCTTTAATATCATAATCTTTATCGTTTTGATCCAG
>NZ_JAIRCA020000029.1 GCF_020089495.2 Streptococcus mitis subsp. hohhotensis | reverse complement strand
TGGGCTTTTATCTGTTTTATCATGGGAAATCCCTCCTTAACTATAAGTTTATCACATAAAAAAGAAACCCAAATACAGAATTGTATTTGAATTTCTTAACTTAATGACATTGACCTCAGGGCTGGTTTCTTTTACATATTAATCTTCTTTCAACTTCGCCAATTCTTGGGCAAGGAGTTTAAGGGCGACTTGTGGGTTGGCTTGGCCTTTGGTTGCTTTCATAAGGAATCCTGTAAAGGCCTTATCTGCGTTACGTTTACCTGACTTGAAGTCGGCAACAGCCGCTTCGTTATCCGCAAAGACTTGGTGGATAATTGGAATCAAAACAGCTGGATCTGAGATTTGAACCATGCCTGCTTTTTCCACGTATTCACGCGCGCCACCACCATTTTTAGCCAAGTGGACAAAGACTTTCTTGGCAATCTTAGAAGAGATAGTACCGTCTTCGATGATGGCAATCATTTCGACCAAGTTTTCTGGTGTCAATTCGATTTGTTCCAGTGTCTTGCCTTCGGCATTCAAGAACTGAGCAACTTCTCCTTGGAGCCAGTTAGAGACTTGTTTAGCGTCACCGCCAAGGGCAACAGCTTTTTCAAAGAAGTCAGAAGTGACTTTATTAGCAGTCAACTGGCTAGCATCGTAGTCTGACAAGCCAAGGTCAGATACATAACGTGCACGGCGTTCTTTTGGAAACTCCGGCAACTCTGTCCGCATTTCCTCGATCCACTCGTCTGAAATTTCAAAGAGGGGTAAGTCTGGTTCTGGGAAGTAGCGATAGTCTGCAGCACCTTCCTTGACACGCATGAGGATGGTTGCTTTGTTGGCTTCATCGTAACGGCGTGTTTCCTGGCGGATTTGACCACCTGAGCGAAGGATTTCAGCCTGACGTTGCACCTCGTATTCAAGACCCTTACGAACATTTGAGAAGGAGTTAAGGTTCTTCAACTCTGTCTTGGTACCGAATTTCTCTTGACCATACGGGCGAAGAGAGATATTGGCATCCACACGCATAGAACCTTCTTCCATCTTAACGTCAGAAATACCAGCGTACTGGATAATTTCCTTGAGGGCAGTTAGGTAAGCATAGGCTTCTTCAGGCGAACGCATATCAGCTTCAGATACAATCTCGATCAATGGCACCCCTTGGCGATTGAGGTCAACATAAGAGTAGCCATCTGTACCGTGGGTGTTTTTACCAGCGTCTTCCTCTAGGTGAGCACGTTCGATACCGATTTTCTTAGTTGTACCGTCTTCTAGCTCGACTTCAATCCAACCATTATAACCGATCGGCTCATCAAACTGAGAAATTTGGTAGGCCTTTGGATTATCAGGATAGAAGTAGTTCTTGCGGTCAAAGTGCATCTTTTTGTGGATGTCCATGTTGAGGGCAAGAGCAGCCTTGATACCGGCATCGACAACCCCTTTATTGAGAACTGGCAGAACTCCTGGGAAAGACCAGTCAATCACGTTAGTGTTGGCATTTTGGTCATTTCCAAAGTGGGCAGAAGTAGGTGAGAAGATTTTTGAATTGGTGTTGAGCTCTACGTGGACTTCAAGTCCAATGACTGTTTCAAAGTTCATTAGTTGTCACCTCCAAAAATCACGGGTTGTTGTTTGTGGTAGTCTGTTGTTGCTTCAAAAGCAGCAGCAGCTTGGTAAATAGTTTCCTCAGAGTACTTAGGACCAATCAATTGCAGTCCGACAGGTAGACCTTGAGAGAATCCAGCAGGAATCGAAATTCCTGGGAGGCCAGCCAAGTTGACTGGGATGGTCAAGAGGTCAGCCAAGTACATGGCAACTGGGTCGTGGTTGAGTGAATTCAAGTCATAGGCAACACTTGGAGCAGTTGGTCCCAAAATCAAGTCATAATCCGCGAAGACTTTTTCGAAATCTTGGATGATGAGGGTACGGACCTGACCAGCTTTCTTGTAGTAGGCATCGTAGTAACCTGATGAAAGGCTGAAAGTTCCAAGCATGATACGGCGTTTCACCTCTTCACCGAAACCTTGGCTACGGCTGTTTACATAGATTTCATCAAGGTTGGTTGCATCTTCTGCGCGGTAGCCGTAACGGATACCGTCAAAACGTTGCAAGTTTGATGAAGCTTCTGATGAAGCGATGATGTAGTAAACGGCAACACCGTATTTAGAGTGAGGAAGGCTGACTTCTTCGACGATAGCACCCAATTTTTCAAAGTGTTTGGCTGCATTCAGAATAGTTTCCTTAACCTCTGGATCAATCCCTTCGCCAAGATATTCTTTAGGTAAAGCGATTCTCATGCCCTTGATGTCTTGGCCGATTTTTGAAGTAAAGTCAGCAATGCGGACAGGAGCAGAAGTAGAATCTTTGGCATCTTCGCTGGCAATAGCGTTGAGCAAGAGGGCATTCTCCTTAACAGTCGGAGCAAAAGGTCCAATCTGGTCTAATGAACTACCAAAGGCAATGAGACCGAAACGTGAAACTGTTCCGTAGGTTGGTTTGAGACCAACGATCCCGTTGAAGGCAGCAGGTTGGCGGATGGAACCACCAGTATCAGAACCAAGTGACAAGCGGACTTGTCCTGAGGCTACAGCTGCGGCAGAACCACTTGATGAGCCACCAGGAACCTTGCTGTGGTCCCAAGCGTTTTTAGTTGCTCCGTAGTGGGAAGTCTCACCTGAACCACCCATGGCAAATTCGTCCATGTTGGTTTTACCTACGACAATCATGCCTTTGGCTTTTGCATTGGCAACCGCAGTCGCATCAAAGATTGGCTCGTAGTTGTAGAGCATTTTTGAGGCTGCAGTTGTGAGAAGACCGTCTGTAGAGATATTATCCTTAACTGCAAGTGGAATTCCTGAAAGGACATTATTCGCGTCAATTCCAGCTTCATCAATGGCTTTGGCTTGAGCAAGAGCCTGCTCTTCAGCGATGGTGACAAAAGCGTTGATAGCTGTCTCGCGAGACTTGATATCTTCAAGTGTTGCTTGGGTTAATTCAGTTGCAGAAATTTCCTTAGAAACAAGGAGATTGTGCAAGTCTTCAATAGTTTTGTTATTAAAAGTCATTAGGCATCTCCTCCATCGTCTAGGATAGCTGGTACCTTGATATAGTAGTTGTCTTTTTCAGGTACGTTTTTAAATAAGCGGTCGCGGTCTGTTCCTTCTTCAGCCACATCAGGGCGGAGTACAGTCTTGCGGTCAGCCATGGTCGTAGTAGGTGCAACACCAGTTGTGTCAACTTCGCCCAGCAATTCAACCATGTCAACAATTTTAGACAAGGTAGTCGCAAAGGCAGCAGTTTCTTCTTCAGAGAATCTTAATTTTGAAAGATTGGCAACGTGTGTTACCTCTTCTTGCGTAATTTTCATCTTGCATCCTTTCGTGAAATGATGATTTTTAGTCTGTTCTATTTTACCATATTTTCCTATAAATAAGGGAGGGATAAGTGAAAAGAAATAGAAATTGAAAAAAATGCTAAAATCCGATATAATGGAGTGTTGAAAGGAATGGTAAAATCCAATGTAAAAATCATTCTTAGCTATTGAAACAAGAAAAATAGAGAATCAAAGAAAGAGAACTTATGAATATTCAAGAAGAAATTAAGAAACGCCGTACCTTTGCCATCATCTCCCACCCTGATGCGGGGAAAACAACCATCACTGAGCAGTTGCTCTATTTTGGGGGCGAGATTCGTGAGGCTGGTACCGTAAAAGGAAAGAAAACAGGAACTTTTGCCAAGTCTGACTGGATGGATATCGAGAAGCAACGTGGGATTTCGGTTACTTCATCTGTTATGCAGTTTGACTACGATGGTAAGCGCGTGAATATCCTTGATACACCAGGACACGAGGATTTCTCAGAAGATACCTATCGTACCTTGATGGCGGTGGATGCTGCGGTCATGGTGGTGGATTCTGCCAAGGGGATCGAGGCTCAAACTAAGAAATTGTTTGAGGTTGTGAAACATCGTGGCATTCCAGTCTTTACCTTTATGAATAAGCTGGACCGTGATGGTCGTGAGCCACTAGACCTCTTGCAAGAGTTGGAAGAAGTCTTGGGTATTGCGAGCTATCCGATGAACTGGCCTATCGGGATGGGGAAAGCCTTTGAAGGGCTCTATGACCTCTATAACCAACGCTTGGAGCTCTATAAGGGGGATGAGCGTTTTGCCAGTTTAGAAGATGGGGACAAGCTTTTGGGTAGTAATCCTTTCTTCGAGCAAGTCAAGGATGATATTGAACTTTTAAATGAAGCTGGAAATGAGTTTTCAGAGGAAGCTATCCTTGCTGGAGAATTGACGCCAGTCTTCTTCGGTTCAGCTTTGACAAACTTTGGTGTGCAGACCTTCCTTGAAACCTTCCTTAAGTTTGCTCCAGAACCACATGGGCACAAGAAAACAGATGGAGAAATTGTGGATCCTTATGACAAGGATTTCTCAGGATTTGTCTTTAAAATTCAAGCCAATATGGACCCTCGTCACCGTGACCGTATTGCCTTTGTCCGTATCGTATCAGGAGAATTTGAGCGCGGGATGAGTGTTAATTTGCCTCGTACTGGTAAGGGTGCTAAACTTTCGAATGTGACTCAGTTTATGGCGGAAAGTCGTGAGAATGTGACCAAAGCTGTAGCGGGTGATATTATCGGGGTTTACGATACAGGCACTTATCAGGTTGGGGATACCTTGACGGTTGGTAAAAACAAGTTTGAATTTGAACCTCTGCCAACCTTTACACCTGAGATTTTTATGAAAGTTTCTGCTAAGAATGTCATGAAGCAAAAATCCTTCCACAAGGGGATTGAACAATTGGTTCAAGAAGGAGCCATTCAGCTTTATAAGAATTACCAAACAGGCGAGTATATGCTAGGGGCTGTAGGTCAACTCCAGTTTGAAGTCTTTAAGCACCGTATGGAAGGTGAGTATAATGCGGAAGTAGTCATGAGTCCAATGGGTAAAAAGACTGTTCGTTGGATCAAGCCTGAGGACTTGGATGAACGGATGTCATCAAGCCGCAATATCTTGGCTAAAGACCGCTTTGATCAACCCGTCTTCCTCTTTGAGAATGACTTTGCTCTCCGCTGGTTTGCAGATAAGTATCCAGACGTAGAGTTGGAAGAGAAGATGTAAATCGTTACAAATGACTAGCAACATAAAGTTGCTGTCATTTGACGGTAACCGCTATGGCGGCTTACCTAAACGCTTCACTAGGAAAAATCCACGAATGGTATCGATTCGTGGATTTTTCCGTCGTAGCAGAAAGTAGGTAGCCTAGCTAACTGCCTCACTAACTACGTTTGGCAAATGAAATCGATTTGTCAAACTCCGTGTCGTAGTGTAACAATCTCTAACCTTTATGTTGGTTGATCTAAATATTCTAATAAGAGAAGTCCAGGAATGCTCATTCTTGGGCCACAAATAAAAGAAAACTTCATATATTCACTTTTTGTGATTGGTCTGAAGTTTTCTTTTTTACTGTCCATATTTTTGGTAAAAATCAACTTTTACTTGGATGAAGGTTTTGGCTTCACGTAGGAGTTGGAGAAGGGTGGCGCGGGTTTCAAATTCTTCTCTTGTCTTGGGCAGACTGCGGTTGCGAAAGACTTCCAGATAGCGTTCAATTTCATCTAGTAAATCAGAAGCAGGATTGGTCTGGCTCAGTTGACCGGCAATTTTTGAAAAGAGCTGCGCTAAAATCAGGCTTTCACTGGCAGCTAGGTGACAGGTGTTGATCTGCTGGGACATATTTCGCAGGATACGACTTTGTCGCTGTCTCATCTCAAAGTAGTGGATATGGTAGTCGGTCTGGTGAAAGAGGTGGTCAGAGTGATCCAAATAGACCAGTCTGAGGGCTTCTTCCAAAAGCGTGTCTAATTCTTCCACCAGCTGTGCTCGGTTGCGTCCATCCCCTCTGGATAAATAGTATTTGAAGCGCTGGAGGATATCTTTTAACTTTTCTTCCACCAGCGTGTGGTAGTGCTGGATTTCCTCTTCTCGTGAAGGCATGTAGAGATTGACCAGTAAAGCAAATCCTGTACCGATAGCAAAGAGAAGGAATTCATTGACTAGAAGGTCTGGAGAGGTTGACTCTTGCACCAAGAGGTGGCTAACCAAAACAGTGCTTGGTGTGATGCCAATTTCCCAGCCCATCTTGTAGGCTAGGGGCACATAGAAGGCAAGATAGAGGCCAAGGCTCCAGATATGAAATCCGCTCAGGTGAAAAGCTAGAACACCGATAGCCAGAGCCAGAAGCATGGAAAAGAGTCGATTGCGAGCCAGTTTTAAGGTACTTCTACGCGTATCAGATAGGCTCAAGAGAGCGATAATTCCAGCCGAAACTGCTGAGGAAAGATTGAGAAAATAAGCAAGAAAACAGGCAAGACAGGTAGCTAAGATGAGCTTGGTCGTACGTTGGCTAATAGACATAAGAATTTCCTGATAATACTCAATGAAAATCAAAGAGCAAACTAGGAAGCTAGCCGTAGGCAGTACTTGAGTACGGCAAGGCGAAGCTGACGTGGTTTGAATTTGATTTTCGAAGAGTATAAGTTAGAATAAAAGAGCAAAAGACAAAACCTGAGCAGGCTTGCCTTTATGCGCTATTTTTTACGGGCTGCTGCGTATTCGGCAACGGCAGTAAAGAGGACGTCTGTAGAAGAGTTGAGGGCTGTTTCACATGAGTCTTGAATGACACCAATCACAAATCCAACCCCAACCACTTGCATGGCAATATCGTTAGAAATACCGAAAAGGCTACAAGCAACTGGGATAAGAAGGAGGGAACCTCCCGCAATACCAGAAGCACCACAGGCTGAGATAGCTGCCACTACACTGAGGACAAAGGCTGTCGCAAAGTCAACAGGGATTCCAAGAGTGTTAACTGCAGCAAGAGTCAAAACGTTAATAGTAATCGCTGCCCCGGCCATGTTGATAGTAGAACCAAGGGGGATAGAAACAGAGTAGGTATCTGGATCCAGTCCAAGGTCGTGGCAAAGTTTCATGTTGACAGGGATGTTGGCCGCAGAACTACGAGTGAAGAAGGCTGTCACACCACTGACACGCAAACATTTCCAAACGAGGGGATAAGGGTTGCTCTTCATAAAGAGGAAGGCAATCAATGGATTGACTACTAGAGCTACAAAGAACATGGTCGTCACCAAGAGGGCAAGCAAGATTCCATAGTTAGCTAGACTTCCGATTCCCTTATCAGAGATGGTTTTAAATACAAGTCCTAAGATCCCAAATGGAGCTAGGTTGATGATCCATTCGACAATTTTAGAAGTCACATCAGCCATAGTTTTCAGTAATTCTTTACTATTTTTGCTGGCTTCTCTCATGGCAATCCCGAAAATAACTGCCCATGAGAGGATACCGATGTAGTTGGCAGTAATGAGGGCATTAACTGGATTGTCAACTAGTTTGAGCAAGAGGTTGCTGAGGACCTGTCCAATCCCATCTGGTGGAGCAATATCGGTATTAGCGCTATTTAAGGTAATTTCAACAGGTACGATGAAACTTGCTAGTACAGCGATAAGGGCAGCCGCAAAGGTTCCCACCAAGTAAAGGAAGATAACGGTTTTCATATTGCTATCTTGTCCCTTTTGATGTTGGGAAAGGGCATTAGCAACGAGGGCAAAGACCAGAATCGGTGCGATGGCTTTGAGGCCACCAACAAAGAGATCTCCGAGCAGGCCAATTCCTGAAATGTTAGGAAGTGTCAGTCCTAGGGTTCCTCCAATAAGCATGCCAATCAAGATTCGTTTGATTAGGCTTGCCTTATTCCAAGCATGAATAAATTTTTTCATAACAATCTCCTTTGTTGTGTAATGTTTATGATTATAGTATAAATATGAACTAAAATCAAGAATTTTCTGTCTATTTTTGAAATTATTTTTGAATATTTATGGAGAATGATACTTTATGAAAGTATGGTATAATAAATGAAAGGAGTTTTCTATGCAAGAATTTATTCAAACCTATCTCAATAAGCTTGATGTTACAGTGATTATCGAGAATATCTTAACCAAGGTACTTTCTCTTTTATTCTTATTTTTGCTCTTTTATATAGCTAAGAAATTGCTCCATACAATGGTGCAGAGAATTGTTAAACCTTCTCTAAAAATGTCTCGTCATGATGTCGGGCGTCAGAAAACCATCTCACGTCTGTTAGAAAATGTGTTTAATTATACCCTTTATTTCTTTTTACTTTACTGCATTTTGTCGATTTTAGGTTTGCCAGTTTCTAGTTTGCTGGCAGGGGCTGGGATTGCTGGGGTGGCTATTGGGATGGGAGCCCAAGGCTTTCTATCTGATGTCATCAATGGCTTTTTCATCCTCTTTGAACGTCAACTGGATGTGGGAGATGAGGTCGTTTTGACAAATGGTCCTATTACCGTATCGGGCAAGGTTGTCAGTGTCGGCATTCGAACAACGCAACTCAGAGGAGAAGATCAGGTTCTGCACTTCGTTCCCAATCGGAATATCACCGTCGTCAGCAATTTCTCACGCACAGACTAGACCTGTTATTTTAAGTAATTTGTGGTACAATAGAAAGAGTTTAATAAAGGAGAAAAGATGGTTTTAGAAAAGCAGTTGGGCAATGGTTGTACCTGGATAGACCTTGATGTGGATAAGATTAAAAATATGGAAGATCTTTCTGACATCTATGGATTGGACAAGGAAACCATTGAGTATGCTCTGGATAGAAATGAACGAGCTCATATGGATTATAACCGTGAAACGGAGACGGTAACCTTTATTTATAATGTTCTTGATTTAGAAAAAGACAAAGAATATTATGAAGCGATTCCCATGACCTTTATCGTCGAAAGACAACGAATGATTACCATCAGCAACCATAAGAATGCTTATGTCATTGATCAGATGTCAGCTTATCTGGATAGCCATGAGTCGCTTTCTATTTACAAGTTTCTCTTTGCTGGTTTAGAGATTATCAGTAACGCTTATTATCCTGTCATTGAAGAGATGGATAAAAGTAAGGACGAAATTAGTGCCTTGCTACGTCAAACTACAACAAAGAAAAATCTCTTCGCCCTCTCTGACTTGGAGACTGGTATGGTTTACTTGACAGCAGCAGCAAAACAAAATCGACTCCTCTTGGAACATATCCAGGGCCATGCTCTTTATCGGAGATTTAATGATGTCGAACGAGAGCAGTTTGATGATGCAATGATTGAAGCCCATCAGTTGGTGTCTATGACAGACTTGATTTCTCAAGTCTTGCAACAACTCTCAGCTTCTTACAACAACATCCTAAACAATAACTTGAATGATAGTTTGTCAATTTTGACTATTATCTCCGTCTTACTAGCAGTACTTGCGGTTATTACAGGTTTCTTCGGAATGAATGTTCCTCTACCATTTACAGAAGAGCCAAATGCTTGGATTTATATCTTAATGACTAGCTTGATTTTATGGGTGGCCTTATCTCAATGGCTGAAGAAAATTACTAGAAAATAAAAGAAAAGGAGCCAAAATGGTGATTGAAAACTACATGCCAGACTTTGCTGTGGAAGCAGTCTATGATCTGACAGTCCCAAGCCTGCAGGCGCATGGAATCAAGGCTGTTTTGGTCGATTTGGACAATACCCTCATTGCTTGGAACAACCCTGACGGGACGCCAGAGATGAAGCAATGGCTACATGATCTTCGGGACGCGGGCATTCGCATCATTGTGGTATCAAATAACACTAAAAAACGCGTCCAACGAGCAGTTGAGAAATTTGGGATTGACTACGTTTATTGGGCTCTGAAGCCCTTCACATTTGGGATTGACCGTGCCATGAAGGAATTTCATTATGAGAAAAGTGAAGTGGTCATGGTTGGCGACCAGCTCATGACAGATATACGAGCAGCCCACCGTGCAGGCATTCGCTCGATTTTAGTCAAACCCTTGGTCCAACATGACTCGATCAAAACACAGATTAACCGAGCTCGTGAGCGTCGTGTGATGCGAAAAATCACTGAAAAGTACGGACCGATTACATATAAAAAAGGAATTTAACTATGGAAGAAATTCTCTGTATTGGTTGTGGAGCAACCATTCAGACGACAGATAAGGCTGGTCTTGGTTTTACCCCCCAGTCGGCACTTGAAAAAGGTTTGGAAACTGGCGAAGTCTATTGCCAACGCTGTTTCCGTCTCCGCCACTACAATGAAATCACGGATGTTCAGTTGACGGACGATGATTTCCTCAAGCTCTTGCACGAGGTGGGAGACAGTGATGCCTTGGTGGTTAATGTCATTGATATCTTTGATTTTAATGGCTCTGTCATTCCAGGTTTGCCACGCTTTGTATCAGGCAATGATGTCCTCTTGGTGGGAAATAAAAAAGATATCTTGCCCAAGTCTGTTAAACCAGGCAAGATTAGCCAGTGGCTCATGGAACGTGCCCATGAAGAAGGGCTTCGTCCTGTGGATGTCGTACTAACTTCAGCCCAAAACAAACATGCCATTAAGGAAGTCATTGACAAGATTGAACACTACCGTAAGGGCCGTGATGTTTATGTGGTCGGTGTAACCAACGTTGGAAAATCAACTCTAATCAATGCGATTATCCAAGAAATCACGGGTGATCAGAATGTCATCACGACTTCGCGCTTCCCAGGGACAACCTTGGACAAAATCGAGATTCCCCTTGACGACGGATCTTATATCTACGATACGCCGGGAATCATCCACCGTCACCAGATGGCTCACTACTTGACTGCTAAAAACCTCAAGTATGTCAGTCCTAAAAAGGAAATCAAGCCTAAAACCTATCAGCTCAATCCTGAACAAACCCTGTTTTTAGGTGGTCTCGGACGCTTTGATTTCATTGCGGGTGAAAAGCAAGGATTCACAGCCTTCTTTGACAATGAATTGAAACTCCACCGTACTAAGCTTGAAGGTGCTAGTGCCTTTTACGACAAGCACCTTGGAACTCTTCTAACCCCACCAAATAGCAAGGAACAAGAAGATTTTCCAAAATTGATCCAACATGTCTTTAATATCAAGGAAAAGACAGACTTAGTCATCTCAGGCCTAGGCTGGATCCGAGTAACAGGCACCGCCAAAGTCGCCGTCTGGGCACCAGAAGGCGTCGCAGTTGTCACACGAAAAGCAATTATTTAAACACAGAAAGGAAAGGGTTTTCTGAACTCGAACGAGCAGGGCGAACCCCATAGAGAATACTTTTCGCCGTGGTGTTAGTTGGTACAAGTGATTGTACCAACTGCGGAAAATTTGAGACCTTAGACTCAAATTTTAGTCATGAAAGTCCGAAGGACTTTGCTGACGTCCGTCACCACTTCAGAAAAGTATAAAAAGAAACTCTTTTAAAGAAATTATGTCATTAACATCAAAACAACGTGCCTTCCTCAACAGTCAGGCACACACCCTCAAACCCATCATTCAAATCGGGAAAAATGGACTTAACGACCAAATCAAAACCAGCGTCCGTCAAGCTCTTGATGCCCGCGAATTGATTAAAGTAACGCTCTTGCAAAATACAGATGAAAACATTCACGAAGTAGCTGAAATCTTAGAAGAAGAAATCGGTGTGGATACAGTCCAAAAAATTGGACGCATCTTGATTTTGTTTAAACAATCCAGCAAGAAAGAGAATCGCAAGATTTCTAAGAAAGTCAAAGAAATCTAAAAACTATACTCCAAACAACTGTTTTTACAGAGAAATAAAGGAGACTAGCCTATGGCAATCGAATTATTGACTCCCTTTACCAAGGTAGAGTTGGAGCCAGAAATCAAGGAGAAAAAACGCAAACAAGTCGGGATTTTAGGGGGGAATTTTAACCCTGTTCACAATGCTCATCTCATTGTTGCGGACCAAGTACGGCAACAGTTGGGACTAGATCAAGTCTTGCTCATGCCTGAGTACCAACCTCCTCACGTAGATAAAAAGGAAACCATCCCTGAGCACCATCGTCTCAAGATGCTTGAATTGGCGATTGAGGGGATTGAAGGACTAGCCATTGAAACCATCGAGTTGGAGCGTAAGGGTATTTCCTACACCTACGACACCATGAAAATCTTGACAGAGCAACATCCTGACACGGATTATTACTTTATTATCGGAGCTGATATGGTAGACTATCTGCCTAAGTGGTATCGAATTGATGAGCTGGTAGACATGGTTCAGTTTGTGGGGGTTCAGCGCCCACGCTACAAGGCTGGAACTTCTTACCCAGTTATCTGGGTGGATGTGCCTCTCATGGATATCTCATCCAGCATGGTGCGGGACTTCCTTGCCCAAGGACGAAAACCCAACTTTCTCCTACCTCAGCCTGTGCTAGACTACATCGAGAAGGAGGGTCTCTACTGATGGCCTATCAAGACTATATCAACTGCTCCCGTGAGGCTTTGTTGGAAAAAATGGCAGAGCTTCTACCTGAAAAACGCTTAACCCATTGCTTGGGTGTGGAGCGTGCAGCCATAGAACTAGCAGAGAGATTTGGAGTAGATGGTGAGAAGGCAGGTCTTGCAGGTCTTCTCCATGATTATGCTAAGAAGCTGTCAGATCAGGAATTTCTTGAATTAATTGACCGTTATCAGCTAGACCCTGATCTCAAAAACTGGGGCAATAATGTCTGGCATGGAATGGTTGGCATTTACAAAATTCAGGAAGATTTGGAGCTGTATGATTCAGAAATCCTGCGAGCTATTGAAATCCATACAGTCGGTGCTGACCAGATGACAGACCTAGATAAAGTCATCTACGTCGCAGACTATATCGAGCATAATCGCGCCTTTCCAGGAGTGGATGTGGCGCGTGAAATTGCTGAGCTATCGCTCAATAAGGCAGTGGCCTACGAAACAGCTCGTACCGTGGAGCATCTAGCTCATCAGGGATTCCCTATCTATCCCCAAACCCTTGAAACCTATAACGCCTTTGTGCACTATTTGAAAGAGGACTAAATGAAGACGGCTTTTATAATCATTGATGTTCAGAATATTTTAGTGGAAACCGGTTTTCAGACAAATAGTCTATTGGACAAAATTTCTTATTTACAAAACCAGGCTAGAAGCAAGAATATCGAAATTATTTATGTTCAACATATTGAGAACGCTGAAGCTCAAACATCAGAAGATTGGCAGTTATCTGAGCTTTTAAGTCGAAAACCTAATGAAAAGGTCTTTCAGAAGAAGTATAACAGTATTTTCAAAGAAACTGGTTTAAAAGAATACTTGGATAAACAGGGGATTGACAAATTAGTTTTATGTGGTATGCAGACAGAATATTGTGTGGATACCTCTGTCAAGGTTGCTTTTGAATATGGCTATCAGCTTATTATTCCAGAAGGAACTTGCACAACGTTTGATGGGAAAGACATTCCAGCAGAAACGATAAATGAATTTTATGAGGGCATTTGGGAGGGGCGCTTTGCAGATGTCCTAGATTACAAACATATTTTCTAGAAAGAGGACTAAATGAACGAAAAAGAATTACTAGAACTAGTCGTGAAAGCGGCTGATGAGAAACGTGCGGAGGATATCCTCGCACTTGATGTACAAGATTTGACTAGTGTGACGGACTACTTTGTCATCACTAGCTCAATGAATAGCCGTCAGTTGGATGCTATCGCTGATAATATCCGTGAAAAAGTAGCTCAAGCAGGCTTTAAAGGCAGTCATATTGAAGGTGATGCAGCTGGAGGCTGGGTTTTGCTGGACCTCGGCGCTGTCGTTGTGCATGTCTTTTCAGAAGAAATGCGTGCCCACTATAACCTAGAAAAACTATGGCATGAGGCGGATTCAGTAGATATTTCAGAAGCTCTTGCTTAGAAGCTGAACTCAGTTGTAGTCAACTGGGTTTCTTTGCTTATTTTAGAAGAAAATTGATAGAAAGGTGAGGGCGAGTGGTGTTTGCCATGGAGGCTCTTGGTATCATGATTATGGCAACTTATGAAACTTTTGCGGCGGTCTATGATGCGGTTATGGATGACAGTTTATACGACAAATGGACTGATTTTTCTCTGCGTCATTTGCCTAAGAGCAAGGAGAGAAAGAAACTCTTGGAATTGGCTTGTGGGACAGGTATCCAGTCTGTGCGATTTTCTCAAGCAGGTTTTGATGTGACTGGACTTGATTTGAGTGCGGATATGTTGAAGATTGCTGAGAAGAGAGCTACTTCAGCCAAACAAAAGATTGATTTTATGGAAGGCAATATGCTGGATTTGTCCAAGGTAGGTCAATATGATTTTGTCACTTGTTATTCGGACTCAATCTGTTATATGCAGGATGAAGTGGAAGTAGGCGACGTTTTTAAAGAAGTCTATAATGCGCTTAATGAAGACGGAGTTTTCATCTTTGACGTGCATTCGACTTACCAGACAGATGAAGTTTTTCCAGGCTATTCCTACCATGAAAATGCAGAAGATTTTGCCATGCTCTGGGATACCTATGAGGATGCAGCACCTCACTCCATCGTCCATGAGCTGACTTTCTTTATCAAGGAGGCAGACGGTTTCTTTAGTCGCCACGATGAAGTGCATGAGGAGCGGACTTATGAGGTTCTGACCTATGATATTTTGCTGGAACAGGCCGGTTTCAAGTCCTTCAAACTCTATGCGGACTTTGAGGACAAGGAGCCGACAGAAACCAGTACCCGTTGGTTTTTTGTCGCGCAGAAGTAGGAGATTATCATGACCATCACAGGTATTATCGCGGAGTTTAATCCTTTTCATAATGGGCACAAATACCTGCTGGATCAGGCAGAGGGGTTGAAAATCGTAGCCATGTCTGGGAATTTCATGCAGAGAGGCGAGCCTGCTATTGTGGATAAGTGGACAAGGGCCCAGATGGCACTGGAAAGTGGCGCAGACTTGGTAGTGGAATTGCCATTTTTAGTCAGTGTTCAGGCGGCGGATTTCTTTGGCCAAGGGGCTGTGGATATCTTGGCTCGATTGGGTATTGATACTCTAGTTTTTGGGACAGAAGAAGTTCTGGATTACCAGAAAATCGCTGACTTATACACAGAGCAAGGTGATGAGATGGAGAGTTTTGTGGAAAATCTGCCTGATTCTCTCTCTTATCCCCAGAAAACTCAAGCCATGTGGAAGGAATTTGCTGGTCTTGATTTTTCTGGCAATACGCCCAATCATGTTCTTGCTCTTGCTTATGCCAAGGCAGTTGCAGGACGAAATATCAAGATGCATCCGATTCAGCGTCAGGGGGCTGGTTACCATTCTGTGGATAAATATGTGGACTTTGCCTCGGCGACAGCCCTGCGTCAGCACCAGAAGGACCAAGATTTTTTAGAACGCTTTATGCCTTCTATTGTCCTATTTGAGCAGGCTAGTAAGGTGAGCTGGGAAGACTATTTTCCTCTGCTCCGCTATCAAATCTTGTCAAATCCAGACCTAACCACCATCTATCAGGTCAATCAAGAAATGGCTGTGCGCATCAAGGATGCCATCAAGATAGCCCAGTCTGTGGAAGAAATGGTCGAGGCGGTTGCCACCAAACGTTACACCAAGGCGCGTGTCAGACGGCTCTTGACCTATATCTTGGTGCAGGCTAAAGAAAGTGACTTGCCAGAAGCCATTCATGTCCTTGGATTTACTGAAAAAGGCAGGAAACATCTCAAGTCTTTGAAAGGTCAGGTCAATCTAGTCAGTCGAATTGGCAAAGAGCCTTGGGATACTATGACCCAAAAGGCAGACCAGATTTACCAACTGGGAAATCCAAGTATATCAGAGCAGAATTTTGGAAGAGTGCCGATTAGAATAGAAACAAACTAAGTCTACTGAAAGGTGGACTTTTTGAGATTTTTTACGAATAAATAGATAGAAAAAGAAAATCTTGTACAAGTTCCTGACAATTTCTTTCTTTTTGTGTATAATAGTGGAAAAGAGGTAAAACGAGGTATGATTATGGAAGCAGTTCTTTACTCAACGTTCCGAAATCATTTAAAAGACTACATGAAGAAGGTAAACGATGAATTTGAGCCTTTGACGGTGGTTAATAAAAATCCAGATGAGGACATTGTAGTTCTTTCAAAGAGCGAATGGGACAGTATTCAGGAAACACTGAGAATCGCTCAAAATAAGGAACTTTCTGATAAGGTTTTGCGAGGAATGGCTCAAGTTCGTGCTGGAAGCACTCAAGTCCATGTTATTGAGGAGTGAGGAATGCTGCTCAAGTTTACAGAAGATGCGTGGGCAGATTATTGCTACTGGCAAACTCAGGATAAGAAAACACTAAAAAGAATCAATAAACTAATCAAGGATATTCAACGTGATCCATTTACAGGAATAGGAAAACCAGAGCCGCTCAAATATGAGTACCAAGGAGCCTGGTCACGGCGTATTGATGCAGAAAATCGCTTGATTTATATGATGGATGGAGATAGCGTGGCTTTCTTGTCCTTTAAAGATCATTACTAAGTCTACTGAAAAGTAGGCTTTTTCTCAAATCTCTACTAAACAACTATTTCTAAACAACAATTTTATTTTTGTAAATGCATTCCAAATTCCGGTAAATTCCCAAACTAAGTTCCACCGCTAATCCAAGTGGAAGTTAGTCTGATAAAAATTCTAAAAACCAGTGGAAATCCGTGTCAGGGTAAGTTCCACTGGTTTTAATCAT
>NZ_JAIRCA020000028.1 GCF_020089495.2 Streptococcus mitis subsp. hohhotensis | reverse complement strand
GGCTTTTATCTGTTTTATCATGGGAAATCCCTCCTTAACTATAAGTTTATCACATAAAAAAGAAACCCAAATACAGAATTGTATTTGAATTTCTTAACTTAATGACATTGGGGATGAAGGTCCCTCTTTTCTTTTGCTTAAAATAAAAACGCTTCTTCTCAACTATTGCTCATAAAATCACCCAAATTATGATAAAATGGAAATAGAAAGTTGAGATTATGAGTTATTTTAAAAAATATAAATTCGATAAATCCCAGTTCAAACTTGGTATGCGAACCTTTAAAACAGGTATTGCTGTTTTTCTAGTTCTCTTGATTTTTGGCTTTTTTGGCTGGAAAGGTCTGCAAATCGGTGCTTTGACAGCCGTTTTTAGCCTGAGGGAGAGTTTTGATAAGAGTGTTCATTTTGGGACTTCGCGTATTCTAGGAAATAGTATCGGTGGCCTCTATGCATTGGTCTTCTTCCTATTAAATGGCTTTTTCCATGAAGCTTTTTGGGTAACTTTAGTAGTTGTTCCAATTTGCACCATGTTAACCATTATGACAAATGTAGCCATGAATAACAAAGCAGGTGTTATTGGCGGTGTAGCAGCCATGTTAATCATTACCCTATCGATTCCGAGTGGAGAAACAATTTTGTACGTGTTTGCGCGTGTATCAGAAACTTTCATGGGAGTTTTTGTCGCAATTTTGGTAAATTACGATATTGATCGCATTCGGCTCTTTTTAGAGAAAAAAGAAAAATAATGTTACATTTTATAACATTATCAATTGACGTTTGTCTTTTTTTAGACTATAATAGACAGAAAGAAGGAAATTGTAAATGAAGGAAAAAGAATTTCGCCGAAATATGGCTGTTTTTCCTATCGGCAGTGTTATGAAGTTGACCGATTTATCGGCGCGTCAGATTCGCTATTATGAAGATCAGGAATTGATAAAACCTGATCGTAACGAAGGGAACCGTCGCATGTATTCTTTAAATGACATGGATCGTCTGCTTGAAATCAAAGATTATATCTCTGAAGGTTATAATATCGCTGCCATTAAGAAAAAATATGCTGAACGTGAGGCGAAATCCAAGAAAGCGGTTAGTCAGACTGAGGTGCGTCGTGCGCTTCACAATGAACTCCTCCAACAGGGGCGCTTTGCTTCAGTACGGTCACCTTTTGGTCGCGGTTAGGCAACCGCAAGTAGTCATATATTAAGGAGAAAACTCATGCCAATCACAGCTGCAGATATTCGTCGTGAAGTCAAGGAAAAAAATGTTACCTTTATCCGTCTCATGTTCTCAGATATTTTGGGAACCATGAAAAACGTCGAAATTCCTGCTACAGATGAACAATTAGATAAGGTCTTGTCAAATAAGGCTATGTTTGATGGATCTTCTATTGAAGGTTTTGTACGTATCAATGAGTCAGATATGTACTTGCATCCTGACTTGGATACATGGACAGTCTTCCCTTGGGGAGATGAAAATGGAAGTGTTGCAGGTTTAATCTGTGATGTCTATACAACAGAAGGTGAGCCATTTGCAGGTGACCCTCGTGGCAATTTGAAACGTGCTCTTCGTCACATGGAAGAAGTAGGATTCAAATCCTTCAACCTTGGTCCAGAGCCAGAATTCTTCCTATTTAAACTAGATGAAAATGGTGACCCAACACTTGAAGTAAATGACAAGGGTGGCTACTTTGATTTGGCGCCTACTGATCTTGCGGACAATACACGTCGTGAGATTGTGAATGTCTTGACCAAAATGGGATTTGAAGTAGAAGCGAGTCACCACGAGGTTGCGGTTGGACAACACGAGATTGACTTTAAGTACGATGAAGTTCTCCGTGCTTGTGATAAAATTCAAATCTTTAAGCTCGTTGTTAAAACCATTGCTCGCAAACACGGGCTTTACGCAACCTTTATGGCCAAACCAAAATTTGGTATTGCTGGATCAGGTATGCACTGTAATATGTCCTTGTTTGATGAGGAAGGAAATAATGCCTTCTTTGATCCAAATGATCCAAAAGGAATGCAGTTGTCAGAAACTGCCTACTATTTCCTTGGCGGTTTGATCAAGCATGCCTACAACTATACTGCTATCATGAACCCAACAGTTAACTCATACAAACGTTTGGTTCCAGGTTATGAAGCGCCTGTTTACATTGCTTGGGCTGGTCGTAACCGTTCGCCACTTGTACGCGTGCCTGCTTCACGTGGTATGGGAACTCGTCTTGAGTTGCGTTCAGTGGATCCGATGGCAAACCCATACATCGCTATGGCTGTTCTTTTGGAGGTTGGTTTGCATGGTATTGAAAATAAAATCGAAGCACCAGCTCCTATCGAAGAAAATATCTACATCATGACAGCAGAAGAGCGTAAGGAAGCTGGTATTACAGACCTTCCATCAACTCTTCACAACGCTTTGAAAGCTTTGACAGAAGATGAGGTTGTCAGAGAAGCTCTTGGAGAACATATCTATACTAGTTTCCTTGAAGCCAAACGAATCGAATGGGCAAGCTATGCAACCTTCGTTTCACAATGGGAAATTGATAATTATTTAGACCTTTACTAATACTAATATAGAAGAAAGATTGCCTGAGGGTGGTCTTTTTTTCTTGCGTTTTATATCGAGGTGTGATATATTTTATATAGCGAAGTGCGATATATCGAACTGAATAGGAGGTGCTTATAAATGGAATTAACGGATAAGGTTCGTCGGGTCTATATTCCGATGACGGAAACGGGTTTTTATATCTTGTTCTGTTTGCAAAAGGAGCGTCATGGTTATAGTATTACGCAAAAGGTCAAGGAGATGACGGATTCGCAAGTTTCGATTAGTCCTGGAACTATGTATGGAACCTTGTCAAAAATGGAAAAGGATGGTTTGATTTCCTTTGTCCGCGAAGAGGAGAAGCGTAAAATCTATCAGATTACAGACTTGGGACGAAAAGTTTTAGATATTGAATTGAAGCGTATTGAACGGCTCTATAGAAACAGTCGGGAGGAAGGATGATGGAAAAGAAAATTGTTTATCGAATTTTTACAATTGCTGATTATGAGAGGGAGGATCTATACTTTAGAGAAATGCATGCTAAGGGCTGGAAACTTAGGAAAGTAAGCTATTCTATCTTATTGTTTGCAGTTAAGTATACCTTTGAAAAATGTCAGCCTGAGCAAGTGTCTTATCAGTTGGATTTTTACCCAATGGAAAAATCAGAGAGATCCTCCTATTTACAACTATTTAAAGACTGTGGCTGGGAGCATATTACAGACTTTAATAGTTTTTCCTATTTTAGAAAAGCGCATTCTGAAATTGAATCGGATGCAGAATTTGAAATCTATAATGACGCTGCTGGGAAGTTAGCTATGGTTAATCGCATTTTAAGACTGCGATTAGTACCTGTTTTACTTTTGCTAGCCATACATATACCATTATTACTTAAATTGCTCAATAGAAGTAATGCGTATGGTCTATGGAGTTTACTTGCGGTTGGGCTAGATATTTTCTTGTCTTTAATCATTTTGTTAATGGTTGTATATATTAGCTGGAAGTTATGGCATAAAAAGAAGGAATTATCAGATTTATGATAGGGTAGGTATGCTCAAAATTGGAGGGGAAGTCATGATAAATAAAAAGCAATTCCGGATTTTCACCATTGTTGATTTGGACAAGGAAGAAGAATATTTACATGAGATGCATTTGAAAGGTTGGAGGTATAGAACTAGTCGTTTTGGTTTTTTCTATTTTGACCAATGTCAACCAGATGATATCATCTACTGTATCCATGATTCTAGATTTCTTAAAAAGCATCAGCATGAACTGCAAGATTTTAGAAATAGAGGTTGGGAATTGATAGAAACAGGTTTTTGTTCAATTTTTCGTAAACCAGCTTCTGATATACTTTCAGAGGATCAAGTCTATATGAGTAAGGGGCTCAGATGGGAAGTTATGCGATCTAGACTTCGTTCCTGTACAGCTACTTTCTTAGGTGGTCTTGTTGTCTGTATGAGTCTATTTAAAGAGGAGCTTTCTATGTCTTTCTTTATTATTTTTCTTTTATATGCTCTCTTGATTTCTTATCTAATCTATGGTTTTTTTAGACTTAAAAGGAAATACCGAGTAGATAAACAGTAAGGTTCTAGGTCTTCAGACTGATTTTTAGCACTCTTAATAAAAGAGTGCTAATTTTTTGAGTTTTTGTCTTGACATTCTCTTTTAAGGGTGTATAATAGAATCATAAGTTAGCACTTAAGTGTATCGAGTGCTAATCGATCAGACAGAGAGGAGTGATGAGATGGTTACAGAGCGTCAGCAGGATATTTTAAATCTCATTATTGACATCTTTACCAAAACGCACGAACCTGTCGGATCCAAAGCCTTGCAAGAGTCTATTAACTCTAGCAGCGCAACTATTCGTAATGACATGGCGGCTCTAGAAAAGCAAGGTTTGCTTGAGAAGGCCCATACTTCAAGTGGTCGGATGCCAAGTGTTGCTGGTTTTCAGTACTATGTGAAACACTCACTGGATTTTGACCGACTAGCTGAAAATGAGGTTTATGAGATTGTTAAAGCCTTTGATCAGGAATTCTTCAAATTGGAGGATATTTTGCAAGAGGCTGCTAACCTACTGACAGACCTGAGTGGCTGTACGGTAGTAGCACTGGATGTTGAGCCGAGCAGGCAACGTTTGACAGCCTTTGATATCGTTGTTTTGGGGCAACATACAGCCTTGGCAGTATTCACCTTAGACGAATCGCGCACGGTTACGAGTCAGTTTCTGATCCCAAGGAACTTTTTGCAGGAGGATTTGCTGAAACTGAAGAGCATCATTCAGGAACGTTTCCTCGGTCACACCGTTCTAGATATTCACTACAAGATTCGGACGGAGATTCCGCAGATTATCCAGCGTTATTTCACAACAACGGATAATGTGATTGATCTCTTTGAACACATCTTTAAGGAAATGTTCAACGAAAATATCGTAGTGGCAGGCAAGGTCAATCTCTTGAATTTTGCCAATCTAGCAGCCTATCAGTTCTTTGACCAACCGCAAAAGGTAGCCTTGGAGATTCGTGAGGGATTGCGTGAAGATCAGATGCAAAATGTCCGTGTTGCAGATAGTCAAGAATCCTGCCTAGCTGACCTAGCGGTGATTAGTAGCAAGTTCCTCATTCCTTATCGAGGAGTTGGAATTCTAGCTATTATCGGTCCGGTCAATCTGGATTACCAACAGCTAATCAACCAAGTCAATGTGGTCAACCGTGTTTTGACCATGAAGTTGACAGATTTTTACCGCTACCTCAGCAGTAATCATTACGAAGTACATTAAGATTGAAATCATTAAAGGAGGCGAAAATGGCCCAAGATATAAAAAATGAAGAAGTAGAAGAAGTCCAAGAAGAGGAAGTTGTGGAAACGGTAGAAGAAACAACTTCTGAGAAGTCTGAATTGGACTTAGCAAATGAACGTGCAGATGAGTTCGAAAACAAATACCTTCGCGCTCATGCAGAAATGCAAAATATCCAACGCCGTGCCAATGAAGAACGTCAAAACTTGCAACGTTATCGTAGCCAGGACTTAGCAAAAGCAATCTTGCCATCACTCGACAATCTTGAGCGTGCACTCGCAGTTGAAGGTTTGACAGACGATGTCAAAAAAGGATTGGAGATGGTGCAAGAAAGCTTGATTCACGCTTTGAAAGAAGAAGGAATCGAAGAAATCGCAGCTGACGGTAAATTTGACCATAACTACCATATGGCCATCCAAACTCTCCCAGCAGACGATGAACACCCAGCAGATACCATCGCCCAAGTTTTCCAAAAAGGCTACAAACTCCATGACCGCATCCTACGCCCAGCAATGGTAGTGGTTTATAATTAGGAAAGAGGACAGAATGTTTAATTATAAAGATTTTTTAGAACAGATACAAGAATTTGTTGAGCAAGACGATCGTCATGGCTGGAATGGAAACAATATTGATTGGGATGGCTTTAGAAACCTTTATGGTGATGAAGTGTTAAGCTTTTATGGAATTGAAAATAACAATTCAGAAGATAATAAAGATGAGTTGTTAAACGATATTGGAGTTCCAGATGGTTTTTGGAATGAGTTTATTAATTTGGAATTTCCAGAAGAATTTAAAATGTATAGTGAAAAATAATAAATAAATCAAAGTGAGGAAAAAATAATGAGCAAAATTATCGGTATTGACTTAGGTACAACAAACTCAGCAGTTGCAGTTCTTGAAGGAACTGAAAGCAAAATCATCGCAAATCCAGAAGGAAACCGTACAACTCCATCTGTAGTCTCATTCAAAAACGGAGAAATCATCGTTGGTGACGCTGCAAAACGTCAAGCAGTCACAAACCCAGATACAGTTATCTCTATCAAATCTAAAATGGGAACTTCTGAAAAAGTTTCTGCTAATGGAAAAGAATACACTCCACAAGAAATTTCAGCTATGATTCTTCAATACTTGAAAGGTTATGCAGAAGAATATCTTGGTGAAAAAGTAACCAAAGCAGTTATAACAGTTCCTGCTTACTTTAACGATGCTCAACGTCAGGCAACTAAAGACGCAGGAAAAATCGCTGGCCTTGAAGTAGAACGTATCGTCAACGAACCAACTGCAGCCGCTCTTGCTTACGGTTTGGACAAGACTGACAAAGAAGAAAAAATCTTGGTATTTGACCTTGGTGGTGGTACATTCGACGTCTCTATCCTTGAATTGGGTGACGGTGTCTTCGACGTATTGTCAACTGCAGGGGACAACAAACTTGGTGGTGATGACTTTGACCAAAAAATTATCGACCATTTGGTAGCAGAATTCAAGAAAGAAAATGGTATTGACTTGTCTACTGACAAGATGGCTGTTCAACGTTTGAAAGATGCGGCTGAAAAGGCTAAGAAAGACCTTTCTGGTGTAACTTCAACACAAATCAGCTTGCCATTTATCACTGCTGGTGATGCTGGACCTCTTCACTTGGAAATGACTTTGACTCGTGCTAAATTTGACGATTTGACTCGTGACCTTGTAGAACGTACAAAAGTTCCAGTTCGTCAAGCCCTTTCAGATGCAGGTTTGAGCTTGTCAGAAATCGACGAAGTTATCCTTGTTGGTGGTTCAACTCGTATCCCAGCCGTTGTAGAAGCTGTTAAGGCTGAAACTGGTAAAGAACCAAACAAATCAGTAAACCCTGACGAAGTTGTTGCCATGGGTGCTGCTATCCAAGGTGGTGTGATTACTGGTGATGTCAAAGACGTTGTCCTTCTTGACGTAACACCATTGTCACTTGGTATCGAAACAATGGGTGGAGTATTTACAAAACTTATCGATCGCAACACAACTATTCCAACATCTAAATCACAAGTCTTCTCAACTGCAGCAGACAACCAACCAGCTGTTGATATCCACGTTCTTCAAGGTGAACGCCCAATGGCAGCAGATAACAAGACTCTTGGACGTTTCCAATTGACTGACATCCCAGCTGCACCTCGTGGTATCCCACAAATCGAAGTAACATTTGATATTGACAAGAACGGTATCGTATCTGTTAAAGCTAAAGACCTTGGAACTCAAAAAGAACAAACTATTGTCATCCAATCGAACTCTGGTTTGACTGATGAAGAAATCGACCGCATGATGAAAGATGCAGAAGCTAACGCTGAAGCAGATAAGAAACGTAAAGAAGAAGTTGACCTTCGTAACGAAGTAGACCAAGCAATCTTTGCGACTGAAAAGACAATCAAGGAAACTGAAGGCAAAGGCTTTGATGCAGAACGTGATGCTGCCCAAGCTGCCCTTGATGACCTTAAGAAAGCTCAAGAAGACAATAACTTGGACGACATGAAAGCAAAACTTGAAGCATTGAACGAAAAAGCTCAAGGACTTGCTGTCAAACTCTATGAACAAGCAGCAGCATCCCAACAAGCTCAAGCAGGAGCAGAAGGCGCGCAAGCAACAGGAAACGCAGGTGATGACGTCGTAGACGGAGAGTTTACTGAGAAGTAAGATGCAAAGCCCGTTAAAACCTCACAGTGAAAATAGGAAATCTGACGCAGAAACTTTAGTTTCTAGGAAGATTTATCTTTTTCACCAAGAGGTTAGGGCGTGCTCAATTCAGCTTAATAACTAAATGATAAGAAGAAATCCAGAGGTTGCAACCCAGCCTCTGTTTTTCGATAAAATAGAGGATGTTGCGTATGAAAAAAGTACTTTGTATCATTTATCCTAATTTTTCTCTTTATGAGATAACCACTTTAACGAGTACTTTAGCTCTGTCTTTTGATATCACGATTGATTATGTAGCTTCTGAGAATTCGATGGTGGTCTCTGAGGATGGTTTGCCCTGTCAACCGACGAAAACATTGGATCAAATCCGTATAGAAGATTATTCTTGTGTGATTTTGCCAGGAATGGTAAATATAGGTCCTGCTCTACAAGATGAGAAATTGATCTCGTTTTTGAGAAGTCTTAATGAGCAAGATATCCTAATTGCAGCCATTTCTTCAGCGCCCCTTTTATTGGCGAAGGCAGGCCTGTTGAACGACACGAAATTTACAGGTGGAATTTGGCAAAACTTCTTTGACTATTTTGAATTTCTTCCACGTGAGAATTTCCAACCGAAAGTTTTTGTCCAAGATAAACAAATCATTACGGCTATCGGTTTTGCACATCTAGAGTTTGCAAGAAAAGTGATTCTTGGTCTAGGTTTGGCAGAAAATACGGACAACTATTTTAAAGAACAGAATGAATATTCAGAAGAGGATTTGATTTTTACTCTATCGGACAAAGAGTTTGATGAAGTGAAACAGAGTATAGAAAATACCCTCTAAATATTTACATGAAAATTATAGAAAGGAACAAAGAGTGTTCGTAACTGAACACGGGTTCCAGAATTTCTTATTCAATATAAAAGAAAGGAATTGAACCCGACCTAAATCGAGGTTTCGTTCCGCAACAATAACAGAAAGGAACAAGGGTGTTCAGGGAATTGAACACGGGCTTACGGACTGTGCCAAAAAGATAGTTTTTTCTAGGACGCAAGCGTCCGTCGTCAAAACTCCTATTTTGCCTGTGTCCGTTTGACGCCCTTTGTATCTTGAATTATGAACAATACTGAATTTTATGATCGTCTGGGGGTGTCAAAAAACGCTTCGGCAGACGAGATCAAAAAGGCTTATCGCAAGCTTTCGAAAAAATATCACCCAGATATCAACAAGGAGCCTGGTGCTGAGGACAAGTACAAGGAAGTTCAAGAAGCCTATGAGACTTTGAGTGACGACCAAAAACGTGCAGCCTATGACCAATATGGTGCTGCAGGAGCCAACGGTGGCTTTGGTGGTGCTGGTGGTTTCGGCGGTTTCAATGGGGCAGGTGGCTTCGGTGGTTTTGAGGACATCTTCTCAAGTTTCTTCGGCGGAGGCGGTGCTTCACGCAATCCAAATGCTCCTCGTCAGGGGGATGATCTCCAGTATCGTGTGAACTTGACCTTTGAAGAAGCTATTTTTGGAGCTGAAAAAGAAGTCAAATATAACCGTGAAGCAAGCTGTCGTACATGTAATGGCTCAGGTGCTAAACCAGGAACAAGTCCAGTCACTTGTGGACGCTGTCATGGCGCTGGTGTAATTAATGTCGATACGCAGACTCCGCTTGGTATGATGCGACGCCAAGTAACCTGTGATGTCTGTCATGGTCGCGGAAAAGAAATCAAAGATCCATGTACAACCTGTCACGGAACAGGGCATGAAAAACAAGCGCATAGCGTACATGTCAAAATTCCTGCTGGTGTAGAAACTGGTCAACAAATTCGCCTAGCTGGTCAAGGTGAAGCTGGGTTTAACGGTGGACCTTATGGTGACTTGTATGTAGTGGTTTCTGTGGAAGCCAGCGACAAGTTTGAACGTGAAGGAACCACTATCTTCTATAATCTGAACCTTAACTTTGTCCAAGCAGCTCTTGGTGATACAGTTGATATCCCAACTGTTCACGGTGATGTTGAATTGGTTATCCCAGAGGGAACTCAGACTGGTAAGAAATTTCGTCTACGTGGCAAGGGAGCTCCGAGCCTTCGTGGCGGTGCAGTTGGGGACCAATACGTTACTGTCAATGTCGTAACACCGACAGGCTTGAACGACCGCCAAAAAGCAGCGCTTAAAGAATTTGCAGCTGCAGGCGATTTGAAAGTCAATCCAAAGAAAAAGGGCTTCTTTGATCATATAAAAGATGCCTTTGATGGAGAATAAAGCAAAAAGAGCCGAGTGGCTCTTTTTTGTTTATAGATTTTTTAAGACTTTCCTTAAGTGATGACGTACGGTAGCGACCTTCTTCGAAGTTCCATACCTAAACTTTGAGCCTAGGTCTCAAAGTTTCCAGACACCTGAAACCAAGCTGTTTCAGGTGTTTTCATTATGGCGGAAAGTCTGGGGAAGTATTCGATTTATACTCAATGAAAATCAAAGAGCAAACTAGGAAACTAGCCGCAGGCTGTACTTGAGTACGGCAAGGCGACGTTGACACGGATTGAAGAGACTTTCGAAGAGTATTAGTTGTGAAATGGTGAATGAGTTGCCTAAATTATGATGTATAGTTGATGGGATATAACTTGTTTACCTTTTAAAAAAGAGCTGAGTAGCTCTTTTTACTTATCTTCAGTTTCCTGTGTTTCTTTGATAACAGCTAGTCTAGTCTGGATATCCTTTTCCAAGATTTTAAATTTGTAAGTCAGGTCTTCTTGGTATTCCTTGATGAGTTCTTTTTGCTTGTCAATGATTTGCAGGCTGTTTTGGATAATATCCACATCATCCTTGATAGCTTGAACGCGGTCAGTGGTATTCAAGACTTCATCTGTGATGGTTTGGCGATTTTTTGTGACCAGATAACTTCCGGCTGCAGCTCCTGCAAATAGCAGTAGGTTGGATAATTTCATGGCAACTCCTTAGGCATTTTTGATGGTTTCAGCGACTTGAGCAAGTTTGTCAAAGTCTGGTTCGTGGGCGATAAAATCAATCTTGATGTCATCGTCCGAACTGTAGCGAGGTACGAGGTGGACGTGGGTATGAAAGACGGTTTGCCCTGCGATTTCTTCACAGTTAGCAATGATATTCATACCAGCAGCTTTGGTAGCTTTCATGACTTTTTGAGCCACTTTTGGTACTTGGGCAAAGAGTTGGCTGGCGCTAGTAGCGTCCATTTCTAAAAGATTGCGATAGTGTTCTTTTGGCACGACCAAGGTATGTCCAGGTGTCACTTGAGAGATATCAAGGAAGGCAAGAACCTGCTCATCTTCGTATACTTTTGAAGCAGGAATTTCCCCTGCGATGATTTTACAAAAAATGCAATCTGACATAAAATCTACCTCTACTGTATTGAATTTTGATATAATATAGCTACATTATACCAGATTTGGAGAAAATATGTTAGAAATTAAAAACCTGACAGGTGGCTATGTCCATGTCCCTGTCTTGAAAGATGTGTCTTTTACTGTTGAAAGTGGGCAGTTGGTCGGTTTGATTGGTCTCAATGGTGCTGGTAAATCGACGACTATCAATGAGATTATCGGTCTGTTGACACCCTATAGTGGCTCCATCAATATCAATGGCCTGACCCTGCAAGAAGATGCGACAAGTTACCGCAAGCAAATTGGTTACATTCCCGAGACACCTAGCTTGTATGAGGAATTGACCCTCAGAGAGCATATCGAAACGGTTGCCATGGCTTATGGTATTGAGCAGAAAGTGGCTTTTGATCGAGTAGAACCTTTGTTGAAAATGTTCCGTCTGGACCAGAAATTAGACTGGTTCCCTGTTCATTTTTCAAAAGGGATGAAGCAGAAGGTCATGATTATCTGTGCTTTTGTGGTGGATCCGAGTCTTTTTATCGTGGATGAGCCTTTCCTTGGTCTTGATCCGTTGGCTATTGCAGACTTGATTCAGCTTTTGGAAGTGGAAAAGCAAAAGGGCAAGTCCATTCTCATGAGTACCCACGTGCTGGATTCAGCGGAGAAGATGTGTGATGCCTTTGTCATTCTCCATAAGGGTGAGGTGCGTGCCAAGGGTAATCTCCTGCAACTGCGCGAAGCCTTTGATATGCCTGAGGCTAGTTTAAATGATATTTACTTGGCTCTGACCAAAGAGGAGGAGCTATGAAAGACTTGTTTTTAAAGAGAAAGCAGGCTTTTCGTAAGGAGTGTCTTGGTTATTTGCGCTATGTTCTCAATGACCACTTTGTCTTGTTCCTGCTTGTCCTGCTGGGCTTTCTAGCCTACCAGTACAGTCAACTCTTACAACATTTTCCTGAAAATCATTGGCCTATCCTTTTGTTTGTAGGAATTACGTCTGTTTTGCTTTTGCTTTGGGGAGGAATTGCCACCTATATGGAGGCTCCAGACAAGCTCTTTCTCTTGGTCGGAGAAGAGGAAATCAAGCTCCATCTCAAGCGTCAAACTGGCATTTCCCTAGTCTTTTGGCTCTTTGTTCAGACCCTCTTCTTGCTGTTATTTGCGCCTTTATTTTTGGCAATGGGTTATGGTTTGCCACTTTTTCTGGTCTATGTGCTTTTATTGGGGGTAGGAAAATATTTCCTCTTTCGTCAAAAGGCCAGCAAATTTTTTACTGAAACTGGACTGGACTGGGACTATGTCATTTCCCAAGAAAGCAAGCGCAAGCAAGTCTTACTTCGTTTCTTTGCCCTCTTTACGCAGGTCAAGGGAATTTCAAACAGCGTCAAGCGTCGTGCCTATCTGGACTTTATCCTAAAGGCTGTTCAGAAGGTGCCTGGAAAGATTTGGCAAAATCTCTATCTGCGTTCTTATTTGCGAAATGGAGATCTCTTTGCGCTCAGTCTCCGTCTGCTCCTACTTTCCTTGCTAGCGCAGGTCTTTATCGAGCAAGCTTGGATTGCGACAGCGGTGGTGGTTCTCTTTAACTACCTCTTGCTCTTCCAGTTGTTGGCCCTCTATCACGCTTTTGACTACCAGTATTTGACCCAACTCTTTCCACTGGACAAGGGGCAAAAGGAAAAAGGCTTGCAGGCGGTAGTCCGAGGATTGACCAGTTTGGTCTTAGTAGTGGAATTAGTTGTTGGGTTGATTACCTTCCAAGAAAAACTAGCCCTTCTAGCCTTACTGGGAGCTGGTTTGGTTTTACTAGTCTTGTACCTACCTTATCAGGTCAAACGTCAGATGCAGGACTAACATTGCCTATATGACACTAAAAAAGAAGTTGAGTTCAGTTTGTCTCAACTTCTTTTATTTTCTACAAGATAATGGTTGGTCCGTAGAGACTCAACTTGGTCTTGACTTGGTCAAAGTGGAAACGGTCATAGGCCCGCCAAGCGGCACGAGTAGGAGCATCTGGATTGAGGGCGCTGAGTCCCATGAGAAGACTGGAAGTCTGGTAGAATTTTTCCAGTTCAATCAAGACTCGATTATCCACTGTCTCAGCCTTGGCTAGAAAGCCAAGAATAGAGTTTAATTGCTCCTGAAAGCGGACGTCGTCAGCGGTTGCCTGTCTGCATGCTTGGTAGGCTTTGTTTAAGTCAGTAATCAAAGTCTGAGCTCTTTTGATAGGGTCTGTATCTGTCATGAGAATGCCTCCTTTAATCTGGGTGCCAGTCTTGTTTCTAGCAACTGTGTTTTGATACTGTCAGTCTATCACTTTTATCTCCTTTTTCACCATCAAATCTTTAATTGCCCTTGAAATTTCCTGAATGGTACTGTTAAGATTTTATGATAAAATAGTTGTAAGATTATCATGCTTATTTGAGGAACAAGATACCCTTCAGGAGCGTTGAAGGCCTGTTTAGGATTTGGTGGGCTTGTATCATAGTATTTTTGCTATTCTCTTTTTAGGAAGAAATCGAAACAAGGGGAGTAAGAAAATGAGAATATTTGTTTTAGAAGATGATTTTTCCCAGCAGACTAGGATTGAAACGACGATTGAGAAACTCTTGAAGGAACATCGTATCATTCCCAGTTCTTTTGAGGTCTTTGGCAAGCCAGACCAACTGCTGGCAGAGGTGCATGAGAAGGGAGCGCATCAGCTATTCTTTTTGGATATTGAGATTCGAAATGAGGAGATGAAGGGACTGGAAGTGGCTAGAAAGATTCGGGATCGGGATCCTTATGCTCTCATCGTCTTTGTGACGACTCACTCGGAGTTTATGCCCCTGTCCTTTCGCTACCAAGTGTCTGCTTTGGACTACATTGATAAGGCCTTGTCAGCAGAGGAGTTTGAATTTCGTATCGAGACAGCCCTCCTTTATGCCAATAGTCAAGACAGTAAGAGTCTGGCTGAAGATTGTTTTTACTTTAAATCAAAATTTGCCCAATTCCAGTATCCTTTTAAAGAGGTCTACTATCTCGAAACATCGCCCAGAGCCCATCGTGTTATTCTCTATACCAAGACAGACAGGCTGGAATTTACAGCGAGTTTAGAGGAGGTTTTCAAGCAGGAACCTCGTCTCTTGCAGTGCCATCGCTCTTTTCTCATCAATCCTGCCAATGTGGTTCGTTTGGATAAGAAAGAAAAACTGCTTTACTTTCCCAATGGTGGAAGCTGTATGATAGCGCGTTATAAGGTCAGGGAAGTGTCTGAGACTATCAATAACTTACACTAAGTGAGGTGATGTAATGGAAATAGTTTGGAAGATAGTATATTCATTTTTGATAGCTGGATTGGAATTGTTTATATTTTTTAAGGTGGATGGAATTGTTCTAACTCTGGAGAGATTTTTTAAAGCTTTTCTTTTTAAGTTACTTTTAGCAGTCGTTTTTGTAACGATTAACTATATAGTAGGAAATACTTACCTATCTTATTTTGTGGTACCCTTGTACGGCATCGGCTTATCTTTCTTATTGTTAAGAGGCCTTCCTAAAAAACTCCTTTTCTTTTATGGTCTCTTTCCAATGATATTGGTGAATCTCTTTTATAGAGGTGTTTCTTATTTTGTGCTTCCGTTTTTAGACCAAGGGCAAATAAATGACAAATACTCATTTATTTGGGTGTTTATAATGATTTTCAATTTCTTCATTTCTCTAGCCTTTTTGAAATGGTTGGACTATGATTTTACTAGTTTGAGAAAGGAGATTCTCGATAAAGCTTTTCAAAAGTCCCTGACTAAGATTAACTGGATAATGGGGGCCTACTTTCTAGTCATGGAAAATCTGTCTTACTTTGAATATGCATACGATATCCAATCAAAGACTGTTCGCCATCTCATCCTAGTTTTTTACCTCCTCTTTTTTATGGGGATTGTCAAGAAATTGGATACCTATTTGAAGGACAAACTCCATGAGAGATTGGACCAAGAGCAGGCCTTGCGCTACAGAGATATGGAACGCTATAGTCGGCATATAGAGGAACTCTACAAGGAAGTGCGGAGTTTTCGCCATGATTACACCAATATCTTGACCAGTTTACGTCTGGGTATTGAAGAGGAGGATATGGAGCAGATAAAAGAGGTCTACGACTCGGTTTTAAAGGATTCTAGTGAAAAATTGCAGGACAATAAATATGACCTTGGACGACTCGTGAATATTCGTGATAAAGCCCTCAAAAGTCTCCTAGCAGGCAAATTTCTAAAAGCCAGAGATAAGAAGATTGTATTTAATGTCGAAGTTCCTGAGGAGATTCAGGTCGAGGGGATGAGTCTACTTGATTTTCTAACCATTGTGTCTATCCTTTGTGACAATGCTATTGAAGCTAGTGTAGAGGCCAGTCAACCTCACGTTTCAATCGCCTTTTTAAAAAATGGGGCACAGGAGACCTTTATCATCGAAAATGCCATTAAAGAAGAGGGCATAGATATTTCTGAGATTTTCTCCTTTGGAGCCAGTTCTAAAGGGGAGGAGAGAGGAGTTGGTCTCTATACCGTTATGAAAATTGTGGAAAGCCATCCCAATACCAGTCTCAATACCACCTGTCAAAATCAAGTCTTTCGTCAGGTTTTAACGGTTCACTTGTTGCCGGTTGGTCATTAGAAAATTTGTGAAAAAAGAATTGGCAGAAGTTAACAGATAAAGTTTGTCTTTATCGAGCCTGACTTTTACCAGAGTATCTGAGGTATCATAAATGAATAAGAAATCCTTTTTTATCATCTGTTCTACGTTGATCATAGCTTCGAATCTTCTCATGATTTCCGTGGTGAACAAGGGAGAAGAAACAGGGAGCAACCTGTTTGTGATTGCTATAGCCTGTGTTTTGCTACCAGCCTTTTTATATGCAGTTGAAAACAGACTGACTTCATTGGTAAGAGTAGAATCAATACTCTTGATTCAGTTGACAGTTATATCCCTACTCCGTCTTATCAACAGAATAGGGAGTACGCCTGAAATCCTCAACATTATCATTACCCTTATCGCTTTGGCAAGTGGGACAGCTGCTATCCTTGTTGCGATCATGAGAATATATGAGAACATACGGAAATGAGGGTGAGTAGCTTTCAATTTTAGATTTTTATGTTGTCAAGTTCCCCCCAGGGCAAGTATGTTTTTCATGCTTGCTTTTTTTATTTTTACAATTCAAGATGTTTTGATGACCATTTATGATTTGGATGGAAAACTTTAAAAAATAGTAGTATACTAACGTTGTTAAGATTGCAATAGGACGAAAGTAAAAAGAGGTATTCCTCGTGAATGCAAAAACAATGTTACAATTGGCTATTATGGTTGCTTAAAGACTTGAGCTTGTGTACTTGGAGGTAATTATGGATTTCAAAAGATTTCTTATTGTTTTTGTTGTTGGTATGTTTGTTTCTTTTATTACTTCTTTAATTAGGGAAAAATTTTTAAAATCTCCAAAGAAGAATAAAGATAGATCTAATTAGATAAAAAGATTTTTTATCGCTAGTTTAATCTACAGGGGAGTTTCTTTAATATTGTTTCGCCTGTCAAAATGATATGTGATAGCAGAATAAAAAATCTACAAATTAAGTTGGTATCAATATGGTGTAAAGGGCAAGTATGTTTTTCATGCTTGCTTTTTAAATTTTTTACAATTCAAGATGTTTTGATGACCATTTATGATTTGAGTGTTCCAAGGATAAAATGAGTGCTATACTAGCAGTGTAAAGGTTGTAGCTAAACTAAGATAAAGCATACATTTAGGAGGAAATCTTATGAAGAAAAAAATACTAATCATTTTCGTTCTGTATCTGATCATGTCTATCCTTCTTTAGCCGCTTAGGGAGAGTATTTGGTATCATCTATTTTATACCATAGCCTATATGATTGCGGTTGTGATCTATTTTGCTTTAACTAAAAAGAAAGGAGCAAAGAAATGAAAACTTTTCTTGCTAAAAAACGGAACATCTTCCTTGCGAGATTGTTCTTAGGTCAGTTGCCTTTACTTGTCTCTACTTATCTATTTCTATCTCGTCAGTTTTTAAATTTTTCCGTAGTTCTCCAATTTCTTTTAGTGGTTATTAACTTGGCCTCTATTTTGGTTACTGTTTACCTCACTAGGGAAATGAGGATAAGAGAGTTTGAAGATGATGATTTGGTTAGTCCTAGAACCAATCAACTCATGTTCATCGGCTTGACAGGTTTTATGTCTATTATTTGTTTGTATAGAGGTGTCACAGCAGGAGAATCTTACCAACAACTAATTGCCTATATTGGCGCTATTCTCTGCTTGATTATTATGCTTCTACTCATTTGGGGCTTGAAGTATTATAAAAAGTAGCTTGCCTTCCTCTTCTGACAGAATCTTTTATTAGAAGGCTCTATTAAACTGTCCGTGAAATAAGTGAATGGAGGTATTTAATATGAAATATAGATTATTTCTTGTTATTTTCTTGAGTAGTATGTTGAATATTCTTTTAGGGACATTTTTACAAATCTCTAATGTATCGATTGGGTGGATTGTTCTCTACAGTGGATTATTTGAAGCAGGCGTTTTCCTTCTTGCTAATAAAGGGGTAGCGGTAAAAATAAAGGAAGTAGATATTCGAAATCGCTTTAAATTTATTTTTGGAAAAACCTTATGGTTTCAAATTTTTTTGCTCATCTTTTTGATGGTCAAACTTTATCTTGGTTTGGATGCGAGGTTGATTTTATTCTATGGACATATTTTCATTGTCTTTAATGCCTTAATGTATCTATTATCTAGTAGTCAGGTTAGCCTTAAAAAGAACAAGCTGTCTTCTTAATCTTGCAGTAATAGAGCATGACAAGGTGAGCTATCCTGTCTTGTAGATAGTAGGGAGGATTTATATGAAAAGACACGCTATTCTTTTCAAAACGAGTGCAATTCTTTCTTATTTGTTTCTGTTTTTCGGACTGTCTTGGACAACCCAATTTTAGAGCAATTATTGGGAGTTCTCGTCTTGGGTAGGAAATATTATCTGGATTCGAAACATCATCAGTCTTCTCTTTATCTGCTTGATGGTTTGGATTTTGGTCAGGTCGGGCCATGCTTATCTCTTTCGTATCCCTAGGAAAAAGTGGTTGAGCTATTCTGTTCTGACGGTGTTAGCCGCTGTTGTACTTATCTGCTTTAACTATCTGACAGCTAAACACGTCCAGGGAACTAATGAAGGGTGGAATTTGTTTATTGCCTATAGTGAGACAAATTTTGCGGAGTTTGGTGTTTACCTAACCTTAATCGTACTAGGACCTCTGATGGAAGAATTGGTATGTAGGGGCCTGCTTCAACATGCCTTCTTTAAGGATTCGAGATGGGGGCAGGATCTTCTCTTTCCGTCATTCTTATTTGCCTTGCCCCACTTTTCTAGCTTGCCAAGTCTCGCAGATATTTTTGTCTATACGGCAGTGGGCTGTCTGTTTGCCTGTCTAACACGTTATACGAAGAGTATCTATCCTTCTTATTCGATTCATATTGTTAATAATATCATCGCAAACTTACCATTTTTGCTCACTTTTCTACATAGGGTCTTGGGGTAAAAAAACCAAAGCCTTGCTTTTTAGCCATAGAGGAGGTCATCATGTATAAACACTTATTTTTCCTAGATTCCAAAACCTTAGACTGGTTGACGCCCTATATTCTAGTCTTGGCTTCTGACACCATTGCTTTTAATATTTTTGTGCTAACCTTTGTATTTGTTGTGGTCTTTTATTTCCTAAATCCCATGCTAGCTTTAATGGCTATCTTCTTAGGGGCTGGTTATGTGGTCGGATTTTGGTTACTCAAATGGTTTGTTTTGGAAAGGTTAGAGCTAAAGGATGACGTGTAGGAAGTCTGTTTGGTGAGGAGGATAATTTGATGGAGTTTTTTGATAAATTTCATGCCTTGTGTTTTGGATTTTTAGTACTACTAATCGTCATTACAGTTCCTTATACGATTAACCACGGGGATTTTTTTCAAAATGAATCTGAATTGATTATTGTAAGTCTTCTAGTAACCTCGCTGTGTGTTGCTTATGCTAGAAAGTTTGAAATGATTTCTTTTGGGATGTTAAGCAAGAAACAACTTTTGCTTTTCATTGCAATCTTTCTTCTAAGTGTGCTTGAGACGCTGGTTTATATTCATTTCTTCGCTATTTCTTCTGGCGCAGGAGTTCAACACTTGGCGGAAGTCAGCAGAGGAATTTCTCTGTCTTTGATTTTGACTTCCTCAGTTTTTGGTCCCATCCAGGAGGAACTCATTTTCAGAGGACTTCTTCAAGGTGCCGTTTTTGACAATTCTTGGTTAGGGCTTGTGCTAACTTCCTCTCTCTTTTCTTTCATGCATGGACCTTCTAATGTCCCTTCGTTTATTTTTTATCTACTTGGGGGCTTGTTGCTGGGCTTTGCTTATAAAAAGAGCCAAAACTTATGGGTTTCTACTCTAGTCCACATGTTTTACAACAGTTGGCCACTCTTATATTATTTATAAAAATCATGAAAAGGTAAGCAGAAGACGGTGCTTGCCTTTTTCTTTCTATAATGATAACCCAAACACCCCAGAGGCTTTTCGGTAAATTCCCAAACTAAGTTCCACCGCTAATCTAAGTGGAAGTTAGTCTGATAAAAATTCTAAAAACCAGTGGAAATCCGTGTCAGGGTAAGTTCCACTAGTTTTAATCATG
>NZ_JAIRCA020000027.1 GCF_020089495.2 Streptococcus mitis subsp. hohhotensis | reverse complement strand
CGATTCCGGAATTTTGTTTTGAAATATTTACGTAAGCGTGGAATATCGTCTACTAGCCCTTCTTCGCTACTAATCAATTCATGTAGGCAAATCATTCCCTCTTGATCCCAGTCTGATAGCTCCCATAAATGAAGGTAATATTCATTTCTACACTTGTATACAATTCCTTGGACTTCTTCATACAATTCTTTAAGCATTCTATTCCCCTTTCTAGATACAGTCTAACAGATTCAAATACACTTTTGGCACATTTCATCCATTCTGCACCCTTTAGCTCCTCAACTGCACAAAAAAGAGAGGTCTTGCCTCTCTTAGAGTTATTTCTCATCATTCATTTTTGACTTTATTTCATCATAGGATAGTGCATGTGATTCCTCTTCTACTGTTTCAGGCATCTTTCCTGTTTCGTAAAGAGATTTAATTTGTGTACTATCCAATGTTTCGTATTTCAATAATGCTTCTGCAATCAACTTGTGAGTTTCACGATTTGACTGAATAATTTCAGCAGCTTTATTTCGTGCTTCATTCAATAATGAACGAACCTCTTCGTCAATTTCATAAGCTGTTTGTTCTGAAATTGATTTTTGAGGACTCTGTGCACCAAACATAGCATGGTTTCCTTCATATTGTACTGGACCAAGTTTTTCACTCATACCGTACTCTGTAACCATTGCACGCGCCATTTGTGTCGCTTGTTCAAAGTCGTTTGAAGCTCCTGTAGTTTGGACATTAAAGATAATTTCTTCAGCTACACGTCCCCCCATAAAGCCAGCCAATTGCTCTTTCATATCTTCTTTAGATAGAAGCATTTGATCCTCTTTAGGAAGTGCAATCATGTAACCACCTGCACGGCCACGTGGTACGATGGTAACCTTATGGACAACGCGGGCATTCGATAAGACTAGACCAACAATGGTATGTCCAGCCTCATGGTAGGCAACCAATTCACGTTCTTTTTGTGAAACTGTCTTATCTTTCTTAGAAGGACCAGCAATAACTCTATCTTCTGCTTCATCAATATCTGAGGCATCAATTACCGATTTATTGCGACGAGCAGCAACTAGAGCTGCTTCATTCAATACATTCTCTAAATCAGCACCAACAAAACCTGGAGTTTGTTGAGCCACTAATTTCAAATCAACATCTTCTGCTAAAGGCTTGTTCTTAGAATGAACTTTCAAGATTGCTTCGCGACCTTTAACATCAGGACGACCAACCAATACTTTTCTATCAAAACGTCCTGGACGCAGAAGGGCAGGGTCAAGTACATCTGAACGGTTTGTCGCAGCGATGACAATAATCCCTTCATTTCCCTCAAAACCATCCATCTCAATCAAAAGTTGGTTCAAGGTTTGTTCACGTTCGTCATTACCTCCGCCGAGACCGACTCCACGTTGACGTCCAACAGCATCAATTTCATCGATAAAGATAATAGCTGGTGCTGCTTTTTTGGCATCTTCAAAAAGAGAACGAACACGACTAGCTCCAACTCCGACAAACATTTCTACAAAGTCAGAACCTGAGATACTAAAGAATGGAACACCTGCTTCTCCGGCGACTGCTTTAGCAAGTAACGTCTTACCTGTTCCCGGAGGTCCCTCTAGAAGGACACCTGCTGGAATACGGGCTCCAAGTTTTGTAAATCGTTTTGGATCTTTTAAAAATTCAACAACTTCAACTAGTTCTTGTTTTTCTTCTTCAGCTCCAGCAACATCTGAAAATCTTACTTTAATATCTTCTTTATTTGCAGCTTTAGCCTTACTACGTCCGAAACTCATTGGGTTACGGCTATTATTTCCTCCCATATTTCCCATCATAGAGAATAGGAAGAAGAATAGAATACCGAATGGCACAATGGATACAAGAATATTAATCCACATACCACTTGAACTTTCATGCTTAACAGTTACTTCTGCCTTATGGTCAGTAGCAAGTTTTTGCAATTCTGATACGGTAGTATCTGCAGGAAGAATAATGCTGGTAAATTTCTCTACCTTAGTAACAGATGGCGTGAAAAACTGAATACCTGTTTCTTCTTTACTTGTTTTAGGATTTTTATAAACACCCGAAACTTCGATAACACTGCCATTTGGTTGGTAAGTCAATTCTTTTACATTGTCATCGGTAATTTCTTTTACCAATTCTGTATAATTAATTTGCTCACTTTTCCCTGCAACACTACCTGTACTAAAATACTGGTAAGCTGTAACTAGGAAAAAAATAAGTAATAACCATAGAAATGGATTTTTAATTAAACCATTATTTTGTTTTTTCATTAAAAATTGTTCTTTCTAATTTGAATACACTTCTTCTTTCAATACTCCAACATAAGGAAGATTACGATAATTTTCTTTGTAGTCTAAACCATAACCTACTACAAACTCATTTGGGATAGTAAAGCAGGTATAGTCTGCCTCAATTTCTACAACACGTCCCTCTGGTTTATCCAACAAGGTTGCAATGTTAACAGAAGCTGCTTCTCTTGCAATAAACATATCTCGCAAATTCTTCAAAGTTTGACCTGTATCAATGATATCTTCTACAAATAGAACATGTCTTCCTTTGATATCTTGAGTCACATCTTGTTTAATATTGATAACACCACTACTTGCTGTTCCACCATGGTAGCTAGAAACCATCATGAAGTCCATTTCAATATGTGTATCAATATGTTTGACCAATTCAGCCATAAAAGGAATAGATCCTTTTAAAATCCCAACCAAGATTGGATTTTTCCCTGCATAGTCTTTGGTTAATTGAGCACCTAATTTTTTAGCAGCTTCTGTAATTTCATCGTGTGAAACGAGGATTTTTTTAATATCGTTTTCTAACATTTTTTTACCTATCTATTTTTTCTATATAAAGTACAGTGTTCATTATATCATTTTTCGTGTTTTTACTCAAATTACTGGTCGCAATTCCCAAAATTGAAACAATTTCACCAAATTGCTCAATAATCAGAGCAGATTTTCGCTTTTCCATAGGGATTTTCAAATCAATAAATAGACGTCTGAGTTTTTTTCTATGCCCATTTTGAATCAAAACATCTCCTGCTTTTCGATGACGAATGTATATAGATGTTTCCCGTGAAACAGGTATTTGTTGAATTAGTTCACCTTCTAAAGGAAGTCCAAAGGAAAATAAATATCCTTGATAAGATACCTGATTTTGATAGTGTAACACAAGTTCATCTTCCTTTTCATCAGCCTGAGGACTGATTTTACAAATCCGAAACTGTTGATACTCTTTTATCAATTCATAGCCATTTTTAAGCGGATGACGATACTGGCTTTTAGTTTTTAAAATTTGTCTAACTTCTTCAAACTGAGCTTTTGTAAGATTCAAATCTGGAAAACGATTCAGGTAAGTTTGAAGTAAAACTCTTTGTGTCGACTCAGAGTAAGACAATAGGCACTCTAAATTTTCTACATCAATATTCTTTGATAATTCAGCTATTGCCAAATCATAATCTAAAATTTCATTACCGATGCTTAAGATTGCATCCCTAAATCGAGGATTTTCTTTTTCTAATTCTGGTAAATAAGAGTTTCGAATACGATTGCGAAAATAATGATTTTCCTTATTTGATGTATCTTCAAAGTGAAAAATTGGTGGAAAGTCTTTTTTCTGAAAATGCAAGAAAGGGCGAATGATTTCTATCTCTCCGACTACTTGCTTCTCCTTAATTCCTGATAGATAGCGCAAACGAGTGCCTCGAATCAAACGCATCAAAATCGTTTCCACCTGGTCATCAGCATGGTGGGCAGTGACTAAGGCTGTCGCACCTGTCTTTTTCATGATCTCTTGAAAAAAATCATAACGAAAATTTCGTGCACGCGCTTCTGAAAATTCACCTAAAAAATTACTGATATAAATAGGAAGTTCTGCTTTTGCAGCCAACTTCCTTAATTCCTTTTCTTCCCAATCTGATTCTACTCTCTGCTTATGATTCACATGAGCTAGAATCAGTTCAATTTCTAACTCTTTTTGATACGTAGACAATACCTTAAATAGAAACATAGAATCTAATCCACCAGAAAGAGCTAGCACCACCTTAGTATGTTTTTTAAAATATCCTCTCTTGAGAAAATGATTAAAAAAATCCTGTTCCCTCATTTTAGAACCTCATAAACATCTTTGGCTATCTTAGAAATCGTATCATAATCAGAATTCTTAGTGAAAATAGAAATAACAAATGGAGAATCTGCGTAGACCACACCCGTATCATGCTTAAATTCGTCCGCATCTCCTATTTTATGAGCTACCTTCACAGAAACACCTTTGGCAATTCGCTCATTATCAAAATCTGTTTTAGTCAAAGATTCCAATACAAATCCATTTTGATTATAAATGGCTTCCATAACCTTCCCAGCCATCTTGGAAGAAATCAATTTTTCTTTTGAATCCCAATCATCTCCCATAATAGCAGACATCTTGGATTTGAATGTGACATCAGATTGGTTTGAAATGTAATATCCCAATAGATTATGAGCTACATTATCAGATTCTTTTGATACTTTAGTAATTAAATCCTTTAGAGAATACTCTTTATTATCCTCTTTTTTAGGAAGACTACCACTTCCCTCTGGTTTATAAGAACCTGGAAAATCATTGACTGCAGATACGTATTTTACAGTCGTGTCTAACTGATAAAGACCCTCATTTATTTTTTCTTGCACATAATAGAGATAAGGGAGTTTCAAAACGCTAGCTGCATACATCTTTTCATCTTGATTGATACCAGCTTCTTTTCCAGTAGTCAGTTGCTTAACATAAATAGAGAAAGAATCTTTCTGATATTTTTCCGATAACATTTCTTGGACTTTACCCATCCGATTATCTTCTTCAGAAGTTGATTCCTTATCTCCCCATCCAACTTGATCAATATGTAGAAATTCTCTTCCTTCTACAAACATGGTCTTATCGATTGATACTTGCGAATAAGCTGATAAGGATGATTTCACTTCTTTTAAATCATAAGGGCTGTTATACAGTTTAAAGTCAGATTCTAACCATACTTTTTTTATTGTTGGAGTTACCTCTGACTGATCATATAAAAATCGTTTGTCCGCAGCTATAAATTGATGATTTGATAGCTTAAATACCGGAATTCCTTGTTTATTTAGACGCCACTCGGTTATCTGAAAACTTGTTTTTGGAGTCAATTTTCCAGATTCCACTACTAAATCTTCATTCGCATAAACAGGAACCTCTCCATAAACCATGGGAGAACTTAATTTTTCTCTAAAATAAATACCAAAGTCAGATTGTGAAAGGTAATAAATTTCTTTCGAAGTATAGACAACTTCTTTTTCTGTGCTAACTACTTTTGAAACTGTCAAAAAACTCGGTAGCAACAAAATAATTAAGAATTTACGCATTCTTCCTTTCCTTTTCTTCTTGTAAACGCAATAATTGATTTTTATCAGCCAACTCTTCCAGCTTTTCATCCGATAGACTCAAAAATTGCTCTATTACATCTAATAAATTTTCCATTTTATCACCTTGGTAGCAAGTCAGGAATCGTATAAACTTTTTCCCTCGACTTAGAATAATAGTACTTCGCTCGTGTATATTTGGCAGCATAATCCTCGTCTTTCAACTTAGTAGCAAATGCTGTCTCCTTATCCTTTTCATCACTCAAAGTTTGATACTGAGTTTGCAAGTCTGCTAATTGCTGACGTCTTTGTAGTAATTGCTGATAGCTCTGCGCTAAATTAAAAGTTGGCAAGATAAATAATAGCATAATCAAAATCAATACCCACCCCATAAAACGATTCCGTTTTTGTCGTTCTTTCATCAGGTAGCGACGACGTTGGTGTTCATTTTGAATAAAAGAATTATTCAATTGTACGATATTTTTAGACATTTTCTTCTACCCGTGTTTCACTGATAATTTCATACATGCCTGCTGCATCTTCTTTTTTTGTACTATCTTTCATCTCCAGTACTTTTACAAGTAACAATTTATTTCCAAAACGAATTTCAACTTGGTCATTAACTTTCAAGTCCGTTGAACTTTTGGCCAAGATTCCATTCACCTTGATTCTACCTTTATCTGCTACTTCCTTTGCGACTGTACGACGCTTGATAATTCGCGATACTTTTAAATATTTGTCTAATCTCATCCTTATTACCTCAACTTATTATTGTACCATTTTTATCTATTTTATAGAAGGAAAATATCAAATGGAATTTTCTTCCTTAGACTCTTTTATCTCTAATAAACTTTCTCCAAAAATCAGCAGACCTTCTAAAATTTCATAATCTTTCTTATTTTGGACATCAAATACAAGCTCCATTAATCCCTTATTCTCAGTGATAGCTGCTTTTAAGTTCGTTGCGGATAAAGCTTTAAAATAATCTTGAGCCAAAAACAATCGCTGAGTGACTTTTTCAAATTGAATTGTAATTTTATTATCTTTTCTTTCCACGCGTTGAACAAAGACCTTGTCCAAATATGACTTGACTAAACCAATCTCTAAAAGATAGGCTACTACATCTGGGTATTCTCCAAAACGGTCTATCAACTCCTCTTGTAACTCTTCATAATTGACACGGTTGTCAATTTGACGAATTTTCTTGTAAATTTCAATCTTATGTCGTTGATCAGAAATATAAGTATCAGGAAGATAGGCATCAATTTGCAAAATCAACTCAGCATTCCCTTTGTTTCTTGTATTAGTGTTAGCATTACCGTTTCGTTTGGCAATAGCTTCCTCTAATAACTGCGAATACAATTCAAAACCAACAGAATCAATGAAACCAGACTGGGATTTTCCTAAAAGATTTCCTGCTCCGCGAATCGAAAGATCTCGCATTGCAATCTTAAATCCAGAGCCCAATTCTGTAAATCCTTTAATCGCTTCTAATCTCTTTTCAGAAACTTCACTGATTGATTTTTCTGGGCGATACATGAGATAGGCATAAGCAATACGATTACTACGACCGACTCTTCCTCTTAACTGATACAAGGTTGACAAGCCCATATGGTCCGCATTTTCAATAAATAAAGTATTAGCATTTGGAATGTCCACCCCTGTCTCAATAATGGTAGTTGTCACTAAAATATCATACTGACCTTCAATGAAATCCAGTAGAGTATTTTCTAACTGAATCTCACTCATTTGCCCATGAACATACCCAATCGAAGCCTCTGGAATCAACTCCTGTAATTCGGAAACCTTCTGGTCAATCGTGTCAACTTTGTTGTAAAGGTAGTAAACTTGACCTCCACGCTCCATTTCACGCAAGACAGCATCACGAATGACACTATCATTCTTTTCCAAAACATAGGTTTGCACTGGATAACGATTAGTCGGCGGAGTTTCAATAACAGACAAATCTCTGATTCCCAGCATAGACATGTGAAGGGTACGAGGAATTGGCGTTGCTGTCAAGGTCAGGACATCTACTTGTTTTTTCAGTTCTTTCAAGGTTTCCTTATGCTTGACACCAAATCGCTGTTCCTCATCAATAATCATCAAGCCCAAATCAGCAAACACAACATCTTTTGACAAAACACGATGTGTTCCAATCAAAATATCAACTTGACCGTTTTTCAATTTTTCAAGTGTTTCGGTCTGCTCTTTTTTACTTCTAAAACGACTCAATACATCAATATTAACTGCAAAATTTTGGAATCGTTCCTTAAAATTCGTATAGTGCTGTTGCGCTAAAACAGTCGTCGGAACTAGAACGACAACCTGTTTGTGATCATTGACAGCCTTAAAAGCTGCACGCATTGCAACTTCAGTCTTTCCAAAACCAACATCCCCAACTAAAAGTCGATCCATTGGCTGAGAAGCCTGCATATCTCTCTTGATTTCCTCAATACTACGAAGTTGATCGTCCGTTTCAACATAAGGGAAAGCATCATCAAAAGCATCTTGCTCTTCATCATCGGCTGAGAAAGCAAAGCCCTTCAACTGGCTGCGTTCAGAATAAAGTTTAATTAAATCATCAGCTATATCCTCTACCTGGTTCTTAACTTTTTGCTTGGCCTTTTTAAAATGACCGTCATTTAATTTATTGAGTTTTGGAGCTTTCCCATCACTTGAAATATATTTGGACAGTAGATGAATCTGTTCCACGGGGATAGAAATTTGATCCCCGTTTTGGTATTGAACACTAACATAATCACGATGAATTCCCTTGATTTCAATGGTTTCAATTCCTAGATATTGACCAATCCCATGGATATGATGGACAACATAGTCCCCTTTTTCAAGTTCATTGTAATCTTTTAATCTCTCTGCATTTGAAACATGTTGTCTTCGAAAACGACGCTTTAATTTCTTTTGAAAAATCTCATGTTCAGTTATCAATAAAATCTTTTCATCTACAAAATGAAAACCATGTCTGAGATTGCCCTCGATTAAGTTTACAGATTCTTTACAGATTCTTGACTTATCTCTAGAATCCAATTTAATCTGATATTCCTCTAACACATCCTCCAATGTTTTACTTCCCATTGAATTGCTAGACTGCAGAATAATGGTGTAATCCATTTTTTTATATCGCTCAATTTCTTCTTTTAGAAAAGAAAATTGATTGAAAAACTCCTGCATAGGATATTGATTAAATTGATAAATTTGGTCAAACTTGAGATTTCCTAACCCCTTTTGCAGATTAGAGAAAAAGGTAACCGGACTCTGTTTTTTATAGATTTGCTCTGTATCAGCAAAATACTTCATCTCAGAAAATGCTTTACTATTCTGTAACTCTTCTGTAAAGTATTGCGCTAATTCTCTTTCAAAGACTTCATACTGATTCATCAATTTCTGATAATCATCAAAGAATATTGGTATGTCTTTTTCGATATAATCAAAAATAGTCCATGTCTTGTCATAACACAAAGATAAAAATTTCCGAGAATCAGAATGAATTTGTTTTTGGTGAAAACTTGAAAGAATTTCTTCTAGATATGATTTCAAAATAGGTGATAAGGTCTTCGAAATTTGTTTTTCTAAAGCTGACTGAACTCGTTGATAATCCTTTTCTCTCAAAAGCATATCACTAGCTGGAAAAATGGTGAGTTCTGTCTGATTTTCTTTCGATAATTGTGTTTCTACTTCAAATGACCTAATACCATCAATTTCATCACCAAAAAACTCAATTCGGCAAGGTTCTAACTGGGATATTTCAAAAATATCTAAAATATCTCCTCGCAGACTAAACTCTCCCTGAGTTTGTACTTGTGTAACTTTTCGATAACCTGTTTCCTTTAACTGATGAATAAACGCGTGTTGATCATATTCTTCACCAACTGAGATTTTTACAATACTATCTTTGAATACATTGGGAGACGGTAAAATCAATCGACTTGCTGCGATATTACAAACTAAAATCCCTCTCTTAGATGAATCAGTCAAAAAACGCAAGGCTTCAACCCGTGAAATGATTTTTTCTTGTGAAGACATCAAAAACTCCACCATAGGAGTATCATCTACCAAAAATGGATAGACAAGTTCCTCACCCAAGATAGATAGAAGATCACTAACAAGTCCTTCTGCTTCTCCATAAGTTGACGTCAACAATACAATCTTATCTTCTTTTTCTAAACTGCTTGCAATTGCAAGAGCCTTAGTAGACGTTGATAAACCTAGTATTAGTTGTCTTTTCTTATCTGTTAAATTTTGATGCCATTTTTTTATCTGATCATTTTCTGAGAATAAATCTAATAAGGTCACCATTTATCCGTTATACCTCTGCATCGTTTTTTCAAAGTTTTTCTCTTTTAAATAGTAGTTTACAGAATCGTCAACCTTGTCAATAGACTGTAAAATACCAATATAATCATCCTTGTCAAAGGTACTCAAAACATGGTGAACAACTGACATACCATTTTTAGGTCTTCCAATTCCTATCTTAACACGATTAAAGACCTGAGTTCCAATATGTTGAATAATAGACTTAATACCATTGTGACCACCTGCTGAGCCTTTTGTTCTTAAACGAATTTTACCAACTTCCATGTCAAGGTCGTCGTAAATGACGAGTAAATCTTCAATATCTAAACCATAATAAGTCAATAAAGCATGAACCGCTTTTCCACTTTCATTCATAAATGTCGTTGGTTTGACAAGATAAATTTTTTCTCCATTTAGGAAAAAGGATGCTAGATCAGCTTGAAATATCTTATCATGTGTAAAAGTGATATTCTGTTTCTTCGCTAGTTGATCAATCAACATAAAACCAACATTGTGTTTTGTTTCAAAATATTTATCCCCTGGATTTCCTAATCCTACAAGTAATTTGGTCATTTATTTTTCCTTTCAAAAGCCAAAAGGGTTGGAATTTTTTTCCAACCTAATTGACACCATTTATTAATTTTTTAGACATTAAAGCGGAATTCCATGATATCGCCATCTTGAACGATATATTCTTTTCCTTCTTCACGCAAACGTCCAGCTTCTTTTACGGCCTTTTCAGATCCGTATTTCACTAGATCCTCATATGACATGGTTACTGCACGAATAAATCCTTTTTCAAAGTCTGAGTGGATAATCCCAGCTGCTTGAGGAGCTTTCATACCACGTTTGAAAGTCCAAGCGCGAACTTCTTTTTCACCAGCTGTGAAGTAAGTTCCCAATCCAAGCAAGTGGTAAGCTGCACGTGTCAACTTATCTACACCTGATTCTGTCAAACCAATGGCTTCAAGAAACTCTTTTTTATCTTCATCGTCCAATTCAGAAATTTCTTCTTCAGCACGCGCAGAAATGACGACTACTTCAGCATTTTCTGTCGCTGCAAATTCACGAATTTGTTTGACATAGTCGATAGAGTCAGGTTCTGAAACCACACCCTCATCTACATTGGCAACATAAAGAACTGGTTTAGTCGTCAAAAGGAAAAGACCTTTGACAACTTTTTGTTCTTCATCTGTAAACTCGATTGTACGAGCTGATTTCCCATCTTCAAGAACAGGTTTAATCTTTTGAAGAACATTAAACTCTGCTACTGATTCTTTATCTTTTTGCGTACGTGCCATCTTTTCTACACGCGCATAACGCTTATTGACTGATTCTAAGTCTGCAAGAATCAATTCCAGGTTAATAGTGTCAATATCGGCAAGTGGATCTACAAAGGCGTCTTCACGTCCTTGCTCGCGCATCACATTTTCATCATCAAAAGCACGAACTACGTGAACAATCGCATCTACTTCACGAATATTGGCCAAGAATTTATTCCCTAGCCCTTCTCCTTTTGAAGCTCCTTTTACAATCCCGGCAATATCTGTAAATTCAAAAGTTGTTGGAACTGTCTTTTTAGGAGTGATCATTTCAGTCAATTTTTGTAGGCGTTCATCTGGAACTTCTACCATTCCAACGTTTGGATCAATCGTCGCAAATGGGTAGTTTGCTGCTTCTGCTCCTGCTTTTGTAATTGCATTAAATAGTGTTGATTTACCAACATTTGGCAAACCAACGATACCTGCTGTTAAAGCCATATTTTCTCATTCTCCGTTTTCATTTCAATCCCTAATATTATAACACAAAAAGGGAAAACTTGCTAACCCTCTAACTAAGGGTTCTCAGTCAATAATTTTATTCATTTTTCGATCAAAATCATAGCGCCCCATCATAACAACATGGTCACAATTACTACATTTGATTTTGATATCTGCTCCTACACGAGTAATTTCCCAACGATTTGCTTTTTTTCCTGTTGACTTAATTGTGCAAGCATGTGGTTTTTTCATCTCAACAAAATTTCCAACTTGATACATACTATTCTCCTTTTCTTTTTCGATTATATCATAAAAGAGGCGAGCTAGGCTCAACCTCTTTAACTTAATTTGTACGAACTGGGGTGATAAGTTGCATGAAGTCCTCATCAGTATCTGCTGGCACAAGAGTGAATGGACGAACAGCTGAAATAAAGCTAATGGTCACCTTTTCGCTATTTAAAGCTTTGAGAGAATCAATCAAGTAGGTTGGGTTAAAACTAATAGTCAAATCATCCCCAGTAACCTGCTTAGTATCAATTTCTTCGTTTACTTTACCAACTTCAGGAGAATGAACGTGGGCGCTAACAACACCATCTTTAATTTCAAGCTTCACAGTACCATTTTGAGTTGCACTTGATAAAAGACGAGCACGTTCCATTGACTGGCGTAAGTTTACCACATCAAAAGTAATAGTAGTGTTAAATTCTGTTGGAATCAAACGATCTGTATCAGGATAGTTTCCTTCTAACAAACGTGTATAGAAGCTAATATTTTCGCTTCTAAAGAGGATTTGGTTATTGGCAAAGAAAATCTCTACAGTTTCGATATCATCTGTAAATACCGCTGAAAATTCGCGTAGAGAACGGCTAGGAATGACGACATCAAAATCATCACTATTTTTCTCAAGGGTTAATTTTTTCTGGCTTAGACGATGAGAGTCTGTTGCCACTGTTTTTAGCTCCTTGTGTTGACTCAATACAAAATGAACACCTGTTAAAATTGGACGACTCTCTTGTGTACTTGCAGCAAATGCTGTTTCATTGATAATTTTCTTGAGTAATTTTGTTTCAAGAATTAAAGGAGTGCTTGCTGAAATTTCTTGGATTCGTGGATATTGTTCGCTATCCTTTCCTTTTAGGGTAATTTCTGATTTGCCACTGGTTAAAACAATTTGATTTTGTTCAATTTCTTTAAAATCAAGAGTTACATCAGGTAGACAAGATACCACATTGATAAAGAAAGAAGCTTCAAGAAGGATTGAACCTAAAGAAGTAATTAACAAACCAGCATCTTCATTTTTTTGAGAAATAAAATTTTCAATTGAAATTTGACCATTTGAACCAATTAAAGTAACACCTTCATTAGTCACGTCAATTTTTACGGTTGATAAAATAGGAATGGCATTTTTAGAACTAATAGCTCTCTTAGTAGTATTTAATGCTTGTAGAAATAAATTTTTATTAATTGAAAAATGAATCATAGATTCTCCTTTATTTATTTTTAGTATTAGAAGTATAATAGTAATAATAGAGTCTGTGAAATCTGTGGAAAACAGACTTTAAACAAGTCATATCAAGTTTTTTGGCTTGTTTAAAAAATGTGGATAAAAAAGTAAAAGTTATCCACAAGTTACTTAATTTTCTTTTTGATTGATTCGATTTCTAAACGTAAATTATCGTCTTCATCAATCAAAGATTTAATTTTTGCATGGGCATGAATGACTGTTGTATGGTCTTTTCCACCAAATTCCTTCCCAATTTTTGGAAGACTATTATCTGTTAGTTCTCTAGATAAATACATGGCTACTTGACGGGCTAACACAATATTTTGAAGGCGTCTGCTTCCCTTCATTTCTTTGACACTAACACCATAAAAGTTACCGACTTCATTTTGGATTTTATCAATTGGGATGACGAGCATTTGGCTAACATCTTGTTTGCGAGCTCTAATGGCTTCTGCAGCAATATCAATAGTGATATCCTTGATTTTTTTTACTCTGGCAATTAAAGTGATGTCGTTGATAGCTCCTTCAAGATCTCGAACATTTGAATCAAATTGCCCAGCTAGGTATTCTAGAGTATCACTTTGGAAATTGTAGCCTAAATGTTCCGTTTTACTTTGTAAAATGGCAATACGTGTTTCAAAGTCAGGGGGTGTGATAGTTTGTGTTAATCCCCAACTAAAGCGCGTGACAAGCCTTTCTTCGAGCCCTTCTAAATGTTTTGGACTTCGATCACTGGTTAGGACAATCTGTTTTTGCTTGTCATGAAGGGCGTTAAAGGTATTGAAAAATTCTTCCTGAGTTGCGACTTTTTTTCCGCTGAGTGACTGGATATCATCGATTAACAAAAGATCAAGACTACGATAGGTTTTTTTAAATTTTTCCATTTCCCCAAGCCTTAAGTGATCAAGAAAGTCATTAATAAAGCTTTCAGCAGGTATGTATTTGACACGCGCATTTGGAATATTTTTTAGAATTTCATTTCCAATAGCGTTTAACAGGTGAGTCTTACCAAGCCCAGGTCCTCCATAGATAAAAAGAGGGTTATAGGTCAGAGCTAAATCTTCAGAGACAGCCAAAGCGGCTGATACTGCCCAAACATTTCCATCCCCTTGAATAAAATTATCAAAGGTATACTTTTCTTTTAACCCAGTATCCGAATAAGGAATAGATGCTAACTTTGGACTATAGTCATAAAGAGTTGAATTTGTAGCTTCTTCAACTTGTGAGATAGCCGTATCTTGAGGTTTAGTGAAAATATAGTGAGGAGTAATCTCAGCATCATAAATTTCAAATCCAGCAACTACAATAATATCTTTTAGTTGTTTTTCCCAGACCATTTCCATTTCAGATCGTGGTAAAAATATAGTGGCAACATTTTCCTCTACCTTGATGAGTTCAGCTTGAATAGCATAGAAATCATACATGGATCGAGTCAGTCTTTCTTGAGCAAATTCTAATATACGATTCCAAAATTGTTTTTCTTTCAATCCTTTCTCCTCCTTTACTATTTAAAAGTTTAATACTAGACCTATTTTACCATAGAGAACAAGAATTTTCCACAAGCTGTGAAAAATAATCCACAATGTTATCATCTTTTATCCACAGGTTGGGGATAAAAGTAAAAACTATTGATTTATTAAGCTTTTTATTGAAAAAAAATAGTGGATAACCTTGTGAGATAAAAAAATAAAAGAACAGCCTTATTTCAGGCTGTTGATAATTCTACTGTATTCTTCTTGATTTGAGAAAGCAATAATGATTTTTCCACTATCTTTTTTAGACAGTTTGATTTCTACATCTAATCCGAGTAGTTTTTTTAACTGTTCTTCTTCATTTTGTATGAAATGATCATTTTTTTGCAGTTTCTTTTGTTTTTTCTCTGTCAGAAGAGCTTCTAACTTCCTTACAGAAATGTCTTCTTCTATAATTCGTTGAAAGAAATAGTCTTGTTGTTCCTTATTCAACCCAACTAGAGAACGCGCATGGGCTTGTGATAGTTTGCCATTTTCTACTTCTGAGAGGATAGCATCTGGTAAGGAAAGCAAACGAATGGAGTTGCTGATATATGGACGAGACTTGCCCATTTTATCTGCAATTTCAGCATGGGTAAATCCTTTCTCTACAAGAGATTCATAGGCGCGTGCTTCTTCTATTGGATTTAAATTTTCTCTTTGCAAATTTTCAATGATGGACTGGACCATCATCTCTTGATCTGAAAGCTGTTTAACAACAGCTGGGATAGACCTTAGACCAGCTAAAAGTGAAGCCCGATAGCGTCTCTCTCCTGCAAGGATTTCATAACCAATAACAGGAGATTGACGAACAATAATCGGTTGAATGACCCCATTTTCTTTGATAGACTGTGCTAGTTCATGTAGTTTTTCTCCATCAAATTCTTTTCGAGGTTGATAGGGATTTTTTTGTATATCTGTAATAGAAATCATTTCAAATTTTTCCATGATTCTACACTAACACATCTTTTCTCTTATGTAAAGCTTTCTTTACATAGATGTCAATTAAGATTCTAAATCACCTGAACTCTTGTCAAGTTTAATAGATGTAGTTTCTTCTTTACCGTTACGATAGTAAGTTATTTTAATGGTGTCTCCGATAGAATGATTGTAAAGAGCACTTTGTAAGTCTGTTGATGAAGCAATGTCTTTGTCATCTACTTTTGTAATAACATCGTATTTTTCAAGGTGACCATTGGCAGGCATATTACTTTGCACAGAACGAACAACTACACCAGATGTTACATTGCTTGGAATATTCAGTCTTCTAATATCACTTGTATTAATATTTGAGAGATTGACCATTTGGATGCCCAAAGCTGGACGAGTCACTTTTCCGTTCTTTTCTAACTGTTCAATAATATTGATAGCATCATTTGCAGGAATTGCGAAACCAAGTCCTTCTACAGATGTGCCTCCATTTGTGGCAATTTTACTTGAGGTAATTCCGATAACTTGTCCTTGAATATTGATTAGTGGGCCACCAGAGTTACCTGGGTTAATAGCAGTATCAGTTTGGATGGCTTTTGTAGAAATGGCTTGTCCATCTTCAGATTTTAAAGATACATTTCGATTGAGACTAGATACAATACCCTGAGTGACAGTATTAGCATATTCAGAACCTAACGGGCTACCGATGGCAATGGCAGTTTCTCCTACGGTTAACTTGCTAGAATCACCAAACTCAGCTACTGTTGTCACTTTTTCTGAAGATATTTTGACGACAGCAATATCAGAGAAAGTATCAGCTCCGACAATTTCTCCAGGTACTTTAGTTCCATCTGACAAACGAATATCTACTTTGCTGGCGCCATTTATAACGTGATTATTGGTGACAATGTAAGCTTCTTTGTCATTCTTTTTATAAATAACCCCAGATCCTTCACTAGAGATTTGCTGAGAATCTGTGTCAGTATCATCATTACCAAATACGCTATTTTGTCTGTTTGCTGAATAAGTAATAACTGAAACAACAGCATCTTTTACTTTGTTAACAGCCTGTGTTGTTGAATTTTCGTTCTTATAGGCAGTCTGTGTGATAGTGCTATTGTTGTTGGAGTTGCTTACCCCACTTTTTTGAGTTAGTTGGTTTATTGAAAAACTACCCAAGGCTCCACTAAAAAAGCTAATGACGATAACGACTAATAATTGAAACCCTTTTTTGTAAAATGTTTTTAAATGTTTCATATTTGCCTCCATATTTTTGAATTACTGAAAGTATAAACTGACTAGCTTAATTATAACTTAAACATAAAAGTTTTTCACAGATTGTGGATAACTTTTAAAAATCTGTGATTTTCTAGGTGAAATTTAACCTTTTGTTTTGTGAATAAGGTGTGAAAAAATAGAGAATATGTTAGAATAGAGTCATGAAAATTAAAGTTGTAACAGTTGGGAAACTGAAAGAAAAGTATTTAAAAGATGGTATTGCAGAGTATTCAAAACGAATTTCTCGATTTGCTAAGCTTAAAATGATTGAGTTAGCAGATGAAAAAACACCAGATAGGGCCAGTGAGTCAGAAAATCAAAAGATTTTAGAAATAGAAGGTCAGAGAATTTTATCAAAAGTTGGTGATCGTGATTTTGTTATTGTGTTAGCCATTGAGGGGAAAACACTTTCTTCAGAAGAATTTAGTAAGCGGTTAGAAGAAGCTTCTATAAAAGGATTTTCTACTCTTACCTTTATCATTGGAGGGAGTCTGGGGTTAGCACAGGATGTAAAAAAGAGAGCCAATCTTTCTGTCAGTTTTGGTCGTCTAACCTTGCCCCATCAGTTAATGAGACTAGTTCTTGTTGAACAAATCTATCGCTCTTTTACGATTCAGCAGGGATCCCCCTATCATAAATAGAAAATTGACTTTTAATTGAATTTTTGGTAGAATAATTGTGTTAGGTCTCATAGCTCAGCTGGATAGAGCATTCGCCTTCTAAGCGAACGGTCGCAGGTTCGAATCCTGCTGGGATCAATATAGTAGCAAAGCTGGGAATTTTCCCGGCTTTTTTCTTAAAAAAGTACACTTTGGGAGAAAAAAATGACAGTTGAGAGAATTTTATCTAAAACGAAATTCCATTTTGTATAATAGTTTTTGTAAGTTATCTTACAAGAAAAAACATTTTAGGAGATTTTATTATGAAAAACACAGTTAAATTGGAACAGTTTGTAGCCTTGAAGGAAAAAGACTTGCAAAAGATTAAAGGTGGGGAGATGAGGAAAATGAATGAAAAGTCCTTTAATTTCTTTAATATCTTTAGAAGAAGATAAAGGAGTAGCAGAATGGATTTTTTCTTATTAGTAGATTTGATATTATATTTTTTAATTATTAGTCATAGTTACCGTTTAATTTGTAAAGGTCAAATAAATAGAAAAGAATTCTTCGTTTTTGGTGCTTATACATTACTAACAGACATAGTATTTGATTTTCCCTTCTATCTTCTAAATTTAGATGGGTTAGGGATTGAAACATTTTTATTTCCTTTATTCTTATATTCCTATTTTCGATGGATGAAACAGTATGAGAGGGATAGAGGACTATTTCTAAGTTTACTACTATCTCTTTTATATGAGAGCACTCATAACTTTTTGTCCGTAACTTTCTCCTCTATAACAGGAGACAATTTTGTTTTACAATATTATTACCTATTCTTTTCCGTTGTAACGGTGTTGACTTATGTTGTTATCTTAAAAATCATTCATTATTTCCATTTGGAACTAGCCTATTTTGACAAGGACTACCTTTATCCTTTCTTGAAAAAAGTATTTTTTGCCTTACTACTGCTCCATATTGTATCTTTCGTTTCAAATATGGTAAGTACGATTAAACATTTGAATAGTTTTGGAAGTATTTTATCATCTATCGTCTTTATTTCTCTCCTTTTAACCTTCTTTGCAATGAATTCGCATAAAGTTCAAATAGAGAAAGAGATTGCTTTGAAGCAGAAGAAATTTGAACAGAAACATTTACAAAACTACACAGATGAAATTGTCGGTCTGTATAATGAAATCCGTGGTTTTCGACATGACTATGCTGGGATGCTTGTCAGCATGCATATGGCAATTGACAGTGGTGATTTACAGGAAATTGACAGAGTTTACAACGAAGTTTTGGTTAAAGCCAATCACAAACTGCGCTCAGATAAGTACACTTACTTTGATTTGAACAACATAGAAGATTCAGCTTTACGAAGTTTGGTTGCTCAGTCCATTGTCTATGCTAGAAATAATGGTGTAGAGTTTACACTGGAAGTAAAAGATACGATTACCAAGCTCCCAATCGAACTATTGGATTTAGTGCGTATCATGAGCATTTTATTGAACAATGCTGTCGAAGGATCGGCTGATAGTTATAAAAAGCAGATGGAAGTAGCAGTTATTAAGATGGAAACTGAAACAGTGATTGTGATTCAGAATTCATGTAAAATGACGATGACTCCTTCAGGAGATCTATTTGCTTTAGGATTCTCCACTAAGGGAAGGAATCGCGGAGTTGGATTAAATAATGTGAAAGAGCTACTGGATAAGTACAACAACATTATTTTAGAAACAGAGATGGAAGGCAGTACATTTAGACAAATCATTAGATTTAAGAGGGAATTTGAATGAAAGTTTTAATTTTAGAAGATGTTATTGAACATCAAGTGAGACTAGAGAGAATATTGGATGAAATTTCGAAAGAATCGAATATTCCAATATCATACAAGACAACGGGAAAAGTCCGTGAATTTGAAGAATACATTGAAAACGATGAAGTAAATCAGCTTTACTTCCTAGATATTGATATTCATGGAATTGAGAAAAAGGGATTTGAAGTGGCTCAGCTCATTCGTCATTACAATCCTTACGCTATTATCGTCTTTATCACCAGTCGATCAGAGTTTGCGACTTTAACCTATAAATACCAGGTATCAGCCCTAGATTTTGTTGATAAGGATATCAATGATGAGATGTTCAAGAAGAGAATTGAGCAAAATATTTTCTACACGAAGAGTATGTTACTTGAAAATGAAGATGTGGTGGATTATTTTGACTACAATTACAAGGGAAATGATTTAAAAATCCCTTACCATGATATTTTGTATATTGAAACGACAGGGGTCTCTCATAAATTGCGCATTATTGGTAAGAATTTTGCAAAAGAGTTCTATGGAACAATGACAGATATTCAGGAAAAGGACAAACATACTCAGCGATTTTATTCTCCTCATAAGTCATTTTTGGTAAATATAGGCAATATTAGAGAAATTGACCGAAAGAATCTAGAAGTTGTTTTCTATGAAGATCATCGCTGTCCTATTTCAAGGTTAAAAATTAGAAAATTGAAAGATATTTTAGAGAAAAAATCTCAAAAGTGATTGACAATTAGTAAGAAATTGATATAATGGTTATATCTGCTACAGATAGAAGGTCCGTTGGTCAAGGGGTTAAGACACCGCCTTTTCACGGCGGTAACACGGGTTCGAATCCCGTACGGACTATTTTATCCGCCATAGCTCAGTTGGTAGTAGCGCATGACTGTTAATCATGATGTCGTAGGTTCGAGTCCTACTGGCGGAGTATAGATAAAAGGCTCTTTGTCAACTGTAGTGGGTTGAAGAAAAGCTAATATCTAGAAAGGACAAATTTCGTCCTTTCTTTTTTGATATTTAGAGCGATGAAAATCCGTTTTTTGAAGTTTTCAAAGTTCCGAAAACCAAAGGCATTGCGCTTGATAAGTTTGATGAGATTATTGGTGGCTTCCAGTTTGGCGTTGGAATAGGGTAGTTGAAG
>NZ_JAIRCA020000026.1:14838-20276 GCF_020089495.2 Streptococcus mitis subsp. hohhotensis | reverse complement strand
TCATCTACATCGATAACACCTGGTTGATCACTTACGTATGTTGTTTTGGCTGGAATGTCTTTTCCATTTTCTTCTTTCAATGGAATTTCAACCTTAGAACCTGGTTTTCCACTACCATCTTCATACTTCGGTGTGTAAACATCTTTATCACGGTCAGTTACTGTTACAGTTACAGGGACTTCTTCTGTTGAGCCGTCTGGATATGTGACTGTAATCTTACCTGTGACTTTATCGCCAGGATTCTTATCTTTTGGAATTGTGACTGTTACTTTTCCTTTGTCATCTACATCGATAACACCTGGTTGATCACTTACGTATGTTGTTTTGGCTGGAATGTCTTTTCCATTTTCTTCTTTCAATGGAATTTCAACCTTAGAACCTGGTTTTCCACTGCCATCTTCATACTTCGGTGTGTAATCGTCTTTATCACGGTTAGTTACCGTTACATTTACCGGTACTTCTTCTGTTGAGCCGTCTGGATATGTGACTGTAATCTTACCTGTGACTTTATCGCCAGGATTCTTATCTTTTGGAATTGTGACTGTTACTTTTCCTTTGTCATCTACATCGATAACACCTGGTTGATCACTTACGTATGTTGTTTTGGCTGGAATGTCTTTTCCATTTTCTTCTTTCAATGGAATTTCAACCTTAGAACCTGGTTTTCCACTGCCATCTTCATACTTCGGTGTGTAATCGTCAGATACTTGAGTCACCTTAACTGTTACTGGGACATCGATTGTCGAACCATCTGGATAGGTAACAGTTACGACACCTGGCTTGTCACCTGGTGTAGAAGTGTCTGGTGTAGTCTTCCATGTGTAATTTGTGCCATTTGGAAGGTCACCATTATTACCAATACTGTTCTTAGCATTCGGTTTCTCGTTAAGCCCTACTGTTTGAGTTTTGGCTGTTGGAGCAATATTTGTTGCTTCCTTAATTGGGCTTGGTTCTGACACAACATCATCTTGTCCTGGTGTTTGAACAGTTGTTTTAGCTGTAATATTTCCTACTGGAACCTTACCTGTGATGATTGCAGTTGCTTTTCCGTTTGTTACAGTTCCTGTACCAATAACAGTTGTTCCATCTGGACCATAAAGAGTCACGGTTGAACCATCTTTAACTCCCCCACCAACAGAAACAGTTACTGGAACATTTTCTTGATTAGACTTACCTGTTAAATCTGTTTCAATTATCGGTTGTTTTGGTTTAACAATGATGGTTACTTGCGGATTAGATTTAGCTACTGTTTTATCTGTATGAGTTGCTGTTGCTGTGTACTTAAAGACACCTGCTGTATCTTGAAGTATCTTTGGTGCTGTTCCTTCCCAGCCCCATTCAACTCCAATTCCTTTACCATTAGGTCCTGCGTCTGTATATTGGTTAGCGTCCACACGCCCATTCCATTGTCTTAGCGAATCTCCAACTGTAACAGTCGCTGTTTTACCTTTAATAGGATAAAGAGCTGCTTTATTAGTTGTCGCTACTTTCTCTGGACTTGGATCAGATGTGACATCTTGCTCACCAGGTGTTTGAACAGTTGTTTTAGCTGTAATATTTCCTTTTGGAATTGTTCCTGTAATTGTCGCTTTTCCATTAGTTACAGTACCTGTACCAATTGCACGTCCATCCTGAGAATAAAGTGTTACAATAGAGCCATCTTTTACCCCGTTATGAACATTTACAACAACTGCTGTGTTAGGTAATTCTGCCTTACCAGTCAGATCCGTTTCAATTGTTGGAGCTTTTGGTTTAACGATAACGGTTACTTGTGGATTAGATTCTGCTACTGATTTATCAGTATGAGTTGCTGTTGCTGTGTACTTAAAGACACCTGCTGTATCTTGAAGAGCTTTAGGCGTTGTCCCTTTCCAACCCCATTCTACACCATTTCCACGTCCTTTTGGTGCATTTGTGTATTGGTTAGAATCTACACGTCCCTTCCATGTCTTTAATGAATCTCCAACTGTAACAGTTACTGTCTGACCTTCCAGTGGATGCTGACTAGCTAAGTCTTTTCCTACATGGACAGGGACATCAATATTCTCAGTTGATTTATCTGGATATGTGATTTTTACGACTGCTTTTTTATCTGTTCCTGTAGTATTGGTTTCAGGTTTTGAAACTACTTCAAAGATAGTTCCAGTTGGGAAGGCTGGCGTACCAGGTTTAGCAATGACTTTTCCTTTAACCTCATCATCTGTAATCTTATGATTAAATGGTACAGTCAGTGTATTTGCTGCTGGAGTATACTTTTCTGCCTGTTCATGTACTTCAAATACAAAATATCCTGTTGTGGTATTGGTTCCGTCTGTTGAAATTGCACGGGCAGTATACTTACCTTTCCCAACTCCTAGACCAACTGTTCCTGTTACACTTTGTCCTAATGGCGAACCTTCTGTTGCCGTACCACTGACAGGTGTAAAGCTAAATCCACTTTGGAGGTTTTCCGTTTTGAAGTTCGTCACTTTTCCACTATCATCTGTTGTGATGAGACGTGTATTTACTGCGTCACCACGGTATAGCGGAATAACTATATTTTGTCCTTCTGCATGAGTTTTTCCTAACTCCACTTTGCTACCATCGTCTTTAACCCAGTAGATTTTTGGTGGAGTTGTATCACGAACCACTACTGGAACTGTTACTTCATCTGTTGATTTATCAGAGTAAGTCACAATAACTGTAGCTGTTTTGTTACCTGTTGTATCTGTATCAGGTTTTTGTTTAACAGTTAAGGTCGCATTGCTTGGATAATTTTTAACTTTTGCTTTAATTGCTTCATCTGTTAATTCTTGTTTGATTCCAACTACAACAGTTTCTGCTGTTGGATTGTGTTTTTCATTTTCTTTAGTGGCTGGTATAACTTTTACTTTTACTGTCTTTTCAATTTTGTGACCAGCGTCATCAGTTGCCTTAACGGTAACTGTTTTTTCTCCAATATCAGATTCCTTTGCCTCTCCAAGGTCAATAGATAGTGTCTTTTGTTTATCAGTATTTACTGAATAGTTCGTTTTTTGCGTAAATAGATGATTAGGATATTTTGTAAATATATCTGAAAAATCTAAATTTACCTTAGTATCATCTCGTCCATCTACATTAAATGAGATTTTCTCACCAACTTTTACAACTTGTTCTAGTGGTGTAACAGTCAATGTAGGTGCTTGTGTATCTGGTGCTTTTAATACTGTAACTGGTACATTTACATTTTCAGTCGATCCATCTGGGTATGTTACTTTTACTACAGCATTCCCTACGTTTCCTGGCTTAGCTGTTGATGGTTTACTTAAAACAGTAAGTGATCCGGGTGCATAGTTCTTCACTTTTGCTTTCACTGCATCATCTGAAATCGTTTGACCTTGGTTTACTGTTAACGTTTCTCCTGTCGGATTGTACTTAGACGCTTGATCTTTTACTGTAATGGTAATTGTTTTTTCAGCTTTGTTTCCATTTTTATCATAGGCTTTAATAGTTACTGTACTATTACCTACAGGTCCTGTTGGTGTTCCAGTAATCTTACCATTTGTAAATGTTAATCCTTGTGGTAATCCAGTTACTTCAATTGGATTGTTTGGACGCATTCCTACTCCGCCTTTATTGTCTTCAGCTGTTACTGGAATATCTACAATTTTTTCATTTTTTATAACTGTTGCTCCATTTGCAGTAATAGTTGGCGGTGTCGTATCTTTAGGAGTTAAACTTGTACCCGTTGTCCCCATAATATAAGACTGATTAGTAGTCCATCCTGATGTTGTTGAAGCTGCATAGGCACGACCGTATGCATTAGCTTCTTCCTCAGTTATATTATTTTTCAATTTAATCTTAGCATGCATATGCATAGCATAGTCTGTACTCTCTCTACCTAATTTGACAGTTAAATAATATGATAATCCAGGATATTTTCCATTTTTATCTTTCGTAAGTGTGTTTAATGTAGAATCATATTGGTTGTTCTTAAATACATCCCATCTTTGTTTATCACGAGTTACCCCTGAATTTGGATCATAAAATGAGTATCCATCATTATTAAAAATTTTGTATTGTTGTCCCCACGGATTTGAAATTGTAGCTGTATTACCATACTGTTTGAATCCTTGGAAGCCATCAGATAGTCTTCTACCTCCAACATTTTCATAACGAGTAAAGCTTAAATCTCTTACTGTATTAGAAGGATCCATTATATTAAATGGTGCTTGGAAATAATACTGTTGCTGGTATGAACTTCCCGTCATCTTTCTTCCGTCGTTATTGAAGAAGACATCATAGACGATCCATTTACCTTGACTATCTTCCATATAGTAGGCTTTAATATCTGTTTTATTTTTAGTAAACTCAGGATCATTATTTCGAGTATTACTTCCATTATTAGTTCCAGGGTCAACAGAAGCAAAATATTTAATATTTGCTAAGGCACCTGAACTAATCTGACCATTTGCTCTAAAGCTTGTTCCTTGAGCCATGCTCTTGCCATTACGTGAGTCACGAGCACCTGAATTCAAACGCGTTGTAGCATTTTTAACAGAAGTAAACATTCTCTTCACACGTTTTGTCATATCTTCAACATCGTTCAGAGAAACTGTTGTATTTTCAAGAACTCCTTGAGCCAAGCCCAATAGTTCATTGGCTTTTTCAAGAACTTCTTTGCTAGTCTCATGCTCAGGCAATTCCAAAACAGCTGCCTGCAATTGATCTACAGATACTTTCAAAGAATCTTTTTTAGCTGATACAGTTTGGCTCTCTTCGCTTGCGCTTACTTCAGGAGAAGATTGGCTTGCTAGATTGTCAGCTGGCTTCTCAGTTTTATCTGCTTGTTTATCAACTTGAACCTCAGTTACTTCCTTAGCAGCTGATACAACTGTCACATCTTTAGACAAGAGTTCTACAAGTTCATCGATATCCTTTTGAGCTAGCTCAGAACTTTCTAGAGCTTCTTTCCCTTTTTGAAGTCTGTCTTTAACAGGCGATACTACTGATTCGTCAAGGTTTAATTTAGTAGAAAGAAGAGCATTTAATTCTTCAACTACTTTTCTTAACTTGGCTTTATCAACTGTAGACGCGCTAGGTGCAGCAGTTGTAAGCGCTTGATTTTCTGTATCTACTTTGTTGTCAGTAGATTCTGCAACATCCACAGGCGAATCGACCTTATCTTTAGGGTTCACTAGACCCGCATTAGCCGTATTAGATTGTGGAGCGTTTGGAAGCACACTATCCGCGCTCGCAACGCGGGCACCCAAAAACATCAGCGCTGCAACAGCAACTGAAGCTGCACCGAAACTATATTTACGAATAGAATAGCGCAAAACTTTTTCACGTTGTTGGCGCTTGATTCTATTGAGCGAATTTGATTTATTTTCCATTGTTCCTCCTTATGTTAAAACACAAAATCAAATTAAAAGTATTCTTCATGGCTACACTTTTTATAGTAACGCACCCACGAAGCC
>NZ_JAIRCA020000026.1:13137-14794 GCF_020089495.2 Streptococcus mitis subsp. hohhotensis | reverse complement strand
ATCACAGCTATCACAGCTATCACAGCTATCACAGCTATCACAGCTATCACAGCTATCACAGCTATCACAGCTATCACAGCTATCACAGCTCGATTATACCATTTTTAATATATTTACACAAGACAAAACTGTTTTATTACATAGAATAAAGGATAAATTGTTTAACTATACATAAAATGTTATTATATTGTGCTTTTGAATAGACAAACTCTCCAGCTTTAAAATAAATCTGCAACCACCTATCATATCAGATAATTCATCGTCATTTTTAATAGTAAAAAATAATCACCTAAAAAATTTAATGGTAACAAATGACTCACTCCATATCCCAATTAATAGCGTATCCAATTGAGAGCTTCTTAGTACAAAGATTATCATCTACTTTCCAAAAACACAACAACGGCCTTGTACCTCTTAAAACGAGGAACAAAGCCGTTGTTTAATCTTTTCTATTCATCGTCCACTTAACAATGAACAGTTCATATTTTGACTAAATTTTTAGTCTTCTTTTTTCTTACGCGCTACAAGTCCAAATCCACTCAATAGTCCAAGAAGTCCTAGAGATGCAAGAGTCGCATTTGATTCTGTTCCTGTATTTGGCAATACATTTTGAGAATCATTTGACTTAGCTCCATTATCAACAGTAGTCTTAGTATCTACCTGATTTGCATTCGGAGTAACTGCATTTGGAGTTGGAGTAGCTGGTGCTGGTTTATCTTGACCAGAATTTCCATTAGTATCAGGTTTGACTGGCATATCAGGTGTCACTGGTGCAACTGGATTTGTATCTGTTGGTGTTGACGGTATGACTTTACCTGGTGTTGTTACATCAGGAACTTCAACTGTTGGTTGACCTGGTTCAGTAATCTTAGCTGTACCTGGTACTTTACCGTCTGGTAATTCACTGTTTGGTACTTTACCTTTTCCGTCTTCACCGATTGTTACTGTGATTGGGTTTCCATCTTTACCTGGGATTTCTACCTTAGTTCCTGGTGGGTATGTTGAGCCATCTGGTTTCTTAGGTGTTACTGTAACGTCACCTGTCTTAGGATCTTGTTCCAACTCTACTGTTGGTGTCTTACGTGCTGGTGTGGTTACATCCACTGGTTGTGATGGTTTCTTGTTCGGTTCGGTTACTGTTCCTGTACCTGAAACTTTTCCTTTTGGAAGTTTATCATTTGGTACTTCACCTGAACCGTTATCACCAATTGTTACTGTGATTGTTGTTCCATTTTCTCCTGGAATTTCTACCTTAGTTCCTGGTGGGTATGTTGAGCCATCTGGTTTCTTAGGTGTGACAATCGCATTTCCATTTGGTTGTTGAGTAATTTCAATCTTACCTGGTTTTTCAGTTTCTGGTGTTTCTGGTGTGAATTTACCTGGAGTTGTTACATTAGGAACTTCCACAGCTGGTTTTCCTGGTTCTGTAATCTTACCTGTTCCTGGGACATCTTTCTTAGGAAGGTTGTCATTTGGTACTTTACCTTTACCATCTTGACCGATTTCAACAGTGATTGGACCATTTTCACCTGGGATTTCTACCTTAGTTCCTGGTGGGTATGTTGAGCCATCTGGTTTCTTAGGTGTGACTGTAACGTCACCTGTCTTAGGATCTTGTTCAACATCTACTGTTGGTGTCTTACGAGCTGGTGTTGTC
>NZ_JAIRCA020000026.1:12659-13004 GCF_020089495.2 Streptococcus mitis subsp. hohhotensis | reverse complement strand
CCTGTCTTAGGATCTGGTTTCAACTCTATTGTTGGTGTCTTACGAGCTGGTGTTGTTACATTCACTGGTTGTGATGGTTTCTTGTTCGGTTCTGTTACTGTTCCTGTACCTGGAACAGCTTTCTTAGGAAGTTTGTCATTTGGTACTTTACCTGAACCGTCTTTACCGATTTCAACAGTAATTGTGTTTCCATCTTCACCTGGGATTTCTACCTTAGTACCTGGTGGATATGTTCCTCCTCCTGGTTTCTTAGGCGTTACAATCGCATCTCCATTTGGTTGTGGAGTAATTTCAATCTCAACTGGTTTTTCAGTTTCTGGTGTTTCTGGTGTGACCTTAGCTGGG
>NZ_JAIRCA020000026.1:11911-12516 GCF_020089495.2 Streptococcus mitis subsp. hohhotensis | reverse complement strand
CCTGTCTTAGGATCTGGTTTCAACTCTATTGTTGGTGTCTTACGAGCTGGTGTTGTTACATTCACTGGTTGTGATGGTTTCTTGTTCGGTTCTGTTACTGTTCCTGTACCTGGGACAGCTTTCTTAGGAAGTTTGTCATTTGGTACTTCACCTGAACCGTCTTTACCGATTTCAACAGTAATTGTGTTTCCATCTTCACCTGGGATTTCTACCTTAGTACCTGGTGGATATGTTCCTCCTCCTGGTTTCTTAGGCGTTACAATCGCATCTCCATTTGGTTGTGGAGTAATTTCAATCTCAACTGGTTTTTCAGTTTCTGGTGTTTCTGGTGTTACCTTAGCTGGTGTTGTTACATTAGGAACTTCCACAGCTGGTTTACCTGGTTCTGTAATCTTACCTGTACCTGGAACAGCTTTCTTAGGAAGTTTATCATTTGGTACTTTACCTGAACCATCTTTACCGATTTCAACAGTGATTGGACCATCTTCACCTGGGATTTCTACCGTAGTTCCTGGTGGATATGTTCCTCCTCCTGGTCTCTTCGGTGTTACTGTAACGTCACCTGTCTTAGGATCTGGTTTCAACTCTATTGTTGGTGTCTTACG
>NZ_JAIRCA020000026.1:10424-11800 GCF_020089495.2 Streptococcus mitis subsp. hohhotensis | reverse complement strand
GGTGGATATGTTCCTCCTCCTGGTCTCTGCGGTGTTACTGTAACGTCACCTGTCTTAGGATCTGGTTTCAACTCTATTGTTGGTGTCTTACGAGCTGGTGTTGTTACATTCACCGGTTGTGATGGTTTCTTGTTCGGTTCGGTTACTGTTCCTGTACCTGGGACAGCTTTCTTAGGAAGTTTGTCATTTGGTACTTTACCTGAACCATCTTTACCGATTTCAACAGTAATTGTGTTTCCATCTTCACCTGGGATTTCTACCTTAGTACCTGGTGGATATGTTCCTCCTCCTGGTTTCTTAGGCGTTACAATCGCATCTCCATTTGGTTGTGGAGTAATTTCAATCTCAACTGGTTTTTCAGTTTCTGGTGTTTCTGGTATTACCTTAGCTGGTGTTGTTACATTAGGAACTTCCACAGCTGGTTTACCTGGTTCTGTAATCTTACCTGTACCTGGAACATCTTTCTTAGGAAGTTTATCATTTGGTACTTTACCTTTACCATCTTTACCGATTTCAACAGTGATTGGACCATTTTCACCTGGGATTTCTACCTTAGTTCCTGGTGGATATGTTCCTCCTCCTGGTCTCTTCGGTGTTACTGTAACGTCACCTGTCTTAGGATCACGTTCTACATCTAGTGTTGGCGTCTTATGAGCTGGTGTGGTTACATTTGGAACTTCTTCCGTTGGTCTACCTGGTTCTGTAATCTTACCTGTTCCTGGGACTTTTCCTTCTGGTAAGTCAGCGTTTGGTACTTTAGCTTTACCATTGTCATCAGTTGTAACAGTAATTGGGTGATCTTTATCTTTACCTGGGATTTCTACCTTAGTTCCTGGTGGGTATGTTGATCCATCTGGTCTCTTCGGTGTTACTGTAACATCACCTGTCTTAGGATTTTGTTCAACATCTAGTGTTGGCGTCTTATGGGCTGGTGTTGTTACATTAGGAATTTCTTCCGTTGGTCTACCTGGTTCTGTAATCTTACCTGTTCCTGGGACTTTTCCTTCTGGTAATTCACTGTTTGGTACTTTACCTTTACCGTCTTCACCGATTGTTACTGTAATTGGGTGGTCTTTATCTTTACCTGGAATTTCTACCTTAGTTCCTGGTGGGAATGTTGAACCATCTGGTCTCTTCGGTGTTACTGTTACATCACCTGTCTTAGGATCTTGTTCAACATCTAGTGTTGGTGTCTTATGAGCCGGTGTTTCAACTGGAACTTCTTCTGTTGGTCTACCTGGTTCTGTAATCTTACCTTTACCTGGAACTTTACCTTCTGGTAGGTCAGTGTTTGGTACTTTACCTTTACCGTCTTCACCGATTGTTACTGTGATTGGGTGATCCTTATCTTTACCTGGGATTTCTACCTTAGTTTT
>NZ_JAIRCA020000026.1:10049-10360 GCF_020089495.2 Streptococcus mitis subsp. hohhotensis | reverse complement strand
TGGTGGGAATGTTGACCCATCTGGTTTCTTCGGTGTTACTTTTACGTCTCCAGTCTTAGGATCTTGTTCCAACTCTAGTTTTGGTGTCTTATGAGCCGGTGTTTCAACTGGAACTTCTTCTGTTGGTCTACCTGGTTCTGTAATCTTACCTGTTCCTGGTACTTTACCTTCTGGTAATTCAGCGTTTGGTACTTTACCTTTACCGTCTTCACCAATTGTAACAGTGATTGGGTGGTCTTTATCTTTACCTGGGATTTCTACCTTAGTTCCTGATGGGAATGGTGACCCATCTGGTTTCTTCGGTGTTACTG
>NZ_JAIRCA020000026.1:8412-9995 GCF_020089495.2 Streptococcus mitis subsp. hohhotensis | reverse complement strand
TTACGTCTCCAGTCTTAGGATCTTGTTCCAACTCTAGTTTTGGTGTCTTATGAGCCGGTGTTTCAACTGGAATTTCTTCTGTTGGTCTACCTGGTTCTGTAATCTTACCTGTTCCTGGTACTTTACCGTCTGGTAATTCAGCGTTTGGTACTTTACCTTTTCCGTCTTCACCGATTGTTACTGTGATTGGGTGATCCTTATCTTTACCTGGGATTTCTACCTTAGTTTTTGGTGGGAATGTTGACCCATCTGGTTTCTTAGGTGTTACTGTTACGTCACCTGTCTTAGGATCTTGTTCCAACTCTAGTTTTGGTGTCTTATGAGCTGGTGTTGTTACTGGAACTGGTTGTGATGGGTTCTTCTTAGGTTCTGTTACTGTTCCTGTACCTGGGACAGCTTTCTTAGGAAGATTGTCATTTGGTACTTCACCTGAACCATTGTCTCCAATCGTAACGGTGATTGTAATTGGGTTACCATCTTTATCTTCACCTGGAATTTCTACCTTAGTTCCTGGTGGGTATGGTTTTCCATCTTCTTTCTTAGGCGTTACTACTGCATCACCATTTGGTTTTTGATTAATTTCAATCTCAACTGGTTGTTCTGTTGTTGGAGCACCCGGTATTATCTTACCTGGTGTTTCTACTGGAACTTCTTCCGTTGGTTTTCCTGGCTCTGTAATCTTACCTGTTCCTGGTACTTTTCCTTCTGGTAATTCAGCGTTTGGTACTTTACCTTTACCTTCTTCATCGATTGTGACTGTGATTGGGTGGTCTTTATCTTTACCTGGAATTTCTACCTTAGTTCCTGGTGGGTATGTTCCTCCTCCTGGTTTCTTAGGAGTTACTGTTACATCACCTGTCTTAGGATCTTGATCCAACTCTAGTTTTGGTATCTTATGAGCTGGTGTTGTTACTGGAACTTCTTCTGTTGGTCTACCTGGTTCTGTAATCTTACCTGTTCCTGGAACTTTACCTTCTGGTAATTCACTGTTTGGTACTTTACCTTTTCCGTCTTCACCGATGGTAACAATGATTGGGTGATCCTTATCTTTACCTGGGATTTCTACCTTAGTTCCTGATGGGAATGGTGATCCATCTGGTTTCTTCGGTGTTACTGTTACGTCTCCAGTCTTAGGATCTTGTTCAACATCTAGTGTTGGTGCCTTATGAGCTGGTGTTGTTACATCTACTGGTTTTGATGGGTTCTTATTCGGTTCTGTTACTGTTCCTTTTCCTGGGACAGCTTTCTTAGGAAGATTGTCATTTGGTACTTTACCTTTACCATCTTGACCGATTTCAACAGTGATTGGACCATTTTCTCCTGGAATTTCTACCTTAGTTCCTGGTGGGTATGGTTTTCCATCTGGTTTCTTAGGCGTTACAATCGCATCTCCATTTGGTTGTTGAGTAATTTCGATTGTAGGAGTTTGAGTTGTTGGTGTCTTAGGATCTGTTCCATTTTTGATTTCTTCCTCATCTGGAATTCCATCGTTATCATCGTCTGGATCTTTAACATCTGGAATACCGTCTCCATCTGTATCGCGTTGAATTTTAACTGGAACTTTGACTACAACTTCTTCTGTA
>NZ_JAIRCA020000026.1:7978-8332 GCF_020089495.2 Streptococcus mitis subsp. hohhotensis | reverse complement strand
ACTGTGCGTTCTTCTTCTTTTGGTTCCCAATTGTCTACTTCTGGTGTTCCTTTTAGATTTCCGCCGTTATCAACTGTTAAACCATTTACTGGTTTATCTGTTGTAATCGTTGTACCTGGTTTGTTTGGTGTGATTACCTTAGTATTTGCTGGGACTGGTTTTTTCTCTGGTACAGTTTTTTCTGTTACTGTTCCTGTTAAGTTATCTGCTACTTTTGGATCTGTTCCATTTTTGATTTCTTCCTCATCTGGAATTCCATCATTGTCATCATCTGGATCCTTAACATCTGGAATACCGTCTCCATCTGTATCGCGTTGAATTTTAACTGGAACTTTGACTACAACCTCTTCTGTG
>NZ_JAIRCA020000026.1:7310-7676 GCF_020089495.2 Streptococcus mitis subsp. hohhotensis | reverse complement strand
GCTGGGACTGGTTTTTTCTCTGGTACAGTTTTTTCTGTTACTGTTCCTGTTAAGTTATCCGCTACTTTTGGATTTGTTCCATTTTTGATTTCTTCCTCATCTGGAATTCCATCATTGTCATCATCTGGATCTTTAACATCTGGAATACCATCTCCATCTGTATCGCGTTGAATTTTAACTGGAACTTTGACTACAACTTCTTCTGTGCCTTTTTTCAGTTTAACTGGAATTTCAACTGTGCGTTCTTCTTCTTTTGGTTCCCATTTGTCTACTTCTGGTGTTCCTTTTAGATTTCCGCCGTTATCAACTGTTAAACCATTTACTGGTTTATCTGTTGTAATCGTTGTACCTGGTTTGTTTGGTGTG
>NZ_JAIRCA020000026.1:0-7256 GCF_020089495.2 Streptococcus mitis subsp. hohhotensis | reverse complement strand
GCTGGGACTGGTTTTTTCTCTGGTACAGTTTTTTCTGTTACTGTTCCTGTTAAGTTATCCGCTACTTTTGGATTTGTTCCATTTTTGATTTCTTCCTCATCTGGAATTCCATCGTTATCATCATCTGAATCTTCTTTATCTGGGATTCCGTCTCCATCTGTATCGCGTAAAATTGGAACTGGAACTTTCACAGTAACTGTCTCGCCACCTTTTGTAACTTTAACCGGAATTTCGACTGTGCGTTCTTCTTCTTTTGGTTTCCAATCATTTACCTCTGGTTTTCCTTTAAGTTTACCTTCTTCATCTACTGTTAAACCATTTACTGGGCCATCTACTGTAATGCTTGAACCTGGTTTGTTAGGTGTCACAACTGTAACTGGTGTAATTTGTGCTTTTTCCGGAACTGGTGCTGGGTTTGTAACCTCAGCTGCTAAAGGTCCATTTGCTGCTCCTCTAGCTACAGGACTCTCAAGAGTAAGTACACCATCAATGTTCTTAGAAACTTTTGCAGTTACTTCTGTTTTATCTGCAATTTCAGCATCAGAAATTGTTACAACTCCTTCAGGTGATACTGATACTTTATCATCAGACTTACCATTTACAGTCCATTTGCTTCCAGATTTCGTAACTGTTACAGTTTCTGGACTTGTTTGACCTGTCGGTGTATAAGTAAGAGTAATTTTATCAATATCTTGTTGATTAGTACTATCAGGTTGTTTTGGTGGGGTAATTGTTACACTACCATTCTCTTTACCTTCTACGGTAGGTGCTGTTGGTGTTACTGCTAGAATTACTTTACGCTTGATTTCTGCTGGTGCAAATACATCTCTGGTCGTGCTAGTATCATCTGTCATATTATTAGCTTTAGTGCCTGGGAAGATTGCTGTTGCAGTTCGAGTATATTTACCTGAATTGTCAAGTGTTGTTCCTCGATCTTTATTAACGCCGTTTCTGTCTTTCCATGTCCAAGTCATACCACTTGGTAAATAATTGTTACCACGATCTGCTTTATCTTCACTATCGACTACTTTCAGATAGTTATGCGCATCAATATTTTTAGAACTATTATCTTTATTTAATGTTGAAGCAACTGGTACTTTTGCGATACTATTTTTATCAACATTTTTCGTTTCAATATCAACTACGCGGTACTTGAATTTGAAATCACGGCTATCTGAAGGATTACTTCCTTCTACGTGAATAGTTGATTCATGTACTCCTAAAGTTTCAGTATCCAATACAGTTCCTGAAGATAAGCGAGTTTTATATTTCTTATCCTCTGAACTTCCATCTTTACCTGTTTGAGCTGTAAATGTAGATGGAGTTACTCCTGGATCTGGAGTCACTCCTTTTGGAAGTCCTCCCTTAACTTCTACTTTAGAAATCACACCAGAGTTATCCGATACTTTTAGCTCTGGGTTAAATGTAGCTCCACGATAAACTGTAAAGATTGGTTCATTAGCAGTTTCTGATAACTCTTTTCCATTTAGACTTGCTTTTGGTTTTTCATTATCCACTACATTGAAAACAACATTTCTCTCAGCTTTTTCTGGTGCAAATACTTGGACACTACCACGCTTACTTGGATTTTTAGGGAACACCGCAATCGCCTTATGAGTTTGTGTTCCTACTTTAGATAAAGTTATATTCGTATCTGATCCGTTAGCATTGTCCCAACGGAATTTCATTCCTCCTGGGAAGTGGACATCTGCTTGCGATTCTACAACTGGTTTACCTGACTTGTCTTGCTTACCGGCTGTATTTAGGTATTCATTTGGATCACCTGACTTGCTGTTTAATTCGACTGTCTTAGGTGTGTTTTCCACAACAACATCGACAACTTTATACTTCATCAGATAGGTAGCACTATTTACACCATCAGAAATTTTGAACTTAGCTACGTGATCTCCTAGTGTCTGTGTATCAGCTACTGTTCCTGTAGATAGGTTCGTAGTGTATTTTTTATCTTCCGTACTTCCATCTTTTCCGGTTTGAGGTGTATAAGTTTGAGCTTTAGATCCATTTGGTAAGTTCTCAACACTCATAGAAGTAATGTTACCTGAATTATCCCAGGCTTTCACAGTTGGATTAAATGTAGCTCCACGATAAACATAAAACTGAGCAGATTGTGGTTCATTCTCTGTTAAACGAATTCCGCCAACTTCAACGATTGGTTTTTGGTTATCACGTGGTGTTACATTGAAAGTAAATTTTACAGGGTCAGCTTTATTACCTGCATCATCATGAGCTCCGAAAGTAATCTCATGTGGTCCACCAACGTCTTCTTTCTTAGTTGTAATAGTAATTTCAATTACTTTTTCAGTTTTAGTAATTCTTACATTTTTATTTGTTGCTTGACGAGAAAGAAGTCTATCACCATATTTTTTAAGGAAATCATCAGGATCGATAGTAACACTTTTATCATCTTTTGCTGTTATTGTGAAGGTTACTGTTTTACCTTCTTCTACTGTTTGGCTTTTTTGTGAAATTTCTAATGTAGGTTTTTGGGTATCTCGTTCAGGAGTTGGTTTTACAGGATTACTACGTTCAGAAGTTACTGTTCCACCATTATTCACAACTGTTTCAGCTGTAATTGGCTTTTCTGGTAGAGCTCCTGTAATTGTGACTGTCGCAGTGCCTCCATTAGTTGTTCCAGTTCCAATAATTTTATCACCATCATAAATATTAACTTTAGAATTGTTCGGTACTCCGTTTCCGACATTTACAGTAACCTTTTGCCCAGTCTTCCCTGCTTTTTCATTTACAGAGCTTTGATCAATAGTAGGTTGATTTGGAATAACCTTTAATGTAGCAGTAGCAGTATTTGAAGAATTGTCGCTGTAGGTAGCTTTTACTTGACGCTGGAATACTCCTGCTGTACCAGTACTTGGTTGTCCATTTGGCCAACTCCAAGACGTGTTGTTAGGAAAACTTGTACTTCCATCCTTACGCGCTACAAAACCAATTTCTACTGGTTTATTTAAATTTCCAAGAGGTTCATCGACTTTCTTTGTAACCTCTTTACCGATAATAGGGTATTTTGTACTTTGTTTAACAGTCGGTTCTACATTTTCTTTATCATTTTTTCCTGATCCAAAAACATACGATTGTTTTGTTGTCGGTCCATAAGTACCTGCAATAGCTAGAGTAAATGCTTTTTGAATTTGTTCATCAGTTACACCTGGTCTTAATTTTAATTTAAAATGCATATGTACAGCAGCTGTTGCATCATTGGTTCTCACCCCTATACCATAACTCCACCTCTTGTGCACTCCATCTAATGTCGATGCCTCTTTTAAAAATTGATCACTTCTATTGTTTTTAAAATACTGATTCAAATCTTTATTAAATGAATCACTACTCTGACGAACACCTACATTGACAAGGTATGTTAGTGCACCTTTAGATTGATCACGATCATTTAAAAAGTGAAACTGTTGAGTTGATTCATATCTGAATTTATCAGGATTTTGAGAAAGAGTCCCACCTTCATTTGGATTATTTCTACGATAGCTTTCAAAGTACAAGTCTCGTATATCATCTGACTTATAAGATCCATCAGAGTTCAAATCTATAATTTTTGAAGGTAAAAGAACATTATATAGTTGTTGTTTACTCAATCCAACCATTGAGCGCCCATCGTTATTAAAGAAGACATCGTAAACCAGATATTTCTGCCCATCAATCATCTGAGTTCGAGCTGTCATATCCACTTTATTCTCTGTGAATTGTCTATCGTCATTCCTAATGTTTCCATTACCATCAGTTGCACGGAATCGTTGATAGATTAACAAGTTATCCTGTTTAGTCCATTGTGAAGATACCGTTGCAGCTCTTCCACCTGTCCCTTGACCCATGCTCTTGCCATTACGTGGGTCACGAGCACCTGAAGTCAAACGTGTTGTAGCGTTTTTAACAGAGTTAAACATTCTCTTCACACGTTTGTTCATTTCTTCAACATCGTTCAGAGAAACTGTTGTATTTTCAAGAACACCTTGAGCTAAGCCCAATAGTTCATTGGCTTTTTCAAGAACTTCTTTGCTAGTCTCACGCTCAGGCAATTCCAAAACTGCTGCCTTCAATTGATCTACAGATACTTTCAAAGCATCTTTTTTAGCTGATACAGTTTGGCTCTCTTCGCTTACGCTTACTTCAGGAGAAGATTGGTTGGCTAGGTTATCAGCTTGCTTTTCAGTTTTATCTACTTGTTTATCAACTTTTTTATCTACTTGAACCTCAGTTGATTCCTTAGCAGCTGATACGACTGTCACATCTTTAGACAAGAGTTCCGCAAGCTCATCAATATCCTTTTGAGCTAGCTCAGAACTTTCTAGGGATTCTTTCCCTTTTTGAAGTCTGTCTTTAATAGGTGATACTACTGACTCGTCAAGGTTTAATTTAGTTGAAAGAAGAGCATTTAATTCTTCAACTACTTTTCTTAACTTGGCTTTATCAACTGTAGGCGCGTTATTTACAGGAACTGCAGGCGATTGATTTTCTGGAGATTTATGTCCTTCATCTACTTTGTTTGCAGTAGATTCTGGACTCTCTTTAGGCAATTCGGCCTCACCTTTAGGGTTTACTACACCCGCATTAAGTTGTGAAGTCTTGTCAACTACACTATCCGCACTCGCAACGCGGGCACCTAAAAACATCAGCGCTGCAACAGCAACTGAAGCAGCACCGAAACTATACTTACGAATAGAAAAGCGCAAAACTTTTTCACGTTGCTGGCGCTTGATTCTATTGAGTGAATTTGATTTATTTTCCATTGTTCCTCCTTATGTTAAAATACAAAATCAAATTAAAAGCAATATTCCCTCTGGGAATAAAACAATAAAAACCACTATGATGGACATTTCACATCACAGTTTTGACAGCTAGATTATACCACTTTCAATATATTTAGTCAATTAAAATGGTGTAAATGCAAGCAATCCAAAGAAAGCGCAATCAGCAAATATATAATAATTAAAAACAACTCTGCATAACGATAAATATCCCATCCTTAATTTTAAAATCTTCTTCAGATATATCCTATAAATATAACTTTATATTATTACAAAATCAAAAAAATAAATTTCTTCCTTAAAAAACAAATATATAATAGTTTTAATTAAAAATCCTATCATTGGTTCCTTTCACCTATAATTTTAAAGCATATACTTATACAACAATATTTCTTGAATAGTCTATCAACAAAAGGGGAACCTTGATTTCAAATGAGTATCGCAGATTGAAGCTAGAATACAACAACAGCCTTGTACCTCTTGAAATGAGGAACAAGGCCGTTTCTTGATTTTTTACATTTATTGTCCACTTAACAATGAACAGTTCAGATTTTAACTACATTTTTACTTTAGTCTTCTTTTTCTTTCCAAAAGCAAGTCCGAGACCGCCTAGCATACCAAGAAGTCCTAGAGATGCAAGAGTCACATTTGATTCTGTTCCTGTATTCGGTAATACAGTTTGAGAATTATTTGACTTAGCTCCGTTATCAACAGTAGTCTTAGTATCTACCTGATCTGTATTCGGAGTAACTGCATTTGGAGTTGGAGTAGCTGGTGCAGGTGTATCTTGACCAGAACCTCCATTCGTATCAGGTGTCACTGGTGCAACTGGAATTGTATTTGGATTTGTACTTCCACTTACTTTTCTGAAAATGTGAGTAAGTACTGGGTCATTTTCAGCAATCACAGTTCGTACAAATTCATATCCTGGAATTGATCCATGTTCAGCATTCTTTTCATTACCTGTCTTAACAGATAATTTCAATCCATTTCCATTTTCATCAATCCAGTGAATCTCAATCATTTGCTCTGGCAATTCAATTGAATCCGGTAATACACCATTTTCAAAAATTGTTACCTTAGGTGGAGTTGCTGGATTTGAATGTGTACTTCCACTTACTTTGCTGAAAATGTGGGTAAGTACTGGTTCATTTTCAGCAATCACAGTTCGTACAAATTCATATCCTGGAATTGATCCATGTTCAGCATCCTTTTCATTACCTGTCTTAACGGATGATTTCAATATATTTCCGTCTTCATCAATCCAGTGAACCTCAATAGTTAATTCTGGTAAAGTAATTGAACCAGGTAGTTCACCATTCACTCCACCCTTAAATTTTGGTAATTCAACTGTTGGCGGATCTATGAAGTTTCCGTTTCCATCCACTCCATTTGACGAGATTGGATTTGTGTATTCTGGGATTTCTGTTTGAACTTCTGGTTCACCTTTCTTACTTATTGGTCCATACGTTGTAGTCGTTGTCGGAGTTACCTTACCTGTTTGTGGATCAACTTCATAGGTAGTGGTATCAATCACATCACGACCTTCAGGATCTTTAGATTGTTCAACCTTAGTTTTCGCACCAACTTTAACGATTGTCTTACCTGCTGGGATGACGACTGGATTACCAACGTGTTCTGTGATATGACCGTCCTTTGGATCTACATCGTAAGTGGTTGTAGTAATTATTTTACCTTTTTCACCCTCAGTATGCTGAGCTGGTGTACCGAAGTCTTTTTCAACATCTTTAATGTATTCCACTTCTGGTTCAATCGGGGTTTCTACGACTTTGTCTTTGGCTGGGACCTTGACCACTGTAGTAGTTGACGATTTGATAACTGGTTTTCCTTCATGTGGAATAAGGCTACCATCTGTAAGATTAACCGTGTAGGTGGTAGTTACTGTTCTAGTGCCTGAAGTACCAGCTGTTGTTACATTTTTTCCGCCTTTAGCTCTCGTAGCGTCTTTTTCATAACGGATACTTGGCTCAAGTGGTGTAACCACAACTGTTGATTTAGCGACGTTTCTCTTGAAGATTTCTGTTGTCTCTGTTGGAGTCAGGCCACCTGTACTTGCATTAACTTGGTAGCTGGTTGTCTTCTTAACAACATCATCGCCTTCTTTGAGGTATTCAACCTCATCTTTAGCTGGGACTTTGATCACTGTAGGAGTTGACGATTTGATAACTGGTTTTCCTTCATGTGGAATAAGGCTACCATCTGTCGGATTAACAGTATATGTGGTAGTGACTGTTCTAGTTCCTGGAGTACCAGCTACTGTAACTTGTGCTCCTCCTTTAGCTCTCGTAGCGTCTTTCTCATAACGAACGCTTGGCTCTATCGATGTAACGACAACTGTTGATTTGGCACCATCTTTCTTGAACACTTCCTTTTTCTCTGTTGGAGTAAGGTGACCTGTACTTACATTGACCGCGTAAGTTGTTGTCTTCTTAACTACATTATCAC
>NZ_JAIRCA020000025.1 GCF_020089495.2 Streptococcus mitis subsp. hohhotensis | reverse complement strand
GATATTAGGGTCTTTAATATCGAGTAGTTTTGTGATAAAATGTAATTGTTCCATATGATTCTTTCTAATGATGGTTTGGTCGCTTTTCATTATAGATCTTATGGGACTTTTTTTCTACAACAAAATCGGCTCCATAATATCCATAGGGGATTTACCCACTACAAATATTATAGAGCCAGATAAAAGGGAACACAGCTGTGTTCCTCTTTTTGTATCAATTTGTATCACCAAGCATCTTCATAAGGAAATCTGTTATTTCTTGAGGACTTTCTTTTTTTCCATGTGCAATCCAAGTTTGACAGACACCAAAAAGTGCATGAGTTAGATAGATGCTACTATATTCTAATTCAGTGGTATTGAAATTCAGTTGCATAAATTGCTTTTGTAAATCTGTACTGAGCATGATATGAAGTTTATTTCTTAAGAAATTTTGGATTTCTTTGGTCCCATTTTCAGAAAGAAGGGCAGCCAGAAGTGGTTCTGACTCTAGATATTCAAATACTTCTAAAATAGCATCTCTTTTGTGATGAGCATGTTTTTGAAAAATATATTCAAATGTATGAAATAGCTTGCTTTGATAGTGCTCAATCATATCATACTTATCCTTATAGTGAGTATAGAAGCTGGAACGACTAATTCCGGCTTTTTCTGCTAACTTGACAGTAGAAATTTGATCAAATGGCTGTTCAATCAGTAATTGTACCATAGCATTTTCAATAGTTCGCTTTGTTTTTAAGCGTTTGTTACTTTCTTTCATATTTCCTCCTTGTAAACAAATTAGACTATATGTCTAAAAATGGATTTTTTATCTTGTAATTTAGATTTTTTATTGTATAATCTATTATATCAAAATTTTAGACAATATGTTTAAAAAAGGAGAAACTATGTTTAAAGAATGGAAAGCAATTTTTAAAAAACCAACCTTTATTATTGTCATGATAGGGATTTCTCTTATTCCAGCTCTGTACAATATCATATTTTTGTCCTCAATGTGGGATCCATATGGTCAATTGTCTGACTTACCTGTGGCTGTTGTCAATAATGATAAAGAGGCTTCCTATAATGGTAATAGCATGTCTATAGGAAAAGACATGGTGTCCAATTTAAAAGAAAATAAAACCTTGGATTTTCATTTCGTGGATGAAGATGAAGGAAAGAAGGGATTGGAAGATGGCGATTACTATATGGTAGTGACTTTACCAAGTGATTTATCTGAAAAAGCAGCTTCTATTTTAACGGATCATCCAGAGCAAATGCAAATCGATTATCAGACTTCAAGTGGTCATAGCTTTATTGCCAGCAAGATGAGTGATTCTGCTATGACACAATTAAAGCAGAATGTTTCTACCAATGTAACTGAGACCTATACTAAAGCCTTATTTAACAAAATGGTCGATTTAAAGGATGGTATGAGTCAAGCAGCTTCTGGTAGTAAAAAATTAACTGATGGAGCGAATCAGTTAGTGGCAGGAAGTCAAACATTAACTACCAACCTACACTCTTTAGCAGCTTCAAGTTTAACATTTTCAAATGGAACGGAGCAGTTTACTAAAGGATTATCTGCTTATGTTTCTGGTGTCGAACAACTTCATCTTGGCTTAGGAAATTTTAATAGTGGTTTAGTTACATATACTGGTGCAGTGAGTCAATTAGATAACGGATTAGGTCAATTATCTTCTAAAAGTCCTGAATTAGTAAGGGGAATCAATCAGTTATATACTGGTGTAGAATCCTATACTGGCGGTGTTTCTCAGCTTAATGCTGGTCTTAATCAATTTTCATCTGGTGTTAGTGTTTATACAAACGGAGTGGGAAGTCTTGCAACAGGTGCTAATCAGTTATCTAATCAATCAGCTACACTTCGAATGGGTATGGAGCAATTAAGTGAAGGTATTCAACAACTTTCTAGCAAGTTAGATACTTCGTCTGGGAAAAAAGATCAAATTAATCAATTATCTTCTGGTCTAAATCAGTTAAATCAAGTTATTCAAAATATTGATGTTGGAGATACAAAACAATTAGATTCTGTTTTATCAAGTATAGTATCTCTTTCTAATCAAATGTTAGCACGTGCGCAGTCTGATAAAGCGACTACATTAGCTAATATTCAATCGACAGCAGCTTATCAATCATTGACAAGTGAGCAACAAGCTGAGATAAGCGCTTCTGTATCTCAAAATTCAACTGATAGTATTCAATCGGCTCAGTCAATTGTAGCTTTAGTACAAGGTTTACAGAGAAGTTTAGAAAACTTACAAAATCAATATTCTAATCTTTCGACATTAAAAAATCAAGCTAATCAAGTATTACCTATTGCTTCTACTTCTTTGACAGGATTGTCAAGTGGATTAACAGAGATACAAGGAGCTGTTACTAGCAAATTAGTTCCTGCTAGTCAGTCAATTACATCGGGGATAAATGCATATACTGTAGGTGTTGATAAAGTTTCTCAAGGCGCAAGTCAACTAAGTGAAATGAATTCCACCTTGACAGGTAGTTTGAGCAAATTAGTTTCAGGATCAACTACCTTGACACAAAAATCTTCTAACTTGACAGCAGGAGTTGGTCAATTAGTTGAAAAAACTCCAGAATTAGTGTCTGGTATTGAAAAATTATCAACTGGCTCTAACCAATTGAATCAAAAGAGTCAAGAATTGATAGCAGGAGTTGATAAATTGCAGTCAGGCTCTAGCCAACTAGCTGACAAATCCAGTCAGTTAATTTCAGGTGCTTCTCAATTAGAAAGTGGAGCTAATAAATTGGCAGCTGGAGCTGGGAAACTAGCAGAAGGTGGAACAAAGTTAACTTCTGGATTGGAAGGTTTACAGACAGGAGTTGTTTCTTTAGGACAAGGACTAAGTAATGCTAGTGATCAACTTAAATCAGCATCAACGGAATCTAAAAATGCAGAGATTTTGTCAAATCCACTCAATCTTTCCAAAACAGACAATGACCAAGTTCCTGTAAATGGAATCGCAATGGCTCCTTATATGATATCAGTTGCTCTCTTTGTTGCAGCAATATCAACGAATATGATCTTTGCGAAGTTGCCTTCAGGACGTCATCCAGAGAGTCGTTGGGCTTGGTTGAAATCTCGAGCTGAAATAAATGGTATTATAGCTGTTTTAGCAGGAATTTTGGTATATGGAGGAGTTCATCTTATTGGTTTAACTGCTAATCATGAAATGAGAACATTTATTCTCATTATCCTAACAAGTTTAGTATTCATGTCCATGGTAACCGCTTTAACAACATGGAATAGCCGTATAGGAGCTTTCTTTTCTCTTATTTTGCTTTTATTACAGTTAGCATCAAGTGCAGGTACCTATCCACTTGCTTTGACAAATAATTTCTTTAGAGCTATTAATCCTTGGTTACCAATGAGTTATTCGGTTTCTGGATTACGACAAACAATTTCTATGACAGGAAATATTCATCATCAAGTCATTTTCCTTGCTGTGATATTAGCCCTATTTACTGGTTTAGGTATGCTAGCCTATCGACCTAAGAAAATGGAAGAAGATTAAAAAAATCGACCAACTGGTCGATTTTTTTATGTCTTAGATGACTTTCGTTTGTGATTATAGATTCCAAATAGTAAAAGAGAAGTAAAGGAACAGATTGCTCCAACAACAAACCCATTGGGAATAAAGGAAAGTGTAATAGTTCCTTTTCCCTTAGGAATGTCAACTTTTATAAAACCAGTTTGAGCTTGTTTAATTTCTATTTTCTTCCCATCTTGGTAGGCAGACCAACCTTTGTCATAAGGAATGGTGAAGAAAATCGACGTATCTTGTTTGATATCATATGTAGCAAAGACCTTGTTTTTAGAAGTTGATACTGTGACAGGTTGTTCTTTAATTTTTTGAATTGCCTCGGTAAAAGTTTTGGTATCTAAACGATAGAAGGTAGGAGATTCAAATGATACTTGTGAATTTCCAGGGAAACTAACATTGATATTGAAAGTCTTTTTCTCTTTTGTATAGTCTAGATTAAAGAAGGAGAATGCATTATCAGTTGTAAAAGTTTTCTTTTTCCCATTGACAAGGATGTCAACCTTTTTTTGTTTGTCATTAGAAAAGTGAAGGTTTGTGAAAGAAAGATAAACTTGGCTGTTTTCTGGCACTTCAATTTGATACTGGATTGCTGCATCCTCATTTGAAGAGCTTGTAACACTAATCAAATCATCAGTATTCTCTGTTTTTTCATAGGGTATTGGAGAAAAATAATCAAAATTGACGTTAGCAAGTTGATTTAAAAACGAGGCCTGATTATCCAAAGTGTGTTCATTGAACTTGACATCATTGTAAACAGATTGACTAGCAAATGCAATCGGAAGAGAGAATTGATTTTCATATAGGGTAAGATTATCTTTTTGATATACAACTTGGGAACCATACTTATCAATAGGGGTTTCTGAGATATTGTACTGGATGCCAAATAAACTATCAGCCAAAATACTATTATTGGCATAGCGGAGATTGAGATTAGTCCCAGAGGATTTAAACCCAAGTTTATCCAAAGTAGAGCTTGCTGAACGATTTCGAACAGATGAAAATTGAGAGATTCCATTGTAGTTGAATTTCATACTGTCATTTCCTGTCTGAGTGTGTAGTTTTTCAGTACGAGTAAATGAATTTCCAATATATGTTGAGAAAGATTCCATAGCTGGGATATCTCGATTATATGAACTTCGAGAAGCAAAACCCCATTCTTTAGCAATTCCGTCTATTTGAGATGAAGCATTTAAACTTATTTCAACCATTATAAATAAAGAAATTAGAATGGCAAATAGATTTACAGAGATAAACTTTTTGATAACTGCAAGGAGTAAAAGCGAATAGACAACCAAAAATTCAAGAGTAAGCAGAATATTCAAATCTGTTAAAAAAGAATAATGTGATTTTAGATAGATGGTAGCTAAAAATCCTGTTACTATAAGAAAAAGCGAAACTAAAAAATTCCAGACTTTAAGTTCTTTCAGACGCTTTAAGACTTCTGCTGCTGTGTAAATTAACAAGGTAGAGAAAATCCAAGCATAGCGATGTAAAAACATGTTTGGAGTATGCATGCCTTGCCAAAATAAATCAAGAGCTTCTATATAAAAGCTAGCAATTAGAAATGCAAAGAAGATTGTATAGATAAGTTTCACGTGAAACTTAATAGATTTCATCGTAAAAAATAAAATAGTCAAAATAAAGGGAAGTAGTCCAACAAAAATCATTGGGATGGCCCCATACTTTGTTGTGTCAAAGGAACCGATGAATTGTTTAGCAAAGAGATCAAGATACCAGCTACTTTCAGTTTGAAACTTTGTAATTTCAGTTAATTTTTCCCCATGTGTCTGTAAATCAAACAGAGTAGGAAGAGTCAGAATCAAACTAGCCATACCAGCTAAAACGGAGGTGATTATGAAATCAAGAACAGATGATTTTCGAGTCTTAAAATCCCAAGAAATTTGACAGAGATACCAGAAAATAAGAAATAATGCTGTCATATATCCAAAATAATAGTTTTGTATAAATAATATTGACAGACTTGTAAAGTACAATATGAATTTCTTTTCAGTGATAAGTAGATGTAAACCAGTTATAATTAAAGGAATCAAGATAAAAACATCTAGCCAGGTTTTTATCTCTAATTGACTGACAGTGAAACTCATCAGAGCATAGGAAGTAGATAAAGCTAGTTTTAAAGGCTTAGGAATCGATTGAAATAATTTATTTAAACTAAAGTAAGTTGACAGTCCAATCAATCCAAATTTTAAGAGAGTTGTCAGATAGACATAATCTGGCATATTCGACAGATTAAAAAAGTAAACTAGTGGTGAAAGGAAACTACCCAAATAATAACTAGATAGGGCATAGAAATTTAATCCGAGGCCACTTGTAAAGGTGTAAAATAGACTACCATTTCCATATAGGATATTTCGTAAAGCTACATCAAAAATAACGTATTGATGAAACCCATCTCCTAATAGTGGAGATGTATCGCTATTACAGTAGATACCTTGAGATAGATATACTCCTATCATAATGATTATGGGAATGATGAAAGAAACAAAATAGGTCCAATATGTTTTAAAAAATAATTTCATGTTACCTCATAAAATGTTAGAAAACTCAGCTGGTTAACCCAACTGAGTTTTGAAGTTTTATTTAGTCTTTCCAAAGTTCTTTAACTTTTGCTTGTACTTCTGCATTCTCTAGGAATTCATCATAGGTTTCATCGATACGGTCAATGACGCCATTTTTAGATAAGACAATGATATGGTTAGCTAGAGTTTGAATAAACTCGTGATCATGGCTGGCAAAGATGATTGATTCTTTAAAGTTTTTCAATCCATCATTCAAGCTTGAGATAGATTCCAAGTCCAAGTGATTGGTTGGATCATCAAGTACAAGGACATTTGATTTCAAGAGCATAAGTTTTGAAAGCATGACGCGGACTTTTTCTCCCCCTGACAAGACGTTTACAGGTTTGTTAACCTCATCTCCAGAGAAGAGCATACGGCCGAGGAAGCCACGTAGGAAAGTATTGTCATCTTCTTCTTTACTTGCGAATTGACGCAACCAGTCAAGGATTGACTCTCCCCCTGCAAAATCGGCCGAGTTATCTTTTGGCAAGTAAGAACGGCTAGTAGTTACTCCCCACTTGACAGTTCCTTCATAGTCAATATCCCCCATGATTGCACGAATTAATGCAGTCGTTTGGATGTCATTTTGTCCAATAAGCGCTGTCTTATCACCTGGACGCAAGATAAAGCTGATATTATCTAAAATAGTCTCACCATCAATCTTTACAGTTAGATTTTCTACTGTCAAGAGATCATTACCGATCTCACGCTCTGCTTTAAAGTTGATAAATGGATATTTACGACTAGATGGTACAATCTCTTCTAGCTCAATCTTATCAAGCATTTTCTTACGTGATGTTGCCTGTCTTGACTTAGAAGCATTAGCAGAGAAACGAGCAACGAACTCTTGTAATTGCTTAATTTTTTCTTCTGCTTTAGCATTACGGTCTGCTAGCAATTTAGCAGCGAGTTCAGAAGATTCCTTCCAGAAGTCGTAGTTTCCGACATAGAGTTTGATTTTTCCAAAGTCAAGGTCGGCCATGTGAGTACATACTTTGTTTAAGAAGTGACGGTCGTGGGATACTACGATAACGGTGTTATCAAAGTCAATCAAGAAGTCTTCTAACCAAGTAATAGATTGGATGTCTAAACCGTTGGTAGGTTCGTCCAAGAGAAGCACATCAGGTTTACCAAAAAGTGCTTTAGCAAGGAGAACTTTTACTTTTTCACCATTGGCCAATTCGCTCATGTTTTGGTAGTGTAATTCTTCTGGAATGTTTAGATTTTGAAGTAGTTGAGAGGCTTCACTTTCTGCTTCCCATCCTCCAAGCTCGGCAAACTCTCCTTCAAGTTCGGCAGCACGCACTCCATCCTCATCTGAGAAATCTTCCTTCATGTAGATGGCATCTTTCTCTTTCATGATGCTATAAAGTTTTTCATTTCCCATGATAACAACATCAATGGCACGTTCATCTTCATAGTCAAAGTGATTTTGACGAAGAACAGAGAGACGTTCATCTGGACCAAGAGAGATGTGACCAGTAGTAGGTTCGATATCTCCAGCTAAAATTTTTAAAAAGGTTGATTTTCCGGCACCATTAGCACCGATTAATCCATAAGTATTTCCTTCTGTAAATTTGATATTGACATCATCAAAAAGTTTGCGATCACTAAAACGTAGTGAAACATCAGATACTGTAAGCAATGTTTTTCTCCTATATGTGTAATATATTTATTCTACTAGAAAATACGGAAATATTCAAATTTTTATCTGTCAATTTTGTGTAAATTAAATTTACAGCACACTTTACACAAATCCGTAAATAGCAAGGTTGATTTATTTTGATAAATTGCGGTTATTTCATTAAAAAAATGCTATAATTGAAGGGACCATATCGAAGGAGAATAAAATGACTAAACCCATTATTTTAACAGGAGACCGTCCAACAGGAAAATTGCATATTGGACATTATGTTGGAAGTCTCAAAAATCGAGTATTATTACAGGAAGAGGATAAGTATGATATGTTTGTGTTCTTGGCTGACCAACAAGCCTTGACAGATCATGCCAAAGATCCTCAAACCATTGTAGAGTCTATCGGAAATGTGGCTTTGGATTACCTTGCAGTTGGATTGAATCCAAGTAAGTCAACTATTTTTATTCAAAGCCAGATTCCAGAGTTGGCTGAGTTGTCTATGTATTATATGAATCTGGTTTCATTAGCACGTCTGGAGCGTAATCCAACTGTCAAGACAGAAATTGCTCAGAAAGGATTTGGAGAAAGCATTCCGACAGGATTCTTGGTCTATCCAATAGCTCAAGCAGCTGACATTACAGCTTTCAAGGCTAACTATGTTCCTGTTGGGACAGACCAAAAACCAATGATTGAGCAAACTCGTGAGATTGTTCGTTCTTTTAACAATGCATATAACTGTGATGTTTTGGTGGAACCAGAAGGTATTTATCCAGAAAATGAGAGAGCAGGGCGTTTGCCTGGTTTAGATGGAAATGCTAAAATGTCTAAATCACTCAATAACGGTATTTATTTAGCTGATGATGCGGATACTTTGCGTAAAAAAGTGATGAGTATGTATACAGATCCAGATCATATCCGCGTTGAGGATCCAGGTAAAATTGAAGGAAATATGGTTTTCCATTATCTAGATGTTTTTGGTCGTCCAGAAGATGCTCAAGAAATTGCTGACATGAAAGAACATTATCAACGAGGTGGTCTTGGTGATGTAAAGACCAAGCGTTATCTACTTGAAATATTAGAACGTGAACTGGGTCCTATTCGTGAGCGCCGTATCGAATTTGCTAAGGATATGGGAGAAGTTTATAATATGCTTCAAAAAGGTAGTGAAAGAGCGCGTGAAGTTGCAGGTCAAACCCTATCTGAGGTTAAAGGAGTAATGGGACTTCATTACTTTTACTAAGTTTATTTTACAAGAAACTATCATTTCTATCTCAAAGAAAAGATAGTTTTTTATTTACCCCTGTAACATTTGACAAATTTTTATAGAATGGTATGATAGATACAATATAAAAAGAGTCAAGCTCAAAAAGAAAGAAAAGAGGAAACTTCGAATGTCTAATTGGGACACTAAATTTTTGAAAAAAGGTTTTACCTTTGATGATGTATTGCTTATTCCAGCTGAAAGTCATGTGTTGCCTAACGATGCAGATTTAACAACTAAACTGGCAGATAATCTGACTTTAAATATCCCAATTATTACCGCTGCCATGGACACAGTTACAGAGAGTCAAATGGCCATTGCTATTGCTCGTGCAGGCGGTCTCGGAGTTATCCATAAAAACATGTCAATTGCTCAACAAGCAGACGAGGTTCGTAAGGTAAAACGTTCTGAAAATGGAGTTATTATTGATCCGTTCTTCTTGACACCTGAACATACAATTGCTGAAGCAGATGAGCTTATGGGTCGTTACCGCATCAGTGGTGTTCCAGTGGTTGAAACACTTGAAAATCGTAAATTGGTTGGTATTTTGACAAACCGAGATCTTCGTTTTATTTCAGATTATAACCAACCAATCTCAAACCATATGACTAGTGAAAATCTTGTTACTGCTCCTGTGGGTACAGATCTTGCAACAGCTGAGAGTATTCTTCAGGAACACCGTATTGAAAAGCTTCCTTTGGTAGATGAAGAAGGTCGCCTTTCTGGCTTGATTACTATCAAAGATATTGAAAAAGTTATTGAGTTTCCAAATGCCGCTAAAGATGAGTTTGGTCGTCTTCTAGTTGCAGGTGCAGTAGGTGTTACTTCAGATACATTTGAACGTGCAGAGGCTCTTTTTGAGGCAGGAGCGGATGCGATTGTTATTGATACTGCACATGGTCATTCTGCAGGTGTCTTGCGTAAAATTGCTGAGATTCGTGCTCACTTCCCAGATCGTACTTTGATTGCTGGAAATATTGCTACTGCTGAGGGAGCACGTGCCCTTTATGAGGCAGGTGTAGACGTTGTCAAGGTTGGTATTGGACCAGGTTCTATCTGTACTACTCGTGTGATTGCTGGTGTTGGTGTTCCACAAGTAACAGCTATCTACGATGCTGCAGCTGTTGCGCGTGAATATGGTAAAACGATCATTGCTGACGGTGGAATCAAGTATTCTGGAGATATTGTAAAAGCCCTTGCTGCAGGTGGAAATGCAGTTATGCTTGGATCAATGTTTGCTGGAACTGATGAAGCTCCAGGCGAAACTGAAATCTTCCAAGGACGTAAGTTTAAGACTTACCGTGGTATGGGATCAATTGCTGCTATGAAGAAAGGTTCAAGCGATCGTTACTTCCAAGGTTCTGTCAATGAAGCAAACAAGCTCGTTCCAGAAGGAATTGAAGGTCGTGTTGCTTATAAAGGAGCTGCAGCTGATATTGTTTTCCAAATGATTGGCGGTATTCGCTCTGGTATGGGTTACTGTGGTGCAGCTAACATTAAAGAACTACACGATAATGCTCAATTTATTGAAATGTCTGGTGCTGGTTTGAAAGAAAGCCATCCTCATGATGTACAAATTACTAATGAGGCACCAAATTATTCTATGTAAAAACAATGAAAAGAACTCCCGTGAAAACAGGAGTTCTTTTACAATGCTGTCAATTTTTGTTTACAGAAACTTTACCATCCTGAATAGTGAAAATACTTAGATTTTTTGGTGGATTTTGAAGATGATCTAAGCTTGTTGTTGTAATAAAGGTTTGGATTGAATGAGAAATCGTTTCTAATAATTTTAGTTGTCTAGTGTTGTCAAGTTCACTCATGACATCGTCAAGCAATAATATCGGAGATTCTGTAGTAATACTTTCCATTAATTCGATTTCTGCTAATTTTATAGAAAGGACGAGACTACGATGTTGGCCTTGACTTCCGAAACTAGCATCCATCCCATTTATATAAAAAGAAATGTCATCTCGATGAGGACCGACACCAGTATTCTTTTTAAATAAATCTCTGGATCTACTTTTTTCTAAAGCAATTTTGAAAGATTCGGATAAGTCTTCTTTGTCAGTTGGCTTTACAGAAGATTGATAGAATATTGACAACTCTTCAATCTGATTAGAGAGTTCAAAATGTTTCTTACGCCCAAATGATTCTAGTTTTTTTATGAAATCTAAGCGGTGATTCATTACACGACATCCATAATCAACTAGCTGATCATCCAACACTGAAAGGAAGGTTTCATCTATTTTTTGAGCTGATTTTAGGTAAGTGTTTCTTTGCTTTAGGATGTGGTTATAATTGGTTAAGTCAGATAAATAGATTGGCTTGATTTGTCCAAGTTCCATATCAATGAATTTTCGTCGAACCGAAGGTGCTCCTTTAATTAGTTGTAAATCTTCAGGAGCAAATAAGACAACATTCATGTGTCCGACATAATCTGAAAGTCGTGCCTGTTTTAAGTGATTAACTTTTGTTACACGTCCTTTTTGTGTTAGTTCTATTTCTAGAGGAATGGATCCCGTTTTTTTCTGAACGAGACCTGAAAGATGAAGTTGTTCCTCATCAAAATGAATGAGATTTTTATCTGTTCGAGTTCGATGACTACGCGTTAAGGCTAAAAAATAGATAGCCTCTAACATATTTGTTTTACCTTGTGCATTACGTCCTAAAAAGACATTTAATTTAGGATTAAAGTCTATTTTCGTCTCTTTGTAGTTACGAAAAGATTTGAGAGATAGGTGTTGTAGCCACATGATTATCTACCAGGGAATCGTGGAGCTTGTTTGCTTTTGGTCGATGAAGTAGGTTTAGAGTTGTCTTTTTTTACTCCCTTATTCATCTCCTTGACAAGTTTAGCGATTCGTTCTTTTTCAACTTTATCAGCCTGATATTCCTCTTGCTCCTCAGAAGTAGGTTGTGTCAACAAGATGTCAATATTCATGTCAGGGATGTCAATTTTATCACCAATACGAAGTTTTTTACCACGACGACTCTCTAATTCCCCATTAAAGTAAACAGAATGTTCAGAGAGAAATGATTTAATAGCTCCTCCGCTATGTGTAATTCCAAGTTCTTTGAGTAGTGCTTGGAGGGTAATAAATTCTTCAAATAATTTGTATTCCATAATTCACCTCAATCTTTGGTATTATACCATATTTTCCTAAAAATAGTGAGAGAAATAGGGAGAAATGTAAGCGATTTTTATTTCAAAAGTGTTACAGAGAACAAGAAAATTTCAGGTTTTCGTGATATAATAGAAGTCTGTATATAAGGAGGTAAATCATGGAGTTAGTGCATGGAATTTCAACACATTTTATCCAATCAAAAAAGTTTAAAACGAACAAAATCGCCGTGCGTTTTACCGCTCCATTATCCCTCGATACGATTGCAGGTCGCATGTTGAGTGCGAGTATGTTAGAGACTGCTAATCAGATGTACCCCACTTCTCAAGATTTGAGAAGACATTTGGCCAGTCTATACGGTACAGATATGTCAACCAATTGTTTCAGAAGAGGGCAAAGTCACATTGTAGAATTGACATTTACCTATGTTCGTGATGAGTTTTTAAGTAGGAAAAATGTGCTAACTTCTCAGGTTTTGGAACTTGTAAAAGAAACTCTTTTTTCACCCGTAGTATTTGATAATGGGTTTGATTCGGACTTATTTGAAATTGAGAAAAAACAATTGCTAGCAAGTTTAGCAGCTGATATGGATGATTCTTTTTATTTTGCACATAAAGAAGTGGATAAATTGTTTTTTCATGATGAACGTCTTCAATTGGAATATAGTGATTTACGAAATCGTATTTTAGATGAAACTCCACAGAGTTCTTATTCTTGTTTCCAAAAATTTTTGGACAATGATCGAATAGATTTCTTTTTCCTAGGTGACTTTAATGAGGTTGAAATTCAGAATGTATTAGAATCGTTTGGCTTTAAAGGTCGAAAAGGAGATGTGAAGGTTCAGTATTGTCAACCTTATTCCAATATCCTTCAGGAAGGTATGGTTCGGAAAAATGTGGGACAGTCTATTTTGGAATTAGGTTATCATTGCCCTTCTGAATATGGTGATGAGCAACATTTACCCATGATTGTAATGAATGGTTTACTTGGTGGATTTGCTCACTCTAAACTATTTACAAATGTCCGTGAAAATGCTGGATTGGCTTATACTATTTCAAGTCAGCTCGATTTGTTTAGTGGATTCTTGAGGATGTATGCTGGTATCAATCGAGAAAATCGTAACCAGGCTCGTAAAATGATGAATAATCAACTGATTGATTTAAAAAAAGGATATTTTACAGAGCTTGAGCTAGAGCAGACCAAGGAAATGATTCGTCGGTCTTTGTTACTTTCTCAAGATAATCAAGATTCATTGATTGAACGTGCTTATCAAAATGCCTTACTTGGAAAATCTTCAGCAGACTTTAAAGGTTGGATTGCAAAACTCGAGCAAGTTGACAAAGATGCTATTTGTAGAGCAGCTAATAATGTGAAACTACAGACGATTTACTTTATGGAAGGAATAGAATGACAAAGGTTGTTTTTGAAGAAAAATACTATCCAGCTGTAAAAGAAATGGTTTATCGAACTCGTTTGTCAAATGGATTGACAGTTGCTCTTTTGCCTAAAAAGGAATTTAAAGAGGTTTACGGGAGTGTAACTGTACAGTTTGGTTCGGTAGATACGCTTGTCACAGAAGTTGACGGAGATGTAAAAGAATATCCTGGAGGAATTGCTCATTTTCTTGAACATAAATTATTTGAGAGAGAAGATGCTAGCGATTTGATGTCTGCTTTTACGAGTCTAGGTGCAGATAGTAATGCCTTTACAAGCTTTACAAAAACAGGTTATCTTTTTTCAGCAACGGATCATTTTTTAGAAAATTTAGAGTTACTTGATGAATTGGTAACATCAGCACATTTTTCTGAAGATTCCATTTTAAGAGAGCAGGATATTATTCAGCAAGAACGAGAAATGTATCAAGATGATCCAGATTCGTGTTTATTCTTTTCAACCTTAGCGAATTTGTATCCTGGTACACCTTTAGCAACTGATATTGTTGGAAGTGAGGAGTCCATTTCCCAAATCAATCTAACTAATTTGCAAGAAAACTTTACAAGGTTTTACAAACCTGTAAATATGTCTCTGTTTTTAGTTGGTAATTTTGATGTGGAAAGAGTACAGGACTATTTTGAAAGAAAAGAACTGGAAGATTTAGATGTTCAGGAAGCAGCAAGAGAAAAGCTTGTTTTACAAGATGTGAAGCAAACAGACAGTATGAGAATGGAAGTATCTTCTCCTAAACTAGCGATTGGGATTAGAGGTAATCGAGAAGTTGCTGAGGCGGATTGCTATCGACATCATATTTTATTAAAATTATTGTTTGCAATGATGTTTGGTTGGACTTCGGATCGTTTTCAAAAGTTATATGAATCAGGTAAAATAGATGCTTCCTTATCTCTTGAAATTGAAGTAACAAGTCGTTTTCATTTTGTTATGTTGACAATGGATACGAAAGAGCCAGTTGCTTTATCTCATCAACTTAGGAAGGCCATTCGTAATTTTACAAAGGATTTAGATATTACAGAGGATCATTTAGATATTATAAAAAGAGAGATGTTTGGAGAATTTTTCAGTAGCATGAACTCTCTTGAATTTATTGCAACGCAATATGATGCTTTTGAATATGGTGAGACAATTTTTGATTTACCAAAGATTTTACAGGAAATTACTTTAGAGGATGTCCTTGAAGCAGGGCATCACTTAATAGATGAAGGGGATATAGTTGATTTTACAATATTCCCATCGTAGTAACCTATCATAATAGACACTAGAAAGAAGGGATGACAAGTATGAGGAAAAAAACAATTGGTGAGGTTTTACGATTAGCTAGAATCAATCAGGGATTGAGTTTAGATGAATTGCAGAAAAAGACAGAAATCCAGTTAGATATGTTGGAAGCAATGGAAGCAGACGATTTCGATCAACTTCCAAGTCCTTTTTACACGCGTTCTTTCTTGAAAAAATATGCATGGGCTGTTGAGTTAGATGATCAAATTGTTTTGGATGCTTATGATTCTGGGAGTATGATTACTTATGAGGAAGTAGATGTTGATGAAGATGAGTTGACAGGTCGTAGACGTTCAAGTAAGAAAAAGAAGAAAAAAACATCCTTTTTACCTTTATTTTATTTTATCCTTTTTGCTTTATCGATTTTAATTTTTGTGACCTATTATGTTTGGAACTATATTCAAACTCAACCAGAGGGAGCTTCTCTTTCTAATTACAGTGTGGTTCAATCAACAAGTTCAATAAGTTCAACTAGCTCTGTTACTCACTCCTCAAGTAGTAGTTCATCTAACAGTTCTTCTAGTATAGAATCAGCTATAAGTGTATCAGGCGAAGGAAATCATGTAGAAATCGCTTATAAGACAAGTAAGGAAACAGTTAAATTGCAATTGGCAGTTTCAGATGTTACAAGTTGGGTCAGCGTTTCAGAAAGCGAACTTGAGGGCGGTGTAACCTTATCGCCAGAGAAGAAAAGTGCAGAAGCAACAGTTGCAACTAAAAGTCCTGTAACAATTACGTTAGGTGTTGTAAAAGGTGTTGCTTTGACAGTAGATAATCAGACTGTTGATTTATCGAAATTAACAGCTCAGACTGGACAAATCACTGTAACCTTTACTAAAAATTAAGGAAAAACGAATGAAAAAAGAACAAATTCCCAATCTCTTAACAATAGGTCGAATTCTCTTTATACCTATTTTTATCTTTATTTTAACGATAGGAAATTCGATAGAGAGTCATATAGTGGCAGCTATTATCTTTGCTGTTGCCAGTATTACCGACTATTTAGATGGATATTTAGCTCGTAAATGGAATGTGGTCAGTAATTTTGGTAAATTTGCAGATCCTATGGCGGATAAGTTACTAGTTATGTCGGCTTTTATTATGTTGATTGAGTTAGGTATGGCTCCGGCTTGGATTGTTGCAGTGATTATCTGTCGAGAGTTGGCTGTGACAGGTTTAAGGCTTTTATTGGTTGAAACTGGTGGAACGGTTTTAGCAGCGGCAATGCCTGGAAAAATTAAAACTTTCAGTCAGATGTTTGCCATTATTTTCTTGCTATTACATTGGACTTTGATTGGTCAAGTTCTACTTTATGTAGCCTTGTTTTTCACTATCTACTCTGGCTATGACTATTTCAAGGGTAGTGCCTATGTATTTAAAGGGACATTTGGTTCGAAATGAAATCAGTAATTGATGTAAAAAATCTTTCTTTTCGTTATAAGGAAAGTCAAGAATACTATGATGTGAAGGATATTACGTTTCACGTGAAACGTGGGGAATGGCTTTCGATTGTAGGGCATAATGGTAGTGGTAAATCAACGACGGTTCGATTAATTGATGGCTTACTGGAAGCAGAATCTGGAGAGATTGTAATTGATGGCCAACGTTTGATTGAGGAAAATGTTTGGAATATACGTCGTCAAATCGGTATGGTTTTTCAAAATCCAGACAATCAATTTGTTGGAGCGACTGTTGAAGATGATGTTGCCTTTGGTTTGGAAAATCAGGGTCTTTCTCGTCAAGAAATGAAAAAGAGAGTGGAAGAAGCTCTGGATTTGGTTGGCATGTTGGACTTTAAAAAGAGAGAGCCAGCGCGTCTATCAGGTGGCCAAAAGCAACGTGTGGCCATTGCAGGTGTTGTAGCCCTTAGACCAGCTATTTTAATCCTAGATGAAGCAACGAGTATGTTGGATCCTGAGGGGCGTAGAGAACTGATTGAGACAGTAAAAGGAATTCGGAAAGACTATGATATGACGGTCATTTCCATTACACATGATTTGGAAGAAGTTGCCATGAGTGATCGTGTGTTGGTCATGAAAAAAGGGGAAATTGAATCAACTAGTAGTCCAAGAGATCTTTTCTCTCGAAATGATTTAGATCAAATTGGATTAGACGATCCTTTTGCCAATCAATTAAAAAATTCTTTGAACCAGCATGGCTATGATTTGCCTGAAAATTATTTGACAGAAAGTGAGCTAGAGGATAAGCTATGGGAATTGCTCTAGAAAATGTGAGTTTTACATATCAAGAAGGGACTCCCTTAGCTTCAACAGCTTTGTCGGATGTTTCTTTGACGATTGAAGATGGTTCTTATACGGCTTTAATTGGGCACACAGGTAGCGGTAAATCAACTATTTTACAACTTTTAAATGGTTTATTGGTGCCAAGTCAAGGGAGTGTACGAGTTTTTGATACCTTAATCACCTCGACTTCTAAAAATAAAGATATTCGTCAAATTAGAAAACAGGTTGGCTTGGTATTTCAGTTTGCTGAAAATCAAATTTTTGAAGAAACAGTATTGAAAGACGTTGCTTTTGGACCACAAAATTTTGGAGTTTCTGAAGAAGATGCGGAGCAGATTGCGCGTGAGAAACTGGCTCTGGTTGGAATTGAGGAATCACTTTTTGATCGCAGTCCGTTTGAGCTATCAGGTGGACAAATGAGACGTGTCGCCATTGCAGGCATACTTGCCATGGAACCAGCCATATTAGTCTTGGATGAGCCCACAGCAGGCCTAGATCCCCTGGGAAGAAAAGAGCTGATGAATTTATTCAAAAAACTCCACCAGTCAGGGATGACCATTGTCTTGGTAACGCATTTGATGGATGATGTTGCTGAATATGCAAATCAAGTCTATGTGATGGAAAAGGGACGTTTAGTTAAGGGTGGTAAACCAAGTGATGTCTTTCAAGATGTTGTCTTTATGGAAGAAGTGCAGCTGGGAGTACCTAAAATTACAGCCTTTTGTAAACGATTGGCTGATAGAGGCGTATCATTTAAACGATTACCGATTAAGATAGAGGAGTTCAAGGAGTCGCTAAATGGATAGTATGATTTTGGGGCGTTATATCCCAGGGGATTCGATTGTTCACCGATTGGATCCACGTAGCAAATTACTGGCTATGATGCTACTGATTTTAATCGTTTTTTGGGCTAATAATCCCTTGACGAATCTAATTCTTTTTATAGCGATAGGGATATTTATTTCCTTGTCAGGAATATCTCTTTCATTTTTTATTCAGGGCTTGAAATCTATGTTTTTCTTGATTGCCTTCACAACTATTTTTCAACTGTTTTTCATTTCTAATGGGAATGTTTTATTTGAGTTTTCGTTTGTGAGAATTACGGATTATGCTTTGCAACAAGCTGGAATTATCTTTTGTCGCTTTGTATTAATTATTTTCTTTTCAACTTTGTTAACCTTAACGACCATGCCCTTAAGTTTGGCCTCAGCTGTCGAAGCTTTGTTATCACCTTTAAAGCGTGTGAAAGTTCCAGTTCATGAAATTGGATTGATGCTGTCCATGAGTCTACGTTTTGTCCCAACATTAATGGATGATACGACGCGGATTATGAATGCACAGAAAGCGCGTGGAGTGGATTTTGGAGAAGGAAGTATTGTTCAAAAGGTGAAGGCTATGATTCCCATTTTGATTCCTCTTTTTGCGACAAGTTTAAAACGTGCGGATTCCTTGGCTATTGCTATGGAAGCGCGTGGTTATCAGGGTGGAAAAGGCAGAAGTCAATACAGACAATTGAAATGGACTCGAAAGGATACGCTGACCATTCTTGTTGTTCTCGTACTTGGTTGTTGTTTATTTTTCTTAAAATCTTAGTAGCTTTCAGGAATTGATAAAAAAGTTACTGTAACAGTTTTTGATATAAAGGTAGGGATATGAACCGTTTTAAAAAATCAAAATATGTCATTATTGTTTTTGTCGCTGTTCTACTTGTGTCAGCTCTCTTAGCGACGACTTATTCAAGTACAATTGTGACAAAATTAGGAGATGGAATCTCATTGGTTGATAGGGTTGTGCAAAAACCTTTTCAGTGGTTTGATTCTGTCAAATCAGATTTGGCTCATTTGACACGAACATATAATGAAAATGAAAGTTTGAAGAAACAGATTTACCAGTTAGAAGTTAAATCAAATGAGGCGGAAAGTTTAAAGACAGAAAATGAACAATTGCGTCAATTGCTTGGTATGAAGTCCAAGTTGCAAGCTACAAAGACTTTGGCAGCAGATGTTATTATGCGTTCTCCGGTATCTTGGAAGCAGGAATTGACCTTAGATGTAGGCAAATCAAAAGGGGCTTCTGAGAACATGTTAGCTATTGCAAATGGTGGCTTGATTGGTAGTGTTTCAAAAGTAGAGGAAAACTCAACTATGGTCAACCTTTTGACAAATACGGAAAATGCAGATAAGATTTCTGTTAAAATTCAACACGGCACTACCACAATTTATGGAATTATTGTTGGCTACGACAAGGAAAATGAAGTTCTTAAAATTAGCCAATTAAATAGCAATAGCGATATTAGTACAGGCGATAAGGTGACCACGGGTGGATTAGGAAACTTTAACGTTGCGGATATTCCTGTTGGTGAAGTGGTTGCCACAACGCATAGTACAGACTATTTGACACGAGAAGTAACTGTTAAATTGAGTGCAGATACTCATAATGTGGATGTGATAGAATTAGTGGGGAATTCATAATGAGACAGTTGAAGCGAGTTGGAGTATTTTTATTGCTTCCTTTCTTTGTTCTAATTGATGCCCATATTAGCCAGCTTCTGGGCTCATTTTTCCCCCATGTACATTTGGCTAGTCATTTTCTTTTTCTATTTCTCTTATTTGAGACGATAGAAGTGTCAGAGTATCTCTACCTAGTCTATTGTTTTGTGATAGGCTTGGTTTACGATGTTTACTTTTTCCATCTAATAGGGATTGCAACTCTCTTATTTATCTTATTGGGAGCCTTTCTTCATAAATTGAATAGTGTTATTTTATTGAATCGTTGGACGAGAATCTTGGCTATGATTGTTATGAGTTTTCTATTTGATATGGGAACTTATCTCTTTGCATTAGTGGTAGGTTTAACTCTAGATAGTCTGCCGATTTTTATCGTTTATAGCCTCGTACCATCCATGATTTTAAATCTTGTGTGGATGCTTATTTTTCAGTTTATTTTTGAAAGATATTATCTATAAGAAAGAAACAAAAATGTAACAAAGGCGTAATATTCATTAGGCCTTTTTTTGGTATACTAGTATTGTCTTTAAAAGAAGGAGTATCTACGTAATATGAAGAAAAAAATCTTAGCGTCACTTTTATTAAGTACAGTAATGGTTTCTCAAGTAGCTGTTTTAACAACTGCGCATGCAGAAACGACTGATGACAAAATTGCTGCTCAAGATAATAAAATTAGTAACTTAACAGCACAACAACAAGAAGCCCAAAAACAAGTTGACCAAATTCAGGAGCAAGTATCAGCTATTCAAGCTGAGCAATCTAACTTGCAAGCTGAAAATGATAGATTACAAGCAGAATCCAAAAAACTTGAGAGTGAGATTACAGAACTTTCTAAAAACATTGTATCTCGCAATGATTCTTTGGAAAAACAAGCTCGTAGTGCTCAAACAAATGGAGCTGCAACTAGCTACATCAATACGATTGTAAACTCAAAATCAATTACAGAAGCTATTTCACGTGTAGCAGCAATGAATGAAATCGTATCTGCTAACAACAAAATGTTGGAACAACAAAAAGCAGATAAAAAAGCAATTTCTGAGAAGCAAGTGGCAAACAATGACGCAATTAATACAGTAATTGCAAATCAACAGAAATTGTCTGATGATGCGCAAGCTTTAACAACGAAACAAGCTGAGTTGAAGGCTGCAGAATTAAATCTTGCTGCTGAAAAAGCTACAGCAGAAGATGAAAAATCAAGTTTGCTAGAGAAAAAAGCAGAAGCAGAAGTAGCAGCAAAAGCAGCAGCAGAGGCAGAAGCAGCTTACAAGGCAAAACAAGTAAGTCAACAACAAACAGTTGTTGCTTCTGGAAATACGACTTTTGCAGCACAGGTTCAAGCTGTAGCTTCTTCGGAATCAGCAACATATACTCCTGTGACAGTAAAACAACGCCCAACATACAGTACAAATGCTTCAAGCTATCCAATTGGAGAATGTACATGGGGAGTTAAAACATTAGCACCTTGGGCTGGAGACTATTGGGGTAATGGAGCGCAGTGGGCTACAAGTGCAGCTGCTGCAGGATTCCGTACAGGTTCAACACCTCAAGTTGGTGCGATTGCATGTTGGAATGATGGTGGCTATGGACACGTAGCGGTAGTCACTGCTGTAGAATCAACAACACGTATCCAAGTTTCAGAATCAAATTATGCTGGTAATCGCACGCTTGGAAATCATCGTGGGTGGTTCAATCCGACAACTACGTCTTCAGGTTTTGTAACATATATTTATGCAGATTAATTTACAGAGGGACTCGAATAGAGCCCTCTTTTCAGGTTTTACTGTGATAATCTCTAGGTAAATTCCCAAACTAAGTTCCACCGCTAATCCAAGTGGAAGTTAGTCTGATAAAAATTCTAAAAACCAGTGGAAATCCGTGTCAGGGTAAGTTCCACTAGTTTTAATCAT
>NZ_JAIRCA020000024.1 GCF_020089495.2 Streptococcus mitis subsp. hohhotensis | reverse complement strand
GTAGACCTCATTTCTAACTCAAACGTCTCACACTTAATTCCACCATAAAAATCCGTTTTAGACTAATTTCCACTTTGGTCAGGTGAGTGGAAGTTACTTTGAGAAGTTACCTTGCTCCCTTTTTTACCTAGGAAACGTTTCCTTTGTTTTCAAATTGCTAAAAAAGTGGTATAATAAAGGGTAGCTTACTATTATCTGAATCAGCTGATTTGGAGAGAAAGGATTCATTTTGAAATCAATAGGCTTTATTGAAAAGCTGAAAGGGTTGTCTAGTAAAGAGCTGATTTTATTGGGGATTATCTTGAGTATCTTTTTACCCTTTTATCTTTTTGTAGTTGTATTCTGTTTATATATTATCAGTTTAATTTTCACAGGAGACATGAAAAGTATTCTTCAGAAAATGGGGGAGCATCCGATGCTGCTTCTTTTTCTTGGCTATAGTACTGTTATATCCGTTTTTGCACAAAATTGGATGGGAGTTGTGGCTTCGGTAGGAATTTTTCTATTTACTGTTTTCTTTTTGCATTATCAGTCGATTTTATCACATAAATTCTTTCGATTGATTTTGCAGCTCGTCTTGTTTGGTAGCGTCTTGTCAGCTGCTTTTGCGAGTTTAGAACATTTCCAAATTGTGAAGAAATTCAACTATGCTTTTCTTTCACCCAATATGCAGGTGTGGCATCAGAATCGTGCAGAAGTGACCTTCTTTAATCCTAATTATTATGGAATTATTTGTTGTTTCTGTATCATGATTGCCTTCTATCTGTTTACAACGACCAAGTTGAATTGGTTGAAAGTATTCTGTGTGATTGCAGGCTTTGTGAATCTCTTTGGATTGAACTTTACTCAAAATCGAACTGCCTTTCCTGCTATTATCGCTGGAGCAATCATCTATCTCTTTACGACCATTAAAAACTGGAAGGCCTTTTGGCTTAGTATTGGGGTCTTTGCGATTGGCTTGAGCTTCCTCTTTTCCAGTGATTTGGGAGTTCGGATGGGGACTTTAGATTCTTCTATGGAAGAACGCATTTCTATCTGGGATGCTGGGATGGCCTTGTTTAAGCAAAATCCTTTTTGGGGTGAGGGGCCATTGACCTATATGCACTCTTATCCTAGAATAAATGCTCCTTATCATGAACATGCTCACAGTCTATATATCGATACGATTCTGAGTTACGGAATTGTGGGGACTATTTTATTAGTTTTGTCTTCTGTTGCTCCTGTTCGCTTGATGATGGATATGAGTCAGGAGTCGGGGAAACGCCCGATTATCGGTCTTTATCTGTCTTTCCTTACAGTGGTTGCTGTACACGGAATCTTTGACTTGGCCCTCTTCTGGATTCAGTCAGGTTTCATTTTCTTGCTAGTTATGTGCAGTGTTCCATTGGAGCATCGAACGTTGGTATCGGACATGACGGATTAAGTTTATAAGATTAGAATCTTCTACCTTGGGTGGGAGATTTTTTTACTGGGAAAAATTATTTCTAAGTCGAAATAGTTGACAGTTAGAATAATGAGTGTTACAATTGCTTTATTCGTTTCGATATCGAAATAAATTGGAGGTGTCATGAAAGATAGTCATTTGGTAGCTCATCATATTCGTTTGTTGAATGGGCGGATTTTTCAAAAGTTACTAAGTCGGGATCCTGAAGCTCTTTATCGGAGTGAACAGGGGAAGATTTTAGCGGTTTTATGGAATAGTGAAACTGGCTGCGCAACTGCGACAGATATTGCTCTGGAAACTGGGCTTGCTAACAATACACTGACGACGATGATAAAAAAGCTTGAGGAACAAAATCTTGTAACTATTAGTCCATGTGGAGAAGATAAGCGTAAGAAGTATTTGGTTTTAACAGAGTTGGGGAAGTCTCAGAAAGAAGTGGGGCATCGTGTCAGTCAGAAATTGGATACGATCTTTTACAAAGGATTTTCAGAGGAAGAAATTCGTCAGTTTGAAGCCTTTCAAGAAAGAATTTTGGCGAATCTGAAAGAGGAGGAAAATGAGGATTAAAATAGTGCAAATTAGCTGTTTATAAGTAAAGGCCACTTTTGACTTTGTTTTCCAACTCTTAGGACAAGGAAACTATGTGGTTAGCTATGGTCAGAATCGGATTGGTTGAGTTGCCTATGCCCAGTACGATATCTTCCGTCTAGAAAACGGGAAAATTGTGGAGCATTGGGACAATAAGGAAGTCATGCCTAAGGTAGAAGACTTGACCAATCGAGGGAAGTTTTAAATGAGGACAAAGAATGATTGAATACAAAAATGTAGCTTTACGTTACACAGAAAAAGATGTCTTGAGAGATGTTAATTTACGGATTGAGAATGGCGAGTTTATGGTTTTAGTTGGTCCATCTGGGTCCGGTAAGACAACCATGATCAAGATGATTAACCGTCTTTTGGAACCAACTGATGGAAATATTTATATGGATGGCAAGCGCATCAAAGATTATGATGAGCGAGAACTTCGTCTTTCTACTGGTTATGTTTTACAGGCTATTGCTCTATTTCCTAATCTAACGGTCGCGGAAAATATTGCCCTGATTCCTGAGATGAAGGGATGGACTAAGGAAAAAATTGCTCAGAAAACAGAAGAGTTTTTGGCAAAGGTTGGTTTACCAGTAGCTGAGTATGGGCATCGTTTACCTAGTGAATTATCTGGTGGGGAGCAACAGCGTGTTGGAATTGTACGGGCTATGATTGGTCAGCCTAAGATTCTCCTCATGGATGAGCCTTTTTCAGCCTTGGATGCTATTTCGAGAAAACAGTTGCAGGTTCTGACGAAAGAATTGCATAAAGAGTTTGGGATGACAACGATTTTTGTGACCCATGATACGGATGAAGCTTTGAAATTGGCGGATCGTATTGCTGTCTTGCAGGACGGAGAGATTCGTCAGGTGGCGAATCCCGAGACCATTTTAAAAGCGCCTGCCACAGAATTTGTAGCAGACTTGTTTGGAGGTAGTGTTCATGACTAATTTAATTGCAACTTTTCAGGATCGTTTTAGTGATTGGTTGACAGCTCTATCTCAACATTTACAGTTGTCACTATTGACCTTGTTACTAGCTATCTTTATCGCGATTCCCTTGGCTGTTTATCTTCGCTATCATGAGAAGTTGGCGGATTGGGTTTTGCAGATTGCAGGGATTTTCCAGACTATTCCGTCACTGGCCTTGTTGGGACTCTTTATCCCCTTGATGGGAATTGGAACCTTGCCAGCTTTGACAGCTCTAGTGATTTATGCGATTTTTCCGATTTTGCAAAATACCATCACTGGGCTAAAGGGAATTGATCCGAGTCTGCAAGAGGCCGGGATTGCCTTTGGGATGACCAGATGGGAACGTCTCAAGAAGTTTGAAATTCCACTTGCCATGCCTGTTATGATGTCTGGGATTCGGACGGCGGCTGTCTTGATTATCGGTACGGCAACCTTGGCTGCCTTGATTGGTGCAGGGGGACTGGGTTCCTTTATCCTTTTGGGAATTGACCGTAATAATGCCAGTCTGATTTTGATTGGGGCCCTTTCTTCTGCAGTGCTTGCCATTGCCTTTAACTTCCTACTAAAAGTGATGGAAAAGGCAAAATTGCGGACGATTTTTTCTGGTTTTACCTTGGTGACAATATTGCTTGGTTTGTCTTATAGTCCAGCCCTCTTGGCTCAAAAAGAGAAAGAAAACTTGGTTATTGCTGGGAAATTGGGACCGGAACCAGAAATTTTGTCCAATATGTATAAACTCCTTATTGAAGAAAATACCAGCATGACTGCTACTGTTAAACCGAATTTTGGGAAAACAAGTTTCCTCTATGAAGCTTTGAAAAAAGGCGATATTGACATTTATCCTGAATTTACTGGTACGGTGACTGAAAGTTTGCTTCAGCCATCACCTAAAGTAGGTCATGAGCCAGAGCAGGTTTATCAGGTGGCGCGTGATGGTATTGCCAAACAGGATCATCTAGCCTATCTCAAACCTATGTCTTATCAAAATACCTACGCTGTAGCTGTTCCGAAAAAGATTGCTCAAGAATATGGCTTGAAGACCATTTCGGACTTGAAAAAAGTGGAAGGGCAGTTGAAGGCAGGCTTTACACTTGAGTTTAATGACCGTGAAGATGGAAATAAGGGCTTGCAGTCAATGTATGGTCTAAATCTCAATGTGGCGACCATGGAGCCAGCCCTTCGCTATCAGGCAATTCAGTCAGGTGATATTCAAATCACGGACGCTTATTCGACTGATGCGGAATTGGCACGTTATGATTTGCAGGTCTTGGAAGATGACAAGCAACTCTTCCCACCTTATCAAGGGGCTCCACTAATGAAAGAAGCTCTTCTCAAGAAACATCCTGAGTTGGAGACAGTTCTCAATAAATTGGCTGGTAAAATTACTGAAAGCCAGATGAGCCAGCTTAACTATCAAGTCGGTGTCGAAGGCAAGCCAGCAGAGCAAGTAGCTAAGGAGTTTCTACAAGAACAAGGTTTGTTGAAGAAATGATGGGGCATAGACTTTAAACATACTGAACTAAACTTCCTTAAACGACTAGATAAAAGAATGCTCAGACAATTTCGTCTGGGCTTTTTGATTATTGAAAAGATAAGAAACTCAGTAGCCTAGAAATAAGGCAACCGAGCTTTAATCTGTATTCAATTTTTTGGAATGAGAAGGTCTAGATAAAACTGCACAACTTCCTGGTCTGTAAAATCTTGTCCTTTTTTGAGCCACCAGGTCAATGTCTCGATAAAGTTGGACACCACCAAGTGTTGGAGGTAAGAAGTAGGCAGATTAGTGTGAGCTTCTTTTAAATCATCAGCCATCACGGAATAGACATGGTGTTCCAGCTCTTTATGGAGTTGACGGAGGAAGTAGTCATTTTTGGAAAATAGCAGACTGGTGATATGGTCTTGGTTTTTCTGAAAATGGAGAAAGAGGTGGGCGAGGTAGTCCTCGGTTGAAATGGATTGCTCTCTTTCAAAGAGATGATGGAAGAGGTAGCGGCAAAGCTCGTCCAGAAGTAGTTCCTTACTCTCATAGTGACAGTAAAAGGTAGAACGTCCCACATCTGCGAGATCAATGATATCTTGAACAGTAGTGGCCTCGTAGCCCTTAGCATTCAAAAGTTGTAGAAAAGCTTGATAGATAGCTTTTTTTGTTTTACTGATACGGCGGTCAATGTTAATCATATGGACACTTGAGGCAAATTGTTCAGAACTGAATAAAGCTGACCTTTTGCTTCTATCCTTTCTTTGAGTTTTAGTGGATAATGATAATGAACAAGATGTTCATAAATCTATTATAACAAAGGAATGAGAAATATGAAGGCAAAATATACTGTTTGGCTAGCTTTTTTCTTAAATTTGACTTATGCCATTGTCGAGTTTATCGCTGGTGGAGTGTTTGGGTCCAGTGCAGTTCTTGCTGACTCGGTGCATGACTTGGGAGATGCGATTGCTATTGGGATCTCAGCCTTTTTGGAAAGTATCTCCAATCGTGAAGAAGACAGCCACTATACCTTGGGCTACAAGCGTTTTAGCCTTTTAGGGGCCATGATAACGGCTGTGATTCTTATGACAGGGTCCGTTTTGGTCATTTTGGAAAATATAGCGAAAATCTTTCATCCACAATCGGTCGATGATGAGGGGATTTTCTGGTTAGGAATTATTGCGATTACTATCAATGTGCTAGCGAGTCTCGTCATTCGCAAAGGACAAACCAAGAACGAATCCATTCTCAGCCTGCACTTTCTGGAAGATACCTTGGGTTGGGTGGCTGTCATCCTGATGGCCATTGTTCTTCGATTTACCGATTGGTATATCTTGGATCCGCTCTTGTCTCTTGCTATTTCCTTCTTTATTCTGTCAAAAGCCCTTCCACGTTTTTGGAGCACGCTCAAGATATTCCTCGATGCAGTGCCAGAAGGAGTAGATATCCAGAAGATCAAGACGGATTTAGCAGAATTGGACCATGTCTCTAGTATCAATCAGCTTAATCTCTGGACTATGGATGGTTTGGAAAAAAATGCCATTGTCCATGTTTGTTTAAAAGAGATGGAGCATATGGAAACTTGTAAAGAATCTATTCGAATTTTCCTCAAAGATTGTGGTTTTCAAAATATTACCATTGAAGTTGATGCTGACCTAGAAAGTCACCAAGCACATAAGCGAAAGGTGTGAGTTGGAGCGGAATCATAGAGATTATTAGAGAAACAGCCTTGCTAGAGGTCGTTTTGTAATTCTAATCATTCCTTGTACTTTCTCTCAGAGTCAGTCTGGTTCCCAGCATGGTCAGGCTAGGAATTTTGCGACCGTGGAGTACTTCCTTGTTAAGAATATCCATACCTGCTCGGCCCATTTCTTCGGTATAGACGGTGATGCTGGAGAGGGGAGGATAAACCTGTTTGGTCAGGCTGGTGTCGTTAAAGGAAATAAGACTGACGCGGTCTGGCAGGCTGATTCCAGCTTCTTGGAGGGCACGGAGGGCACCGATAGCTAAACTATCGCTGGCTGCGAAAAATGCTGGCGGGAGTTGGTCTCCCAAACTCTGAATAGCCTCCTTCATCAAGTCATAGCCAGACTGGGCAGTAAAGCTTCCTTGAAAGACCAGTTCATCATGATAGATTCCCTTCGCTTGACTGTAGTTTCTGAAGTTTTCCAGCCGCTTATCCTCAATGATTTCTTCTTGGTCGGTTGTTTCCTCAAGCCCTGTTAGAATCCCGATACGGTCCATCCCTTGGCTGAGGAAATAATCGACAACCTGTTTCATGGCAGTATAAAAGTCCGTGATAATGCAGGTGTGTCCTAGTGAAAGAGTATCGCTGTCTAAAAATACAAGAGGCTTTTGGTATTCTTCAAAGGCAGAAATCTGAGCTCGACTAAACTTTCCGATGCAGAGAATCCCGATGACTTCCTCGCTTAATGTAAAAGGATGGTCATTAAAATAGCGTAAGATATCATAGTCCAGTTCTTGGGCTCTTTTTTCTATTCCTAGGCGAATCTGGTAGTAGTAGAGGTCGTCCAGCTCCCCTTGTTCGCTGACCCATTGGATAATGGCAATCTTTTGCTTGGGCTTGTGGGACTCGCCTGTCTTGAGGTGTTTGGTGTAGCCAAGCTCTTCAGCAACGGTTAAAATACGGTGTCTGGTTTCTTCTGTAACAGATAGGCTCTGGTCGCGGTTGAGAACACGTGATACGGTCGCGATAGAGACAGAGGCTAGTTGTGCAATGTCTTTTAAGGTAGCCATAAATCCTCCTTGATTAGATTAGTATATCATATTTTTCTGTCTTTTACTGATATTTTAGTAAAAGTTTAGTAAAAAGGATTGACCTTGGGAAATCCCTTGGATACAATAGAAGAAAACGATTACACGTTAAGATGACTTAACGGACAGTAAAAGGAGAAATCATATGACACAACATCTTACTGCTGAAGCGCTTCGCAAAGACTTTCTTGCTGTTTTTGGTCAAGAAGCAGACCAAACCTTCTTTTCACCAGGCCGTATCAACTTGATTGGTGAGCACACAGACTACAACGGTGGGCACGTTTTTCCAGCTGCTATTTCCTTGGGAACTTACGGCGCAGCTCGCAAGCGTGACGACCAAGTCTTGCGTTTCTACTCAGCTAACTTTGAGGACAAGGGTATCATCGAAGTGCCTCTTGCTGACCTCAAGTTTGAAAAGGAGCATAGCTGGACCAACTATCCAAAAGGAGTTCTTCATTTCTTACAAGAAGCTGGGCACGTGATTGACAAAGGGTTTGATTTTTATGTTTATGGGAATATCCCAAATGGTGCTGGCTTGTCTTCATCAGCATCCTTGGAACTCTTGACAGGGGTCGTGGCAGAGCATCTCTTTGATTTAAAACTAGACCGTTTGGATTTGGTTAAAATCGGAAAACAAACGGAAAACAACTTTATCGGAGTCAACTCTGGTATCATGGACCAATTTGCTATCGGTATGGGTGCTGACCAACGTGCCATTTATCTAGATACCAATACCTTAGAATACGACTTGGTGCCGCTTGACTTGAAGGACAATGTTGTTGTTATCATGAACACCAACAAACGCCGTGAACTGGCGGACTCTAAATACAATGAACGCCGTGCTGAATGTGAAAAGGCAGTGGAAGAACTTCAAGTGGCCTTGGATATTCAGACCTTGGGTGAATTGGACGAGTGGGCCTTTGACCAATACAGCTATCTGATTAAAGACGAAAATCGTTTGAAACGTGCTCGCCATGCTGTGCTTGAAAACCAACGTACCCTTAAAGCTCAAGCAGCTCTTCAGGCAGGTGATTTGGAAACATTTGGTCGCTTGATGAATGCTTCTCACGTTTCTCTGGAGCATGATTATGAAGTAACTGGTTTGGAATTGGATACCCTTGTTCACACTGCTTGGGCTCAGGAAGGTGTTCTCGGTGCTCGTATGACAGGGGCAGGTTTTGGTGGATGTGCTATTGCTTTGGTGCAAAAAGATACTGTTGAGGACTTTAAGGAAGCTGTAGGCAAACACTACGAGGAAGTAGTTGGATATGCTCCAAGCTTCTATATCGCTGAAGTTGCAGGTGGCACTCGCATCCTTGATTAGTCAGAAGGAGGCTCTATAGTGACCTTAGTAGATAAATTTGTAACACATGTCATTTCTGAAAGTTCATTTGAGGAAATGGATCGACTCTACCTGACCAATCGTGTCTTGGCACGAGTGGGAGACGGTGTTTTGGAAGTTGAGACGGATCTGGATAAAGTGATTGACCTCAAGGACCAGCTGGTTGAGGAAGCCGTTCGATTAGAGACGATTGAGGATAGTCAGACTGCGCGTGAAATCCTTGGTGCTGAACTGATGGACTTGGTGACCCCTTGTCCGAGTCAGGTCAATCGTGATTTCTGGTCAACCTATGCCCAATCTCCTGAGCAAGCGATAGCGGATTTTTACCAACTCAGTCAGAAAAATGACTACATCAAACTCAAGGCCATTGCTAAAAATATTGCTTATCGTGTACCGTCTAACTACGGTGAACTTGAAATTACCATCAATCTCTCTAAGCCTGAAAAGGATCCCAAAGAGATTGCGGCAGCCAAGTTGGTGCAAACTAGCAATTATCCTCAGTGTCAACTTTGTCTAGAGAATGAGGGCTACCATGGTCGAGTTAACCATCCAGCCCGTAGCAATCACCGTATTATCCGTTTTGAAATGGCTGGTCAGGAATGGGGCTTCCAGTATTCGCCCTATGCTTACTTTAATGAGCACTGTATTTTCTTAGATGGCCAGCATCGTCCCATGACGATTAGCCGTCAGAGTTTTGAGCGTCTACTGGCTATTGTAGAGCAGTTTCCAGGATATTTTGCTGGCTCTAATGCCGACTTGCCGATTGTGGGAGGCTCTATTCTGACTCATGACCACTATCAGGGAGGCCGTCATGTATTTCCTATGGAATTGGCTCCCTTGCAAAAGACTTTTCAATTTGCAGGTTTTGAGCAGGTCAAGGCTGGAATTGTCAAGTGGCCTATGTCAGTGCTGCGTTTGACTTCGGATTCCAAAGAAGATTTGATTAACTTAGCTGACAAGATTTTGCAGGAATGGCGTCAGTATTCAGATCCTGTAGTGCAGATTTTGGCAGAGACAGACGGAACACCGCATCACACCATCACACCTATAGCGCGTAAGCGTGATGGACAATTTGAGTTAGACTTGGTTTTACGAGATAATCAGACTTCTGCAGAGCATCCTGATGGCATCTATCATCCTCACAAGGATGTCCAACATATCAAGAAGGAAAATATCGGCTTGATTGAGGTCATGGGCTTGGCAATCTTGCCACCACGTCTGAAAGAAGAAGTGGAGCAAGTCGCTAGCTATCTCGTGGGAGAAGGGGAGACAGTTGTCGATTATCATCAGGAGTGGGCAGACCAACTCAAAGGCCAACATCCAGATCTAACAGATAAAGAAAAAGCCCTTGAAATCGTCAAGGACTCTGTGGGTGCTATCTTTGCGCGTGTGCTTGAGGATGCAGGAGTTTACAAGCAGACGGAACAAGGACAGGCAGCCTTTATGCGCTTTGTAGAGCAGGTCGGAATTTTGTTAGACTAGGAGCTTTATCCTTGCACAGTCCTATAAAAAGTAGTATTATAGTGTCGTTTGAACTATCAGGAGGAAACGATGAAAGATTTTCATTTTGACGCTATATCTGCCTTTGAAAATTACGAAATTGAACAAATGAGAGATGGTCACGTTGTGGTGACGACCAAAGTAGTGGACTCGTCGCTCAACTACTATGGCAATGCCCATGGTGGTTATCTCTTTACCCTTTGCGACCAGATCAGCGGTTTGGTGGTCATATCTCTGGGGCTTGATGGGGTGACACTTCAGTCCTCTATCAACTACCTCAAAGCAGGAAAACTCGACGATGTGCTGACTATTAAAGGAGAATGTGTTCATCAAGGTCGCACAACCTGTGTGGTGGATGTGGATATTACCAATCAAGAAGGCAGAAATGTCTGCAAAGCAACCTTCACCATGTTTGTCACAGGCCAACGGTCAGAAGATAGACAGGTAAGGATATAAAGAAAGGTGAGTGGGATAAATTTATCTCACTCATTTTTAATTTATGAGATATGTTAGAAGGAAATATAAAAGAGAGTGGTGAAATACAAATGTAATAGGTACATATTGTGGTATACTAGTTATAGTAGATTTTAATTGCTTATATCGAGTGAATTCTCATATTAGTGAGGAATTTTTAAATGGAATTACACTTTAATTTAGAATTAGTAGAAACCTATAAAAGCAATAGCCAAAAGGCACGTATCTTAACGGAGGATTGGGTTTATCGTCAGTCTTATTGCCCTAATTGTGGGAACAATCCCTTAAATCATTTTGAAAATAATCGACCTGTAGCAGATTTTTACTGTAATCATTGTAGTGAGGAGTTTGAACTAAAGAGCAAAAAAGGAAATTTTTCATCAACAATCAATGATGGTGCTTATGCAACCATGATGGAGCGTGTTCAGGCAGATAATAATCCTAATTTCTTTTTTTTAACTTATACAAAAAATTTTGAGGTAAATAATTTTCTGGTCCTTCCAAAGCAATTTGTTACACCGAAATCAATTATTCAAAGGAAGCCACTTGCGCCAACTGCTAGACGAGCAGGTTGGATTGGTTGTAACATTGATTTATCACAAGTACCTTCTAAAGGAAGAATATTTCTTGTGAAAAATGGGCAAGTTAGGGATCCAGAAAAAGTTACAAAAGAATTTAAGCAAAGTTTGTTTTTAAGGAAGAACTCTCTTTCATCAAGAGGTTGGACAATAGAAATTCTAAATTGTATAGATAAGATAGATGGTTCAGAATTTACCCTTGAAGATATGTATCGTTTTGAAAGTGACTTAAAAAATATCTTTGTTCAGAACAATCATATCAAAGAAAAGATTAGGCAACAGCTTCAAATATTAAGAGACAAAGAAATAATAGAATTTAAAGGTAGAGGAAAGTATCGGAAATTATGAAAACGAAACAACTTGTTGCATCAGAAGAGGTGTATGATTTCTTAAAAGTTATCTGGCCTGATTATGAAACAGAGAGTAATTATGAAAACTTATGTGTAATGGTTTATACTTTATCAGACCCTGATTGTGTGAGGTGGTTATCTGAAAATATGGAGTTTAGTGATGAGAAACAACTTTCTTTATTGAATAAAAAATATAGCTGGGAATATGGAGATGAATTACCAGAGTGGTTGGAAAATCCCAAACATAGATTATTGCTAATAAGTGAGTTATTGGAGAGAAACTTAAGATGAAAAAGTATACAGTAGAAATTACAGAAACTCTAACCCGTTTAGTAAGTATAGAGGCTGAAAATCCAGATGAAGCGGAACGACTTGTAAGAGAAAAGTATAAGAGTTGTGAAATTGTTCTTGATGCAGATGATTTTCTGGACTATGATACTAGCATATATGAGTAGATAGATGTTTTTATTTTGTCAAACAAAAAAGAGGCTCACACCTCTTTTTCTTATTTCTTTTTATGATTTAATACGGCATTGAGGACAATGGCGAGTAGGCTGGCTACGACAATTCCGTTTGAGAAGAACATTTGGAATGCTGTTGGCATACTGACAAAGAGATTACTGTTGTTTAGTCCGACACCTGCGGAGATTGATACAGCTGCGATAAGGAAGTTATGTTCATTGTTAGCAAAGTCAACACGGGCGAGGATTTGCATCCCTTGAATCGATACAAAATCAAACATCACCAGCATGGCACCACCGAGGACAGGGCTCGGAATGATTTGGGCAAGGGCGCCAAACTTAGGAAGGAGTCCAAGGAGAATAAGGAACCCAGCTGCGTAGTAGATTGGCAGACGAGTCTTGATACCTGACAATTTAACCAAACCAACGTTTTGTGAAAATCCTGTGTAAGGGAAGGTGTTAAAGATTCCTCCGAGAAGTACTGCCAAACCTTCTGCGCGGTAACCGTTGCGCAGGCGCGTGCTGTCGATTGGGTCTTTTGTGATATCAGACAAGGCTAGGTAAACACCAGTTGATTCAACCATAGACACCGTTGCGATGATACACATCATGACAATAGATGAGATTTCAAAGGTTGGCATCCCAAAGTAGAGGGGAGTTGGGACATGGACAAGCGATGCTGCCGCAACAGGGGAGAAGTCCACCAAGCCCATGGTAGCAGCAATGGCAGTTCCAACAACCAAACCAATCAAAATAGAGATAGACTTGATAAATCCTTTGGTAAAGATGTTAATCAAGAGGATAATCAAAACAGTGATAGCTGCAAGCAAGAGACTTTGACCAGTTGGCTCTGGAACGTTATTTCCCATATTTCCAATAGCGACAGGAATCAAGGTTAAACCAATCGTAGTAATAACAGATCCTGTTACGATAGATGGGAAGAGATTGGCCACTTTTGAGAAGGTGCCTGAAACAAGAACCACGTAAATCCCTGATGCGATAAGGGCACCAAACATAGCGCCACTACCATGGCTTTGCCCAATCATAATCAAGGGAGCGACGGATTGGAAGGCAACTCCGAGAACGACTGGAAGTCCAATCCCAAAGTATTTATTGAGTTGGAGTTGGAGGAAGGTCGCCACTCCACACATGAAGATATCTGTAGAAATCAGGTAGGTCAACTGTTCAGTTGAGTATCCAAGAGATGTTGCAATGATAATAGGTACAAGGATAGAACCTGAGTACATAGCTAGTAAGTGCTGCAAGCCAAGAACGTCTGCTTGCGAGTGTTTTTCTTGAGTTTGCATTAGAGATCTGCCTCCTTAAATACGACTTGACCATTTTCAAAACGATCCAAACGAGCAAGTGATAGGACGGGGTAGCCTGCTTTTTCAAGCAAATCACGGCCATCTTGGAAGGATTTTTCAATCACAATACCGATAGCTTTGACTGTGGCACCAGCTTGTTCGATGATTTGAATCAAGCCTTTGGCAGCTTGGCCATTAGCAAGGAAATCGTCGATAATCAAGACCTTGTCCTCTGGTGAGAGGAATTTTCCAGCGATGGAAACGGTGCTGGTTAGCTGCTTGGTAAAGGAGTAAACTTCGGCGGTTAAGATACCTTCGTTCATAGTGATGTTCTTAGCTTTTTTAGCGAAAATCATGGGAACGTTTAAGGCTTCAGCTGTAAAAACGGCTGGGGCAATACCTGACGCTTCAATGGTTACGACTTTGGTAATGCCAGCAGCAGCAAATTTTTCCGCAAAAACCTTACCAATCTCTCGCATCAAGCTAAAGTCAACTTGGTGGGTTAAAAAGGAATCCACCTTGAGGATATTATCACCCAAGATATGCCCATCCTTGAGGATGCGCTCTTCTAGTAATTTCATAAGACCTCCTAGAGTCTAAAAGCTAATCCATTTGCTTGTTTAGAGTTTCTAGCAAGAAATAGAAAAAGGACCTACTTAATCTCTAAGTAAGTCCCCAAAATAGGCATGGCAAAAACGACCATACCTCACTCTGACTTACTTATTGTTAGGTGTTCTGGCACCTTGTAGAAACGTCGTGCCAATTCACGACATAAACAAGTAAAACGATATTCAATTTTAAATAGGCTTGAGCCAATGTTTTTATTTTACACAAAAAAATTTAGAAATCAAATGTTTTGTTAGTGTTTTTGGTTTAAAAAACGAACAAATATAATAAAAATAGGCAAAAATTAACTTATTGGCTAACATTTATACTCAATGAAAATCAAAGAGCAAACTAGGAAGCTAGCCGCAGGCTGTACTTGAGTACGGTAAGGAGACGCTGACGTGGTTTGAATTTGATTTTCGAAGAGTATTAGAAGTTTTTTTCATCATAAAAGGAATATTATTAGGTTTTTAAACACCTGACAATATGCCTCTTTCTAACTTTAAAGACTTTTTCCCAATCTTTATTATTCTACTCGCTAAATCTTAAAAAATAGCCATCTGGATCCAAAACTGCAAATTCATGGGGATATATAAAGTTATCTCCTACTCGAAATTCTCTTTTTGTCAGTTGACGATGGATGGGATAGTTAGCTGACAGCAGATTTTGGTAGAGCTGGGGGACATCCTTGATGCCAAAGGAAATATTGACACCGCGCCCGAAAGGATAGGTCAGCTGAGCTAATTCTTCTGCGCTGCCTTCTTCTAGCATAAGTTGGCAGTCTTCAAGCGAGAGGAAGAGAAATTTCTCCTCTGGACGCTCGTATTCGACAGAGAATCCTAGCAGGTCGCAGTAGAAGTGGCGTGATTTTTCGATGTCAGATACTACAAATTCAGGAATGACAGCTTGATAGTCCATTCGTTTTCTCCTTAGAGTTCAATCTCCATGACAATGGGTGTGTGGTCTTGGCGCGCACCGGAGTCAATCATATCAGACTTGGTCACCTTGTCAGCCACGCGGTTGCTTGTCAGCCAGTAGTCGATTCTCCAGCCTGTATTGTTGATTTTAGAAGTCTTGCTGCGTTGTGCCCACCAAGTGTAGCGTTCTGGAACATCGCCGTGAATATGGCGGAAGGTGTCGGTAAATCCAGTTGCCAAAAGGTTGGTAAATCCAGCACGTTCCTCGTCGGTAAATCCTGGTGAACGGCGGTTGCTAGCAGGATTTGCAAGGTCGATTTCATTGTGGGCTACGTTATAGTCACCGGTCGCAAGGACTGGTTTTTCTTTGTCTAGTTCAGCCAAGTACTCAGCATATTTAACATCCCAGACTTGGCGTTCTTCCAAGCGTTTGAGGCCATCGCCAGCGTTTGGAGTGTAAACTTGCGTCACGAAAAATTTATCAAATTCTAGCGTGATGATACGACCTTCCAAGTCCATGGTAGACGGAGCACCGATTTCTGGGAAAGTGACAGTGGGTGTGAGTTCTTTCTTATAGAGGAACATGGTTCCAGCATAGCCTTTACGGGCAGGCTCTTGAGAAGAGCGCCATGTGTTTTCGTAGCCTGGGAAGAGTTCTTCTAAAATTTCCAAGTGTTTCTTTGTAGGACCCTTGGCAGAAAGCTTGGTTTCTTGGATAGCAATGATATCAGCATTTTCAGCGACCAAGGTTTGTAGAACTTCTTGGGACAATTTGGCACGAGCTGAGTCACTAGTTAGGGCAGCATTGAGGGAATCAATATTCCATGAGATAAGTTTCATAAAGTTACCTTTTTCATTCAGATTATAGATTTTATTATACCAAAAAAAGGCCTATTTCCCCAACGTATGGTTTGAAAATTACTCTTTAGACTTTATCCTGAGAAAATAAAAATTCCCTAAACTATTTAGAAAAAAATCTAAATAGTTCTTGTGTTTAGAATAGAAAGGTGTATAATGTTATTTAGAAAAACATCTAAATAGAAAGCGAAATGTACAAATATGTCAAATAAGAGAACAAGCCTTCTCTTTGTAGTCTTGGCTTATGCCCTTGCTTGGATAATATGGTTGGCACTATGGCTAAGTGGTGTTGGTCTAAATTCTCCATGGAGTCAACTTGCTAGTATTGTAGCCATGTGGATGCCTGCACTTGCAGTCTTTATTTTAGGGAAAATCACGAATCAACCTAGTGGAATCAAATCTAAATTAGTTTTGAATCTCAAGAGGAACTGGTACTTTTACTTACTAGCTATCTGGTTACCAGCAGTCATCAGTTTTTTAGGAGCGGGACTTTATTTTCTTGTATTTCCTAGCAATTTCAGCCTTGGTTTTGAATCTATTCAAGCTATTTTACAAGAAAAAGGAGTCCTTCAATCACCGTTCCCCTTATCTTTCTTGGCCTTGATTCAAATCCTAGCTAGTTTGACCTACGCTCCCTTTCTTAATAGTTTCTTTGCATTGGGAGAGGAAATTGGTTGGCGTGGCTATCTTTACCCAGCTCTAAGAGAACGCTTTTCACTAGTCCAGACTCATGTCTTGCTTGGTCTCATTTGGAGTCTTTGGCATCTACCAATCAATTTGCAAGGCTATAATTATGGTCTTACTTATTTTGCTTATCCCGTTTTGGGAGTTGTTGCTATGTTTCTATTTTGTTTTAGCCTAGGAATATTGTTGAGCTGGTTGTTGGAAAAGACAGGTTCTATCTGGGCTTCTGCCCTATTTCATGGGGCAATCAATGCAACTGCAGGTATTGGGTTACTCTTCCAATTACCAGTAGAAAAAGTTTCAAGCCTCTTGATTTTAGGCCCATCACCGACAGGAATGCTATCAGTTCTACCTTGCTTAGTCCTAGCCCTACTAATATTACAAAGGGAAAGGAGTCATTATGAGCTTTGCAAATAGTTTTAAAGCCTTATCTCATCCAGTTAGGAGAGAGATTTTAAATTTACTCAAAGCAGGTAGATTATCTGCAGGAGAAATTGCCAGTCAATTCGAGTTGACAAGTGCAACGATTTCACATCATCTCACGATTTTGAAAGCAGCGGATTTGATTCATGAAATGAAAGAAAAAAACTTTATTTATTATGAGTTAAATACATCGGTTTTAGAGGATATAATGGTTTGGTTAGCAGATCTGAAAGGAGATCATTTTGATGAAGATAAAAATCAATAAGAAATTGGTATTATTTACGAGCATTCTCATCCTACTACCTTCCCTTGTAGGTTGTGTTTTCTGGAATCAATTACCAGAGGAGATACCCACTCATTTTAATCTACTGGGTCAAGCAGATGGCTACAATCATAAAATGTTTGCTATCTTTGGATTACCTACTCTCATGCTTTTGATGCATTGGTTGCTTCTATTTTTAATGATTAAGGATCCTAAATCTAGCAATATCAGTTCAAAAATACAAGTTTTGATTTACTGGATTATTCCTTTTGTGTCTTGTCTATTAATGATTTCTATCTTTGGAGAATCTTTGGGTTATTCCATGATGAGTGGGCTACTAGCTCAGATTTTTATGGGAGTCGTTATGATCGTAATTGGAAATTATCTACCAAAAACACACCGAAATTATATAATCGGTATTCGACTTCCGTGGACCTTGGAGAATGATGAAAACTGGAGAAAAACGCATCGTCTAGCTGGAAAAATTTGGGTATTAGGAGGATTGTTATTGTTTCTAAATTCCTTTGTGCAACTATATGTTTACTGGGTATTCTTCTTGACACTTTTCTTTGTAGTGATAATTCCTAGTGTCTATTCTTATCAATTATCAAAATTAGAATCTTGAAACAGGTATTTGAGTCATTAGTTTGAGAAGTTGGTCTGATATGTCTATTTCCCCAACGTATGGTTTGAAAAATCACTCTCTTTCGTTTATAATGAAGAATGATTTTATGAAAGGGAGTGAAAATAAATGAAATTTTACTCATATGACTATGTGCTTAGTCAAATCAGTCAACAAAATGGCATCATGATTGGCTTTGGGATTGTACTCCTAGCTATCACAGGATTTTTTGCTTTTAAGGCTTATCGTGATAAAAAGGGGACTAAGTTTCGGGAATTGGTCATGATTTTGGCCTTGACCTTAGTAGCCATGCTTTTGGTGACCATTTCAAAATACCAAACCAATCAAGCCTCTAACAATCAATTTCAAACCTCCCTTCATTTTATAGAGGTCGTTTCCAAAGACTTGGGAGTGGATAAATCAGAAGTTTACGTCAATACTTCTGCAGCCACTGATGGAGCGCTTGTCAAGGTAGGTCCAAATTTCTACCGCGCTATGAACGGGAGCCAACCAGACAAGTATCTTTTAGAGAAATTAGAATTGCATCAAACAGACGCTATTGAATTGGTGGAGGTAAACAAATGACACTCAACTATATGGAAATTTTAATCAAACTGGCCTTGGGTCTTTTCTCTCTTGTTTTCGTTATCAATGTGACAGGAAAGGGGAACCTAGCACCTAACTCTGCGACAGACCAAATTCAGAACTATGTTCTCGGTGGTATCATCGGTGGGGTGATTTACAATAGTTCAATCAGTATTCTGCAATACGCAGTGATTCTGATGATGTGGACGATTTTGGTTTTGACCCTCAAGTGGCTCAATAACAATGTTCGTTTTGTCAAACGCTTGATTGATGGAAAACCAACTCTCCTCATCAAAAATGGGAAGATTGACCCAGAAGCCTGTCGTTCAGTTGGCTTGTCTGCAGCGGATGTAGCCCTTAAACTTCGTAGCCAAGGGATTTTCCAGATGAAGCAAGTTAAACGAGCTGTGCAAGAGCAAAATGGCCAACTCATCGTGGTCCAAATGGGAGATGAAAATCCTAAGTATCCAGTTGTGACTGACGGTGTGATCCAAGTGGATGTCTTGGAATCGATTGGCCGTAGCGAAGAGTGGCTGCTTGATAACCTCAGCAAGCAAGGGCATGACAATGTAGCCAATATCTTTATCGCTGAGTATGACAAGGGTGCGGTCACAGTCGTAACCTATGAATAAGAAAAACCTGGGGTCTTGTACTCTTCAAAAATCAAATTCAAACCGCGTCAACGTCGCCTTGCCGTATGTAGGTTACTGACTTCGTCAGTTCTATCTACAACCTCAAAGCAGTGCTTTGAGCAGCCTGCGGCTAGTTTCCTAGTTTGCTCTTTGATTTTCATTGAGTATTGGCCTCAGGTTTCCATTTGCAATCAGAAAGGGATGTTATGTCCATTATTCAAAAACTTTGGTGGTTTTTCAAGTTAGAAAAACGCCGTTATTTAGTCGGAATTGTGGCCTTGGTCTTGGTTTCCGTCCTCAATCTCATTCCACCTATGGTCATGGGGCGGGTCATTGATGCTATCACATCGGAGCAATTAACCCAGCAGGACCTCCTTCTTGACCTATTTTACTTGCTACTTGCGGCCTTTGGTATGTACTATCTGCGCTATGTTTGGCGTATGTATATCCTTGGGACTTCCTACCGTCTGGGACAGATTATGCGGTCTCGCTTGTTTGAGCATTTCACAAAAATGTCTCCAGCCTTTTATCAGACCTATCGGACGGGGGACTTGATGGCACACGCAACCAATGATATCAATGCCTTGACTCGTCTGGCAGGGGGCGGTGTTATGTCTGCCGTGGATGCCTCTATCACGGCTCTGGTGACCTTGCTGACCATGCTCTTTAGCATTTCATGGCAGATGACTCTGGTTGCCATTCTTCCCTTACCTTTCATGGCTTATGCCACCAGTCGTCTAGGGAGAAAGACCCACAAGGCCTTTGGTGAATCACAGGCAGCCTTTTCCGAACTCAATAACAAGGTACAAGAGTCCGTATCAGGTATTAAAGTGACCAAATCTTTCGGTTATCAGGCGGACGAGTTGAAGTCCTTTCAGGCAGTCAATGAATTGACCTTCCAAAAGAATCTCCAAACCATGAAATACGATAGTCTCTTTGATCCCATGGTTCTCTTATTTGTTGGCTCCTCCTATGTTTTAACCCTTTTAGTCGGTTCCTTGATGGCTCAGGAAGGGCAAATCACGGTTGGGAATCTAGTTACCTTTATCAGCTACTTGGATATGCTAGTTTGGCCTCTTATGGCCATCGGCTTCCTCTTTAATATTACTCAGCGAGGGAAGGTTTCTTACCAGCGGATTGAGGAACTTTTGTCTCAGGAGTCACCTGTACAAGACCCTGAGTTACCGCTAGACAGTATTGAAAATGGGCGCTTGCAGTATGCCATTGATAGCTTTGCCTTTGAAAATGAGGAAACGCTGACAAATGTTCACTTTAGTTTGGAAAAAGGGCAAACTCTGGGCTTGGTTGGTCAGACAGGCTCTGGAAAAACGTCCTTGATTAAACTCCTCTTGCGTGAATACGATGTGGATAAGGGAGCCATTTATCTAAACGGTCACGATATTCGTGACTATCGTCTGACAGACCTTCGCAGTCTCATGGGCTACGTCCCTCAGGACCAGTTTCTCTTTGCGACTTCTATCTTAGACAATATACGCTTTGGGAATCCTGATTTACCACTTTCAGCAGTCGAGGAAGCGACGAAGCTAGCCCAAGTTTACCAAGACATTGTAGCCATGCCTCAGGGATTTGATACGTTGATTGGTGAAAAGGGAGTCAGTCTTTCTGGAGGTCAAAAGCAGCGTCTGGCTATGAGTCGAGCTATGATTTTAGACCCTGATATCTTGATTTTGGATGATTCTTTGTCAGCCGTGGATGCCAAGACAGAGTATGCGATTATCGACAACCTCAAGGAGACGCGAAAGAACAAGACAACCATCATCACCGCTCATCGCCTTAGTGCAGTTGTCCATGCGGATCTGATCTTGGTTCTGCAAAATGGTCAAATCATTGAGCGAGGAAACCATGAAGACTTACTAGCTATGGATGACTGGTATGCCCAAACCTACCAGTCTCAGCAGTTGGAAATGAAAGGAGAAGAAGATGCGGAATAAGAAAGAACAATGGGCTGTATTGAAGCGCTTGATGTCCTATCTCAAGCCCTATGGACTCCTGACCTTTTTGGCACTCAGTTTTCTCCTAGCGACTACGGTCATTAAAAGCGTTATTCCCCTTGTGGCTTCCCACTTCATTGACCAGTATCTCAGCAATCTCAATCAACTTGCCGTTACCGTTTTGATGGCCTACTATGGTCTATATATCCTGCAAACTGTAGTTCAGTATGTCGGTAATCTTCTCTTTGCGCGGGTGTCCTACAGTATTGTTAGGGATATTCGTCGCGATGCATTTGCTAATATGGAGAAGCTGGGTATGTCTTATTTTGACAAGACGCCAGCAGGTTCCATCGTTTCTCGTTTGACAAATGATACTGAGACCATCAGCGATATGTTTTCAGGGATTTTATCCAGCTTTATCTCAGCAGTTTTCATCTTTCTGACAACTCTTTATACCATGTTGGTGTTGGATTTTCGTTTGACAGCTTTAGTCCTGCTCTTTCTCCCCTTGATTTTCCTTTTGGTCAATCTCTATCGAAAAAAATCTGTCAAGATTATCGAGAAAACCAGAAGTCTCTTGTCTGATATCAATAGTAAGCTGGCTGAAAACATCGAGGGAATCAGAATTATCCAGGCCTTTAATCAAGAGAAGCGCCTGCAGGCAGAATTTGATGAAATTAACCAAGAACACTTGGTCTATGCCAACCGTTCTGTAGCCTTGGATGCCCTCTTTTTGCGCCCTGCCATGAGCTTGTTGAAACTCCTAGGATATGCAGTTTTAATGGCCTATTTTGGCTATCGAGGACTTTATCTGGGAATAACGGCAGGAACCATGTATGCCTTTATCCAGTACATCAACCGCCTTTTTGACCCCTTGATTGAAGTAACGCAAAACTTCTCAACCCTTCAAACGTCTATGGTTTCTGCGGGCCGTGTCTTTGCCTTGATTGATGAGAGGACCTATGAGCCCCTTCAAGAAGATGGACAGGCTAAAGTCAAAGAAGGCAATATTCGATTTGAACATGTGTGCTTCTCATATGATGGCAAACATCCGATTCTGGATGACATTTCTTTCTCTGTTAATAAGGGTGAAACCATAGCTTTTGTAGGGCATACAGGTTCTGGGAAATCTTCGATTATCAATGTCCTCATGCGCTTTTATGAATTCCAGTCAGGGAGAGTTCTCTTAGATGGTGTGGATATCAGGAACTACAGTCAGGAAGAGCTGAGAAAGAACATCGGTCTGGTCTTGCAGGATCCCTTCCTCTATCATGGGACCATTAAGTCCAATATCGCCATGTACCAAGAGATCAGTGATGACCAGGTCCAGGCTGCAGCAGCCTTCGTGGATGCAGATTCCTTTATTCAAGAACTTCCTCAGGGATATGATGCACCTGTTTCTGAGCGTGGCTCCAGTTTTTCAACTGGTCAGCGTCAGCTTCTTGCCTTTACCAGAACAGTCGCCAGTCAGCCTAAAATCTTGATTTTGGATGAAGCGACAGCCAATATTGACTCTGAAACAGAAAGTCTGGTTCAAGCTTCACTGGCTAAGATGAGACAGGGACGAACAACCATTGCCATCGCTCATCGTCTTTCTACCATCCAAGACGCCAACTGTATCTATGTTTTGGACAAGGGGCGCATTATCGAGAGCGGAACCCATGAGGAACTCTTGGCCTTGGGAGGAACCTATCACAAGATGTATAGCTTGCAGGCAGGGGCCATGGCCTAATACTCGTTGATTTTCATTGAGCATAAGAAGGAAATCCTTAAAATTACAGATTTCTTTCACCCAATGTCATTAAGTTAGTGATCTAACTACTTGAATAGGAGGTGTGATTGAGATCATCAAAGTGATTCTCTATCCTATCTTCTATTTTTTTGCATAACAAATAAAGGTTTTT
>NZ_JAIRCA020000023.1 GCF_020089495.2 Streptococcus mitis subsp. hohhotensis | reverse complement strand
GTAGACCTCATTTCTAACTCAAACGTCTCACACTTAATTCCACCATAAAAATCCGTTTTAGACTAATTTCCACTTTGGTCAGGTGAGTGGAAGTTACTTTGAGAAGTTACCTTTTTTACATCAAAACTAAGATTTTTCTTAGTTTTTTCTTATTTTTGTTGATTTTTTCACAATGTTTCTATAAAATAGAAGAATAGAAAGGTTGTGATTTTGTGAAAGATAAACAGTCTGCTATTCCAAAAGCTACAGCAAAAAGACTCTCTCTTTACTATCGAATTTTTAAGAGATTTCATGCAGAAAAGATTGAACGTGCCAACTCAAAACAAATTGCAGAGGCCATTGGTATTGATTCAGCGACAGTTCGTCGTGATTTTTCCTATTTTGGTGAACTAGGTCGTCGTGGATTTGGCTATGATGTAAAAAAACTCATGACATTTTTTGCCGATTTGCTTAATGATAACTCCATCACCAATGTCATACTAGTGGGTATTGGAAATATGGGCCATGCTCTTCTCCACTACCGCTTCCACGAGCGTAACAAGATGAAAATTATCATGGCCTTTGACCTAGATGACCATCCTGAAGTCGGTAGCCAAACTCCTGATGGGATTCCCATTTACGGAATTTCCCAAATCAAGGACAAAATCAAGGATGCTGATGTGAAGACTGCTATCCTGACTGTTCCTAGCATCAAATCACAAGAGGTTGCCAATCTCTTGGTGGATGCTGGCGTGAAAGGAATTCTCAGTTTTTCACCAGTCCATCTTCATTTACCAAAAGACGTGGTCGTTCAATATGTAGATTTGACAAGTGAACTCCAAACCCTCCTCTATTTCATGCGAAAAGAGGATTAGAAAGCGAAAATCATTTTATGAAAAAACCAGTTATTGGGATTACAGGAAACGAAAAAACTCATCCAGATGATGACATCATGATGAGCTACGCAGCAAAAGGCTTTGTGGAAGGCGTTAAAGACGCTGGAGGGATTCCCATCATCCTACCGATTGGTGATCAAGAAATGGCTAGCCACTATATCAGTATGATTGACAAGCTCATCTTGACAGGTGGGCAAAACGTTGATCCAAAATTCTATGGTGAACCAAAAACCATTGACAGCGATGACTACCACCTTCAAAGAGATATCTTCGAACTGACCCTCATCAAGGAAGCTATTAAACAGAAAAAACCGATTTTCTCTGTCTGCCGTGGTACTCAGCTTTTTAACGTTGCCATGGGTGGAACTCTGTATCAAGATATCGAAGACCACTGGCAGGATTGTTCTGCCGAGTACACAACCCAGCGCTTGGTAACCGAACCAGATACTGTTCTTCGAGAAATCTATGGAGAAATCTCCCATATCAACTCCTTCCACCACCAGAGTATCAAGGATTTAGCTCCCAACTTAAAGATTGCGGCTCATGATCCTAAGGATGGTATCATTGAAGCTATCATAAGTACGGATGATGTTGCCTTTCTCGGTGTCCAGTGGCATCCAGAATTTCTATTTGAAAATCGTCCCAAAGATAAAAACCTCTTTGACTATATCGTTAATGAACTTTAGATTAAATCTGTCTTTTCACGATAGCTAAAATAACTGGAGTGAGAGACAATCAAATGGTCCAAGAGAACAATTCCCATTAGGTCGCAGGCTTCTTTGACAAGTTTAGTGACATGATCATCATTTCGGCTAGGGGCTACCGCTCCCGAAGGATGATTATGAACCAATATGAGAGAGGTTGCCATATGCTTGATGGCATAATGAAGAATCTCTCGCGGCTCAGCGATACTACGAGTAGCTGAGCCGATAAAAATGGTCTGTTGATGGATGATTTGATTTTGAGTATTGAGATAGAGCGCCACCAGGTGCTCTTGTTTTTTATGGCCCAATTCCTGTTGCATCTTCTTGGCTAGCTTTTGGCTACTGAGAATACTTTCCATTTCAAGGGTCTCATGCTTGTGAATACGATGGCCCAGTTCAATCATAGCTTGTAATTCTATAGCCTTAACACGGCCGATACCAGATAGACTCTGCAATTCCTGCAGGGTCATTTTTTTCAAATCCGTTAGGCTTGAAAGATTGTTCAAGACTTTCTGGGCAATTTCAAAAACGCTAGCTTGACGTGTTCCTGTTCTGAGTAAAATAGCTAGCAACTCTTGGTTACTGAGCGCTTCCACTCCTTCTTGTGCAAGTCTTTCTCTGGGTAATAGTGAATCTTCTTGGAATGAAATACTGTACATAAAAATCCTCCTCACTTTATTATTCGTGAGAAGGATGAAAAATTAGATTTTTTTCTCAATTGGTGCCACACTGGCTAAAAGTTTTTTCAGGCCAACTTCTGGGAAATTGATTTTCAATTCCTGCGTAGCACCGCTACCTGAAACTTCCAGAACAGTTCCCTCTCCCCATTTCTTGTGGAGGGCAATATCACCAATGGACCAATTTGTCTCACTAGACGCTGATTTTGCGCCAGCTGCAAATTGACCAAATGGGAGACCGCTTGATTGGATAGTTCTTGGGGCAGCACTACGTTTACGGTCTTGAAGTGCTTGCGCAAGACTCATACCTTGACCGAAGGCAAGACCACCACTGCTATAAGACGCTTTAAAACTTGTATTTGCTGGACGGGCCAATCCTTGATACTCAAGCAAGTCTGAACTGATTTCGTTAATAAAACGAGTCGGACGGTTGTAGTTGGTACGACCAAAAAGCAGGCGTGAGTTGGCATTGGTCAGATAGAGAATTTTCTCTGCACGCGTAATTCCTACATAGGCCAAACGGCGTTCTTCTTCTAATTCATCTTGATCTTCAGCCGCACGGCTAAGCGGAAAGACATTTTCTTCCATCCCAATCAAAAAGACAACTGGAAACTCGAGACCTTTGGCAGCATGCAGGGTCATCAAGGTCACTTCTGATGTCTCCTGACTACCTGAATCTGTGTCCGCAATCAAGGCCAAGTCATTTAAGAAACGACTCAGTTTGTCCAAACCAGTTTCCTCTTCTGGCACATCAGAGGTGTCATCAAAGTTTTTCGTAACAGAAAGGAACTCTTCGATGTTTTCTACCCGAGCCTTGCTTTCTAAGGTCGCTTGGGCATTAAGAATATCGACGTAACCTGTTTTTTCTAGAACCGCCTCAACCAACTCAGTAATGCTTAATTGATCCAGTTGCTCCCGCAAATCCAAAACCATATTGGCAAAATCCCAGATAGATTGGGCTGCTTTTCCTTTGATGCCAGACAACATAATATTTGCAGAAGCATCTAGCATAGACATGTCCTGCATATTGGCAAAATCACGGATTTTTTCAACCGTTCCTGGCCCAATTCCACGTTTCGGTTCGTTGATAATACGCTCAAAACTGATATTGTCACTCAAATTGGCAATAAGATTGAGGTAAGCGATAATATCTCGGATTTCCTTACGGCTGTAGAACTTGATTCCACCAACCATGGTATAAGGGATGTTTGACTTGAGCAGGGCTTCCTCAATAGTACGAGACTGGGCGTTTGTACGATAGAGAACAGCAAAATCCTTGTGAAGGAAGTTTTGACTGCGACTAAGTTCATCGATGGTTCTGGCTACAAATACAGCCTCATCCAGCTCATCATCGGCGCGATAGTAAACGATTTGTTCTCCGTCCGCATTTTGAGTCCAGAGATTCTTAGGACGGCGGTTTTTATTGTTTTTAATGACCTCATTGGCCGCTTGGAGAATGGTTTTAGTTGAGCGGTAATTCTCCTCCAACAAAACAACCTTGGCTTGGGGATAATCCTTTTCGAAGTCCAAGATATTCTGCATATCAGCACCACGCCAACCGTAGATAGACTGGTCCGCATCCCCAACCACACAGATATTTTTAAAACGGGAAGCCAAGAGTTTGACTAGTTGGTACTGGGCATGGTTGGTATCTTGGTACTCATCAACGTGAATGTACTGGAACTTCTGCTGGTAATAGGTCAAGACATCAGGATTTTGATCAAAGAGACGCAAGGTCAGCATAATCAAATCATCAAAGTCAACCGACTCTGACTGACGAAGTTCTTTTTGGTAAGCAGTATAGCACTGGGCCACGATTTGCGTGTACATATCTCCAGCTTGGGCAGCATAAGCCACATCATCAATCAAATCATTCTTAGCATTGGAAATGGTACCCAAAATACTTCGTTCATTCCATTTTTTAGGATCCAAGTTCAACTGCTTGAGAATGCGTTTCATAAGAGTTCGCTGCTCCCCTGGATCTACAATAGTAAAATTACGGTTGTAGCCAATATGGTCCGCATCACGACGCAAAATACGAACACACATGGAGTGGAAGGTCGCAATCAAACAGTCCTGAGTGGCTGGATCGAGGTTATAAGCACGCTCTTTCATCTCACGCGCAGCCTTATTAGTAAAGGTAATAGCCAAGATATTCCATGGATTGACCAGCTTTTCATCAATCAAATAAGCGATACGGTGGGTCAAAACACGGGTCTTTCCAGAACCAGCCCCTGCCATGATTAACAAGGGACCTTCTGTCGTTTGCACCGCCTCAGTCTGACGGTCATTCATTCCATTTAATAATGCGTTCATCTTCTCTTCCTTACTCTTGAAGTCAATATTTCTATTATATCAGAATTCAGGGAAAATATCTTTACCTAGATTGGTTGCGTCTAGAAGGTAACTCCTTATATCTAGATAAAAAATGAGCTTGGATAGTATTTCCAAACTCATTTAAAGTCAATTGCAATATACTAGAACAAACCTAATACTGTTCCATCGCTTTCAACATCCATGTTGAGGGCTGCTGGTCGTTTTGGAAGGCCTGGCATGGTCATGACATCACCAGTTAAGGCAACGATGAAGCCTGCACCTAATTTTGGTACCAATTCACGAATGGTAATTTCAAAGTTTTCAGGTGCTCCAAGTGCATTTGGATTGTCTGAGAAGCTATACTGGGTCTTAGCCATACAGATTGGCAATTTGTCCCAACCGTTTTGAACGATTTGGGCGATTTGTGTTTGAGCTTTCTTCTCAAAGTTCACTTTGCTACCACGGTAGATTTCAGTAACAATCTTTTCAATCTTTTCTTGGACAGAAAGGTCATTGTCATACAAACGTTTATAGTTAGCTGGGTTTTCAGCTATAGTCTTGGCAACTGTTTCAGCAAGCGCTACTCCTCCTTCTGCGCCATCAGCCCAGACACTAGCCAACTCAACTGGCACATCGATTGAGGCACAAAGTTCTTTTAAGGCTGCAATTTCAGCTTCTGTATCAGAAACAAATTCGTTGATAGCTACTACTGCTGGAATACCGAACTTGCGGATATTTTCAACGTGGCGTTTCAAGTTAGCAAAACCTGCACGCACTGCTTCTACGTTTTCCTCTGTAAGAGCGTCCTTAGCTACGCCACCATTCATCTTAAGGGCACGAAGGGTTGCGACAATAACTACTGCATCTGGAGATGTAGGCAAGTTTGGTGTCTTAATATCGAGGAATTTCTCAGCTCCAAGGTCCGCACCAAAACCAGCTTCAGTAACCGTGTAATCAGCCAAGTGAAGGGCTGTAGTCGTTGCCAAAACAGAGTTACAGCCGTGAGCGATATTGGCAAATGGACCACCGTGAACAAAAGCAGGCGTTCCATAAATTGTCTGAACTAAGTTTGGCTTAATAGCATCCTTCAAAATCAATGCTAAAGCACCCTCAACCTGCAAATCACCAACAGAAACAGGCGTACGGTCATAGCGATATCCGATAACGATGTTAGACAAACGGCGTTTCAAGTCTTCAATATCAGTCGCCAAGCAAAGAATGGCCATAATTTCGGAAGCAACTGTAATATCAAAACCATCCTCACGTGGAATACCATTTAGAGGGCCACCAAGTCCAACGGTTACATGACGAAGAGCGCGGTCGTTCAAGTCCACTACACGTTTCCAGAGAATACGGCGTTGGTCAATTCCTAGCTCATTTCCTTGGTGCAAGTGGTTGTCAATCAAGGCAGAAAGAGCATTGTTGGCTGTTGTAATGGCATGCATGTCTCCAGTGAAGTGGAGGTTGATGTCTTCCATTGGGAGAACTTGGGCGTAACCACCACCAGCTGCACCCCCTTTAATCCCCATTACTGGACCAAGAGATGGTTCACGGATAGCAATCATGGTTTTCTTGCCAATCTTATTCAAGGCATCCGCCAGACCAATGGTAATGGTTGATTTTCCTTCACCTGCTGGTGTTGGGTTGATGGCAGTAACCAGAATCAATTTCCCAACTGGATTGCTCTCAACTGCACGAATTTTATCAAAGCTGAGCTTAGCCTTGTACTTTCCGTACAACTCCAAATCGTCGTAAGAAATACCAAGTTTCTCTACAACATCAACGATTGGCTTCAACTCAATACTCTGTGCGATTTCAATATCTGTTTTCATTCAAAACTCCTCTAACCTCTTATATGATAATTCATTATAACACAAAACAAGATTTTTAACATCCGAAAACTCTCTAAACGTTCGTAAATATCCCTATTTTTAAAGTTTTTAGAGCCCTTTCTTAAATTTTATATGCCTTTATAGTTTGAAACTATATTCTTTCCTTTTACCAAAATTTTATCACTTTCATTTTACTTACCGTTTATTTTTGTGTACAATAGTGCTATGAAAATTTTAGTTACATCGGGCGGTACCAGTGAAGCTATCGATAGCGTCCGCTCTATCACTAACCATTCTACAGGTCGCTTGGGCAAAATCATCACAGAAACTTTGCTTGCTGCAGAGCATGAAGTTTGTTTAATTACTACAAAACGAGCTTTGAAGCCAGAAGCCCATCCCAACCTAAGCATTCGAGAAATTAACAATACAAACGACCTTCTTCTTGAAATGCAAGAACGTGTTAAGGACTATCAGGTTTTGATTCACTCAATGGCTGTTTCTGACTACACTCCTGTTTATATGACAGGGCTTGAGGAAGTTCAGGCTAGCTCCAATTTGGAAGAATTTTTAAGCAAGCAAAATCATCAAGCTAAGATTTCTTCGACTGATGAGGTTCAGGTTTTGTTCCTGAAAAAAACACCCAAAATCATCTCTTTAGTCAAGGAATGGAATCCTGCTATTCATCTGATTGGTTTCAAACTGCTGGTTAATGTTTCCGAAGACCATCTGGTTGACATTGCTAGAAAAAGTCTTATCAAGAACCAAGCAGACTTAATCATTGCAAATGACCTGACTCAAATCTCAGCAAACCAGCATCGTGCAATCTTTGTTGAGAAAGATCAGCTTCAAACAGTCCAGACTAAAGAAGAAATTGCAAAACTCCTCCTTGAAAAAATTCAAGCCTACCATTCATAGAAAGGAAAGCTATGGCACATATTCTCTTGGCTGTAACGGGGTCTATCGCCTCTTACAAGTCAGCAGATTTAGTCAGTTCTCTAAAAAAACAAGGTCATCAAGTCACTGTCTTAATGACTCAGGCTGCTACAGAGTTTATCCAACCATTGACACTACAGGTCTTATCACAGAATCCTGTCCACCTAGATGTCATGAAGGAACCCTATCCTGATCAAGTCAATCATATCGAACTTGGAAAAAAAGCAGATTTATTTATCATGGCCCCTGCAACAGCTAACACTATTGCAAAACTAGCCTACGGCTTTGCGGACAACATAGTAACTTGTATTGCTCTAGCCTTGCCAAGTCATATTCCCAAACTCATCGCACCTGCTATGAATACAAAGATGTATGAACATCCAGCAACTCAGGCTAATCTGAAAACATTAGAAACCTACGGCTATCAGCTGATTGCTCCTAAGGAATCCCTACTAGCTTGTGGAGACCATGGACGAGGAGCTTTAGCCGACCTCACAATTATTTTAGAAAGAATAAAGGAAACTCTCGATGAAAAAACGATCTAATATTGCGCCCATTGCTATCTTCTTTGCAACCATGCTTGTGATTCATTTTCTAAGCTCGCTTGTCTTTAACCTTTTTCCATTCCCAATCAAACCGACCATCGTTCATATTCCTGTCATTATTGCCAGCATTATCTACGGTCCACGCGTTGGGGTTACACTTGGATTTTTGATGGGGCTACTTAGCTTGACGGTTAACACAATTACGATTCTGCCAACCAGCTACCTCTTCTCTCCTTTCGTACCAAATGGGAACATCTACTCAGCTATCATTGCCATTGTCCCACGTATTTTGATTGGTTTAACTCCTTATCTAGTCTATAAACTGATGAAAAACAAGACTGGTCTGATTCTAGCTGGTGCCCTTGGTTCACTAACCAACACAGTCTTTGTACTTGGTGGAATTTTCTACCTTTTTGGAAATGTCTTTGATGGTAATATCCAAAAACTCTTAGCAACCGTTATCTCAACAAACTCCATTGCCGAATTAGTCATTTCCGCAGTTCTAACCCTAGCCATTGTTCCAAGACTACAGACTTTGAAAAAATAAAAACAATCTCCACTTTCAAACCTGAAGGTGGAGATTTTGTTTGAAGTAGTTTCTTTTTAGTGAAATCTTTACTAACTTTCAACTAAAAAATGACCTATAAACCCAAGTAAATCCTTGCTTTATTGTCTTGTTTGTTGTACTATACTAGTGTATATACAGAAAAAAGGAGATTCTTATGAATACACGGAAAAAGACACAGTTTATGACAATAACTGCCCTCTTAACAGCTATTGCGATTTTGATTCCAATCGTTATGCCTTTCAAAATCGTCATTCCACCTGCTTCCTATACTTTAGGAAGCCACATCGCTATTTTTATTGCCATGTTCTTATCGCCCTTGATGGCTGTTTTTGTCATCCTAGCCTCTAGTTTTGGATTTTTGATGGCTGGCTATCCCATGGTTATCGTTTTTCGAGCTTTTTCCCATATCTTTTTTGGGACTTTGGGGGCTCTTTACCTACAAAAATTCCCCGATACCCTAGATAAACCAAAAGCTTCCTGGATTTTCAACTTTGTGTTAGCGCTTGTCCATGCCCTTGCTGAAGTATTAGCTTGTGTCGTTTTTTATGCAACTTCCGGTACCAATGTAGAAAATATGTTTTATGTTCTATTTGTACTAGTTGGATTTGGCACAATTATCCATAGTATGGTAGACTATACATTAGCACTAGCTGTCTATAAAGTGCTTCGAAAACGCCGTTAAAAGGAAAAGCTATGACAAAAGATCGCAAACAAGCCCTGCTCCAACTCTTGAAAGAAGCTCCTAAAGCCCTTAATGGCCAAAGTTTGGCGGAACATTTTCATGTCACACGTCAGGTCATTGTGCAGGACATTGCAATTTTGAGAGCCGATGGCGCTCCTATCCTATCCACTAATCGTGGCTACGTCTATAAGCAAATTGAAACCAATCCTTATGTTCACAAACTTTTCAAAGTGAAACATGAAGTTGAAGAAATCGGTCAAGAACTCCTTGCTATCGTTGATAATGGTGGACGTGTTCAAAATACCTTGATTGACCATCCCGTTTATGGAGAAATTGAAACTTTGCTTAAACTGTCTTGTCGCAGAGATGTCCAACATTTTCTAGAACAAGTCGAACATTCTGACTTTAGACCTCTGTCTGAATTGACAGATGGCATCCATTACCACCTAGTCGAAGCCGAAACACAACAAGACCTCAACTATATCGAGGAGGCCTTGGATCAGCTAGGTTATTTAGTAAAAGACTAGAAGATTTTCTTCTCCCAATCGTCTTCTGTACGGCGAGGGTAGAAAAACTCTGACTTGTCAGGAGTTTCCATCATCTCCATCAAGGGTAACATATCATAGGCCAGATCCAAGTTTGGAATCTGGTCCTTTTGCACCCAAGAAACTTCTCCCTCTTCTGAAGAGCGAAGGGTACCAGAGAACTCAGTCGCCTTATAACAAATGACAATATAGCGCCCACCTGTATCTAGTGGCCAATTTTTAATGCCGACAAGTTGAGGATTTTGGATAGTCAACCCTGTTTCTTCATAGATTTCACGAATGACAGACTCTGCGAAAGCCTCACCATTTTCTACATGACCTCCAGGAAAGGCATAACCAGACCAGCGATTTGTTTCAGGAGCGCGATACTGCATAACCACGCGCTGTGTTTTGAGATCTTCAATCAGACAAATGTTTGTTAAAATCGTTAATTGGGAACGGGACATGGATTTACTCGCTTTCTAATTTATTAAATTTTCAGACTTGGTACCATATTAGCTTTTACTTTTGAGAATTATTTAGAATAGAACACCATCCGTTTTTACTTTATAGGCTTTCCAAGTTCAAGGATTTTTTCTTGGCCATCAAAAGTAAAACCCATTTTTTGATAGAAAGCAATGGCGCGCTTATTATCTTTCAATACCCATAAGAAAATTTCAGAAAAATGATCAAGAGCAGTCAAAGCTGCTCTCACTAACTTTTGTGCAATGCCTTTTCCGTAATAGTCTTTTAAAACATATAAAGCAATAATTTCACCAGCTTGAATAGTCTCATCACGAAAATTACCATAACTGATGAAACCAACCACCTTCACGCCATCCATCGCAATCAATGTATTTTCTGGATACTTTTGACTAAAGAATCGGCATCTTTCTAATGTCATTGTCTCCTGAAATTCTGCAGGCAAAAGGTTATCATAAGCCTCTCTCCACGTTTGCCAGTGAACGAGGGATTTACCTTCTATCTCTTCAGGAGTTTCCATTAATTTGATAATAACCGTCATTTACTTTCTTCTCCTTAATCCAACATCCTAACTTCCTTTGCTACTTTTTGTAGAAATTTTTGTCTTGTTGAACTTGTATTTACTTCACGGCCTAACTCTCCTAAGATTGAAACCCTCTTTGTTTTTATGCCACAATGATTCAATACCGCATTCTTTAATACTGATATTCCATAACTGTCTGGAATGTTAATCGGACCAGAAAATACTTTGTACCACCAAGTCGGTGCCATAGAAGTTGCATAGATACTAGCTGTTTTTCCTTTTATTAACTTTTTGAACTGTTTACCTCTCAAGTAGTTCAAATAAAGCTTCCTCGATTATTTGCGGAGTATGCAATGCCTGGCGTAAACACACGATCAATCCACCCCTTCAGTAGACTAGGCATACTACTCCACCAAATAGGATAAACAAAAATGAAATGATCTGCCCACTGGATTAATTCTTGAGAGCGTAGAATAAACGGATCGTCCTCCATCCTTTGTCGGTAACCATAACGTAAAACAGGATCAAACTCTTCTGTATTAAGATTAATCATTTCAAGTTCATGTCTCTTTGAGTCTATATTTTCTACAATCGTTTGAAAAATTGCTTGGCAGTAACTTTCTTTATCAGGATGTCCATTAATAACTAAAATATTCATAAAATTCCCCTAATCCAACGCCTTGACTTCCAACATCATATCCCTAATCTGAGCTGCGAGTTCAAAGTCAAGCACTTCAACTGCTTCTTGCATTTGTTTTTCAAGTTTCTTGACCAGTTCTTTGCGTTCTTGTTTGTTAAGGCTATTGATATCGACTTCTTTGTCCTCTTCCTTAGCAACTGCCTTGGTCACAGCAATCAGGTCACGGATTTCTTTCTTGATTGTCTGAGGCACAATACCGTGTTCTTCATTATAGGCCATCTGGATTTTCCGACGGCGGGCCGTTTCATCGATAGCACGTTGCATAGACTGGGTAACCGTGTCCGCATACATGATGACATGACCTTCACTGTTACGGGCGGCACGCCCAATGGTCTGGATGAGTCCACGCTCGTTACGAAGGAAACCTTCTTTGTCAGCATCAAGAATGGCTACGAGACTCACTTCGGGAACGTCAATCCCTTCACGGAGCAGGTTGATTCCGACCAAGACATCAAAGACACCCAAGCGCAGGTCACGAATTATCTCCGTCCGCTCCAAGGTCTTGATATCCGAGTGCATGTACTTGACCTTGATGCCCATTTCCTTGAAGTAGTCGGTCAAGTCCTCTGCCATTTTCTTGGTCAAGGTTGTGATAAAGGTTCGCTCGTTCTTTTCAACACGGGCATTAATTTCACCCAAAAGGTCATCAATCTGTCCCATAGTCGGACGGACTTCCACCTCAGGATCCAAGAGTCCCGTTGGACGAATGATTTGCTCAATCACTGTCTCAGTCTGTTCATTTTCATAGTCACCAGGTGTCGCTGAAACGTAAACAATCTGATGAACGTGACTCTCAAACTCCTCCCGACGGAGAGGACGATTGTCCAAGGCTGATGGCAAGCGGAAACCATAATTAACCAGCATTTCTTTACGCGAACGATCTCCATTGTACATGCCTTTTATTTGTCCCATAGTCATGTGACTCTCGTCAATCATAATCAAAAAATCATCTGGGAAGAAGTCGAGAAGCGTATAAGGAGGCTCTCCTTCACTCCGTCCATCCATGTGGCGTGAATAGTTCTCAACCCCGTTGGTATAGCCCATCTCACGCAACATTTCGATATCATACTCTGTCCGCTGTTTCAAACGTTGGGCTTCAAGTAATTTACCTTCCTTCTCAAAGACAGCTAACTGCTCTTCCAATTCGGTCTGAATTTTAGCAATGGCAACTTCCATGTGGTCGTCATTGGTCACAAAGTGAGTGGCCGGGAAAATCGCCAAATGATCCACTTCTCCCAATACCTGACCTGTCAAAGCCTCAACCTCACGGATACGGTCAATCTCATCACCAAAGAACTCTACTCGAAAGGCATGCTCATCACGGGAGGCTGGGAAAATCTCCACTACATCCCCACGAACGCGAAATCTTCCGCGTTGGAAATCAATATCATTTCGTTCAAACTGGATATCAACCAAGTCATTCAAGAGTTTATCACGAGAAATTTCAAGACCTGGACGGAGACTAACGACACTATCAGCGTATTCCTTGGGCGAACCCAAACCATAGATACAAGAGACTGAGGCAACGACGATAACATCATTACGCTCCAGAAGGGCCGAAGTCGCTGAGTGGCGGAGCTTGTCAATCTCGTCATTGACAGAACTATCCTTTTCAATATAGGTATCACTGGAAGGGACATAGGCCTCTGGTTGGTAATAATCATAGTAAGATACGAAGTACTCAACAGCATTTTCAGGGAAAAATTCCTTAAATTCTCCATAGAGCTGTCCTGCCAGAGTCTTATTGTGGGCGATGACCAGAGTTGGTTTATTGACTTTGGAAATGACCTGACTCATGGTATAGGTCTTCCCTGTACCAGTCGCCCCCATCAGAATCTGAGCTTTTTCTCCACCCTCGATATTATCTACCAACTGCTCGATAGCTTGGGGTTGATCTCCTGATGGTTGATATTTTGATACTAGTTTAAATTGATTATCTGTAATACGATTGATCATAAGAATCCTCTCTCGATGTGCTATTCCTATTTTAGCATACTTGTAGCATTTTCACGAAGAAAAGGACGGACCGAAGTCACATCCTTTCATTTTCTTTCTTTAATTGATAAGCGAGATAGACAATCAGCAGTAGTAAAACCAGACTTGTCATGATAGAACCTTCTATGCCAAAAGAACCACCTGATAACCAATCTTGATTGCCTTGTGGTAAAAAGGTCATCAATGACGTTCCTGATGGTTGACCACTAACTAAAATCCCAAAGAGATTACCCTGAGCAAAATTCCAGGCCCCATGAATACCTGCAATACCCCAAACTGTATCAGTTTTGAGAAGGTAAAGTGACATGGCAACTCCGAATAAGAAGAGATTCACTAGAGATAGAGGTGTTAGACCAGAATTGCCCATATGAAGCAGGGTAAAAAGTAGGCTAGATATAAGAACAGCAAGTTTTAGATTGGTTCTTGAGGCCAATTGAGGAAGGAGCCAAGCACGCGACACTACTTCTTCTGCTGTCCCCTGTAAAATCCAAAATGGGATAGTAAAGACAACAAAGGTAAGCGAATAAGGATTCAAATGAATGGACTCAAAACGATATTGCCCTAATGCTACTAAACCTAACAAGGTCAGAAGAAAAAGTGCCAGACCTAGGCCAAATCCTTTCAGAAGATTGCTGAGGAAATTCTCTCTATAAAATCCCAAAGTCCGAATAGATCTTTTCTCAACTTTTTTAGCCCATCTGAACACAGTGTTGAGTATAAAACCAAAGGCCAGTAAATCTAAAATTAAATGAAAGTCACTTGTTTTATCCATCAAGCTCTGCTGCAAGGTCTGCAAGTAGGTAGCAAAAGCTTTACCAGCCTCTCCAAAATTTCTAGCAAGTCCGATGAGAGCTAACAAACTAATACCATACAGAGTATAAGCCACAAACTCTCCTATGAAGACAAAAGCAAAGGCTAACAAGGGGCTTGTGTAAATATTTAAACTCATTTTTGAAGCTTGGAAGTCTTTAAATATTCTTTTGTTCTTCATATCCCTGTCCTCTTTCCTTCTATTATATGCTATTATTATAGCAGTTTTTAATAGCAATTCAAGAAAGAAAAGAAATAATCAATGTCATATTTTCTGACACAGAAATATAAAAATTTGCCTTTTTTTACTTTTTCTGATATAATGGGAAAATATTCGGAAAAGGAGACTAAAAATGAAGAAAAAATTTCTAGCATTTTTGCTAATTTTATTCCCAATTTTCTCATTAGGTATTGCGAAAGCTGAAACGATTAAGATTGTTTCTGATACCGCCTATGCACCTTTTGAGTTTAAAGATTCAGATCAAACTTATAAAGGAATTGATGTTGACATTATCAACAAAGTCGCTGAGATTAAAGGATGGAACATTCAGATGTCCTATCCTGGATTTGACGCAGCGGTCAATGCGGTTCAAGCTGGTCAAGCTGACGCTATCATGGCAGGAATGACAAAAACTGCAGAACGTGAAAAAGTTTTCACCATGTCTGATACTTACTATGATACAAAAGTTGTCATTGCAACTACAAAGTCACACAAGATTAGTCAGTATGACCAATTAAAAGGTAAAACTGTTGGTGTTAAAAACGGAACTGCCGCTCAACGCTTCCTTGAAAGTATTAAGGATAAATACGGCTTTAGTATTAAAACATTTGACACTGGTGATTTGATGAACAACAGCTTAAGTGCTGGTGCCATTGATGCTATGATGGATGATAAACCTGTTATCGAATATGCCATTAACCAAGGTCAAGACCTCCATATTGAAATGGATGGTGAAGCTGTAGGTAGCTTTGCTTTCGGTGTGAAAAAAGGAAGCAAATACGAGCACCTAGTCACTGAGTTTAACCAAGCCTTGGCTGAAATGAAAAAAGATGGTAGTCTTGATAAAATCATCAAGAAATGGACTGCATCATCTTCTTCAGCAGTGCCAACTACAACTACTCTAGCAGGATTAAAAGCCATTCCTGTTAAGGCTAAATACATTATTGCCAGTGATTCTTCTTTTGCACCTTTTGTTTTCCAAAATTCAAGCAACCAATTTACTGGTATTGATATGGAATTGATTAAGGCAATCGCTAAAGACCAAGGTTTTGAAATTGAAATTACCAATCCTGGTTTCGATGCAGCTATCAGTGCTGTCCAAGCTGGTCAAGCAGATGGTATCATTGCAGGTATGTCTGTTACAGATGCTCGTAAGGCAACTTTTGACTTCTCAGAATCATACTACACTGCTAATACTATCCTTGGTGTCAAAGAATCAAGCAATATTGCTTCTTATGAAGATTTAAAAGGGAAGACAGTTGGTGTTAAAAACGGAACTGCTTCTCAAACCTTCCTAACAGAAAATCAAAGCAAATACGGTTACAAAATCAAAACATTTGCTGATGGTTCTTCAATGTATGACAGTTTAAATACTGGAGCCATCGATGCGGTTATGGATGATGAGCCTGTTCTCAAATATTCTATCAGCCAAGGTCAAAAATTGAAAACTCCAATCGCTGGAACTCCAATCGGTGAAACAGCCTTTGCCGTTAAAAAAGGAGCAAATCCAGAATTGATTGAAATGTTCAACAACGGACTTGCAAATCTTAAAGCAAATGGGGAATTCCAAAAGATTCTTGATAAATACCTAGCTAGCGAATCTTCATCTGCTTCAACAAGCACTGTTGATGAGACAACTATCTGGGGCTTGCTCCAAAACAACTACAAACAACTCCTTAGTGGGCTTGGTATCACTCTTGCTCTAGCTCTTATCTCATTTGCTATTGCCATTGTTATCGGGATTATCTTCGGTATGTTTAGTGTCAGCCCCTACAAATCTCTTCGTGTGATCTCTGAGATTTTCGTTGACGTTATCCGTGGTATTCCATTGATGATTCTTGCAGCCTTCATCTTCTGGGGAATTCCAAACTTCATCGAATCTATCACAGGCCAACAAAGTCCAATTAACGACTTCGTAGCCGGTACTATTGCCCTCTCACTCAATGCAGCGGCTTATATCGCTGAAATCGTTCGTGGTGGTATTCAGGCCGTTCCAGTTGGTCAAATGGAAGCCAGCCGAAGCTTGGGTATCTCTTATGGAAAAACCATGCGTAAGATTATCTTGCCACAAGCAACTAAATTGATGTTGCCAAACTTTGTTAACCAATTCGTTATCGCTCTTAAAGATACAACCATCGTATCTGCTATCGGTTTGGTGGAGCTCTTCCAAACTGGTAAGATTATCATCGCCCGTAACTACCAAAGTTTCAAGATGTATGCAATCCTTGCTATCTTCTATCTTGTAATTATCACACTTTTGACTAGACTAGCGAAACGCTTAGAAAAGAGGATTCGTTAATGGCAAAACTAAAAATTGATGTAAATGACTTACATAAGCAATATGGAAAAAATAAGGTCCTAAAAGGAATTACAACTAAGTTCTATGAAGGAGATGTTGTTTGTATCATCGGTCCTTCAGGTTCTGGTAAGTCGACCTTCCTCCGTAGCCTCAATCTTCTAGAAGAAGTTACTAGCGGTCACATCACTGTGAACGGCTATGACTTAACTGAAAAAACTACCAACGTTGACCACGTCCGTGAAAATATCGGAATGGTTTTCCAACACTTCAATCTCTTCCCTCATATGTCTGTATTGGACAACATTACCTTTGCTCCTATTGAGCACAAGTTGATGACTAAGGAAGAAGCTGAGAAGTTGGGAATGGAGTTGCTTGACAAGGTTGGGCTAGCAGATAAAGCTAATGCTAACCCAGATAGCCTATCAGGTGGTCAAAAACAACGCGTGGCCATCGCTCGTGGACTAGCAATGAATCCAGACATCATGCTCTTTGATGAACCAACTTCTGCCCTTGACCCTGAGATGGTCGGAGACGTACTAAACGTTATGAAGGAATTGGCTGAACAAGGCATGACCATGATTATCGTTACCCATGAAATGGGATTTGCCCGTCAGGTTGCCAACCGCGTTATCTTTACTGCTGATGGCGAGTTCCTTGAAGACGGAACACCTGATCAAATCTTTGACAACCCACAACACCCACGTCTGAAAGAGTTCTTGGACAAGGTCTTAAACGTCTAAACTTAAACTGTAAGGATTTCCTTGCAGTTTTTTTCTATCTCGTATTGGATTTTTTGATTTTTCGGAAAATTATGTTAGAATTAAGTTTATGAAATGAGATTTCCTCATACCTAGCAAGACTAGGAATAAAAATAGAAATTAGGTAGCTAGATGTCATCTAAGGTTATTGTTACAATTTTCGGTGCGAGTGGAGACCTGGCTAAACGCAAGCTCTACCCTTCCCTTTTTAGACTTTATAAATCCGGCAATCTTTCCAAGCACTTTGCAGTTATTGGAACTGCCCGTCGTCCTTGGAGCAAGGAATATTTTGAATCTGTTGTAGTCGAATCCATCCTTGATTTGGCAGATAGTACCGAACAGGCTCAAGAGTTCGCTAGCCACTTCTACTATCAAAGTCATGATGTTAATGATACAGAGCACTACATTGCTTTACGTCAATTGCAGGCTAAACTAAATGACAAATATCAAGCTGAACACAACAAGCTCTTCTTCTTGTCTATGGCGCCTCAATTCTTTGGAACCATTGCCAAACACCTCAAGTCTGAAAACATTGTGGATGGTAAAGGTTTTGAACGTTTAATTGTTGAAAAACCATTTGGTACAGATTACGCAACTGCAAGCAAGTTGAATGGCGAACTCCTAGCAACATTTGACGAAGAACAAATTTTCCGTATCGACCATTATCTTGGTAAGGAAATGATCCAAAGCATCTTTGCAGTTCGCTTTGCAAACCTGATTTTTGAAAATGTTTGGAACAAGGACTTTATCGACAATGTTCAAATTACCTTTGCGGAGCGCTTGGGTGTAGAAGAACGTGGTGGCTACTATGATGAATCTGGTGCCCTTCGTGATATGGTACAAAACCATACTTTGCAACTGCTTTCTCTTCTTGCCATGGATAAGCCAGCAAGCTTCACAAAAGATGAGATCCGTGCTGAAAAGATTAAAGTCTTTAAAAACCTCTATCATCCAACTGATGAAGAGTTTAAAGAACACTTTATCCGTGGGCAATACCGCTCAGGTAAGATTGATGGCATGAAATACATTTCTTATCGTAGCGAGCCAAATGTAAATCCAGAATCAACAACTGAAACCTTTGCATCTGGTGCCTTCTTTGTAGACAGCGATCGATTCCGTGGCGTTCCTTTCTTCTTCCGTACTGGTAAACGTCTGACTGAAAAAGGAACTCATGTCAACATTGTCTTTAAACAAATGGACTCTATCTTTGGAGAACCACTTGCTCCAAACATTTTGACCATCTATATTCAACCAACAGAAGGCTTCTCTCTTAGCCTAAATGGGAAGCAAGTAGGAGAAGAATTTAACTTGGCTCCTAACTCACTTGATTACCGTACAGATGCGACCGCAACTGGTGCTTCTCCAGAACCATACGAGAAATTGATCTATGACGTCTTAAATAACAACTCAACTAACTTTAGCCACTGGGATGAGGTTGGTGCGTCATGGAAATTGATTGACCGTATCGAAGAACTCTGGGCTGAAAATGGTGCCCCACTTCACGACTATAAAGCTGGAAGCATGGGACCTCAAGCAAGCTTTGACTTACTTGAAAAATTCGGTGCCAAATGGACTTGGCAACCAGATATTGCCTATCGTGAAGATGGTCGTTTAGAATAAAAAAAATCCTGCAAGTTTGTTCCTTGCAGGATTTTTGCTTCTGATTAGATTAAGCCTTCTAAGAGCCCCTTCATAAAGTTTTCTGAGTTAAACTCTCCAATATCATCGATTTTTTCACCAAAACCAATCAATTTTACAGGAATATTGAGTTCTTCACGGATGGCTAAAACAACACCACCTCGAGCAGTTCCATCAATCTTAGTCAAGACAATTCCCGTTAAAGGTGTGATTTTCGAAAATTCTTTGGCCTGTACAAGAGCGTTTTGACCTGTTGATGCATCAAGAGCCAAGAAGGTTTCATGGGGTGCTTCTGGCACCACACGTTTGATGATACGGCCAATCTTTTCCAACTCAGCCATAAGATTGTCCTTATTTTGCAGACGACCAGCGGTGTCAATCATGAGAATATCAATACCTTCAGCTACGGCACGTTCCATACCATCAAAGACTACACTAGCTGGGTCAGCTTTTTCAGGTCCAGTCACTACTGGAACATCTACTCGTCGGCCCCATTCAGCTAGCTGGGCGACTGCGCCTGCTCGGAAGGTATCTGCCGCAACCAACATGACCTTCTTCCCAGCTTGTTTATAGCGGTGGGCTAGTTTACCGATAGAAGTTGTTTTCCCAACACCATTGACCCCGACAAAGAGCATGACTGTCAATCCATCTTGGAAGTGGATGCTTTCATCGTAGTTGCCATCCTTTTCATAAAGCTCAACCAATTTCTCAATGATGACACGTCGTAGTGCGTCAGGTTTCTTGGCGTTTTCAAGCTTGGCTTCGTAACGTAATTCTTCGGTTAAGTTTGAAGCTACCTGCACACCAACGTCACTCATGATGAGCAGTTCTTCCAACTCCTCGAAGAATTCTTCATCAACAGAGCGGAAATTAGCAAAGAAGGCGTTCAAGCGGGCACCGAAGCCTGTACGAGTTTTCTTAAGACTGCGGTCATATTTTTCCTGAACAGTTTCTTCTACTTGAGGCGTTTCTGGTTCAAGAACTTCAGAATTATTTTCTTCTACAGCTTCTTCAAGCTCAGGGTTCTCTTCCTCTGCGACTTCTTCTGAGTTTGACATTTCTTCGACTTCTTCTTGAGAAACTTCTACAACTGAATCTGAATCCTGACTCTCTTCAACTGTCTCTTGATTTTCCTCTTCTTCGAGCACAGATTCTTCAAAACTTTCAACCTCTGCTTCTTCTTGAGGAACTTCCTCAGCTTCTGTTAAGGCAGGCTCAATATCTTCAGATAAATCAAGATTTTCTAAAGCTTCTTTTACAACTTCTTCGATTTTAGGTTCTTCTTTTTTTCCGAATAAACGGTCAAATAATCCCATATCTTAGTTCTCCTTTAGTACATATTCTTCGATAGCCCAGGCGACAGCTTCCTCATCGTTGGTCATCGGCGTCACTACATTTGCAACTGCCTTGACTTCAGGAACAGCATTTTGCATAGCAACACCGAGCCCTGCCCATTCAATCATAGAAAGGTCATTGGCCTCATCACCACAGGCCATAACTTGACTTTGGTCGATTCCAAGATGCCTGATTAGTTTTGCCAGTCCTGTTGCTTTATGAACATTCTTTGGTGACCACTCTAGCAACATTTCACGTGATTTAAAGATTTCATATTGGTCAAACAATTCTGGAGAAATCTTCTGAATAGCTGCATCCAAGGGTTCTTGAGCAAAGGCAGTCACGCATTTATTGTAGGTCATTTGACTAGACAGGTCTTCAAAGTCCACTGGAACAAAGGTCAATGCTGGATTGAATTTGGCATAAAGACTTTCTTGGTCAGATTGGATTTGATAAACAGTTCCTTCTGAGATGGCATCAAGGGGCAATGATAATTTTTCTGTTTCTTCATACAAGCGTGCCACATCATCATATGAAAAAACTGTCTTATCAAGGATTTCTCCTGTATTTTTCTGAACCAAACCACCATTAAAAGTAATCGTATACTCATCTTCCTGGCCATCAGTCCCTAGCTCATGGAGAAAGAAATCCATGGCTTTTAAGGGACGACCAGTTGTCAATACGACCTTGATACCACGATCGCGCGCAGCTTTTAAGGTCGCCTTGGTACGATCCGTCAGCTTTTTATCACTAGTCAACAAAGTCCCATCCAAGTCCAATGCAATCAATTTTATATCTGCCATTATAAGCCCTCCATATAAGCTATAACCGACTGGTCTTTATGGTGACCAATCACAGTCTCTGCTAATTCTAAAATTTCTGGTCGTGCATTCTCAGGAGCTACAGGATGTCCCACAACCTGCATCATATGCAAGTCATTTAGATTGTCTCCAAAAGCCATGACCTGATCCATTGTGATACCAAGTTTTTTAGCTAATTCAACAATAGCCACTCCCTTATCGACATAGTCCAGAACAATATCAATGGATTCAAAGCCAGTTGTCATTGCCTTAACACCAGGAACATTTTCATTGACCCAAGCCTCCCCAGCTTCAAGAGTTTCTTCTGTGAAGTTGGTCGTAAATTTGAAAATGTCATCTGTAATGTCTTCCAGACTCGCTACTTTTTGGATATTTTCATTATAATGCTGGCTCACTTTCAAATAGGTTGCATCAACCGTATCTAGAACGTAAGAGCCTTTTCTTCCCGTCAAGAGTAGTTTATTGATATCTACATAAGGTGACGTTTTCAGCTTTTCAAAAGTCATCAGATAAAACTCACGAGACATGGTCGCTTCATACAAATCCCGACCTTGATACTCTACCAAACTGCCATTTTCCGCGATGAAAATAATGTCATCACGAACATCAGCAAATAATTTTTCTAAAGACAGAAATCCGCGCCCCGAAGCCACCGCAAAGTAAATCCCTTTTTCCTTGTAGGAAACCAAGAGAGCCTTAAGACGGTCCATATCAAAGCGTCCATTCCCATCTAAGAAGGTTCCGTCCATATCCGTTGCTACTAGTTTAATTGTCATCCTTCAATACTTTCTAAATCTTTTAACTTCACCGAAACAATTTTTGAAACACCTGATTCTTGCATGGTCACGCCATAGATGGAATCAGCCGCAGCCATGGTTCCCTTACGATGGGTTACGACGATAAACTGGCTATCCTTATCAAATCGGTTGAGGTAATCTCCAAAGCGTTTGACATTGGCTTCGTCCAGCGCAGCCTCTACCTCATCCAAGATAACAAATGGAATAGTCTTGACACGGATAATGGAGAAGAGCAAGGCAAGAGCTGATAGTGCTTTTTCCCCACCACTCATGAGGTTAAGAGACTGGATTTTCTTGCCTGGTGGTTGAACAGAAATCTCAACCCCAGCAGTTAGCAGGTCTCCTTCCGTCAAGATTAAGTCTGCCTGTCCTCCTCCAAACATCTGCTTGAAGGTCACTTTAAAGGACTCACGAATAGCTTCAAAGGTTGATTTAAAGCGTTCCTTAACCTCAGCATTCATCTCTGTGATAGTCTCAAGGAGTAAGTTTTTCGCAGACAAAATGTCATCTCGCTGACTATTCAAGAAATCCAGACGGTTGTGAACCTCTTCGTACTGGTCAATAGCTTCCAAATTGACAGGCCCCAGTGAGCGAATAGCCTTCTCTAAATCTTTAACTTCTTGCTCTGCCAGATTGGGATTTTCCAACTCATGCGCCTTTTCTAGAGCTTCAGTATAACTAATCTGGTACTGGTCTGTTAATTGACTTTGTAAATGGCGCAAGCGCTCGCTGACCTTTTCTTTCTTGGCTTCAGCACGTGTTTGCTTGCGAATCCACTCCTCATTCTGCTGGCGAGCCTGGTCCAAATGACTAGCAATATCATCCAGTTGCCCTTCAATATCATCTAACTCAAACTGTTTGCGAATCAAACCTTGTTGGAGGTTTGTTTTCTGAGTTTTGGCTTCTTCGGCCTGTTGACTGAGCAAATCTGTATCAACCTTTTCAAGATTATCAACCTTTTCTTGGAGAAGGCGCTGGATTTCCTCTTGTTCGATATCTAGATTATTCAATTCCTTGCCTAAACGTTCAATATCCGCAACTTCGTAACGTTTTTGCCCTTGCAGTTCTGTCTTAAGCAGGCGAGCTTGCGCTACCTTTTCCTGCAAATTTTGATAACGTTCTTGGATGGCGTTTTTGTTAGACTTAATCTCTTCAATCTCAGCTTCCAGATTTTGCTTATCACTGGCGATTATAGCAAGGCGCTCTTGGCATTTTTCCTTATCTGCTTGCCAATCTCCCTCAGAAAGACGATCTAGTTCCTCTTCTTGAAGTTTCCAAAGAGTTTCTATCTCTTCAACTTGCTGACTGGTTTGCTGATAAGCGAGGGACAAGGCTTGCTCCTGAATACGAGCCTGCTCTCCTTGAGATTTGATAGCTTCTAATCTTTCTGTCAATGCAGTCATCTCATTTTGCAAGGTCTTCAAACTCGACTCTTCTGAACGCAAGCTTGCTTCTTCTTCAGCAATTTCTTTTTGTAATTGCTCCAGTTCTGGCTTGATAAAAATGCTGTTATTCTGGCGATTGGCACCACCTGCATAAGAACCACCTGTGCGCAACTCTGTCCCATCCAATGTCACCATACGAACCTGATAATGAACCTGGCGAGCTGCTGCACGCGCATGTTCCACGCTATCAAAAATAGCTGTCGTGGCTAGCAAATTCTTGAAAATAGCTTCTAGTCTAGTATCGAATGTCACCAGCTCATCTGCCATGCCCAGAAATCCTGGACTTGTAGCAATAGCATCTTGATTCTGACTAGAAATCGTACGGGCCTTGATCGTTGTCAACGGAAGGAAGGTCGCACGACCAGCTCTGGTTCGTTTAAGGAAATCAATGGCTCTAGTTGCTGCATGTTCATCTTCCACAATAATATGCTGACTGCTTGCACCAAGCGCAATCTCAAGGGCAGTTTGATAATGCACATCAAAGGTCAGGTGCTCACTGACTGCACCAATAATTCCACCAAGACGGTCTTTTTCTTGTAGAATACTCTTGACACCTGCATAAAAGTTACTGTGATTTCTAAGGATATTTTCCAAACTTTGGGCTCTAGCCTGTTTATTTTTGAGACTATCCAGACGGTCAAAGAGTTGACTTTGTTGAGTTTGATAGGAAGCTTTCTGCTCCTCTTGCTCCTTGGCAATAGCTTGATAGTTAGCCAATAATTTCTGAACCTGCTCCTTGGCAGTTTCAAGCTCTTCTTTTTGCTGACTAGCCTTCTCTTTAGCTGTAGCCAGCTGTTCTTTCAGCTTTTGTAGTTGATCTGCTTGTTTTTGAGAAAGCTGACGACTAGTTTCCAACTCATTCTCGATGCGGGTCAGTTGGTTTGAGACATCTGCTTCTTCCTGTAAAAGAGCTACAAAGCGTTCACGTAGAAGCTCAATCATCTGATCAGGATCATCTGAAAAAGCTAGTAATTCAGCTTCTAAACGATTGAGTTTTTGATTATTTTGAATTAGATTGTGTTCTAATTGTCCCAAGTTCGCTTCTTTTTCAGCCTTTTCCTGATTTAGAGCCTTTCTCTTATCCTCCAAAGCAGCCAAACGAGCTTGTGCTTCCTGTTGATTGAGGGCTACTTGCTCAGATTCCAGTTTCGATAGGGCTAATTTTCTCTCTAAATCACTAATCAGACTGGTCAAATCCATCAAACTGCCTTGGTCTTTGGCCATTTCAGCTTGTAAATCTTGGCGTTGCTTTTTAAGAGTTTGGTTTTCTTCTTCTAATTTTTCACGCTTTTGGTAGTAGCTAGTCAAGAGTTCCTGAACCTGAGCCAACTCTTCTTCTGTCGACTCTAGTTCAGACTTATTTTCCTTGATTTGAGCAATCAGAACGTCTAAATAAATAGCCTTACGTTGTCCTTCCAAGTCTAGAAACTTACGAGCATTTTCAGCTTGCTTCTCAAGAGGCTTGATTTGATTATCCAACTCGTAGATGATGTCCTCTAAGCGGTCTAAATTATCCTGAGTTTGTTGCAGTTTACTCTCAGTTTCTTTTCTGCGAGTCTTGTATTTCAAAACACCTGCAGCTTCTTCGAAAATGGCACGACGTTCTTCAGGCTTAGAATTGAAAATCTCCTCAACCTTGCCTTGGGAAATGATAGAGAAGGAATCGCGTCCCAAACCTGTATCCAAGAAAAGATCGTGAATATCACGTAGACGCACTTTCTTGCCGTCAATCTTGTATTCGCTATCTCCACTACGATAGATATGACGTTCGACTCTGATTTCTTGACCTGCATCCTTGATAAATCCGTCATGATTATCCAAAGTCACAACTACAGAAGCATAATTGAGCGGTTTGCGACTTTCAGTTCCAGCAAAGATGACATCCGGCATCTTGCCACCACGGAGACTCTTAACACTTGACTCCCCCAAGGCCCAACGCAGACTTTCTGTAATATTCGACTTTCCAGATCCATTGGGCCCAACAACTGCCGTCACCCCTTGGTCAAATACAACCTTGGTCTTGTCAGCAAAAGACTTGAATCCCTGAATTTCGATTTCCTTTAAATACATGAATCCAGCCCTTTCTCAACGGCATTTTTGGCAGCTTCCTGCTCTGCTAATTTCTTAGAACGACCTTGACCTTGACCAATGCTCTTACCTTCAACTAGAACTTCTACATCAAAAACCTTATCGTGGGCAGGGCCTGTTTCAGAAATGACCTGATAACGAATAGCCACATCCCCATTGACCTGAAGTAACTCTTGTAGATGAGTTTTATAGTCTGTAATCATCTCAAATTCGCCTGCTTCAACCTTAGGAATCATGACTTGATAGATAAATTCCTTGACCTTGGTCACATCCTTATCCAAAAGGAGGGCACCAAGAAAGGCTTCAAAGGCATCACCAAGAATGGTGTCACGATTGCGACCACCAGACTTTTCTTCCCCCTTACCCAGCTTGATAAATTGATCAAACTGGCAATCACGCGCAAAACCAGCCAAACTCTCCTCGCGGACAATCATGGCACGGAGTTTAGACAAGTCCCCCTCAGGCTTTTTAGGATATTTTTTATACAGATATTCTGAAATCAATAACTGTAGAACAGCGTCTCCTAAAAATTCCAAGCGCTCATTGTGTGAAATTTTTAAGAGGCGGTGCTCATTGGCATAACTCGTATGAGTAAACGCAGTCTCCAGTAAATTTTTGTCTGCAAATTCGATTGCAAAATGGTTCTTTAGTACAGTTTGTAATTCTTTCATACCAACCTCTTTCTAACTGATAACAGTCCTTTTTATTATATCAAAAAAAGCCCCCTGAGTCACTTTAAAACGGGACTGGAAAGCATTTGGGAATTCTTGGTAACTTCTCAAAGTAACTTCCACTCACCTGACCAAAGTGGAAATTAGTCTAAAACGGATTTTTATGGTGGAATTAAGTGTGAGACGTTTGAGTTAGAAATGAGATCTACTA
>NZ_JAIRCA020000022.1 GCF_020089495.2 Streptococcus mitis subsp. hohhotensis | reverse complement strand
ACAAACTAGAATAAGGACTGACATCCATAGTTAACTGATTATCAAGCATCATTTCACCTCATCTCTAGTATAACAAAAAAGCCATCAATTTGATGACTTTTTCAGTAGGCTCGAGCCTTGCTTGGGCTTTTTTCTATGTTTATTATATGACATTAAAAATGTATTTTCTATATGTCAATTAAGATAGACTAAATTTGTTTAATTTTTACTAAAATATAGGTAATTTTTATCAAAAGTACTTGAAGAAAAAATAAAAATCGAAGTTCTTCTACTCCTATAAATAGAGTAATAGAAATTCGATTTTTATTCTAATTATCCTAAACCAAGACGTTCAAAGATATCATTCACTCGTTTAGTGTAATAAAGAGGGTTGAAAATTTCGTCGATTTCTTCTTGAGTGAGGCGAGAAGTTACCTCTGGATCTGCTTCGAGAAGCGGTTTAAAGTCGACTTGATTGTCCCAAGAGTAGGCTGTTTTTGGTTGTACCAAGTCATAAGCTTGCTCACGGGTCATACCTTTTTCAATCAAGGTCAACATGGCACGTTGGCTAAAGATAAGACCAAACGTAGAGTTCATGTTGCGGATCATGTTTTCTGGGAAGACCGTCAAGTTCTTGACGATATTTCCAAAACGGTTAAGCATGTAGTCAATCAAAATGGTCGTATCTGGTGTGATGATGCGCTCAGCTGATGAGTGAGAGATGTCACGTTCGTGCCAGAGAGCCACGTTCTCATAAGCCGTAATCATGTGACCACGGATAACACGCGCAAGACCTGTCATGTTCTCAGAACCGATAGGGTTACGTTTGTGAGGCATTGCAGATGAACCTTTTTGACCTTTGGCAAAGAACTCTTCCACTTCGCGTTGCTCAGATTTTTGCAAACCACGAATCTCAGTCGCCATACGTTCGATTGAAGTCGCGATGCTGGCAAGAACCGCAAAGTACTCAGCATGAAGGTCACGAGGAAGTACCTGTGTAGAGATTTCTTGAGCACGGATACCAAGCTTGTCACAGACGTATTGCTCTACAAATAGTGGGATATTAGCAAAGTTCCCAACCGCACCAGAAATCTTACCAGCTTCCACACCAGCAGCTGCATGCTCGAAACGCTCGATGTTACGCTTCATTTCACTGTACCAAGTCGCTAATTTAAGACCAAAAGTTGTCGGCTCAGCGTGCACACCGTGGGTACGCCCCATCATGATGGTGAACTTGTGCTCCTTAGCCTTGTCAGCGATAATGTTAGTGAAGTTTTCAAGGTCGCGACGAATGATGTCGTTGGCCTGCTTGTAGAGGTAACCGTAGGCCGTGTCCACCACGTCAGTAGAAGTCAAGCCATAGTGAACCCACTTACGCTCTTCACCAAGCGTCTCAGAAACCGCACGCGTAAAAGCCACTACGTCATGGCGAGTCTCCTGCTCAATCTCCAAAATACGGTCGATATCAAAGTCCGCTTTTTCGCGGATCAAAGCCACATCTTCCTTAGGGATTTCCCCCAATTCAGCCCATGCCTCGTCAGCCAAGATTTCCACCTCAAGCCAAGCACGGTATTTATTTTCTTCACTCCAAATGTTCGCCATTTCTGGGCGTGAATAACGGTTGATCATGTTGTTTCTCCCTCATCTAAAATAATGTTTTTGTAAGGATTTTTTTGAAAAATATCCTTTAAAATCTCAACATTCTTATTACCTTTGAGCAGTCGTTTTGTTATAAATAAGTCATCATTATCATCTAAGAATAAGTCACTTTCTTGATAACTATCATCAAACCACAAAATATTGTTCTTGTATTTTTCTTCAAAAAATGCATCAATCTCCGTCCCATGGTCTATTATAAATCTTTTTATTTCTGATGGAGTTTTCAACTTTTTAAAATTTTCATGTGAGAAACAAAATCGGTTTAATATCTTTCTAATTGCTTCTCCTCTAAAGCCAACATTCTGATTCTTGATATTGATCACATTATCTTTAATATAGTTTTTAGATAGAGCGACAATATTATTATTTTCAATAGAATTCGAAATATCAGAAATATTTTCATGTGAGTTTTTCTTAAGAATTACCTTTTTATCATAAAAAACTGTACTTACCACTTTATCAACTTTATTTGATGATATGTAAAAAATATTAGTATAGGATATAGTTAAGTGAACTTTACCTGATTTTACATACCAATTTGCCAACATTTTACGAAATTTCATTACATATTCAAAGTGAGAATAAGGACTTACAGAATAAAAATCAGGCATTGGTATCGAATTTTCACAAATTAAGTCTAATTCCTGTAGATATTTAGGTAAATTTAATCTATCATACTCATTTTCTATTTGTGTTACGATACTTTCTGGTAAATTAATAAATCTTCTGTCAAGTGGAATATCAACACCTTGTGTTTTCTCTAATATAATTAAAGGTAAATTTCTAATTTTTACTAGTGACTTCAGAGATTTTTTCGAATGAATCCAATAACTGTCATCATAGTAATCATTGTAGATAACTTTCACAAGCATATCCCCATATAAAATATGATTCGCTAAAGAATTTAAATCATTCTCTTTCAAATTATCTATATTCTTAGAATACATAAAAATTTTGTACGGTTTTTCCGAAATACAAATAAAATCATCTAAATTTATTTTTTTGAAGCAATGGGAAAAGTTAGTTTTATTCGTAGTGACATCAAAACTTATATCTCCTCCTCGAGTAACATCGAATAAACCAAAATATTCCAAAAATTCTGATGTATCTTTTCCTTTTTTTAGTGCATCTCCATATTCTTTTTTCAATTCCAACCGAACAAATGTATATGAATCATCTTCATAATATCGTGTGGTATTCTCAAGCTGAACTTCTTTACTTGATTTAGTAGAATCTGTATACATCCTAAATGAAATCGGACTGTCTCCACTCTTCTTAGTCTGCACAAAGATTGAATCAGAAATTAGAAACATTGACAATGCACCTATTCCAAAATGTCCCACTAAATCATCTACATTACTTACTTCTCTTTTTCCAGATTTTCCAATGGTCAAATAATAATTCTTTATATCAGCTATAGACATACCTATACCGTTGTCTAGAATCGATAAAAATATTTTTCCATCTTCTTCCTCTACAGAGATTTTTATATTATAGTCCCTCTTAACTATTTTACATGCATCCATAGCATTTTGAAGCAACTCTCTCATAACCACTTCCGGATAATCCTGACCCTCATAAAGTGGAATGATAAAATGGTTGACAACATCATTCTTTGAAACTGCAAATTCTAAATCAGAAGACTGTAATGAGATATCCCTCAATACTTCATACAATTGTTGATAATTGTTTCTTAAGTAAAAAATATTCACATTAATGAGCAATCCATTTAGAAGAGCTAACTCTTCTTTCTCCAAAAAGTACTCTGGCTTATCATCGGAAGAATATGAAATAATATATACTCGTTCTTGAAATTGTTTTAAGTCTTTTTGACTTAACGTTGCAGTCAAAGTCGTAAGTATGTCCTTAATATTTCTATCACTCAAACTATAGCCTAAAAATATTATAGGAGATTCTACAAACATCGTTAACAACTTGGAATATATATACTTACTTTTTTCAAAAAATTGGTCGTAATCAGATTTTGTAATAATCATAGATGACGGTTTGTCTATAGAACCATGAATCTTATAAAGTTTTTTATTTTTTGTCTCGGAAGAGAACAAATCATCATTGTGAATATAAATCTCCTCATTTTTAATGTTGAAAATACTCTTCTCCAGCAAGGAATCATAGTTTGTTGTGATTAATTTTTGGTAATCAATACCACCAAGTGTTGAAATTTCTTTCTCATATTCAGAATTGTCAACCGTATATTTCTTCAATATTTGAGCAATCAACTCTCTGAAAGGGATTCTTATATCATCGCTTTCTAATAATGATTCTTTTTTTAACATTGTAAAACAAATTGCTTCTAGTCTTTCCGCAATTTCTTCATAATTATCACTGGTCCATCTCTCCAATAAACTTTTATCTATTTCTAGTTCTTCAGAGATTTTTTCTAGTAACCCCCACCAAGTAGGAGATTTCAAATATCTCTGAGATAAACCTGAACCAACAAATAAAACTGGTTTTTGATTTAGTTTAGATAGTTTATTAAACCCATAGTCAATATTCTTCAAATCATTGAAATCAACTTTATTACTCATTCTTTCCTTCCCCAAACTCCTCAACCTCATCTGGTACATCACTAAACAAAGTCACATGTCCCATCTTGCGGTTGTGCTTCGCTTCTATTTTACCATACATGTGGAGGTGAGCGCTTGGATTTTCTGTGACATATTTTTCAGCAGCCTCGACATGCTGGCCGAGGACATTAAGCATAACAGCAGGCGCATGCAGTTGGATGGTTGGTAATGGTGCTCCCAGAACGCCCAGAATATGGGTATCAAACTGCGAGAAATCGCAGGCTTCAATTGAATAATGCCCCGAGTTGTGTGGTCGTGGAGCAATCTCGTTGACAATGATGTCGTCAGCTGTCGCAAACATTTCCACGCAGAGAGTTCCAGACAAGTTGAGTTGTTCTGCTATTCGCACTGCCATGGCTTTGGCTTTTTCGGCCAGACTATCTGAAATGCTGGCTGGAACGATTGTCTTAGACAGGATGTTGTTGCGATGGATATTTTCCTGAACTGGGAAAACTGTCACATCCTTGCCATTTCCTGACACGATGACAGAAATTTCAAGGTCAAAGTTGACAAATTCTTCCAAAACGCAGGCTGCTGAATCTGCTAGCACATAGGCTTCTTCCAAGTCTGATTCCGAGCGAATGACCTTTTGTCCATGCCCATCGTAGCCACCTGTCGCGGTCTTGAGGACATAGTTTTTGGACAAGTCGATATCTGCCAAATCTTGGCTAGAGGTCACAACCTTGTAGGGTGCCACGGTAACTTGTGCCTTGTTTGAGAGGAAGTCCTTTTCAAAGATGCGATTTTGGGAAATACGAAGCAGGTCTGTCCCTTGAGGAAGTTGACCATCCTTGATGACAGCATCCAAACCGTCAGCATCGACATTTTCAAACTCATAGGTGAGGACATCGCAACGCTCAACCAACTGACGCAGAGCATCCACGTCATTATAAGGAGCCACGATGATTTCCGCCACGCGAGAGGCCGGGCAATCCGCCGCAGGATCCAGCACGATAACCTTGTGGCCCATGTAGATAGCAGAAATGGCCATCATCTGACCCAGTTGACCACCACCGATAATTCCGATTGTTTTAGATGAGCTCATTTGTAGACTCCTCTGCGATTTTTCCTTGTTCTTCTGCGAAATCTGCTAAAGCTGTCGCGATAGCCTGATCCTCTACTGAAAGAAGACGGAGGGCAAAGAGGGCTGCGTTTGTCGCACCAGCTTCACCGATAGCCATTGTCGCAACAGGTACCCCACCCGGCATCTGAACGATAGAATAGAGCGAGTCCACGCCACTAAGCGCGCGTGATTTGACTGGTACACCAATAACTGGAAGGGTTGTTTTGGCAGCTACCATACCTGGCAAATGAGCTGCGCCACCTGCACCTGCGATGATGACCTTGATACCACGACTACGCGCTTCTTCGGCATGCTTGAACATGAGATCAGGTGTGCGATGGGCAGAGACAACCTTCTTCTCGTAGGCTACACCGAAGCGGTCTAGGACTTCTGCTGTTTTTTGCATGGTTGCCCAGTCGGATTTTGATCCCATGATGATGGAAATAATTGGTTTGGTCATAATTTCCTTTTCTTTCCTTTCTTTTTTCAATCACCTTAGGTTGTGAGGGACGGCAGCAGCCACCAAAGGTGTCTCATGCCTAAATTGGAAGCCCAAGGTCTTCCAATTTCCCTGAACGATTGGATTGTCATTCAATCGTTCTTTCACAACGACGGTGATTGTTCTATATTAGCTAGCTTTCGCTCGCCATTGACAAATTTAGTATCTGTTAATCTTTTATCGCCTTGCTTCCGATATCTGTTCGATAGAAGAGACCTTCTGTTTTTTGTTGAGCGAGTTCTTGATAGATGGTACTTTGGGCTTCTTTAACGGTGTCTGCTGTGGTAACGAGCATATAGACACGTCCACCGTTTGAGAGCAGTGCTCTGCTATTTTCCGCAAACTTAGCACCTGCATAGTAGGTGATGATGTCTCCTTCTGTCTTGGCTGGCAACTCGACACCCTTTGCATAATCTAGCGGGTAGCCCTTGGATGCGACAACCACACCCAGAGTCACACCCTTGTCTGTCCAGGTGATGGTTGGCTCCTTGCCATCCAGAATATCCGTAATATTTTGTGCAAAGTCAGATGTCAGACGAGGCAAGATGATTTGCGTTTCAGGATCTCCGAACCGAGCGTTGAACTCGATGGCTTTGGGTCCATCAGCTGTCAAGATAAGCCCTGCGTAAAGGATACCCAGATAAGGACGACCTTCTTGAATCATGCCCTCAAGGACTGGCTTGACAATAGTCTCAACTGCTGTATCAACTACACTCTGTGGCAAGTGTGGAACTGGCGCATAGGCACCCATCCCACCTGTGTTAGGGCCCTTGTCGCCATCGTAGGCACGTTTGTGGTCCTGAGCCGTTGGCATAATGTAGAACTTATCACCATTGACAAAGGCAAAGAGTGAAAATTCCTCTCCTTCAAGGAATTCCTCAATAACCACACGCGCACCTGAGTCACCAAATTTATTGTCCAAAAGCATCTCGTGAGCTGCTTCGACTGCTTGCTCAACCGTCTCCGCAACAACGACACCTTTCCCAAGGGCCAAACCATCCGCCTTGACTACAATAGGCGCCCCCTGCTTTTCGATATAGACCTTGGCTTCCTCAAAGTCCGAGAATGTGCCATAGGTTGCCGTCGGAACGCCGTATTTGACCATGATTTCCTTGGCAAAATCCTTGGACCACTCCAGCTCCGCTGCCAATCTTGTCGGACCAAAGGCTTTGAGACCAGCTGCATGGAAATCATCCACGATACCAGCCCCAAGGGCGTCATCTGGCCCTATAAAGGTCCAAGCAACATCGTTGGCTTTTACAAACTCAACCAATTTAGAATGTTCGGAAATAGAGATATTTACCAATTCCAAACTATCCAGAGTCATCCCATCATTCCCAGGAGCTACAAATACTTTTTCAACGTCTTTTGACTCAAGCAACTTCTTAGCAATCGCATGTTCACGACCACCCGAACCGACAACTAACAGCTTCATTCCTCAACCTCTTTTGCGAATTTTTTAATAACATTATATCACAAACGTTCGTTTTAATCTTGTTTCACTCCGCATTTTTACGCAAAAAAGGAAAGAAACTGTTTTCTTCCCTTTAACGTTCTTAATGTCTAAAATGTCTCACTCCTGTGAAGACCATAGTCAAGCCATATTTATCCGCAGCTTCGATGGATTCTTGGTCACGAACTGATCCCCCAGGCTGGATGATAGCTTTGATACCTGCTTTGGCGATTTCTTCCACATTATCCGCAAATGGGAAGAAGGCATCGGAAGCAAGCACAGCACCGTCAAGGCGGTTTTTAGCTTGGTCAATCGCCATACGAACAGAAGCCACACGGTTGGTTTGACCTGGGCCAACACCGAGTGTCATGTGGTCGTTGGTCACGATAATGCCGTTTGATTTGACATACTTGATAGCCTTCCATGCAAACTCAAGAGCTGTCGCTTCTGTCTCAGTTGGTTGGCGTTTGGTAACCACTTGCCAATCAGCTGGGCTTTCTTTCACTACGTCTTGATTTTGCACCAGAAGTCCACCAACTACACCTGTGTATTCTGCTTCTACTTCACTGGCATCTTGTGCGTCAAATGGCAAGGCAAGGATACGCAAGTTTTTCTTTTTATTAGTCAAAATAGCTAGCGCTTCATCCGTATAACTTGGTGCGATGATGATTTCAAGGAAAACACCATGCATCTTCTCGGCTGTCGCAGCATCTACCTCACGGTTGAGAACGACAATTCCACCAAAGATAGACACTGGGTCAGACTCATAAGCGTAGTCCCAAGCAGTCTCAATGTCATCAGCCTGACCGATACCGCATGGGTTCATGTGTTTGAGAGCCACAACGGTTGGACTATCTTTGAAGTCACGGATGATACGAATGGCAGCATCCGAGTCACGGATGTTATTGAATGACAATTCTTTCCCGTTGAGCTGTTTGGCTGAAGCAATGGAGTAATCTGTCGGCAAAGCTTTTTGGTAGAAATCTGCATCCTGTTGAGGATTTTCCCCATAGCGCATGGCTTGTTTGAGGTCATAGGTCAAGGTTAACTTTTCAGGTTTGCTTTCGCCCACTTGAGCTGTGAAATATTCTGCAATCAAGGCATCATAAGCCGCTGTGTGACGGAAAACCTTAGCTGCCAGACGTTGACGGGTTTCGTAAGTCGTTTCGCCGTTGGCTGACAATTCGTTAAACACCACATCATAGTCAACAGGGTCTACAACAACTGTTACGCTGGCATGATTCTTCGCTGCTGAACGAAGCATAGATGGCCCGCCGATATCGATATTCTCCATCGCATCAGCATAAGTCACATCTGGTTTGAGAATCGTTTCTTTAAAGGGATAGAGGTTGACCACTACAAGGTCGATGAGCTCGATTTGATTGTCTTTGGCCGCTTCCAGGTGACTATCCAAGTCACGACGAGCGAGGAGTCCACCGTGGATATTTGGATGAAGGGTCTTGACACGACCGTCCATCATTTCTGGAAAACCGGTCACATCATCAATCGCAATGGTATCTACCCCAGCATTATCAAGGGCAACCTTTGTCCCACCTGTCGAGATAATATCCCAACCAAGTTTTTTAAGTTCTTGGGCAAATTCAACAATGCCCGCTTTGTCTGAGACGCTGATTAAGGCGCGTTTAGTCATTATATTCTCCTTTTTAATCATTAGTTAAACATCAATTAAATGCAGTAACAGTAAAACAAAATAAGCAAAACCAAGGCTAAGCATACCTAAGATATTGACCCATTTTCTAGTCTGTGATTTGAACACTCTTATAAAAATTTGATAAATCAGTAAGCCTACACAAACACCTAGCGTATTTAAAGTCAAATCCGTTATATCTGTTATACCTATTGCTAAAATATACTGTAAGCACTCAAACAATAAACTAATCAAGAAACCTGTCCCGACTATTTTTAAACTAGATAAATTAGTTTTTATCAGAGGGAAACAAACACCTAATGGAATAAAGGAAATCAGATTAAATAACATTTCAGCAAAAACAATTTTTCCATCTACTATTAGTGGTTCTGAAAATGGAATCCAATTGATGTACCTTGGAGCTAAGAAAAATGCTATAAATTCAGGATTAGTTTCAAACTTAAATAAGATTCCCCAAGTTAATAACATCAGATAGATATAAAATACATATCGAGTTGTTTTTTTAGATTCTAACATTACAAATACCTCCGTTTGAAGCCGTCTTCAACAAGCACTGACTCCAATTTAAAATCAAAGATATCATATGAATTATCAATGGCAATGGTTTCCACCCCAGCATTATCAAGGGCAACCTTAGTTCCACCTGTCGAGATAATCTCCCAACCAAGTTTTTTTGAGTTCTTGGGCAAATTCAACAATGCCCGCTTTGTCTGAGACGCTGATTAGGGCTTTTTTCGTCATTCTATTCCTCTTTCTTTAGGTCCAAACGCATAGCGACTTCGTTATTTTCTTCTATAAATCCTGTTTCCTGAAAACCAAGACTAGTCAGCAGGTGCTTCATTTTTTCATTTCCAACCACATAATCTGCAATAATATGATTGCAAGCGATATCCATCTGAGCCTTTTTGATCAGAACTTCCAAGGCTTTTCGACCATGACCTCTTCCTTGGTACTGCTGACCAATCATTATCCGCCAGATAAAGTATTCCTCTTCATCCTTATCTATTTCCAACAGGAGAAAACCAACTACAAGCTCATTCCAATAAATTGCCATTGGAAACACATCCCCATTCTCTCGGTAGAGCCATGCGTCAGCTAAAGAGCGTACATTTGGAGACACGAAACGTGCTCGTTCATCAGCTTCAGATATTTTCAAATCCAGCACTGCCTGAAAACTGCTCTCATCTACTAATTTTATCTCAATCATTTTTTCTCCTAGCAATATTGCAAAATCAAAACTTGATTTACTTCTTATCTTCTACCCACCCCTAAACTCTCCAACACTTGAGGATAGAGCTGATACTCGGTGGCATGAATACGTTCTTCAAAGCTGGCTATGGCATCATCAGCCAGCCGTGGCACACGGACTTGTTTGATAATCTTTCCTGTATCCACACCTGAGTCCACCCAGTGAATGGTCACGCCACTCTCAGCAACACCAGCATTCCAAGCATCTTCAATCCCATGAGCTCCTGGAAATTCTGGCAGGTAGGCTGGATGAATGTTGATAATTCGGCCCTCATAAGCTGCTAATAAAGTTGGCCCAACGATTTTCATGTAGCCTGCTAGACAAACCAAGTCAATCTGGTGTTCTTCCAAGAGTTCGACAAGGGCCGCTTCGTAGTCTGCCTTGCTCTCAAACTCCTTGAGTTCAAAAGCATAGGACAGAACGCCGAGCTTGTCTGCACGTTCGAGCACATAGGCGTCACGATGGTCTGAAAAGACAAACTCTACTGGAAATTGTTCGGCTATCATCTGAAAATTTGAGCCATTACCCGAGGCAAAAACCGCTATTTTTTTCATTTGATGATGACACTTTCGTTTTCTTTCTTGACGATACGACCAATTTCATAGACTGGTTCATCCAACAATTCCTTGACACGACTTACATTTTCAGGGCTAACTGCTAGCATAAGTCCCACACCCATATTGAAGATTTCAAACATTTCTTCGTGTTTGATTTTACCATATTTTTCAAGAGCTTTGAAGATTGGCAAGACTGGAACTTTGTCTTCTTCAATCTCAGCAGCCAAGTCAGCTACAAACATACGAGGGACATTTTCGATAAAGCCGCCACCTGTAATGTGGGCAATGCCATTGACCAACTCTTCCTTGATAAGTGGTAAGACAGCCTTGACATAGATACGAGTTGGCTCAAGAAGGACTTCCTTGAGTTGCTTACCTTCCAATTCTGGTAGGACTTCCTCACCTGTGTAATCCGCAAAGACACGACGGACGAGAGAGTACCCATTGGAATGAATCCCACTTGAAGCAAGTCCGAGAAGAATATCTCCTTCTGCCACCTTTGAACCGTCAATGATTTGAGATTTTTCAGCCACACCGACCGCAAAACCAGCCAAGTCATAGTCATCTTCGCCGTACATGCCAGGCATTTCAGCCGTTTCTCCACCGATGAGGGCAGCACCAGCCTGCACACAACCTTCAGCGACTCCAGCAACCACTTGTTCTAGCTTAGCTGGTTCATTCTTCCCTGTCGCCACATAGTCGAGGAAATAGAGGGGCTCTGCACCTGCAGCGATGATATCATTAACACACATGGCCACACAGTCCTGACCGATAGTATCGTGCTTGTCGTACTTGATAGCCAGCATGATCTTAGTTCCGACACCGTCAGTCCCTGAAATCAAGACAGGTTCTTTGACACCTGTTTTTGAAAGGTCAAACATACCACCAAAACCACCAATAGCTCCCATGACACCTGCACGCTCCGTACGAGCCACGTGCTTTTTGATTCGTTCAACAACTTCATAACCCGCTTCAACATCCACACCCGACTGGGCATATGCATTTTTATTTGCCATTTTATTTTTCCTTTTCTTTGAGAAGATTGCGACGTATTTTTAGATAAACAATTATTTTATCTAAAAATACTAGTCAGGGCTCTAGCTTTGATCCTATAGGACAAAGCGTCTACTGACAAATGCTTTAGCTTTTAGTCAGTGGTGAAACGCGAAGCATAAGCATTCTTGTTTGTCATTTTTATATTCCTTTTCTTTAATGGAGAATCTGTCATCTATTTGTAAAAACTAGTCTTTTCTTCCAAGCTTCGACGATAGTCTTCTTCATAATCGTAGAGAGGTGTTGGGTAGTCACCGTCAAAGTAAGCGACACAGAGACCGCCATTTGGCGCATCTGTTTCGATCCCAATCGACTCAATCAAGCCATCAATTGAAAGATAGGTCAGACTGTCCGCACCAATGATTTGGCGAGTTTCTTCAACATTATGATTGGCCGCAATTAGCTCCTGACGGGTCTGGATATCAATTCCATAGAAGCATGGATAAGCTAGTGCTGGACTGCCAATAGCAACGTGAACTTCAGTCGCACCTGCTTCTTTCAAAAGCTGAACGATACGACGAGAGGTTGTTCCTCGTACAATAGAGTCATCAATCATAACAACACGCTTGCCTTTGACAACACCAGAAACTGCAGACAATTTCATCCGTACCCCTTGCTCCCGCAATTCTTGAGTCGGTTGGATAAAGGTACGTTGGGTGTATTGGTTCTTGATAAGACCCATTTCATTTGGCAAACCAGATTCTTCCGCAAATCCCATGGCTGCGCTGAGGGAAGAATTGGGCACACCGACCACAATATCCGCCTCATACTTGAATTCTCGCGCTAATTGGGCACCCATACGTTTACGTGCCGTGTGGACATTGACACCGTGGATGTTAGAATCAGGGCGGGCAAAGTAGATATACTCCATAGAACAGATTGCTAACTGAGTATCGTCTGTATAGCTATCATACTGGATTCCCTTGTCATCAATGATGACAATCTCACCTGGCTTCAAATCACGAATCCACTCGGCACCAATGACCTCAAAAGCACAAGTTTCAGAGGAAACAACCACCGCTCCATTAGCCATTTTCCCGATAGAAAGCGGACGGAAACCATTGGGGTCAAGAGCCGCAATCAACTTGTCCTCAAACAGCAAGATATAGGCAAAACCACCTTTGACAAGGCTGAGCGCTTCCTTGATTTTGCCCATTAAGTTCGGATTGTGACTGCGACGAATGAGGTGAGCCAAGATTTCCGAGTCCGAAGTCGCGCTGAAAATCGCTCCTCTATCTTCCAATTCTTTCTTGAGAGAGGCCGCATTGGTCAGATTCCCATTATGAGCCAAGCCAAACTGCATATCGTGAAAACGGAAGAGGAAAGGCTGAATGTTATCTACAGAAGCTTCGCCAGCAGTCGCATAACGCACGTGACCAATCGCACTAGTTCCCGTCAATTTATCCAAATTAGCAGGATTTCTGAAGACTTCTGATAGAAGACCCATGTCACGATGGCGCTTCAATTGTCCCTGATCATTGGAGAGGATTCCTGCCCCCTCCTGACCACGGTGCTGAAGACTATGGAGACCAAAATAGGTCAATTTAGCAGCATCTGGATGTCCCCAGATACCGAAAACACCACATTCTTCATTAAGAGATTTTACTTCGTATGTCATTTTTATACCTAATTTTCATTTGCAATCGTCAAGAGATAAATCTACATGACTTTTACATTACTGATACTATCTATTAGAAAATCTGTAAATCTTATTTTCCAGTAAAGTATTTAACCGCCGACGCAAACAGGTGCTGATCTTTATTTCCTGGGATATTTTGGAAAAGACCATCCTCATAACGTTCTGAGTGTCCCATCTTACCAATGATTTGGCCGTTCTTGCTGGTAATTCCTTCGATGGCATGGACAGAACCATTCGGATTGAACTTAGAATCCATACTTGGTTTGCCGTCAAAGTCAACGTATTGGCTAAAGATTTGACCATTGTCACGGAGCTCTGCAAATTCCTCAGCCGTCACGACAAACTTCCCTTCACCGTGTGAAACAGGAATAGCGTGGATATCACCCACTTGCACCCCAGCCAACCATGGCGAGTTGGTATTGGCAATCCGAGTTTCCACCATCTTGGCTACGTGTTGGTTGGCATCATTGTAGAAAAGGGTTGGGCTAGTACTTTTGGCATCTTCAAAGTTTCCGTATGGAAGAAGACCTGATTTGACCAAAGCTTGGAAGCCGTTACAGATACCGATAATCAAGCCACCACGGGCGATAAAGCTATCAATAACTGCACGCACTTTTTCATTAAGCAGAATATTAACAATAAACTTGGCTGAACCATCTGGTTCGTCCGCAGCTGAGAAACCACCTGCAAAGAAGAGGATGTTAGCCTTTCCGATGTTGTCAACCATGGTTTCAACTGACTTGACAATGGCTTCTTCATGCAAGGTCACGAATGGTACCAAGTTAACCTCTGCACCTTCTTTTTCGAAGGCCTTAGCTGAGTCATATTCTGAGTTGGTGCCCGGGAAGACTGGGATATAGACTACCGGTTTTTCAACTTTTTCTTTAGCTTGGATTACTGTGTTAGTAGCGACAGCTGGAACTTCTACTAGTTCTTTGGCTTGGGCAAATTCTGTTGGGTAAACTTCTTCCAGTTTTCCTTGGAAGGCACTGTCAAGCTTGTGTCCATCTAGCTTCACACCGTTGACAAGGAGTGTAAAGTCTGCTTTCGTTTGACCGATTCTCTCTACTCCAGCAATTTCTTCAGGAGATGTAAAGACAAATCCACCCAATTGAGCTGTCAAAGCTGTCTCAAGTTCAGGCAAGATCACCTCTGCACCGATATGATTTCCAAAAGTAGCAAGTGCCAAACTTTCAAGCACACCACCGTATTTAACAGCTGAAGCTGCTGTTACTTTGTAAGCCTTTTGAAGGGCTTCAAACTGAGCAAAGTTTTTCTTAATTAAGGCAAAATCAATCTCTGCAGCAAGAGCTTGACCTGGGATGTAGTAGATGTTTTCCCCAGCAACTTTAAATTCTGGAGAGAGCACCTTACGGCTATCTGCTGTTGTCACTCCAAAAGCAACCAAGGTTGGTGGTACGGTCAATTCTTCAAAGGTACCAGACATAGAGTCCTTACCACCGATAGATGGCAAGCCAAGCTGAATCTGAGCTTCGATGGAGCCTAGGAGAGCTGCCACTGGCTGACCAAAACGCTCAGCTTGTTTGTCCATGCGCTCGAAGTACTCTTGGTAAGAGAAGCGAGCCTTAGACCAGTTTGCACCAGCAGCAACCAAACGAGCAGTTGCTTCGATCACCGCATAGGCAGCACCGTGGTATGGAGACCATTCTGCAATATAAGGGTTGAAACCTTGAGCAATGACTGACGCAGTATGAGTCACACCATGTTGAACTGGTAATTTCTGCACAGATGCCTCAGTTGGTGTGAGTTGATAGCGACCACCAAGTGGGTGATTGACCGTTGAACGACCAACAGAGCAGTCAAAGATGGTTTGTAAGCCTTTTTGACTCGCATGGTTGAGGTCAGATAGAACCGTAAGGGTATCTGCTTCAAGTGTGTCAGCAGATGTTTGACGTTCTTCTGGAAGCTTGACATCCTTGTCCACAACCTTAGCATCAACGACCACGCGCACACCATTGGTATCAAGGAAACGGCGTTCCAAGTCTACAATGGTTTCACCATTCCAGTGCATGACTAGATTTGGTTTTTCAGTTACTGTCGCAACCACAACAGCATCAATATTCTCTTTGTTACATTCAACAACGAAGGCATCTACATCCTTAGGACGAACCACGACTGCCATCCGTTCTTGTGATTCAGAGATGGCAATTTCTGTGCCATTCAAGCCCTGGTATTTAAGAGGCACCTTGTTGAGGTCGATTTCAAGACCGTCTGCCAATTCACCGATGGCTACACAGACACCACCAGCACCAAAGTCGTTGGATTTCTTGATGAGACGAGTGACATCACCATTACGGAAGAGGCGCTGAATCTTACGTTCTTCGATTGCATTCCCTTTTTGAACCTCAGCTCCAGCAGTCTCTACAGATTCAACTGTTTGAACCTTAGAAGAACCTGTCGCACCACCGACACCATCACGTCCAGTCTTCCCACCGAGCAAGATAATCACATCACCCGCTTCCGGTTTTTCACGGACAACATTGCCCTTAGGAGCTGCACCGACAACAGCACCTAGCTCCATGCGTTTAGCTACAAAGCCTGGGTGGAAGTATTCACGAACGTAGGTTGTTGCAAGCCCAATCTGGTTACCGTAAGAAGAATAACCATGGGCCGCTGTCTTCGAAATGACTTGTTGTGGCAATTTCCCAGCGCGAGTTTCCGAAATCGGAGCTGTAATATCACCAGCGCCTGAGATACGCATAGCTTGGTAAACGTATGAACGGCCTGACAACGGATCACGAATAGCTCCACCGATACAGGTAGCCGCTCCACCAAATGGCTCAATTTCCGTTGGGTGATTATGGGTTTCGTTTTTAAACATGAGGAGCCATGGTTCTTTCACACCATCAACGTCCACTTCGATTTCGACTGAGCAGGCGTTTATTTCATCAGACACTTCCATGTCGTCCAAACGTCCATTAGCACGCTCATAACGACCGAAAATAGTTGCCATATCCATCAAGGTTTGCGGTTTTTCAGAACGCCCCAACTCCTCACGCATAGCGATATATTTGTCATAGGTTGACTGCAATTGTTTTTGGAATTTAGAAGCTGAGAAATCAATCTGCTTCAACTCAGTCTCAAACGTCGTGTGACGGCAGTGGTCAGACCAGTAAGTATCCAAAACCTTGAGTTCCGTCTCAGTTGGCACACGCCCGATTGACTTAAAGTAGTCTTGGATAAAAAGCAAATCATCCACTTCCATGGCCATCCCTTGCTCGGCCTTGTAGCGAGCAAAGTCTTCTGCCGTATAGCTTTCAAAGAAAGTCAATTTAGGAATGGTCTTGTCTGACTCAGAAAATTCCTGCTTGGCAATCCCTGTCGTGATGTCCTTGAAACGAGAATCAACTGGATTGAGCAAGTAGTTCTTAACCGCCTCTAACTCAGTCGCATCAATGTCTTTATTGACCAAGTAAAGTTGGGCTGTATTAACCGTTACATCACTCGAACTTCCCAACAAAAGCAAGGCTTCTTGCGAAGAAGCTGCACGCTGGTCAAACTGCCCTGGCAGGCTTTCAATAGCAAAGAAAGCATAGTTAGCAAGATCCGCCTGTACAGCAGCTTCATCCAAGACATGGTCTGTCACCTGCTCAGAGAAGATGTGCTTCTCTGCAGGTGCAAACAGGTCCTCTGCCAAGTCAAATACATCATAAACTTGCACGATGCGAATACTTTTCAAGCTTGAAAGTCCCAAGTTGTGCTGGAGTTCTCTAACCAAACTCTCTGACTTGACCTGAAAATCAGACTTTTTCTCAACAAAAATACGTTTATCCATCAATTCTTATTCCTTTATTTCAGCTCTTGCAATGTTCCAACGACCTTGAGGTTGTTATTTCAATTCTTGCAACTTTTCCCAAACAATCTCGTAGACATCGATTAGTTCACCTAGTCCCCTACGGAGTGAAAAGGTCTGGGGGACCTTTTCAGCCTGAGTTCTTTTAGTTGAGAGACGAAGGTTTTCCGTTGCAAACAGATTATTTCAAACCTTGCAGCTTCTCCCAAACAACTTCATAAACATCTGTTAATTCACCTAGATCCCTACGGAAAACATCCTTATCCATGTGGTTGCCATCCGCATCCCACAAACGGCAGTTATCTGGTGAAAATTCATCTGCTAAGATAATCTTGCCATCCTTATCAAAACCGAACTCTAGCTTAAAGTCAATCAACTTAAGCCCAATCTCAGCAAACCAGGCTTTTAAAAGTTCATTAATACGACGGGTTTCTTCCTTCAAGTAGGCGATTTGCTGGTCATCCGCAATCTTTAGGAATTTCACATGCTCATCATTGATAAACGGGTCATCCAAATCATCATTTTTATAGTAAAATTCAACAATCGGAGTCTCAAATGCGATTCCTTCGTCTACGCCAAAACGTTTTGAAAAGGAACCAGCCGTGTAGTTGCGAAGCACGACTTCCAAAGGAATGATTTCCACCTTTTTATTGAGTTGTTCCGTATCTGAAAGCTTCTCCACAAAGTGAGTCACCACACCAGCCGCATTTAATTTCTCAAAAATAAAAGATGAAATCTGATTATTCAACACTCCCTTACCTGCAATCTGTTCCTTCTTAACACCATTGAAAGCAGTCGCCTGGTCCTTGTAAGTTGAAATAATAAGATTTTCATCCTCAGTTGTATAGATATCTTTAGCTTTTCCCGAATAGATCAATTGTTTTGACATTTTAAAGTTCGCCTTTCGTATTACTTGAGCACATTCTACCATAAAAAACCTAAAATTACAAGAATTTAACCGAATAAATAATGTAACAATCTCGAAAATCATAAAGAAAAAACTGCAAGAAGAATCTTTCTCACAGTTTTAAAATCATTTAACTCTAAAAACACGAACATTACTCTTTGTTCAAAAATTGATCCAAATAATAACGTAGGTAACTTTTCTTGCCCGTAATCATCTGCAGGCGACCTTCCACCCCATATCGAAGTTTTTCAGCCTGCTCTGAAGTTAGATTAGTCTCCGCCTCGATTTTAAAGAAATTCCCTTTTTCAGTCTTAGTAGCTGTCGCATCAATACTTGTAATAGTAGAATCTAGGAAAAGTTGATTCTTGGCATCATGAGTCGTCGTATAGCGAACAGAATCACCGACCTTGATCCTTGCTACATCTTTTGAACTTAGATAAGCTATAAGTTTGGCTTTCCCTTCTTTTTCCAAGGACGGATAGAGTTGGGCTAGTAAGGCACCTTCTGCTACCATAGTAGAATCACTGGTCTCAGGATTAAGGTGAAGCACCCCATCCTCACTTGCCGTAATTTTCCCCTTGTCTAAAAGATTTCCCTGTACCTTCTTACCTGACTCCACCTCCAAGATTTTCTGGTCTAGAAGGGTCAATTCCTGACCAACCTTAGCCAAATGTTGGGATTTAAGAGATTCCAATTGACTGCTTAAGCCTGACGCATAGGCTTGTTGGGTACCTGAACCTACATACTGGACACGGTAAGTAGCAAGACTGGATTCTAACTGAGAAAGCTGTGCTTCAACCTGCGCAACTGCTTGGGCCTTAGATTGCGGATTTTCCTCGCCCTGAGACTTATAGGACTGGTAGAGAGAGTAGGCTAGATTCTGATTGGCCAAGGAAGCACCTGTTTCAATAGCTGACTTAGCTGTCTGGTAATCGCGAATTTTAGCCTCTGTTTGGCTGATGAGGTTGCCGATTTCGGCTTGAGTCTGACTAGCTGCTGCATTCTGGGATGCGATGGTCTCATTTTGTTGCGATGTACTAGCCCTAAGACTGCCTGCTTGACTGATGTAGTCGCGAAAGGTGGCTTGGTAGCCAAACTTATCCTCCTCTGGAAAGTGGTTCTCCCCTTCTTGCAAGCTCTTCTGCAAATACTTCAATTGCTTTTTTTGATCCTTGAGCATGTCCAACTGACTAGCATAGGCCTCCGCTTGGACACCCTCTGCCCCTTCCTGATATTGAACCAACAGTTCTCCCTTTTTTACCAGCTTATTTTCTTCCAAATGATTGACAAGAATGCGATTGTTGCTAGTTGACTGGATATTTGCAAGGATTCGACTAGGCTCGACAGTAGCTCTAGCAGACAAACTCATCTCCTTCTCTGCAAATGTTGCAAAGCCAAGCAAAAACACGAGCAGAAGGGACATGGGTACAATCACCCGACTGGAAAAATTATGATAACGACGGTTATAAAACTCCGCACTTTCTAAAAATTCTGGTTTCATCCTCTCCTCTTTCTAGCTATTCACCAAATGGGCGTAGAAGCCACCCTGTGCAAGCAAATCAGCATGCTTTCCTTCTTCGACAATCTTTCCCTGATCCAAGACTACAACCTTCTCTGTCCGCTCAGCAATGGTCAAGCGGTGAGCAATGAAAATCAAGGTCTTGTCTAAAGCCATAAGATTATCGACAATTCGCTTCTCTGTCAAAATATCCAAACTGCTAGTCGCCTCATCCAAAATCAATACAGGGGCATCCGTCAAGAGAGCACGCGCCAAAGCGATTCTCTGCCGTTGGCCACCTGAGATCCCTGCCCCATCCGAAGTCAACTCTGTCTGGTAATTCAGGGGCATACGCTCGATATCCTCCCGAATCTCTGCCAATTCGACCGCCCGTAAGATATCCTCTTGAGTCGTCCCCTCCTTGGCTCCCAAAAGAAGATTCTCCAAAATCGTTCCGTTAAAGACATAGGGCTGTTGAGGCAGATAGTTGATATACTGGCGCAGGGCTTTTTTATCAATCTGATTGAGATTGACACCACTCAGACTAATCTCCCCTTGACTTGGGTCGTAAAAATTAACCATCATCTTGGCCAAGGTCGTCTTACCTGACCCTGAAATTCCCACAAAAGCAACCTTAGAACCCTGCGGAATAGTCAAATTGATATCCGACAAGACGTCTCGACCATAACCATACTTATAGTAAACCTGCTTGAAGGTCATATCTCCCTTCATCAAGCTCAAATCCTCAACCGTTTTCTTCTCCTCAAACTCCGAAGCTACCAGATACACTTCATTTAGACGGTTATTGGCAACCTGCGCTGTCTGAAGCTTGGTTTGCAGGTTGATGATATTTTCCAAAGGATTTGTAAAGTAAACCAGCAAGGTATTATAGGTAATCAACTGCCCCAAACTCATCTTGCCATCCATGACCAGAACAGCCCCCATCCAGAGAATGCCGACATTGAGCAAGAGATGGGCAACTTTTTTCAGAGCCTTTTGCTGACTCTCTGCCCTACTATAGGTAAAGGATTTTTTCAGATAATCCACAAATTCCTTGTCAATTTTTTGGTAACGCTGACTCTCACTGGTCAAGGACTTAATAGTCTCAATACCGTTGATGTCCTCAATGATAGAAGAAGACAGAACTGCATTGGCTTCCATGGTATCCCGATTCATCTTTTCAAACGGCTTCATAAAAGCAAAGATAATCACTGTATAGATAGGAAGTGCCAATAAAGTCATGAAAAAGAGATTGGTATTTTGTGAAAATAAAACAAGGGAAATAATGACAACCGTTGATACATCTAGGAAAATCGAAAGAATGGTCGAAGCCAGCGCATCAATGATACTGTTAGCATCTGTAAAACGAGAAACGATTTCCCCTGTACGACGTGTCGCAAAAAAGGACATAGGCAGGTGAAAAACATGCTTGATATAGGACAAAATCACATCAATCGACAAGCGTTGCCCCAAAACAAGTAAGAGATACTCCTGAGCATAAGACAAGACCTGCTGGAGAATATAGACGATGACCAGTCCGATAGAGATAATCCCCAGCGTCGAACGCATCTGATCTGGCACATAGGTATCAATGATAGACTGCAGATAATAAGAACCCACAATGTTAATCACGGTAACCAAGAGTGTTGCCAAAACGATATTGGCAATCAAGCCACGCTGCTTCACTAATATAGGGATAAAAGAGAGCAGGCCATTCTTTTGATCCTTATGGGGCTTATAGTCTGGACTAGGTGCCATAAACAGAGTCACCCCTGTCCATTCTTCCGCAAAACGCTCACGTGGCAGTTTGGTCAATTTCACCCCAGGATCTGGATCGGCAATATGAATGCTATCCTTATCCTGCCCAGTCACCACATAGTAGTGGAGCAATTTCCCTTCCTTAAGCACATGGGCAACAAAAGGAAAGGTCAAATCTGGCAAGTCAAAGAGCGTCATATCCGCCTTAATCGCTCGCGTCTCAAAGCCAATCTCCTCTGCCACCTTGACCAAGCCCAAAGCCGTCGTCCCATCCATGGTCGTCTTGGCCAATTCTCGCAAGTGAGCTAAAGAATAGTAACTACCATAGTAGCCAAAAACCATGGCTAATGAAGCTACACCGCAGTCCATCTGATCCACCTGCGGACGATAGTGACGTTTCCCAAATTTCATATTCATCTCCTTTTTCTAATACTAAATGAAAATCAAAGAGTAAACTAGCCGCAGGCTGCTCAAAACACTGTTTTGAGGTTGTAGATAGGACTGACGAAGTCAGTCACATATATACGGCAAGGCGACGTTGACGTGGTTTGAATTTGATTTTCGAAGAGTATAAACTCATCTGATAATAACTATCTTACCCCAATCCCCAAACAAAATCTGGACTTCCTCCCCAAATGCGCCTATCCCCCTCCCAACTGTACTTTTTGGATAAAAAAATAGGCAGAACAAAAGTCATGCCTAAAATATATATTTATTTCTTTTTCTGCCTAATTCTTTTGTCAATCATATATAAAACGATAATCGAAAACAGCGGTGGTACAATATAACTCTTTTCACTCATTGTCAGCTGAAATCCCAGAGTTGCTAGTATCTTAAAGATGAAAATATTCATCAAAAATAGAAAAACAAATACTAAAAAATATTTTAAAACCTTCTTCATTTCTTTTCTTCAACTCTCCTAATTTCTATAACTATTTTATCAAAAATATATGTAAAACTCCAAATAAACATCTCAACTGCACTTTTGGCAAAAAATAGGCAGAACAAACGTCCTACCTACTAAAAATATGCTATTGAAAGGAAAATGATTTTTTTCGGACACCCTAGGCAAGCTTGGAACAAATAAATCATTGATAGTAACCTTTACGACATCCTATTTAAAGTTACTTCAATTTTTAATGTCCCTGCTATTTCTAAGCCACCTCTGGTATGATCTATTCCTAGTCAGAATAGATAACACCGTTCTAAATTACGATTCATAGTTACTCCTTTTTTGATTCGTTACTATAAGACACCTATTCCCTATAGAGCGTCTACTACTTCAAATTTATCCATTCTTTTTTTCTTTACTTCTGTATAAAAGAATGAAGACCATCATAAATAATGCAATCATTGGTATATTGAAACTATCAAACCAAGTAGGTAAAGATACTTTATTCATATCAGCTACTAATCTGATGATGATATAAGACATTGAACTAAGTAATACCATGATTTCAGGCAAAACTTTCAGTATTGATTTAACAAATTTCATATTAAACTCCAATGTGATGCATTCTTAGATTCTAGCCTAGCCATTTTAGCGCAGAATAATAAGTCATTCTTAACTGTTTACTCTACTCGCTTTTTATTGGCCTTATATCCTAGATAAAAGAGCCCAAATAAAACAGGGTAAATTTCTGGATAAAATAGAGTATTGATCGGATTTTTCAAAATCAAATACGTTGCGATGTAGATTATGAGCGATACGGTAAAATAACCCTCAGCAAAACCTAATAAAAATGTTTTCATAAGAAACTCCTAATTACCTGACAAGAATGGCGGAAAAACGCTACCATTCATATACATAAAATCCTTTTGATTCATGTTCTTCATTTATAGTTTTGATTATTTTTTGACAAATCTTTGCGAAAAATACCAAAATATGCTGAGAAAAGCAAACCAACCAAAGTCCATTGCCAATTAAAGGATACTAACGAACCTGTACGAATCACATGAAGCACGAGATTAAGAGTTATTCCCAACAAAGGACATATAGTGGCTAGTTTAGGTAACAATGTATTAAGATTAAGGTTGCAACTGTTCATTATCTAACGCCCACGACGAGCAAAATCTGAACCAAATTTGTAACCAGCATTAAAAATTTGTACAGCAGCATTCAGTACTCCTGCAATCCCAACTGCTTCCGCAAGACCAAAACCACCTTTTGTTCCCACTAATTCATCGTCAGATAATTGATAAAATTGTTCTAAGTTCATATTCGTCATTACTCCTTTGTATTATATTTTATTGCTATGTAAATGAGTAAAATGAGTATTGGATAAGTAAATACTTCTGAAATATCCATAAAATTTACACTATACTGTCCAGATAATATTTTATAATCAATTAAAATTTGAACGATAGTAAAAATAATACGTAGCGATAACAATACCCCTAATAATATCACTTCTTTTTTTAAAAACATAGAAATGCCTCTCTGACTACAATCAGATTATGGTCTATTCGCATAATACCCCAAAGCTGCTCCTCCAGCAAAAAGCGCTGCTGCTCCACCTGCTACTGCTGCACCTATCTTCCAAATAGATACTCCAGCGACTACAAGAGGTAATGCTCCCCCATCTACATTCACCAACTCTTCTTCTGTAAGAGCTACAAAGTTCTGCTCCATTTTGTCAAAATTTGTCATCTTTTTCTCCTATTGTTCTATTTTTTCTAAATCTTATCTTCTAAAAAATGGGATTCCAATAAATACACTACGTAACAATAGACCTGTAATTAGACCCCCTTGATAACTTTCCTCACTACCACCCACCAGCAAAGCTAAGTCGCTTTCCTTTAATACCTCAATAGTATACTTATCATTCATTTCATTCATCGCTTATCCTCCTAAAAACCTAAACCTCTACGAAATCCAATGTACCAATCTACAAGGGTCTTCGTCCAATTTTCTCCACCTTGAATATCGGTCAATTCTTCCGAAGTTAGCTCAACAAATCCATAGTAATGTTCTTTCATTATTTTATTCCTTTCTTTTTTCTTCTCACTTATTTATTCGAAAAACAATTCGAAAATGTACAACTAAATTAAATTTTATTTGAAAATTTATGATTTCTCCAAAATGTTTTATCTTAAATATAGTAATCCCATGTAACTAGATCTACATCAGATAAACCTCCGATAATATACCTTTTACGAGACTCTTTACTCTGTTCTTGTTTTCATTGATTATCGTTCTTTTTCTGTCATTGCTGTAAACTGATAATCACTTCCTAAAATATTATTAGTATAATTCACTTTGGGTTTAAATGTTTCTTTTTTATTAATATAGTATGTCAATGCTACTAACAAAATACAGCTCTCCAACGATACCTTTTCTAAATTAAATAGAGAATAAATTAATAATATGCTGTAAGCTGTTAAAACAAAACCTAATAAAAATTTTTTCATAGCAAGCTCTTATTTTTCCTTCTGTCTGTCTAACCTTGTTATCATCTTGTTAATGAAGAGCAACACAAGAGTAGAAAATAAAGGTGGCATGAGGTAACTATCCACACTGCCCGTCAAAGAAAAACCAAGCATAGCTAATATTCCAAGCAACATCAAATTCATGATAGCCATAGAGACAAACAATAAAACAATTTTTATTACTCTAGTTATTTCATTTTTCATTGAATCACCTCATAAGTATTAAAAAATTATCGCAATCTTGAAAGTCCCCAATCGCCTATTGCTTTAACGCTTTTTCCTGCAACGTAAACAGAAACAGCTGTACCACCAATGATTCCAAGCGCCTTGGTTACACCCCATGCTAACGCAAGAGCACCTACTACAGTGCCACCTGAAATTTTTTCCAATTCATCTGATTTCATATTTTCAAAGTTATAATTCATTATCTATCCCCTTCATCTATTAATTAGTAGCTAGAGCAGCAAAACCTACTGCTACACCTGCTGATAGAGCATGGCCTACTAATACTTTTGTTCACCAAATAGTAAACAATACAGGACCAAAGAATCCCCCATCCACATTCACCAACTCTTCTTCTGTAAGAGCTACAAAGTTCTGTTCCATTTTGTCAAAATTTGTCATATTTTTCTCCTCAATTTGTATATATTTTTATATGTTTAATGTTTATCCTCTAAGCCACTTAAATAGCCAGATTGGATAAATAACTGAAATAATCATTTCTAATCTCCTTCCTTTTCCTCTTACTTATCTATTCGAAAAACAATTCGAAAATGTACAACGAAATTAAATTTTATTTAAAAAATAACTTAATAAACCACGGATAAAAACCAGTCACATACATAAATACTCCTCTTTTTCTTCCTCACCTATCTATTCGTAATTCCCACTAAAAGTTCTAAATTTTTTATTTTCCCTGACAATAAAAAAGCAACACGACTTGCATGTTGCTTCTTGCTATTCTTTACTTTTGACGACTTCTACCACATCTCCTACACTTTGGAGTTGGTCAATTTCCTCATCGCTGATTTCGATATTAAATTCATCTTCCAGTGTCAAGATAAACTCCATCAAGTCAACTGAGTCCGCATCCAAATCGTCTTTCAGACTCAAGGATTCTGTCACGACAAAGTCCTCTCCCTGTCGCTCTTGGATAATGGTCACAATACGGTCAAAAATTTCTTTTTCTGTCATCTCTTTTATTCTCCTGAAAATTCACGCGCAGTCTGGGCAACTACGTCTGTTTCTAGCATGGTACGAATCTGGCGGATTGTACTATAAACAGCCTTGGCATCGCTTGAGCCATGAGTCTTGACAACAGGTGCCTTGACACCAAACAAGACTGCTCCACCAACATCTGAATAATTGAGCTGTTTTTTCAAACCTCTAAGGCTGTCCTTGAGAAGGAGGGCGCCTAGTTTCGCTCGGAGACCACCACCTGTAATAGCTATCTTGAGCAAGCCCATGATTCCCATGGCTGTCCCTTCGATGGATTTGAGCACAGCGTTTCCCGTGAAACCATCTGCCACAACAACATCCGCAACGCCATTCATCAAATCACGTGCTTCCACATTTCCGATAAAGTTTAAACTTTCATCAGCCACCAGTAATTCATAGGTTTCCTTACGAAGCGGGTCGCCCTTACTACTCTCTGTTCCATTGTTGAGCAAGCCAACGCGTGGTTGCGCAATACCACGAACATTTTTAGCATAGAAGGAACCTAGAACCGCATATTGATGGAGGTGCTGGGCTGTATTTTCCGCATTGGCACCGAGGTCCAGCATGTCAAACCCCTTCCCATCTACAGTCGGCAAAGTCGACATAAGCCCAGGACGATCGATGTTCTTGATACGACCCACGATGAAAAATCCTGCTGCTAGTAAAGCACCTGTATTCCCAGCCGATAGGACAGCGTCTGCTTCACCTTCTTTGACAGCCTTGGCCGCCAAGACCATACTAGCATTTTTCTTCTTCCGAATAGCTCTCGTAGGTTCATCGTCTGAATCAATCTTCTCATCCGTATGGATAATGCTGACGCGCTCTGTCGCTGTCAGATATTGCTTGATTTTAGCTTCATCTCCGTAGAGTTGAACCTCAATATCTGAAAAGTCAGCAAGGGCTTGATTGACACCCTCAACGATGGCCTGAGGTGCGTAATCGCCTCCCATGGCATCTACTGCGATTTTTTTCATTTCTTTTCCTCTTTTAGTAATTGTCCCCAGTCTGCTAGGGAATCAATAAATTTCTTTGATTTTAGGTGAATCCCAACGTACTCTTCGTAGAGTTGATCCATAAATTGGCGTAGCTCTTGCTTGATTTCAGGCTTGAGCGAAATGGTCTCCAAGGTCTCAAAATCAATGGCTTGAAATTGATTGAGCAGATAAGGGATATTGGGATTGAGATGGCAACGTCTCTCATCTTCATGATAATGATCTGGACAGAGGCAGGCTCCATATTTGAAAGAAAAGTCAAAAGCCTGACCAACCCGATGACAAAAGACACACTCATTAAAATTGAGGCTGATCCCAAATCGAGTCAAGATTTGAATTTCAAAAATATTGGTCAAAACTTGATAATCCAAGCCAGCTTCCATCAACTCCAAAGTCTTTTGCAAAAAAGCAAACAAGGGAGCATCCTGCTGATTGTCCTGCAAACTAGCATCTGCAAGAGCCGCTACATAGGTCGCATAGGCCATGACAAAGAGGTCACTATTAATCTTGGGAAAAGTCATCACCTCATGATAGTCCTCGATGTAACTAAGCCCATCATCATTGATTCGTAAGAGAAATCGAGCCAGCACCAAGGGCTGAATAACCGGCGCCAGCTTAGACTGGCCAGCATGTTTAACGAAAAACATGCGCTTGCCAGCCTGCTCTGTAAAAATCTTGACTAACTTGTCATCCTCACGAAAGTTACGATTGTAGAGCACCAATCCTTGACTCGTGATAGACTGAATCATGCTTCTCTCATATACTCCTCAAGTCGTTTCATGGCTTCTTTGATAGTCTCCATGCTGGCTGCATAAGACAGGCGAACATAACCTTCTCCATAACGCCCAAAGGCAGCACCAGGGATAAAGGCAACAGCCTTCTTCTGAGCAAAATCCTTGAGAAAGGCAAATGAGTCTTGGTTGTAACCAGCTGGAATCTTAGCAAAGATATAGAAGGCACCGTCTGGTTTGATAATCTCAAAACCAAGAGCAGTCATTTTCTCTATAATATAGTCCCGACGCTGGATATATTCCTTCTTCATAGGCTCCGCATCGTTTTTACCAGCCGTCAAGGCCTCCACCGCAGCGTGTTGCGCCATGGTATTTGCGGCAGTCACCAAGTACTGGTGACTCTTGATTAACTGAGCTGTGAAAGCCGCAGGAGCGAAAATTAATCCCAAACGCCAACCTGTCATGGCATGTGATTTAGATAGACCATTGATAATAATAGCCTGATCTCTCAACATGGTTCCCAGAGACACATGGGCTTCGCCTGTGTAGGTCAATTCTGAGTAGACCTCATCACAGACAACGAAAATCTCGTACTTGCGTAAAACAGCTGCCAAGGACTCCAATTGTTCCCGACTATAGGTAATTCCTGTCGGATTAGCTGGATAGTTGAGAATAACCGCCTTGAGCTTGTCACCTTGCTCCAAAATGGCCTTCTCCAACATTTCAGGAGTCAAGACAAACCCATTTTCAGTCGTATCAATCTCAACAATTTCTGCCCCAACTAAGTTAACAATCGGTTCATAGCCTGGATAGGCAGGAGCTGGCAAGAGCACCTTGTCTCCCTCTTCCAAAATAGCCGTCAAAGTAGCAGATAAAGCCTCTGTCGCCCCAATTGTAACTAAGATTTCATTTTCAGGAGCATAGTCCAGTTGATACTTTTCCTTAACAAAATCACTGGCCGCCTGACGTAGAGTTAGCAGACCACTCATCCCTGTATAGTAGGATTGGTTCTGATCAATCGCTCGCTTGGCCGCCTCCTTAACATGATCTGGCGTTGTAAAATCAGGTTCCCCCAAGGTCAAACGCAAGACCCCAGGAATCTCCGAAATAGCCTGGTCAAACTGACGAATCAACGAAACTTGAATCTTATCTAACTGTTTATTAAAGCGCTTAGTTAAGTCCATAGATACCTCCTACTGTAAAAACGTATCTCTATTATACTACAAAAGCCCCCCGACCGCAAAAATACATTATAGAATAACTTTCCACTTTCCACTTTCTATTTTACTTTTCCTCTTTACAGGTCTATAATGGTAACAGATTCTATTTGGAGGTTTTTATGTCATTTCTATCAAAAAATGGAGCAGGCATCTTGGCCTGCCTTCTCATTTCCATCCTATCTTGGTACTTAGGAGGATTCTTCCCTGTGATTGGCGCGCCCGTTTTTGCCATTTTCATAGGCATGCTTCTCCATCCCTTTCTCTCACCCTATAAACAACTGGATGCTGGATTGACCTTTAGTTCCAAGAAATTGCTCCAGTATGCCGTTATCTTGCTTGGTTTTGGTCTCAATATCTCGCAAGTCTTCGCAGTTGGGCAATCTTCACTCCCTGTCATCCTTTCCACCATTTCAATAGCCTTGATTGTTGCCTACCTCTTCCAGCGTTTCTTTGCACTGGACACAAAACTGGCTACCTTGATTGGAGTGGGGTCTTCTATCTGTGGGGGCTCTGCCATTGCGGCGACAGCGCCCGTTATCCATGCCAAGGAAAAGGAAGTAGCCCAAGCCATCTCCGTTATCTTTTTCTTCAATGTCTTGGCTGCGCTCATATTTCCAACGCTAGGTACCTGGCTTCATCTATCCAATGAAGGCTTCCCCCTCTTTGCAGGGACTGCGGTCAATGATACTTCCTCTGTAACCGCCACAGCTAGCGCTTGGGACAGTCTCTACCAGACCAATACCCTCGAATCCGCAACCATTGTCAAACTTACGCGGACACTGGCTATCATCCCCATCACTCTCTTTCTCTCCTACTGGCAAAGTCGCGAGCAAAAAAATAAGCAAGGCCTTCAACTGAAAAAAGTCTTCCCACTTTTTATCCTTTACTTTATCCTTGCATCTCTCCTAACCACCCTACTGACCTCTCTTGGGGTATCCAGTAGTTTCTTTACCCCTCTCAAACAACTCTCCAAATTCCTCATTATCATGGCCATGAGTGCTATCGGTCTCAAAACAAATCTGGTCGCTATGGTCAAATCCAGCGGAAAATCCATTATTCTCGGAGCCATTTGCTGGATAGCCATCATTCTCACCAGTCTCGGTATGCAGACCCTTATCGGCATTTTCTAACACAAAAGGTAGCCCACCAGCCAATGTCATTAAGTTAGTGATCTAACTACTTGAATAGGAGGTGTGATTGAGATCATCAAAGTGATTCTCTATCCTATCTTCTATTTTTTTGCATAACAAATAAAGGTTTTT
>NZ_JAIRCA020000021.1 GCF_020089495.2 Streptococcus mitis subsp. hohhotensis | reverse complement strand
CATGATTAAAACTAGTGGAACTTACCCTGACACGGATTTCCACTGGTTTTTAGAATTTTTATCAGACTAACTTCCACTTAGATTAGCGGTGGAACTTAGTTTGGGAATTTACCTTTGGGAATTCTTTAAAAAGAGATTTTCAATTTTAAGGGCCAATTTAGGGCTGTGTAAAGAAAAAAGCCCTATTAAAGGCTTTCTTAGGATGTTTACATCCACCCTGAGGGAATCGAACCCCCATCTCAAGAACCGGAATCTTACGTGATATCCATTACACTAAGGGTGGAAACTTGTTTTATTATAACAGAAATTTGCTCTAATAACAAGTTTTTTTCTAGACGGATAGCCCGTCTTAGTGGGAAGCATCCCCATTCCAGATAGAGTTTTTCACGATAACATAATCAACGTGTTTAAGGTCAGCAACCTGACGTCCACCTGCATAAGAAATAGCACTTTGAAGGTCTTGTTCCATCTCAGTTAAAGTGTCTTGTAAATGACCTTTAGCAGGAAGTAAGATACGTTTTCCTTCCACGTTTTTATAAGCTCCTTTTTGGTATTGGGAAGCTGAGCCATAGTATTCTTTGAACTGTTCACCATCTACTTCAATCGTTTTCCCTGGACTTTCAATATGTCCTGCAAAGAGAGAACCAATCATGACCATGCTGGCACCGAAACGGATAGACTTGGCAATATCACCATGAGTACGAATTCCTCCATCAGCAATGATTGGTTTACGTGCAGCCTTGGCACACCAACGGAGAGCAGCCAACTGCCAACCACCTGTACCAAAACCAGTCTTAACCTTGGTGATACAAACCTTACCAGGACCAATTCCGACCTTAGTAGCATCCGCACCAGCATTTTCCAATTCACGCACAGCTTCTGGTGTTCCCACATTTCCAGCAATAACAAAAGTATCTGGCAATTCTTTTTTAATGTGTTGAATCATAGAAATCACGCTATCAGCATGACCATGAGCGATGTCAATCGTGATGTATTCTGGAGCATCAGCCTTGAGCTGGCTAACGAAATCATACTCATAGTCCTTAACACCGACAGATATAGAAGCAATAAGCCCTTGCTCATGCATACGCTTAATAAAAGGAATACGTCCTGCCTCATCAAAACGGTGCATAATGTAGAAGTAGCCCCCTTTAGCCAGTTGCTCTGCTACATTTTCATCCAAAATCGTCTGCATATTAGCTGGCACAACAGGTAGTTTAAAGGTGTGATTTCCTAGAGTGACACTTGTATCCGCTTCTGCACGGCTTTTAATCACACATTTATTTGGAATCAATTGAATATCTTCGTAATCAAAAATTGGAAATTCATTTAACATATCGATGTCTCGTTTCTTTTGTAATGACCTACCTATGCTTGCGCATCTCTACGTCTTTTCCGACGTTTCCTTAATTAATTATAAAGCAAAGTACAGTTTTTGTCAAATAATCTTGCAAATCAAAATATATTGTTCGGATTTTATTACATAAATAACAAAAGAAAGAGGAGAGATTATTTTCTCCCCAGTTCTTTAGTAATATTACTTTTAAATATTTCTTCGGAATTTTCTATCATTTCACAAAATTCACTATAAGATGAAGACTTCTGAGGAATTTGGATAGACCATTTCTTCAACAAAACTCCATAACCTGCTAGCTTTCCTATCTCATTATCAACAACCTTGTCCTTGCTCGGAAAAACAAGACCAGCTTTCTCAGCTTCTAAAATATAAGAATAAGAAATCAGCTGGAATAAGTCCTCACGATTGATCCCTTTTTCAGTGAACTCTAGTTTTTTATACTTAGCATCTAATACTATTTTAAGCTCTTCTTGATAAAAATCTGGATATACTTTTCTTTCTTGACTAGAAAATACTGAAATTCCGTCCGTCTTATCTTTATTTCGTGGATGGATGAAATCTTTTGGCAACAAGGTATGGACATACTCTTCCCAAAGCCAGGCAACATCAAAAAGAATACCATGAATTTTTTGATCTTGATATCCTAAACCGTGCTTTTCTTGGTTTAGGATCATCAGACAAAGTTCTTGTAACTTTCTGTACTCGTGAAAGTATGCATGACGTATCGGTTTAGATTGATTTACCCGAACAATCTTAGCACGATCAGCTAGTTTATAAGAGGGCGTTACACGCAAGATTTCAGCTACGTTTTCACGACTAGTTGAGAGATTATCTAGTACCCCTTGACCAATGCTTTTCTGGTTCTTAATGTATTCAATAGTGTGACGGACCAACTGCATGAGGGGATTATCATAGGTGAACTCTCTCGTTGTGTAGGCAATATTTCCCGTGAAAGGAAGGTTTTTCTTGAGATGGTTTCTTACATCAATCACTCCCTTAACATGACTGTCGTTATGAGAAAATCTATGGTATTCCTTATAAAGACCTTTTCGAATTGCAGCTTGTAGATACTTAGGGAAGAGATACATCAAAAGTTGATAAAGCCTCTCTTCAAGAGACAAGGCAACATCTAAACTAGTGAGATTGATATGAAGAACCTTGTGTAAGAGATAATGCAAAAAATGGTCATTACTCTCATCAGAAAAGCGAGAGGAAATCGTTAATCTTTCCTGACCACACCCCAGAAAACCAATCACATTTCCAGTCTTGATTTTCTGATTAACTGTTTCAAAGATTTTTTGGTCCTTCTCTAAGTCAGGAGAATTCTTCAAATCATTTGGAAAAATGAAAACACGTTCATCTTGAGATAGACTTTCCAAGGTTCTGTCTATAAGAAGATTGCTTAGTTTGGGATATTCTGCGACAAAGTCTTCTTTAGCAATTTCATGATGATTATCAGTTATCCTCATCTTTATTTTCATCGCTTTCTTCGTCACCTGTATGTTTCTGAATAGTTTGCTCATTTTCTTTTAAATCAAACGCTTTTTTCAATATTTTTAGTTTTTCAACTTCTTCATAAGAACCACGTACATAATCTTCCAAAAGCGGTTTGAGATAATCAGACCAGAGTGATTCATAGTCAAAATCTACATCCTTTAAGTTAAGGAAATAACTCGGCCCGATATGATAATGACTATTTAATTCCTGAACGTTTTCGATAGCAACATTCAAGTTTCTTAGACGTTTTTTCGCTTCTTCAGCTTTATCACCAAGAGCAGTATCGAGCATACCTAATTGGCTTTCAGCAGTAACTTTAACAAAACGGAAACGACGACGCATAGCAAAATCAAAGGTATCTACTGAACGGTCAATATCATTCATGGTTCCGATGATATAGACATTCTCAGGGATATAAAATTTCTCATCAGTCTCATGTAAATTAGCATACTGAGTAGAAACACTCCCCTTTTCACCACGATAACCAGGGTCGATAGAGAAAAAGAGTTCCCCAAAAATCTTAGAAATCTCCCCACGGTTGATTTCATCAATGATGAGGACGAATTTCTTGTCTGTGTCAATCGTTGGAGATACATAATCACATAATCCATAACTTTCTTTCATGTGATCCAAAACAATGTTTTGATAAGTTTCGTACTTTAAATTAGTATCTTCACCCTTGTACAAAAGATACACTTTTTCTTTGGTAGCAACAGGAGAATCAAATTTCACATTCCCTTGACTATTTAAACTGGCTGGAACAGAACTACGAGGGAAGAAGTATTGTCCTTGCTTTTCATTGATAGCATCCGTTAGTTTAGCCCACGCTTCCTCAAAATTATCTTGGCCTCCAGTTTTCTGAGCTTCTTTCGCTCTCTGACAAAATTGCTTAAAAATACCATCTTGTAATTTAAACTCAATAGCTCCATCCCCATTTGATACCGGTCTTAAACCCTCCACAAAATCCGTATAATCATAGGATGGGTGAAATTGTACAAATCCGATTTGGTCTTCGTTGCCACCCGTTAACTCCATAGCAATTTCTTTAGCAAGATAAGTTTTTCCTGTACCAGGTGCACCACGGAGGATGAGGTTTTTGGATTGTAATAAGATATTCTTATACTCGTTGATATTTTCTGACATGTTTATCTCTTCCTTTTCTGATTCTCTATAAAAACTAGTAAAATTATCATAAAACTCTTTTAAAATATCGTTAGGTTCAGCAGTTGATTCCAACTCTAAGTCCTTGACAAAGTATTTATAATCTAAATCTTCATCTCGATTATTACTATACCATTTTACTATTTTAAATTCTGTGAGTTTAAATCTCTGAAAACCACACCTTATATTTATCCATGAGTTATCCATGTCACTCAGCCGATAACCAAAGTAAGGTGATTTAATATATCCATTACCACTCTTTGGACCAAAATGACCTGTGTTAAGCATTTCAACTTTGTACGGAATACCCTCAATAGTCAGAGCAGGGTAAATATGTTCAGCTCCATCTAATTTTTGAGAACGTTTAATTTCTATATCTTTTGAATTATAGATATTTGCTTGATTCACAAATTTAGACAAAAATTCTTTGAAGACTTTATAACACTCTGATTTAATTCCACTTTTTACAAATTCATAAGATTTATTTATAAAAGGTAAAATCTCATTTAATGAATTTTCATCCTCAATAAAATACTCAGCATCAAGTGTCCAACCGAATGAATCAGGCTTCTTATTAAACAACAAAATATCTGAATCATGAAGACTCTTAGAGAGAACGGCAATCTTTATTCCTTTATTTTGAAAATTAATCTCTATAAAATTTTGTAACTTCCCTTTCCTATTTTTAACCTGAAAAGAAATATAACTTTTTGTTTGATTTTCAATTGCATCTGGGAATTCTTGTTTTATCCTGTCAATGAAAGTTTGTTTTGAAACCATTGTGTTTTCCTTGCTTATTAAAAATTTATTGTTAGACTTAAATTATATTTGTTTCGTTCAAAGTAAGATATCTTACTTTGAACGAAACTACATTCTATTAATATATAGTTCATCTCTAGCATATCATATCCTATAGAAAAAGAAAAGAATTTCTAAAGAAAAAGCCTAATGTAGAGAGCTTTATTACCTCATAACACTAGACTTCTTTTAAATATTAATAATACTCTCCCTGGCGGTAGTCCCATGAGTTAAAGATATCTGAGAGATGCATCATGATTTTATCAATGTCAAGCCCTTTGCGGATTACAACTGGAGCTGGTGAAGTTGAGCGTGCTCCTCCTTGTTCCGGGATGAGTTTGCCGTCTTTATCGACCATAGAGACCATCACACCTTGCTCGTAGCGTGTTTCAATCGTTTTGTCAGGTTGGATGGATGCCACGTAGTCGTCTGCCTCGATGACAAGATCCACTGCTCCTTCGATACGTTCTCCGATTCCTTCTACCTTACCACGGTTTCCTTTTCCAGATGGGTTTGCAGATGAAGCGTATACCATCTTGCCTTCTTCCCAAAGTTTGGCAGCTAATTGTTCACCAGCTTTCCCGAATTTGATAACAAAACAGCTAGTACCACGCACGTCCGTCATCAGTTCTTCACGGCCATCACCGTATGCTTTGAGTTTTTCAAAGGCTTCTGGTTTCCAAGGAAGGATACAACCAAGAAGAATATCTTCATCCCAATGTTTTTGGTAGAAGGCTTCAATTTCTGGGTTGAGTTGTGCTAAAGCACGAAGCTCATCCATGCTACCACAGAGAACCACACCTGGTTTGTTACGGTTACGTTCTTTAGCTTCAAACTTACGTTCAAGACCTGCCTTGTCACTGGTCATGATGATGTAGCCAACTTTTGTAGGGCAAACGATACATCCGCCCTCATCTTTTAAAATGTCATAGCCTTCTTGTGAAAGTGTTCCGTTCCATTGAATGTGTTTTGTCATAGTTCTATTTCCTTTTCTATTTTTCTTCTAATCCTGCCAGTAGGCTGGTCGTTGTTTTTCATAAGCAGCAATCAAGTCTTCATACTGCAAAGTAATACCGATATCATCCAAACCATTTAAGAGCTTGTGTTTCCATTCGCTATCGATTTCGAAAGTGAATTCTCCAACCGGTGAGATGATTTTTTGTTGTTCCAAGTCCACAGTTACCTGATCAGTCGATTGTAGCTGGGCCAATTTCTCTCTAACCTCTCTGGGCTGTACAATAGGCAACATGCCATTATTGAGTTCATTATTGTAATGAATATCACCGAAAGATCCTGCAATCACAACCTTAAAACCATAGTCCGCTAGAGCCCAAGCAGCGTGCTCCCTCGAAGACCCTGCCCCAAAGTTATCCCCTGAGATAAGAATACTGGCTTTGCGATATTCAGGTCGGTTAAAGACAAAGTCTGGGTCCTCAGTATACTTGTCATCCAGATAACGCCAAGCATACATGAGGTACTTACCAAAACCTTTTTTATCAATTAACTTGAGAAACTGCTTGGGTAGGATTTGGTCGGTGTCGATGTTATCATTCATGAGAGGAACGGTCGTTCCCGTATAAACTGTAAATTTCTCCATATCCTCTCCTTACTGGGCTTCTGGCATTTGTCGAACATCTACAAAGCGCCCTGCAATAGCTGCCGCAGCTGCCATAGCTGGACTACAGAGATGAGTCTTAGCGCCAAAGCCTTGTCTGTCTTCAAAGTTTCGATTGCTGGTTGAGGCGCAGTGAACACCATCAGGAACCTTGTCAGGATTCATCCCCAGACACATGGAGCAACCAGGGTCTCTCCACTCAAATCCAGCATCTAGAAATACCTTGTCCAAGCCCAACTTCTCAGCAGCTCGTTTCACAGGACGAGAACCTGGGACTACGATAGCCGTTAAGTTGGGAGCAATTTTCTTTCCTTTGACAAATCGCGCAGCCAGTTGCAAGTCGCTGAGACGAGCATTGGTACATGAACCGATAAAGATATAGCCTAGTTCAATATCAGCTGGCTTTTGACCAGGTTCTAAATCCATGTAATTGTAAGCTCGTTCATCATTCATATCCTTAATTTCTGGGAAACTACTGTCAAAGTCAACCCCCATAGCAGGGTTTGTTCCCCAAGTCACCATAGGAGCAAGATCTGAGACATCCATCTGGATAACCTTATCGTAAACAGCATCATCATCACTGACAATTGTTTTCCAATCAGACACAGCCTCTTCAAAGTCCTCTGGAATACACTCGCGACCTTTGAGATAATCATAGGTGGTTTGATCCGGATTCATGATTCCCATCTTAGAACCAAACTCGATGGACATATTGCAGATGGTCATTCGCTCTTCCATGCTCAGTGCAGCAATCGCTTGTCCCCGATATTCCACCACATAGCCAACACCACAGGCAACGCCGTACTTGGCAATCAAGGCGAGAATGTAATCCTTGGAATAAACTCCTTTTTGAGGGACACCAGTGAATTCTACCAGCATTTTCTTGGGTTTGACCTGCCAGAGTGTCTGGGTAGCGAAGACATGCTCAACCTCACTAGTCCCAATCCCAAAGGCGATGGCTCCAAAAGCTCCGTGAGTAGCCGTATGACTGTCTCCACAGACAATGAATTTTCCTGGTTGAGTTCTTCCTGTTTCTGGACCAACCATGTGAACGATTCCTTGCTTTTCAGAACCGTGGGCGGCATGTTCAATCCCAAATTCCTCAACATTCTCAGCAAGCTTATCAATTTGTGCTTTAGAAATCACATCTCGAATATCGTATATATTAACCGTTGGGACATTATGGTCAAAGGTGCCAAATGTCAAGTCCGGTCGTCTCAATCTGCGACCTGCGTCTCGTAATCCTTGAAATGCTTGCGGACTGGTCACTTCGTGGATATAGTGCTGATCCACATACATGAGCTGGGGTTGCCCCTCTTCTCCTGTGATAACATGACGGTCCCATAATTTATCAAAAATCGATTTTCCTGCCATCCATTACCTCCAAATAACATATAAGGCTACTAGTGTGGTCACCATCCCAAGAAACCAAACTGTTTTAAAGTACCATTTTCTAGTCTTGTGGTGAAAAGTAATTCCTGCTAACCAGGCCCCAAAACCGCCACAAGCAAAGGCTAAAATGAGTAAGATTTTCTCTGGAATGCGCCAAGCTCTTCTCCTTGCCTTGGATTTGTCAATGCCATAAATCAAGAAAACCATGACATTCCAAATCAAGAGGACTAGAGTAATTTTTTCGTCTAACTTCATAACCTTGCGATAATAGCTTCTGTCATTTCCTTGGTAGAAGCCTGTCCTCCTATATCTCTCGTTAAAATTCCAGCTGCCAAACTTGCCTCAACAGCATGCTCGATACGCTCTGCATCCTCATAACGTCCAAAGCTGTCTCTCAGCATCATGGCCACTGATAAAATCATGGAAATAGGATTGGCAATTCCTTGACCTGCAATATCAGGCGCTGAACCGTGAATTGGCTCATAGAGGCTTGGTCCATTTTCAGAATGACTGGCTGATGGCATAACCCCAAGTGTGCCAGATAGAACGCTTGATTCATCCGAGAGAATATCTCCGAAAAGATTTTCTGTCACGATGACATCAAACTTAGCAGGATTGGTAATCATGAGCATGGCAGCTGAGTCCACCAACTGGTGCTCCAAGGTTACATCTGGAAAATCCTGTGATACCTTCTCAGCTACTTTCCGCCAGAGTTTTGATGTCGCTAGAACATTTTGCTTATCGATACTAGTAACGATTTTTCTGCGATTTCTTGCAATTTCAAAGGCCTTGCGAATAATCCGCTCTACTTCCTCATAGCTATAGTCGTTGATATCACGCGCTTTGCGCTCTTCAAGGATATGATCTCCAAAGTAAATCCCGCCTGTCAACTCACGCACCACGACAAAGTCTACACCAGCAATTCGTTCTGATTTTAGTGGTGACAAATGCTTGAGACTGTCAAAGATTTTTACAGGGCGAATATTAGCATAGAGATTGAGTTCCTTACGGAGAGCTAGCAAGCCTTGTTCAGGCCGAACCGTTGCACTATCATACTGGGGACTACCGATAGCCGCTAAAAGAATAGCATCTGCTTCACGACATACCTTGAGGGTTTCATCAGGTAAGGGATGCCCTGCTGCATCGATACCTGCACCTCCAAAAGGTCGTTTGTCTATTTCATAGTCAAAGCCTGTTTTTTCAGCTAGAGCCTCCAGAACTTCTAAACCGGCCTCCATGATTTCTGGGCCGATTCCATCCCCTGCTAGAGCTACTATTTTCTTTGTCATAGCCTTCTCCTTTACACACTAGGCATATCTCGATAGGAAACACTGCGTCCCATCTCACCAGCATTTTCTTTTTGAACAAAGGTATTAGCGTTTATATAGGCAATAGCCGAAGCCTTCAACACATCGAAATCAAGGCCTGCTGCATTAAAGATGGTTTCTGTATCTCTATTTTCAACAGTGACCAAGACCCGAGCTTGGGCATCGATTCCATCCGTCACCGCATCGATAGTGTAAGACACCAAGCGAACGGATTGATTGAAGAATTTGTCAATAGCGTTGAAGATAGCCTCAACAGAACCTTGCCCTGTCGCATTAAATTCGACTTTCTCACCATCCATATTAGCCAGGCTAACGAGCGCTTCAATGTCATTATCTGCATGAGTTTGAAGTTGTAAATCATCAAAGTGGAATCCTTCTGGGTTTTCAACCATGGTTCCAGCTACCAGAGCACGAATATCTGCATCTGTGATTTCTTGTTTCTTGTCGGCCAGTGCCTTGAACTTAGAGAAGAGTGGTTTGATGTCCTCTTCTGTAAAGTCTAGGGCCAATTCTCTTAGTTTCTCGACAAAGGCATGGCGACCAGACAATTTTCCAAGTGGGAGGCTATTACTCTTGACACCGACCAATTCAGGAGTGATGATTTCATAGGTAAGAGGATTTTTAAGAACTCCGTCTTGGTGAATACCAGATTCGTGAGAAAAGGCATTGCCACCGACCACAGCCTTGTTTTTAGGAACTGGAATTCCTGAGAAGCGAGAAACCATTTCTGACGTATTGATGGTTTCATTTAAAACAATACTAGTTTCTGCTTGATAGTAATCTTGGCGAATATTGAGAGCCACTGCTATTTCTTCCAAAGCAGCATTTCCAGCTCGCTCCCCAATACCGTTGATAGTTCCTTCAACACGTCCTGCCCCATTCTTGACGGCAGCAAGGCTATTAGCCACTGCCATTCCAAGATCATCATGACAGTGAGGCGAATAGATGATCTGGCGATCCGTCTTGACATTCTCAATCAGGTATTTGAAGATGGCTCCATATTCCTCTGGTATGGTAAATCCTACCGTATCAGGAATATTGATATAAGACGCCCCTGCATCAACCGCTGTTTGAACAACTTGCAAGAGGAAATCCAACTCTGTTCTGGTCGCATCTTCAGGAGAGAATTCGACCACTTCAAACTTAGAACGGGCATAAGAAACATGCTCCTTAATAGCTTCCAAAATCTCTTCCTTGCTCTTATTGAGCTTATACTTTCGGTGAATCGGACTGGTAGCAATAAAGACGTGAACCTGTGGATACTTGGCGTCCTTGAGGGCCTCATAACAAGCATCGATATCAGACTTGACAGAGCGTGCCAAACCAGTCACCGCTGTTTTCTTCAAGACCTTAGCAATCTCCTGCACTGCTGTGAATGAATCAGGACTCGCCGCCGGAAAACCAGCTTCAATGGCTGAAATACCCCATTTCTCCAGCTGCCTTGCAATGGCAATTTTTTCCTTGATTGAAAAATTAACGCCCGGTGTCTGCTCTCCATCCCGAAGGCTGGTATCTAGAAATTCAACTGTTCTCATAAGATTTCCCCTTTTCCAAATGTGGTTTTAAAAAAACATCTCGCTCAGAAGTCCAAGCGAGATGTTGATTCACTCCCGCTTGGTAAGCCAAACAGGACTAATGCTTTTTGCACTAGCCCGAGTACCTCAACAACAAAGCAAATTGATTAAACTTAGCTGTTCTCATGTTTGACTTTCTCCTTCGTTTGATATCTTGTTTAGTATTTTAGCACAGGAAAAAGCACTTGTCAAGAAAAAATCAAATATTTTCTGAAAATTTCTTCAGTATAGAATATTTAGCTAATTGAAAATTATTGAAAATCCTTGAAATGTTTCATTTTTTAGAAGTTAAATTCCAACTTTTTTCTATCAATTCCAGTACTATTTCATCTGACAAAGTATCATCAAAAGCCACACTAATCCAGTAGCGTTTGTTCATATGAAAAGCTGGATAAATGCCCTTTTTTGAAAGCAAATCAGCTACTTGGTCATGCTTGAGGTTGACTGCTTCCACTAATCCTTCTCTACCCTTTTCCAGCTTATCCCAAGAGATTCTCATCAAGACGGCATACCACTTTTTATTGCCTTCATGTCTTAACACTGCCGTATCAGGCGATTTCTCCCACAGATACTCCAACTGATTTCCATACTTTTCCTGAACTTGAATCATGATTCGCTTAGTCTGAGGACAGATAAAATCCTGTACCTCAAAACAAGCCTTCCGAATCTGGTAAAGAATCTCCAGACAAGCTTCACGGACACTTGCAACAAAACTTCCTTTAAAGCTTTCCATATGGACTTGTGGATAGAGGTCACCGGTTTCCTGGTCAAAGACTTGAAAACTCACATTATCAGCAGTGATGGACACAGTCATGACAAAGTCACCCTGCAAAATCTGGCAACTATAGGTCCAGACTCCACTATTTTCTACAAAACCATAGGCACGAGCCTTTTCTTGATTAAACTGATAGGATTTAAAAATTTCAAACATAAGTGAAAACTGCTACCCAAAGCTAGCAGTTCCTTTCTATTTTTTAAAAGACAACCTTAGTACCATGCAATTGTGCTACACCCAGCTGGTCGATAAAGGTTTGACGGTTGTCAAGGTCAATCCCCCCACCTGGTAGAATTTCAATCTTACCTTTAGCATGCTCCAAAATTCTGTGATAGTGAGCAAAACGTTTTTCTAAGGAGTCACCAGACACACCAGCACGAGTTAGGATACGGGTGACACCGGCTTGGCTGAGCCAGTCAATAGCTTCCAGTTGATCCTCATCACTCAATTCATCAAAGGCCATGTGAAAGACAATTTCCATCCCTTTTGATGCCGCAATTAACTTTTCAAGATTAGGCTTATCCAACTTCTTCTCAGCAGTTAAAGCCCCAAATACAACCCCTTGACTTCCAGCCTGAGTAGCCAACCGAATGTCTTCTAGCATAATTGCAATTTCTAGTTCATTATAGACAAAGTCGCCACCACGTGGACGAATCATGGTCATGATGGTCGTATCGTAGTTAGCTGCCAATTCAACCGCTGCCTTGGTTACTCCATAGCTGGGAGTTGTTCCTCCCACTGCAAGATTATCACAGAGTTCGATTCGACGAGCCCCAGCCTGCATCGCTTTTTCAAGCAAGGTCACATTTTCAGCACAAAATTCGTAAATCATTTGATTCTCCTTGAAGATTACTTTTAATTTATTATATCATATTGTGGTGAATATGCTTTCATTTTTATCAAGGGAAATAGTTACAAATTTTACTTATTCTTTGTCTGGAATGATCTTGAAGAGATAATAAGTGATAAAGATGGTCAAGGCTCCCAGACCGATTTTAACTGGTAAGAGAGGGGCAAAATAAATGGAAATTCCCATCAATATATAGATAGATACGATGATTTTTTTCTTACGTTCACGCGCAATAGACCTAGTCTCGCGAAAATCAGCTACATATGCTTGATAGAGCTTGGTATGATAAAGCCAATCTTCGAAGCGCTTGGAACTTCTAGAAAAACAAGCAATAGACAACAAAAGAAAAGGCGTTGTGGGTAACAAGGGTAAAACTACCCCAACAATAGCCAAGGCCAGTGATAAAAAACCAATAATTAGATAAATAATACGCATAACTACTCCTAGTTAAAATAATCTTCTTCTAGTTTCGCATAAAATGATGAATTTTGTCAAGCTCCAACCAAAAAGAGCCTGAAATTAACTTTCAGGGCTCTCCTCTTATTTAATCTTTTCTTCTTCGTAATCACCCTTGCTACAAACAACCTGCTTGCCACCACCACGGACTTTTTTCTCCATGAGGAAGTTGCCACATTTTGGACAGTCACGACCAACAGGCTTATCCCAAGAGGTAAATTCACAGTCTGGATAGCGATTGCAACCATAGAAAAGGCGGTTACGTTTTGTTTTACGCTCAATGATTTGTCCCTGATGACAGCTTGGACACTCTACGCCGATTTCTTTCACGATTGCTTGGGTATGACGGCAATCTGGGAAATTGCTACAAGCGTAGAACTTACCAAAACGACCAAGTTTAATGACCATTGGACTGCCACACACTTCACAGTCAAATCCAGCTGGTTCATCCTTGATCTGGATTTTTTCCATTTCTTCTTCAGCCTTGGCGACTTCTTTAGAGAATGGTTTGTAAAAGGCATCTATAACACGTTGCCACTGCTCTTTTCCGACTTCGACATCATCCAGTTTTCCTTCCATTTCAGCTGTGAAGGTCACGTTTACGATATCTGGGAAATATTCAACGATGAGCTTGTTAACAATTTCTCCCAACTCTGTCGGTTCAAAGCGTTTGGCTGCAAGGCGAACATAATAACGTTTCTGAATAGTTTCAATGGTCGGTGCGTAGGTTGACGGACGTCCAACCCCATTTTCCTCCAAGGTCTTAATCAATGTCGCTTCAGAATAACGAGCAGGCGGTTGAGTGAAATGTTGCTCTGGTTTGCTATTCACCTGCTTAACCACATCTCCAACAGCCATATCTGGTAACATCTTATTCTTATCAGAATCATTATAAATAGCAAGATAACCATCAAACTTAACCTGACTACCATTGGCAGCAAATTGAACCCCATTTTGAGACAATTTAACAGCCATGGTATCAAAGACAGCAGCTGTCATCTGACTCGCTACAAAACGATTCCAGATAAGGGTATAAAGCTTGAGCTGATCCTTGTCCAGATACTTAGCGATGCTTTCAGGTGTATTAAAAACGCTAGACGGACGAATAGCCTCGTGGGCATCCTGAGCTCCAGAAGCATTTTTAACCTTGCTACCATGCTTAGAATACTTGCTACCAAAACGGTCCGTAATGAAGCTTGCTGCCTCATTTTGCGCCACTGGACTGATACGAGTCGAATCAGTACGCATATAGGTAATCAAACCTTGAACACCAGAACCGATATTAATTCCTTCATAGAGCTGTTGGGCAACCATCATGGTTTTTCGAGTACGGAAATTGATTTTATTGGCAGCATCCATCTGCATAGATGAAGTGGTATAGGGTAATGGAGCATTGCGTTTGCGCTCTTTCTTATCTACCTGATCCACTGAAAAATCTTTGCTAGTCAGACGAGACAAGACTTCCTTGACCTCATCATTACTAGTCAGTTTCAGCTTTTTACCATCCACTCCATAGAAGGAAGCCTGAAATTGCTTGGTTCCCTTTTTAAAGACACCATCAATTGTCCAATATTCTTCTGGCTGGAAGGCATTGATTTCATTTTCACGGTCAATGATGAGTTTAAGGGCAATAGACTGTACGCGCCCTGCTGATAAGCCTTTCTTGACCTTCTTCCACAAAATAGGCGAAATCGAGTACCCTACCAAGCGGTCCAAGACACGGCGTGCCTGTTGGGCATCGACCAAGTCCATATCAATCTTGCGTGGCTCTTTGAAAGCATTTTTGACCGCATCCTTGGTGATTTCATTGAAGACCACACGGTTGGCATCATTTTCATCCAAGTTGAGAATATGGGCTAAATGCCAAGAAATCGCTTCTCCTTCACGGTCCGGGTCACTCGCCAGAAAGACTTTATTAGCTTTTTTGGCTTCTTTTTTCAAGTCATTGATGAGAGGTCCTTTTCCTCGGATATTGATATATTGCGGTTCATAATTATTTTCAATATCGACGGACATACTGGATTTCTTCAAATCACGGATATGCCCGACACTGGCTAAAACCTTGTAGTTTCTGCCTAGATATTTTTCAATCGTCTTGGCCTTAGCAGGCGACTCCACGATGACTAGATTTTTTTTAACTGTTGATTTTTTCTTTTTTGTTGCCGTAGCCACAGTATCACACCTTTTCAAAGTAATAAACTTTATAAAGTGTAAACCATTTTTTGAACCCTGTCAAGACTTAGCTACTATAATAGAAGAAAAGTTTATACTTAAGACCACAATCTTCCTTTGATATACATAGAAGACTCACGAGAAAAACCAGCTATTCTCAAGAAATTATTGTTCCTCAGACTCTGTATCAAATTTATTAGCTTTTTCCTTTTCTTTTGCTTCCTTATCCTTGATATACTGGAAGAAATATTCTACCAGTTCTTCCTTGCTAAGTTGTTCTGAATCAGACAATTGTGAAACTTGAACAGAAACATCACTTAAACCATAGTCTCCCCTCTTACTGGAAATCATATCGAGTTCTTCTTCTGTCAAATAATTTCCTGAGATGGTTAGCTTTAGGGTATGAGTTTTTTTTAGAATAGGTTTTTTTCAAAATATTATGCCCCTGAAACTGCTCTGATATAAATTTATTAAGGGACTCTTTTTTCAATGTTTCTCTCACTAAAGTCGTTGCAGAGATGAAACTCGGAATCATCAGCAAAACAGCAACTAGAAGCAAAATCCTGCGCATTTTAGAGTCTTCTTCATTATCTCTAAAATAGTGCTTCTTAACCATCATCAACCTAACACCTATATAAGTCGCAATGACAATAAAACTACAATTGATGAGGAATAGGTAAGAGGAGCCTATGATAAATTTTAGATTAGCAGAAGCAATAGCATAACCTACCGTACAAAGAGGAGGCATCAAGGCGGTTGCAATAGCGACACCAGGGACAATATTATTGGTCTCTTTTTTCCTAGCACCAATAATACCAGCTATCCCTCCTACAAAAGCAATGAGAACATCCCAAATAGTCGGAGAGGTTCTAGCAACAATCTCCGAACTAGCATATGAAATGGGAGAAAGATAAAAATAAAGTGTTGAAGCTATTAAACTGGCAAGAATTTGGATAGCTAAGATTTTAAAAGATTTTCTTAACAATTTAAAATCAAATATAGCTAGAGAGAGCCCCACTCCCAGAATAGGTGTCATCAAAGGAGAGATTAACATGGCTCCAATAATCACGGGAGTCGAATCCATATTTAATCCGATAGAGGCGATAAGCATGGCACATAGCAAAATCGCTAAATCACTTCTGGAAAGTTCTAATTCTTCATATATTTTATTTCTAAATTCTACCAACGAATACAGTTTATTATTTGTCACAAATATCTTCCTTTCCTAGCTAACTAGTCACTAATACTCTTCGAAAATCTCTTCAAATCACGTCAGCTTCACCTTGCCGTAGATATATGTAACTGACTTCGTCAGTCTTATCTACAACCTCAAAGCAGTGCTTTGAGCAACCTGCGGCTAGCTTCCTAGTTTGCTCTTTGATTTTCATTGAGTATAAAATCCTAACAAACTCAATGCTTTAGTAGCCTAATATGCCAATCTCACGAGATCTTTTTATCATTTTCCATCACATCCTGACGCAAATGTCTACTGCTATCTCTCATCAGCTTCATTTCTAGTAAATGAAAATCAAACTCGGAAGCTCACCGTAACTTGCTCAAAACACAGCAAGGCAAAGCTGAACTGACATAAAAAGATTTTTGAAGAGTATCATCATCAATTTCAGATCATTTTTTATAATAACCATTTTATTTTTATCTGTCAAGGTCTTTGAATTCTTTCTTAAACAAGCCTTGTAATCTCTACTTTTGAAGAATTTATTTTTCCTTAGCGACAAGATTTTAGATGATAAGCCTCCCTAACAGGAAGCTGACCAAGATTAGTCGCAAGCAACTCTCCTTTCTCAATTACACTAAATTACTTTCCTTCCTATGGGAAAAGTCCTCCACTCTACTTCCCCACTTAGAAAAAACGCATAATATCAAGTGATGAAAAAACTGATACTATGCATTTTCTTGTGGGGATATTTACTTCATTTTATCTTGAAATTGATTTTTTCTCAGAATTCTAGCTTAGGTCATTTTTAAAATTCAAATTCTGCAAGAACATCCTTCCCACTTGTAACCAATTTTGCTCCTTCTTGAATCAAATGATGGCAACCGTCTGATAGTCCATCTAAAATGCTACCAGGTATAGCAAAGACATCGCGCCCTTCCTCCATTGCTCTCTCACAGGTAATGAGACTACCTGAGCGCATCTTGGCCTCTGCTACAATCACACCACGGCAAAGTCCAGCAATAATGCGATTACGGGCAGGAAAATGAAATTTCAGAGGTTGTTCACCAGGTCCATACTCACTGAGAATCAGATGATCATTGCCGATGTGGTCTTGCAAGCGTTTATTGGCTTTAGGATAAAACACATCCAGTCCTGTTCCAATCACTGCAATGGTTTTTCCGCCATTCTGGAGAGCTGCCATATGAGCTGCTGTGTCAATGCCCTTGGCTAATCCACTGACGATAACCAGTTCATTTTCCAAGCCCTGAATGACTTTTTCAACTGACTTAGCGCCCTGTTTGCTACAAGCACGACTTCCTACGACTGCTACCTTCGGGAATTTCAAGAGGTCCAGATTTCCCTTGTAAAATAAAAGCACAGGCGCGTCGTATATTTCACTCAAATCCCAAGGATAACAGTCGTCTAAAATAGAGAAAGATGGAAATTTTTGAAATTCTTTCTCCAAATGCGAATCATCTATCTGAAAATAACGTTCCATAAAAACGGCTGGATTTCGGCAACCTGATATATCTGCAATATCACCTAACAACAGTTCTTGATCAACATTTTCACCGTATTCTAGGACATTCAAAATCTGTTGATTGCTCAAACCTGATTTTTTTAACTTATAGATTTCATAGTTTGTGATTTTCATAAATAACTCCATTTCTTTTTCTACTCATCTATTTATTCGTAAAAAATCAAAAAAACATCCGACTATTTGTAATCCCCCAATAATGAAGTATATTGAAAAATCTCCAGACTAGAGAACTCATTGACGGTTCCTAATCTGGAGATTTCTTATTTCCTCATCATAGCTACAAACCTACTCACTCAGTTCCTGAAAGTAGTGTTTTCTTCAAAACTAGACTTCTTCTTTGAGTTGACTGAGAACAGTCTTGATTTTAGAAATTAGTTCTGCTTCTTTTTGAGAATCTTTTTGATGGCTATCTACAAAGAGTCGTGCTTCATCAGCTAATTTCTTAGCCTTGTTTAGAACTTTTTTATCCTTGTCGCTAGCCTCTAGCTCAACTACAAGCTGATTCAATTCTTTTGAAAGCTTATCTAGTTGAGAGCCTTTTTTACGAGCTACTGCAAAGAGGAGAGCTCCTAGAAGAGAAAGAACTGCAGCTCCTAAGACACCATATAGAGGGACTTCTGTCGCATTTTTAGCTTCCTTGGCACTTTCTGCTTCTTTATTTGAGTTCAACGCAGACTGACTCTTATCAGCTGATGTACCAATTTGTAGAGAATTGAGAGCCTGTCTAACTTTAGCAAGGAGATCTGCCAATTCTTGAGCTGTTAAGTTTTCATTAGCAAGAGCTGCTTGCGCCTCTCCCAAGATACGATGTGCTTCCTCAAGTACTTCAGGAGATAGACCTGCTATATCTTGCAGGCGACGTTCCAGATCCTCTACTAGAGACTGAAGTTCTGACTTGTCAACAGCCGATGGAGTTGTAGCTGTTTGGGAATTTCCTACAAATCCTACACTTCTACGAGCGCGACGTGGAGGAGTTCTTCGATTTCTCGTAGCGGTTGGATTGATGTTGTTGATGGCATCGAGTCCAGCCTGCTTAGCTTGGTTAACTCCTGCCTGGTCTGTCGCCTCTCCTACTTTACGTTTCGCTTCTGTAAGAGCGTCTTCTACCTGGCGTTTCGCAGCGTTAATCTCTTCTGAGGTTAAGTTTGGAATCTTCTCAATCGCTGTTTTCTTCGCATTGGCTTTGTTATCCAGTTCGCTAATTGCTCCATCCCTATCCACCGGAACTGTCGCCCGTATGGTGCTATCTGACATCGGGGATATAGAGCCTTCGTTATCAAGCGATCTATCCGTACCACTTGTTACCATCATTGTGACCAATCGTAATTGATCGGTTCCTAATTTATCAACACCATATTTTTGGTAGTCAGGCGGAGTAAAAGTTACTACTCCATTACTATCTGGACGACCACTTGAAATGATTGTAAAGTCTTTAGCATATGGCACAACTGTATCATATCCATTATAAGTACTGCCGCCTTTCACTAGATAAACTCTCACTTCTTGATTATTAGTTCTGTTTCTTGTATCAACTCCACTAGGTAGTTTAGCTCTAATAAACTTAGAAGGGTCTCTAAATGTCGGGTCTTGAGGAATCGTACCCGCTTTTCCTTTAAGTTCTTCATCCGTTGTAATGAATGTTGCTTTTGGAAGAGGTAATTGTATCTGTCCTCTGTATTGTTGTTGAACTCCGCTCTCATCCGTAGCTGTAACGACATACTCTCTTATACCATACTGAGTCGTTGGGATTTTACCAGTTAATTTCAATATAGCTTTACGAGTACCCTTACCACTTATTTCTGCTGTAAGATTCAAGCCCTCTATCCCGGAAATAGTTATGTCACGAATATTTCTCGTTGTTGATTCAGCTTTAAATCTTAAACCATATCCCTGATATTGGTAGTCTCCAACAGTATCCTTCGGAAATCGAGAAGGGCGTTCTACACGACCTGGAGCAAGCTTCTCTAGCTTTAAGCTAACAGCGTCACGTTTACTTCTTCGACTCCTAGTTATTCCAGTTTCCTCTGCATCTTTTTTCAGGTGACTAGCCTTTTTATACTCCTCAAGAGCAGCATTAAAGACCTCCTGGTCAACAAACCCATCTTCCTTTGTCTGAAGTGCTTCATTTAGTTTATCGTATGCTTCTTTCAGTTTTTGGACTTGTTCTGGATTTTCAGTGCTGGTCTTCAGCTCTTGGAGGAGTTTATGGATGTTTTCTGATAGAGGATAGCTACCTGGACCATTTGTGTAGTCTGTAGCCTCCTCCGTTGTCTCCTCCTTTTCTTGGTTTTCTGTTGACACTGGTGCTGCAGGAGAGGTTAGCGATCCCCTACCACGTCGCCCCCGTCTAAGAGTCGGGCTCGATTCACTCAGAGTCGCACTCCTTCCTTCTCCTAGCTCAGCTGGAGAAGTGACTCCACCAGCCAAAGCCTTGTTGACTTCCTCAGTCAGCTCCCTCATGGCTTACGTCTGGGCATTAACTTCCTCTTGACTAACCTGTGGATTTTCAAGTATAGCCTTAGCTCGTGCTAGACCTGCTTCTACACGAGCGTGAAGTTCTTTCATAGAGTCCAGTGTCAGATTGGCAAGCAAGGCTTGTAGACTGGATTGTGCAGACTGGGCTAGCGACTTATCTACAGTAGGGCGGTTTGCCTCTGCTGGCTTTTCTTCCTTGTCTTTTTCACTAGTTTTTGTCAGAGACTGGTTTTCATCAGATGTCTCTTGAGACTCTTGATTACCTTGACCAGATCGCTCTAGCCGACCGGGGTCTGTGACAGGACTTTCCTCACTTAGCTCTTTAGACCCCCCGAGGAATCGCTTACAAGATTAGTCGTTCTAGTCGTTCCGTTCTCTGTCGCTGGGGAAATCTCAAGCGTTTGTGCCTGTACTGTCCCGTTGGCAAAAAACATCAGCGCCGCAACGGCAACGCTGGCAGCACCAAAGTGGTACTTCCTTATTGAGTAACGAAAAACCTTTTCCCCTTTGCGCTCTTCTTTACTTTTTAGTTTCATTCATTCTTCCTTCCTTTTTCTATTTGATTTCTTCTGTATAGTCTAGTGCGATCCAGCCCCTACCCGACTTCAACAAGCCCCAAGTATAGCCATCTGCTTCTTCTACCTGCATGATGGTAAAAGTCCCAAGAGGACAAAAACCTTGGTCAGGATAAGCCAGACCTGGGCCTGTTCGGATGTAGAGATCATCATCTACCACACGCACTAGATACTCTCCATTCCCATCTCGAGGCTGTTCCTCTTTTGAGACTTGGAAACTATCGCCAGCATGAATCTCAGCCGCCATCTGGATGAGTCGATTTAGATCAATCCCCCCAGGGCAATCTGTAGCAGTAAATTCCTGGTGAGGATGGATGGTCTCACGATTGATTGGCAAATTATAACGATCACAAATATCTGCAATCAAACGTGCTGAGTTCCAGTAGGTTTCCTCTGCAATAGTCCAGTCAGGTTCCCCACGGTTATTTAAGTGTTCAATACCAATCGAACGCTGATTGACTTCATAGTTGCCAGCATGATAGGCAACGCTCTCTTCACCAACACACCCCCATATCTTATCAGGAGTCACCTGATAGTGAGCAGATGTGCCATGACCTGTAGAGACATACCAAGTACTTCTAGCCCCCTCATCACTCAGCCCACCATTATGGTGGATGACAATAGTATCAATATCAAGGCGATTTTGATCGCTATTCATGATTTCCTCATCCACATCTGTGATAAGTCCTGAAAACAAATCGCCATTCACTCTTTTTGTCGCAAGCATTCTCCTCTCCTAGTCATTCTCTACCTTATCTTCTACCTGAGGATAAAGAGTTGTTCCCCAAATAGAAATCGTCCGCTTACGCACTAGTGGCAAATCAGTTTTTTCATAAACCGTACGCCACCATTCCCAGGCAAGTCCGGTACACTCTCTAATTTTAACAGAGAGATTGCGAACATTCCCTTTTAAAGGAATACTAGTGGTAAAATGAGCCGTCAAATCCTGGCCATTTCTGTCCCAAGCCTTAGGAGTCAAAACTTCTTTACCTTGATAATCATAGGATAATTCATCCCAAGTAATGTAATATTGGGCAACATAGGCACCGCTATGATCCAAGAGTAAATCTCCGTTTCTGTAAGCTGTCACCTTAGTTTCAACATAGTCTGTACTGTTTTGAAAGGTCGCAACTACATTGTCACGTAAAAATGAAGTTGTATAGGAAATCGGCAAGCCTGGGTGATCTGCTGTAAAGCGACTGCCTTCTTGAATCAAGTCCTCTACCATATCCACCTTGCCTGTTACAACTCGGGCACCCGAACTCGGGTCGCCCCCTAAAATAACTGCCTTCACTTCTGTATTGTCTAAAATCTGTTTCCACTCTGTCTGAGGAGCTACCTTGACTCCTTTTATCAAAGCCTCAAAAGCAGCCTCTACTTCATCACTCTTACTCGTAGTTTCCAACTTGAGATAAACCTGACGCCCGTAAGCAACACTCGAAATATAGACCAAAGGACGATCGGCAGAAATTCCTCTCTGCCTCAAATCCTCTACCGTTACAGTATCTTGAAATACATCTCCTGGATTTTTAACAGCATCTACGCTGACTGTATAATAAATCTGCTTAAAATTGACAATCTGAATCTGCTTTTCGCCCGAATGGACAGAATTAAAATCAATATCAAGAGAATTCCCTGTCTTTTCAAAGTCAGAACCAAACTTAACCTTGAGTTGTTCCATGCTGTGAGCCGTGATTTTTTCATACTGCATTCTAGCTGGGACATTATTGGTCTGACCATAATCTTGATGCCACTTAACCAACAAATCGTTTACCGCTCCGCGAACACTTGAATTGCTGGGATCTTCTACTTGGAGAAAGCTATCACTACTTGCCAAACCAGGCAAATCAATACTATAAGTCATCGGAGCACGATCGACCGCAAGAAGAGTGGGATTATTCTCTAACAAGGTCTCATCCACTACGAGAAGTGCACCAGGATAGAGGCGACTATCGTTGGTAGCCGTCACGGAAATATCACTTGTGTTTGTCGACAAGCTCCGCTTCTTTCTTTCGATAACAACAAACTCATCGGGTAGCTGATTCCCCTCTTTGATGAAACGATTTTCAATACTCTCTCCCTGATGGGTCAAGAGTTTCTTTTTATCATAATCCATAGCTAGTATAAAGTCATTTACTGCTTTATTTGCCATCTTCTACCTCCTAATAAGTTCCTGGATTGAGTTGCATAAACTCAGACTTGTTCAGCGAAATCAGCCGTGGTTGGACTAAGTGATCCAAAATTTCCTCGTATAATTCTTCTGAGACATTGCGTCGCCGTCTGGCTAGATAAGAAGTCGGAATGACCGTATTATCCAACATAAATACCTTATCTAAGTCAATCAAGGTTGGTCTTGTAAAAGGATTACGAGCTAAATCCGGCTCTTCTATCATAAAGTTCTTGACCAAACGTCTGGTCAAGAGAGCTGGTTTGAAGGTCTGATTTTTAACCAACTCTTTGTTTTTAGTCATGCTGTTGTCAATACAAATATACATATGATTCTTCACAGCCAAATCGCTACTAATACTTGGAAAAGGCAAATAAAGAGCTACAACATCTCCTCTCTTAATCAAGCAAGAGCACCCCCTTTTCTCCTAATGTAACATAGACAGGATTGACCAAGTCTTCTGATTGACTCAGAATTTCCAAAGTTTGAGTTTGGCGCCCTGTCAATTTAGTAGCATCTTGTCTCTTCAATACAAAATGCTTGTCGCCAATTACCTTGACACTATAATCCTTCTCCAAAGCTGACTGGTAAATCCACATCAGATATTGTCTATCCTGAGAACTCAAGAGAGAAGGATGTTCAAGCCTCCCTACAGCCTGATAAAAATCAAAAACAGGAGCTAATTCCTGCCAATCTGACGGGCTAGTTGTCAAAGCTAGAAAAAGGGCTTTGCGAGCTGATACTTCTTGGTTAGTCTTGAGAGTACCTTTGCCCTCCAAGTTTGTTAGAAATTGGGAAACTCCAGAAAGCAAATCTTTCTCTAACTGCGAGAAATAAAAACCTTGCCTTCCCAGACACAAGTCTCTCAAGTCGCTTTCTCTAGCAAATAAGAGTTCAAACAGTTGATAATAAAAGAAAAATATCTGGCACTGGGTCGCACTCATCTTTTCCTTATCGGCTTCTTTTTTTAACCAGAGCAAGGGCGACAGGTAACTAGATTGAGACATTTCCTCCACCTCCTATTCTTTTTGCCCTGGAGCTTCTGCACTAGTTGCCACTTCTTTTGACTGGATACTTTCCCACTGGTTGATTTCCTCTGAGATAAGACCTTCGCATGTCTTGACAAATAGGGCAAAAGCCTTGGTTTTTCCTGCATATTTCTCTGTTTGACATTGATAGAGGAATTTTTCTCTCTCCAGGAGTTGCGCAGTTTTTTGGTAAGAAATCCAGTGTTCCTTGGCATTATACAAATTGAGAATCCCCTCACACAGCAAACCGAGACTGGACAAAGCAACCGAAATCAAACGGTAGCGATCACCTGGCATAGGAATAGCACAAAAGACAGCTATGAGGAAACCTGCCACAATTTCTGTTATTTTTAATACCTTATAGCGTCTACGATGTTGAACACTTTTCTTTAAAAAATGAGCTATCTGTACATCTAATCGCTCTGTCAGGTACATTTCTTCTGGCGTCATATTCGTAACTCCTTTTATCTATTCATTCTATTCAAAAAACTAGGATAACTGTCTAGTAGGTTTAGCAAATATTAATAATGTTGTCATGTTATTTTGGAAAGGAAGTCTCATGTTTATATCTAGTGGCAAAATATTGCTTCTCCTACTAGCAAAGTTCACCTAGTTTAATTATTATATCATAATCGAGACAAATTTACTTACTTACTTACTTACTTACTTACTTACTCATGGTAGCTGATTTTATCAATGATTGCAAGCTCTATATCTTAAAATGTCAGAATTATTAATTTTTTATTACATGCTTGTTTTTGCCATCATGAGAAGGGAGCGTTTGATTTTTTATAGCATAATAAAGTAGTAACTGAATAAAATTAGTTGAGAAATTCAAACTAATTTTTAACAATATTTTAGAAAACAAGGTCTACTATTCTAGCTTCAGTTTGCTGTATCATTCTTATTATGATTCTATCTCTGTTAAATCAAAGTTAAAATCTCCTATTTAGATAGAGTGAGCTATCCTCTATCGGACAAAATCCATAAACTCCTCCAAGAACTGAAGACCAGCACTGAAAATCCAGAACAAGTCCAAAAACTCAAGGAAGCCTATGATAAACTCAACGAAGCATTGGGGCAATCAGAAAATGGGCTTGTCAATCAGGAGGTCTTTAATGCTGCACTTGAGGAGTATAAAAAGGCTGCTCATCTAAAGAAAGATGCAGAGGAAACTGGAGGAACCAGGAATCGTAGAAGTGTTTCCGGTCTTGTTTATGGGTTTGCTACAGGAAGTACCGGGAACGAAAAAAGATCTAGGGATGATTCAGGAAGAGAAAGAGACACTCGTAATTTATATAACGGTCAAAACTTAAACGAGATACCTTTAAAATATATTGCTACTGTAGAAACTGGAACTATTAGAAATATTTCTTTATCAGGGTTCCCAACGGTGGGTAAGGACGGTAAAACTTGGGCTACAATCAAAACAAGAATTGATAGTAATGGAAAACGAGCTGTTTTAACTATTACCGGTCAGTCTCCTAAAAATCTCTATGGGCTATACAATACAACCTTAACAGTAACTGAAGGAAGCGGTCACGTGTCTAGTAAGATTCAAGAGGTTCTGTATCAACTACCAAAACCAGAATTTGATGAATCTCCACTAAATCCAGGAAAGACTGCTCAACAAGATGTAGAGGGAAAAGCAGGAGAAAAACCTATAGTTAAGGGGAAAATTCCTACTCCACCAAATGGATTCTCTAGTTCTAATATTCCGCAAGGCTCTCAATTGAAAATGTATTTGGTTCAAGGTGGACATAATGAAAATTTTGGTGGAATTGAAACCTCAGCAGAAGGTTATGACATCGTTGCATGGGGGCTAGTAGGAGCAGATGGAACATCAGTATTATATCCGACTCAGTATAAAAAGCAATCCATAGGCGATAAACCGCTACGTCTTATCGTGGCTTATGTTCAACAAGGAACAGATCGAGTACTAAATAAGGACTTAGTTTCGCCTCTGTCTAGGGATTCCATTACACCGACATATCCGCTGGATAGGGATGGGGCTAAATCAACAAATAAATGAGCCGGAAGCTAGATAACACTCAATTGTAACCGTCCAATAACGAAGTATATTGAAAAATCTCCAAACTAGAGAACTCACTGATGGTTCCTAATCTGGAGATTTCTTATTTGTACTTTTCTTGTATAATAGATTGAAATAGGATACGAACACATTAATTTGACTTCCCCAATTGATTCGCCTAATTCCTATTTCATTTTGATGTAACTATTTTTATCGAGACTATAACTCACATACAAAATCTTTAATTTTCGTTTTTAAGAATTTCTTCTAATTTATGATAATCTTGGACACTATCGATCTCATAGATGCTATTGCCTTCTAATTCTTCAACATAGACATCCAACTCTTTGATATTGTCCTTAACCATATTGTCCCAATAGAGATCAACAAATTCACCACTTGCATAGGCCTTGTCGATAAAGCTGACAATCTTTTCTGCTGTTGGAGCATCCCAGAAGGATACACCACTAAGGATACGACCTGCCTTGCTATCAACAATAATGTCTTGAACCTTGTAGTCATCTCCATAGACCAAGAACCATTCGTTGGTACAATCTTCACGATAGACACTAAAATAAGTCGAACGAGTCAAATCATTGCGGAACATATTTTTAAAAAGATAATTGTCGGCATCAATAACATAGCTATTAGCCAATTCTTCTTTTACAAGATAGAGAGAGTAAAAGTTATTGTAGTCAGCGTATTTATCATTGAAAACGAGGCGAACACCGTATTTCTCTTTCAAGTAATCGAATTGTTCTTTAAGGTAACCAACGATGATGATGTCATTGATTCCTTTTTCTTTGAGAAACTCAATCTGGTATTCAATCAAAGGTTTTTGATTAACCTGAACCAAGGCTTTAGGGGTATTTTCAGTCATAGGACGCAAGCGAGTTCCCAATCCCGCTGCTAAGATGATGGCTTTCACACGAATCTCCTTTATTCTTTAATAATAATATAAACTCCAGCAATGACGACAAGTGACGTAATAATTGTCAGCATATCTAGCGGTGCACCCAAGAAAACAACTGCAAACAAGACTGTCCATACTACATAGCTCACATTCAAGCCTGTAGCCTTGGCTGGTTGCAAGCGATTGATAGCGATATAATAAGCCAAGTAGGAAATCATATCAAAGGCTGCAAAGACAATCATAAGACCTAGCAATTGGCCATTGGCCACTTCTGAAAATGATTGATGAGAGAAGAGTACAATCACAAGATAGGACAAGAATGAAGTCACTTGACGGATTAAGAGGGCTTCGATTTCACTTAATTCACTTTCCATAGCAAAGGAGCTGAGAACACTCTCACTTCCCCATGCAATAGCACAAACTAAAGCACAGAGAATCCCAATATAGAAGGAATTGACCTGTTCAACCTTATAGGTCTGGGCAATAATCCCTGCAATAATCAAGATAATCCCAAACACAGTATTTTTCGAAATCTTGTGCTTCAAGAAGAAGAAAGCCAATAAAACTGAAATCGCAGGGTAAATAGCTGATACAGATGAAGCTAAAGAACTTCCGATATACTTAACTGCATAAAGATTGGCCTGCATACCGATAGGGCCTGCTAGTAAGGCTCCGATGATAACACTAACATTGCGAATATTTAAGAAAATTGAGAGACGAACTTTTCCTTCTTTTACCAAGAGAAAAGCTAGTAAGATAAAGATACTCAAGAAATCATGAGCAGCGGCTACCACAAAGGGTGACAAATCTGTAAAAATCGAAAAGATATAAGCACTGATCGTTAGACCTAACCCCCAGAAAATACCTGAGAGTAGACCGAAGGAAACTCCATTTTTATTTTTCATCTGAACCTCCATAATAGGACAAACCTTTAACAGCTCTTTGGTAACGATTCACACCATAGTCACCAAAATCTGCGCCTTGCTCTTCCTTATAGACGGTCCATAGACTCCAAATAGTATCTTGCAAAATTTTATAGATCGCGATCTTTTCACGAGAGACAGGTGTTTGCTCACTCTCATAGTGAGACAAGAAGGCTTCTTCCTCTTGACGAGTGAATTCAGACTCTAAAAAGAGAGCAGCCAAATCCCACATTGGATCGTTCATTGATGAATATTCCCAGTCAATCAGATAAAGTCGTCCTTGTGGTGACTCGATAAAGTTTTCAGGCACCAAATCGATATGACAAGATTTTCTGTCAACACCTAAGTCAGCCAGTCTTTTCTCTAAGGAGAAGACTTCTTTTCTAACTGCTTCATAGTTGGCATAAGGGATTTTCTCTTCAATCAAGGATTCGTATTTTTTGATTTCTTCAAAAGGAGCAAATTCTCCTCTTAATTCCTTGCCAGAAGCATGAATGGTTTGTAAAATTGGAGCAATTTTATCAAATTTGGTCTTGATTGACGTTGAATCAAGCGTAATCGCAGATTCGATATAGTCATTTACTTTGATACCAGCTTCAATATCAAAAAGATAATTTTTTACATCTAAGTCTAAATCCTTTAGTAGTTCAAGATTGTACTTTTCATCTTGACGATTGATCAGCTTTTCAGTCCCTTTACCAAAGAACTTAACGATGTACTGCTTATTTGTTGTTTTGGCCAAATAGTTTTGATTGGTCATTCCCCCCCAGTTGTTCAACACTGAGGACTTCCTCTTCTTGACTAAGTAAGGAAGAAATTTTTTCTTTAATGATTTTCTCCACAATTAACCTCCAGCACCTATACTTCCCACTTAAACACTGTTTTAAAGGCTGTGTTTAAATCGGTCGCAAAGACACGGTGAATATCTTTAATTTCTCTTACAGGTTCTTCTAGATAAAGGATATTTTTAAGACGATTGGCAAATTTCTTGACTTCCATCATTTGGATTGCATTTTCAAAATCGATGCGACCAGAACGAGAGGAACCAACCAAGAGCAAACCTTTTTCTAAGGCATCGCGTGTATTGAGATTGACTTTATACTCACTAACTCCCATCATGAGAATCGTTCCCTGAGGACGAATGTAGCGAATCAAGTCATTAATAGCTGGTCCAGTACCATCACCACCACAACACTCAAAAGCATGGTCAAAGGCCAAATCTTCAGGAATATTATCAGTAATATAGCATTCCTTAGCAAAAGAGAAGAGTTCCAACTTTTCCCAATGACGACCAATAACCACAATCTCTGCTTCTGGTAGAGTATAGTTGATAATATTGGCAACCACAAAAGCTAAACTTCCATCTCCGATGACGGCGATTCGGTCCCGCTTGCTATGAGCAAGTGTCAATAAGCGATTCATAGCATGCATACCGACACTGACAAACTCTGTAATGGCTGCAACCGTATCTTCGATAGCATCATAAGGCACCACACGATCTTTAGGGAGAGAAACAAATTCTCTCATAAAGCCATCAAAGCCACTAGACAAGAAATGAGTCCCTATCATGTAGTTTTCATAGAATTCTTCATCACTCTGCATAGGAGGCTGATTAGGAATCATGACAACTTTTTGACCAACCTCGTAGGTTCCTGTCGGGTCAGAAATAACGGTTCCACATGACTCGTGAATCATTGCCATTGGAAGTTTTTTATTCAAAATCTTCGGATCACGTTTTCCTTGGTAGTAACGCTGATCCGCATGACAGACCGCCATATAATTAGGGCGGATGAGGATATGATTCTCTTGGTCAATAGCCTCTTCCTGATATTTGACATTGATAAACTTAGGCTTTGTTAGTTGGTAAATTTGATTAATCATTTTATTACTCTTCCTCAATCATGCTTTTTGCAATCTTCAAATCTGTTACTGTAGTAATTTTCAGATTTGAATATTCACCCTTAGCCAAGGCTACATCTTTTCCTTTGATTACAAAGATTTTACATGCATCTGTTAAGATTTCTTTCTCTTCGGCAGAGAGAGAACCGTAAAGATCCATGAAGTCCTTGCAACGGAATGTTTGAGGCGTTTGTCCTTGATAGAGGTGAGCACGATTTGGAATATCTGTAATAAATTGACCGTTAGTACTTTCAACGATAGTATCAACCGCTTCTACCACTGTGTCCACTGCGTCATGATTTTGAGCAAGTTGGATATTGTCCTGAATCATGCGAAGCGTAATGAATGGACGAACAGAATCGTGGGTAACAACGATGTCCTCTGGAGTAAGCGGACGATAAGCATCAATGGCTTCAATGATTTTCTCAATACTCGTATTACGGTCAGCACCACCTTTTGTAATGATGATACGATCTTTATGAAGAGGTAGATATTTATCTACAAGATCCTCTGCATGGGAAACCCAGTCTCCATGAACCCCAACCACAATTTTTTCAATACTTGGTTCCAAGACAAATTTTTCAATTGTATGAATCAAAATAGGTCGATCACCTAGCTCTAAAAATTGTTTTGGCAAATTACTGATTCCCATACGTGTGCCAGTTCCACCGGCAAGAATTCCTGCATAAATCATCTATTTTCTCCTTTGTCTTACTAAAAAAACTTATTCTCTCTATTATACCACAATCTAGTCCTATCATAAAAGAAATACCGACCCTCCCGTTCTAGAATAGGAGGATTGGTAACTTCTCAAAGTAACTTCCACTCACCTGACCAAAGTGGAAATTAGTCTAAAACGGATTTTTATGGTGGAATTAAGTGTGAGACGTTTGAGTTAGAAATGAGGTCTACT
>NZ_JAIRCA020000020.1 GCF_020089495.2 Streptococcus mitis subsp. hohhotensis | reverse complement strand
TCGACTCCTCTAGGGTGCATTTTTCTATTTAACTCGGGAAGTAGCTCAGCTTGGTAGAGTACTTGGTTTGGGACCAAGGTGTCGCAGGTTCGAATCCTGTCTTCCCGATTTATTACAGAGATACGTAAACGTATCTTTTTTTATTTTAACTAGATATTATATACATTAAGAGAGAATCAGTTTGCTTCTCTCTTTTTTTGGCTCTATAATATTTGTAGTGGGGATATTATGGAGCCTATTTTTGTGTAGAAAAAAAGTCCCATATGACCTATAATGAAAAGTGACAAAACAACTCATTAGAAAGATTCATATGGAACAATTACGTTTTATCACAAAACAACTCGATATCAAAGACTCAAACATCAAAATTCTAGACATCATCAATAAGGATACACACAAGGAAATCATTGCCAAACTGGATTATGAGCCTCCATTGTGTCCTAACTGTGGAAGTCAAATGAAGAAATATGACTTTCAAGAATCGTCTAAAATTCCTTTAAAATCAGCGTATACTTTTTGTTTCCTACCTTGTTTAATAATACGGTAGTTAATTATACACATTGAAATTTTATAGATTTTATAACTCTTATTAATTCTTAATAAAGCAATAGAAGAGTTTTTGTTGAACCTATAATATATGTTTCAATGTTATAAAAATTGCTTCTATTACGAGTTTAGGTAAGTATTAGTTTACATTATAGTGTGAATTGGGTTTGATATTTCTTTTGAGGAAGCTGCTTTAGATTCTTCTACTTGTGTTTTATTGTATAGTGTATCTTGCTTGTTTTGAACAGAATCTTTTATGACATTTGTCATATTTCCTAGTGACAGAAGCATCTAGCTCCGCTAACTTCAAAGGGCTATAATTGAAGTATGAAATGGAGGAAGAAGAGATGAGAAATAAAATGATTATCGCAGTGAGTTTAGTAGCAGCAGGAGTTATGACCTATCTCATGTTTTCGGGATTGGATGAGGATTTCTACCATTTTCCTTGGGAGCTTTTTGCTGGCTTTGGAATGATGTCTTGGCTTATCATAGAAGGTTTGAAATTAGTCTCAGATGTGAAAAAGGAGTTTGAAAAATGAAAAAAGCGTTTCTCTATCTTTTTATTGGACTATCACTAGTGGTATGGTTGGTAGAAATGTTTACAGGTTGGTTTGATCAAGCCTTCCTTCACCAATTCATCCGTGGTGTCTGGGGACTAGGATTTATGATTTTTATCGCCTTTCCTATGGGAGAGGAGTGGCTAAAAGGAGAATATCATGAACATGATTAAGGTAGAAAGCCTAAATAAAAACATCAAGGGCAAGGCTATTTTGAAGGATATTTCCTTTGAGGTAGCTGAAGGTGAATGCGTCGCCTTGATTGGGCCCAATGGTGCTGGGAAGACCACACTCTTGGACTGTCTGCTTGGAGATAAACTGGTCACAAGCGGTCAAGTATCCATCCAAGGCTTGCCAGTGACGAGCTCTAAGTTAGACTACACTAGATCCTATCTCCCTCAAGAGAATGTAATCGTTCAGAAACTAAAGGTAAAAGAGTTGATTGCTTTCTTTCAAAGTATTTATCCAAACCCTTTGAGCAGACAAGAAATTGATCAACTATTGCAGTTTGACCAGCAACAGAAAGAGCAATTTGCAGAAAAATTGTCAGGCGGACAAAAGCGTCTCTTCTCTTTTGTCTTGACCTTGATTGGGCGACCAAAGCTTGTCTTTTTAGATGAACCAACTGCTGCCATGGATACTTCAACTCGGCAACGCTTTTGGGAAATTGTTCAGGAGTTAAAAGCTCAGGGAGTAACCATCCTCTATTCGTCCCATTATATCGAAGAGGTAGAGCATACAGCGGATCGAATCTTGGTCTTGAATAAGGGAGAGTTGATTCGCGATACAACACCTCTAGCCATGCGCAGTGAGGAGATTGAAAAGCACTTTATCCTTCCTCTAGCATATAAGGAAGTTGTCGAACAATCAGACTTGGTTGAAAACTGGTCACAAAAACAGGATGCTCTACAAGTAGTCACACGCGAAGCAGATGCTTTTTGGGAACTGTTAGTGCAAGCAGGATGTAGGATTCAAGAAATTGAAGTCAATAATCGTAGCTTACTGGATACAATCTTTGAAGAAACACAAAAGGGAGATGACTAAGATGAAACGATGGACCGCACTAAACAAGATAGAATTTCTATTGACCAAACGACAATTAGTCTATTATCTATTATCCGTAGGGATGCCGACAGCATTCTATTTATTCTTTTCAGGCATGTACCAGGACACACCTGGTGGACCAGCTAATTTTATGCGTGATTACCTCATCTCCATGACAGCCTTTTCCATGATGTCGACAGCTATGTTTTCATTCCCAGCTGTTTTACATACCGATAAAATCAACAACTGGCAGAAAACATTACGCCATACTCCAGTAAATATGGTAGAATATTATCTATCAAAGATAACTAGTATGATGGTTGATTATTTGGTCTCAATCCTGGTTGTTTTCTCAGTTGGGCACTTGGTCAGAGGTGTGGATATGCCTCTAGGAAGCTGGATTGGGGCTGCGTTCTTTCTGATAGTAGGAAGTGTAGCTTTTGTAGCGCTTGGCTTGACCTTGACACTCTTGCCTTCTAGTCAGCTGATGTCTGTCGTGGGTAATCTTCTCTATCTAGGCTTGGCTGTTTTAGGTGGACTCTGGATGCCCATCTCTTTATTTCCAGACTGGATGCAAGTAGTAGGTAAGTGTCTTCCAACATATCAGTTGATGGAGTTGCTCAAGACCTTCTTAAACGAGGGTAGCATCAATCTATCAGCCACAGTTTATCTACTTGTTTTTTCAGCAGTTTTGTTTGGTTTGACCATTTACCTTCAAGGTCATAAGGAGAATGCTTAATGCTTGAAAGACTGAAAAGCATACATTATATGTTTTGGGCCAGTTTGATTTTTATGCTTTTCCCCATCCTACCTGTAGTGATTGGGGAGCTTGCTGTCTGGCATTTATTGGTTGATATTCTATTTGTAGTGACGTATTTGGGTGTTTTAATAACTAAGAACCAGCGCCTATCTTGGCTTTTCTGGGGGATCATGCTGGTCTATGTAGCTGGGAATACCGCCTTTGTTGCTGTGAATTATATCTGGTTTTTCTTTTTTCTTTCCAATCTCTTAATTTATCATTTTGGCGTACGTAGTTTAAAGTCTTTACATGTCTGGACATTTCTCCTTGCTCAAGTCCTTGTTGTGGGGAGACTTTTGATTTTTCAGAGAATCGAAGTTGAGTTTCTAGTCTATCTGCTTGGAATTCTTGCTTTTGTCGATTTAATGACTTTTGGCTTGGTTCGGATTCGGATTGTGGAGGATTTGAAAGAAGCTCAGGCTAAGCAAAATGCCCAGATAAATCTATTGCTTGCTGAAAATGAACGCAGTCGTATCGGTCAAGATTTGCATGATAGTCTGGGGCATACCTTTGCTATGATTAGTGTTAAAACTGATCTAGCCTTGCAGTTATTTCAAATACAGGCTTATCCACAGGTGGAAAAGGAATTAAGAGAAATACAGCAAATTAGCAAAGAATCAATGCGTGAAGTGCGAACCATTGTGGAAAATCTTAAGTCTAGAACTTTGACATCCGAACTAGAGACTGTGAAAAAGATGTTAGAAATTGCTGGAATTGAGGTGGAAATAGCTAATCAACTAGATACAGCTAGCTTAACTCAGGAATTGGAGTCAACGGCTTCCATGATTTTGCTTGAGTTAGTAACCAATATCATCAAACATGCTAAAGCGTCTAAAGTCTACTTGAAATTAGAACGGACAGAGAAAGAACTCATTCTAACAGTGAGAGATGATGGCTGTGGCTTTACTTCTATAAAGGGGGACGACCTACATACAGTTCGAGATCGTGTTCTTCCATTTTCGGGAGAAGTAAAGGTAATTAGTCAGAAACAACCGACAGAAGTGCAGGTTCGACTACCTTATAAGGAGAGAAAGTAGATGAAAGTGTTAGTCGCAGAAGATCAAAGTATGTTGCGAGATGCTATGTGTCAATTGCTCATGCTTCAACCGGATGTGGAGTCTGTCCTTCAAGCCAAGAATGGGCAAGAAGCAATCCAACTATTAGAAAAGGAGTCTGTAGATATAGCCATCCTTGACGTAGAAATGCCTGTTAAGACAGGTCTTGAAGTTTTGGAGTGGATACGAGCAGAAAAGCTTGAAACAAAGGTGGTTGTGGTGACGACCTTCAAACGTCCTGGGTATTTTGAACGTGCGGTTAAGGCTGGAGTGGATGCTTATGTATTAAAAGAACGAAGCATTGCAGACCTCATGCAAACCTTGCACACCGTCCTTGAGGGACGCAAGGAGTATTCGCCTGAATTGATGGAAGTGGTGATGACGCATCCCAATCCATTAACAGAACAAGAAATCGCAGTTTTAAAGGGAATTGCTCAGGGCTTCTCTAACCAAGAAATTGCAGACAAACTTTATCTATCCAACGGAACAGTCCGAAACTATGTCACCAATATTCTTTCAAAACTAGATGCAGGTAATCGAACAGAGGCAGCTAATATCGCGAAAGAATCTGGTTGGTTGTGATACTATCATATCTAGAAAACCATTATGTGCTAAAATTGAAATTATTCAATCAAACCAAATAATTTTGTAACTAGAGGAGGGCTTGGTTTCCTCCTTTTTCTTTTTTAGGAGGCACTACAAAAGAGCTAAAATTAACAATAAAAAAGAAAAATATCTTGACAACCAATAGAAAATTTTGTTACAATAATAGACGGTACTTTTTACTTTTGGTCTCTCAAGAGTGTACAGGGACGTGCTGACAAATGTTGCAAAAGTACACACAGATGATAGCTGTCACCAAGTGTATCATCACCAAAAATAAAAAAACACAGGAGAATGTAGATGCCTACAATTAACCAATTGGTTCGCAAACCGCGTAAATCAAAAGTAGAAAAATCTAAATCACCAGCTTTGAACGTTGGTTACAACAGTCATAAAAAAGTTCAAACAAACGTTTCTTCACCACAAAAACGTGGTGTTGCAACTCGTGTTGGAACAATGACACCTAAAAAACCTAACTCAGCCCTTCGTAAATTCGCTCGTGTACGTTTGAGCAACCTTATCGAAGTTACTGCCTACATCCCAGGTATCGGACACAACTTGCAAGAGCACAGCGTGGTGCTTCTTCGTGGTGGACGTGTAAAAGACCTTCCAGGGGTACGTTACCATATCGTCCGTGGTGCACTTGATACTGCAGGTGTTAACGATCGTAAACAAGGTCGTTCTAAATACGGTACTAAACGTCCAAAAGCATAAGGAAAGGGGATAAAGAGAAATGAGTCGTAAAAATAGAGCTCCAAAACGTGACGTATTGCCAGATCCGCTTTACAATTCACAACTAGTTACTCGTCTTATCAACCGCGTTATGCTTGATGGTAAACGTGGTACAGCTGCTTCAATCGTTTACGGTGCCTTTGAGCAAATCAAAGAAGCTACTGGTAACGATGCACTTGAAGTATTTGAAACAGCTATGGAAAACATCATGCCTGTACTTGAAGTACGTGCACGTCGTGTTGGTGGTTCTAACTACCAAGTCCCAGTTGAAGTTCGTCCAGAACGTCGTACAACACTTGGACTTCGTTGGTTGGTAACAATTGCTCGTCTTCGTGGTGAACACACAATGCAAGACCGTCTTGCAAAAGAAATCTTGGATGCTGCTAACAACACTGGTGCAGCTGTTAAGAAACGTGAAGACACTCACCGTATGGCTGAAGCTAACCGTGCATTCGCACACTTCCGTTGGTAAGATAGGATGCGAAAGCGTTAAGAAAGTCCCAGAGAAAATAGGGAATCGAAGCAGGTTGCGATTGCAACCAATGAGATTCATCTTTTTCTCCAGACTTTTAGCTTGAGCTCAACTAAATCATGATGCTAGGAACGGTAAGGTTGCAAGGTGAAAATAGGAAACTGACGCAGTATTCGACGAATACAAGGAAGTTTATCTTTTTCACACAGCATCCCGTTCCGGCTCAAATCGGCTAGCTAACTCTGGCCCGAGTTCAATTCAACTTGTAAATCTACAAGTTGAAACCAACAATAGCATGAAAACATTGAGAACGGGTAGGTCCTGCCTATCCGTTTTTATTAAAATCGTGTTATAATAGAATAGAAATCAAAATAAATAGGAGAAACAAACCTCATGGCACGCGAATTTTCACTTGAAAAAACTCGTAATATCGGTATCATGGCTCACGTCGATGCTGGTAAAACAACAACTACTGAGCGTATTCTTTACTACACTGGTAAAATCCACAAAATCGGTGAAACTCACGAAGGTGCGTCACAAATGGACTGGATGGAGCAAGAGCAAGAACGTGGTATCACTATCACATCTGCTGCGACAACAGCTCAATGGAACAACCACCGCGTAAACATCATCGACACACCAGGACACGTGGACTTCACAATCGAAGTACAACGTTCTCTTCGTGTATTGGATGGTGCGGTTACCGTTCTTGACTCACAATCAGGTGTTGAACCTCAAACTGAAACAGTTTGGCGTCAAGCAACTGAGTACGGAGTTCCACGTATCGTATTTGCCAACAAAATGGACAAAATCGGTGCTGACTTCCTTTACTCTGTAAGCACACTTCACGATCGTCTTCAAGCAAATGCACACCCAATCCAATTGCCGATCGGTTCTGAAGATGACTTCCGTGGTATCATTGACTTGATCAAGATGAAAGCTGAAATCTATACTAACGACCTTGGTACAGATATCCTTGAAGAAGATATTCCAGCTGAATACCTTGACCAAGCACAAGAATACCGTGAAAAATTGGTTGAAGCAGTTGCTGAAACTGACGAAGAATTGATGATGAAATACCTCGAAGGTGAAGAAATCACTAATGAAGAATTGAAAGCTGGTATCCGTAAAGCGACTATCAACGTTGAATTCTTCCCAGTATTGTGTGGTTCTGCCTTCAAAAACAAAGGTGTTCAATTGATGCTTGATGCGGTTATCGACTACCTTCCAAGCCCACTTGACATCCCAGCGATCAAAGGTATCAACCCAGATACAGATGAAGAAGAAACTCGTCCTGCATCTGACGAAGAGCCATTTGCAGCTCTTGCCTTCAAGATTATGACAGACCCATTCGTAGGTCGTTTGACATTCTTCCGTGTTTACTCAGGTGTGCTTCAATCAGGTTCATACGTATTGAACACTTCTAAAGGTAAACGTGAACGTATCGGACGTATCCTTCAAATGCACGCTAACAGCCGTCAAGAAATCGACACTGTTTACTCAGGTGATATCGCTGCTGCCGTTGGTTTGAAAGATACTACTACTGGTGACTCATTGACAGATGAAAAAGCTAAAATCATCCTTGAGTCAATCAACGTTCCAGAACCAGTTATCCAATTGATGGTTGAGCCTAAATCTAAAGCAGACCAAGATAAGATGGGTATCGCCCTTCAAAAATTGGCTGAAGAAGATCCAACATTCCGTGTTGAAACAAACGTTGAAACTGGTGAAACAGTTATCTCTGGTATGGGTGAGCTTCACCTTGACGTCCTTGTTGACCGTATGCGTCGTGAGTTCAAAGTTGAAGCGAACGTAGGTGCCCCTCAAGTATCTTACCGTGAAACATTCCGCGCTTCTACTCAAGCACGTGGATTCTTCAAACGTCAGTCTGGTGGTAAAGGTCAATTCGGTGATGTATGGATTGAATTTACTCCAAACGAAGAAGGTAAAGGATTTGAATTCGAAAACGCAATCGTCGGTGGTGTGGTTCCTCGTGAATTTATCCCAGCGGTTGAAAAAGGTTTGGTAGAATCTATGGCTAACGGTGTTCTTGCAGGTTACCCAATGGTTGACGTTAAAGCTAAGCTTTACGATGGTTCATACCACGATGTCGACTCATCTGAAACTGCCTTCAAGATTGCGGCTTCACTTGCCCTTAAAGAAGCTGCTAAATCAGCACAACCAGCTATCCTTGAACCAATGATGCTTGTAACAATCACTGTTCCAGAAGAAAACCTTGGTGATGTTATGGGTCACGTAACTGCTCGTCGTGGACGTGTAGATGGTATGGAAGCACATGGTAACAGCCAAATCGTTCGTGCTTACGTTCCACTTGCTGAAATGTTCGGTTACGCAACAGTTCTTCGTTCTGCATCTCAAGGACGTGGTACATTCATGATGGTATTTGACCACTACGAAGATGTACCTAAGTCAGTACAAGAAGAAATCATTAAGAAAAACAAAGGTGAAGACTAATCAGTCCTCACTCTAGAAGGAAGTCACTTAGTGGCTTCCTTTTGTCTTTAGAAAACACCTCTAAGTATGGTAAAATAGTAAGAGAATAATGTGAGGAAAATGAATGTCAAATAGTTTTGAAATTTTGATGAATCAATTGGGGATACCTGCTGAAATGAGACAGGCTCCTGCTTTAGCACAGGCCGATATTGAGCGAGTTGTGGTTCATAAAATTAGTAAGGTATGGGAGTTTCATTTCGTATTTTCTAATATTTTACCGATTGAAATTTTTTTAGAAATAAAGAAAGGTTTGAGGGAAGAATTTTCTAAGACAGGGAATAAAGCTATTTTCGAAATCAAGGTTCTGTCTCAAGAATTTTCAAACCAGCTCTTGCAGTCCTACTATAGGGAGGCTTTCTCTGAGGGGCCATGTGCTAGTCAAGGTTTTAAGTCCCTTTATCAGAATTTGCGAGTTCGTGCGGAGGGCAATCAACTCTTTATTGAAGGCTCTGAGGCGATTGATAAGGAACATTTTAAGAAGAATCATCTTCCTAATTTAGCGAAACAACTTGAAAAATTTGGTTTTCCTACTTTTAACTGTCAAGTAGAGAAAAATGATGTACTGACCCAAGAGCAGGAAGAAGCCTTTCATGCTGAAAATGAGCAGATTGTTCAAGCGGCTAATGAGGAAGCGCTCCGTGCTATGGAGCAACTGGAACAGATGGCACCACCTCCAGCTGAAGAGAAACCAGCCTTTGATTTTCAAGCGAAAAAAGCTGTAGCTAAACCGAAGCTGGATAAGGCAGAGATTACTCCTATGATTGAAGTGACGACGGAGGAAAATCGTTTGGTCTTTGAAGGGGTTGTTTTTGATGTGGAGCAAAAAGTGACCAGAACAGGGCGTGTTTTGATCAACTTTAAAATGACGGACTACACTTCAAGTTTTTCTATGCAAAAGTGGGTTAAGAATGAAGAAGAGGCTCAGAAATTTGATCTAATTAAGAAAAATTCTTGGCTCCGAGTTCGTGGGAATGTGGAGATGAACAACTTCACACGCGATTTGACGATGAACGTGCAAGACGTGCAGGAAGTTGTTCACTATGAGCGGAAGGATTTAATGCCAGAAGGAGAACGCCGGGTTGAGTTTCATGCTCATACTAACATGTCGACCATGGATGCTCTACCAGAGGTTGAAGAAATCGTTGCGACAGCTGCTAAGTGGGGACACAAGGCAGTTGCTATCACCGACCACGGGAATGTTCAATCCTTCCCACACGGCTATAAGGCAGCTAAGAAAGCGGGAATCCAGCTGATCTATGGAATGGAAGCCAATATCGTGGAGGACCGTGTCCCTATCGTCTATAACGAAGTGGAGATGGACTTATCGGAAGCGACCTATGTGGTCTTTGACGTGGAAACGACAGGGCTATCAGCCATCTATAATGACTTGATTCAGGTTGCAGCCTCTAAGATGTACAAGGGGAATGTCATTGCTGAATTTGATGAATTTATTAATCCCGGGCATCCCTTGTCAGCCTTTACTACTGAGTTGACTGGAATTACAGATGATCATGTCAAAAATGCCAAACCACTAGAACAAGTTTTACAAGAATTCCAAGAATTTTGTAAGGATACGGTTCTAGTTGCTCACAATGCGACCTTTGACGTTGGATTTATGAATGCCAACTATGAGCGTCATGGTCTGCCAAAGATTAGTCAGCCAGTTATTGATACGCTGGAGTTTGCTAGAAATCTCTATCCTGAGTATAAACGTCATGGTTTGGGGCCTTTGACCAAGCGTTTTGGTGTGGCCTTAGAACATCACCACATGGCCAATTACGATGCGGAAGCTACTGGTCGTCTGCTCTTTATTTTTATCAAAGAAGTAGCAGAAAAACATGGTGTGACCGATCTAGCTAGACTTAATATTGATTTGATTAGTCCAGATTCTTATAAAAAAGCTCGGATCAAGCATGCGACCATTTATGTCAAGAATCAAGTAGGGCTAAAAAATATCTTTAAACTGGTTTCTTTATCCAATACCAAGTACTTTGAAGGGGTGCCACGGATTCCAAGAACGGTTCTAGATGCCCATCGGGAGGGCTTGATTTTAGGTTCAGCTTGCTCTGAAGGTGAAGTTTTTGATACAGTCGTTTCCCAAGGTGTGGATGCGGCGGTTGAGGTGGCCAAGTATTATGACTTTATCGAGGTCATGCCACCAGCTATCTATGCTCCCTTGATTGCCAAGGAGCAGGTCAAGGATATGGAAGAACTCCAGACCATTATCAAAAGTTTGATAGAAGTGGGAGACCGTCTTGGTAAGCCTGTTCTGGCTACCGGAAATGTTCACTATATCGAACCGGAGGAAGAGATTTACCGTGAAATTATCGTCCGTAGTTTGGGACAGGGGGCTATGATTAACCGAACCATAGGTCACGGCGAACATGCTCAACCTGCTCCTCTTCCAAAAGTTCATTTTAGAACGACTAATGAAATGTTGGATGAATTTGCCTTCTTGGGAGAGGCACTGGCACGCAAATTAGTCATTGAAAATCCAAATGCCTTGGCAGATATCTTTGAACCTGTTGAGGTTGTTAAGGGTGACTTGTATACGCCTTTCATCGACAAGGCTGAAGAAACAGTTGCCGAGCTGACCTATAAGAAAGCTTTTGAGATTTATGGAAATCCGCTGCCAGATATCGTTGATTTGCGGATTGAAAAAGAACTAACCTCTATTCTGGGGAATGGATTTGCTGTGATTTATCTGGCATCGCAGATGCTGGTTCAACGTTCCAATGAACGGGGTTACTTGGTTGGTTCTCGTGGGTCTGTAGGATCTAGTTTCGTTGCGACCATGATTGGGATTACAGAGGTCAATCCTCTCTCTCCTCACTATGTCTGTGGTCAGTGTCAGTACAGTGAGTTTATCACAGATGGTTCTTATGGTTCAGGTTTTGATATGCCCAATAAGGACTGTCCTAAATGTGGTCACAAACTCAGCAAAAACGGACAGGATATTCCTTTCGAGACTTTCCTTGGTTTTGATGGGGATAAGGTACCCGATATTGACTTGAACTTTTCGGGTGAAGATCAGCCTAGTGCCCACTTGGATGTGCGTGATATCTTTGGTGAGGAATATGCCTTCCGTGCAGGAACGGTAGGTGCGGTGAAAGCTAAGATAGCCTATGGCTTTGTCAAGGGTTACGAGAGAGATTATGGGAAATTTTATCGTGCTGCAGAGGTGGAGCGTTTAGCCCAGGGAGCTACTGGGGTTAAACGAACAACTGGACAACACCCAGGGGGAATCGTTGTTATTCCGAACTACATGGATGTCTACGATTTTACGCCTGTCCAGTATCCAGCGGATGATGTGACGGCTGAATGGCAGACCACTCACTTTAACTTCCACGATATCGATGAAAATGTCCTTAAACTAGATGTACTGGGACATGATGATCCGACCATGATTCGGAAACTTCAGGATTTGTCTGGGATTGATCCTAATGAAATCCCTATGGATGACGAAGGTGTGATGGCTCTCTTTTCTGGTACTGATGTACTTGGGGTAACACCTGAGCAAATCGGAACGCCTACGGGTATGTTGGGGATTCCAGAGTTTGGAACCAACTTTGTGCGTGGGATGGTCGATGAAACCCATCCGACGACCTTTGCTGAGTTGCTACAGTTGTCTGGATTGTCCCACGGTACCGACGTTTGGCTGGGCAATGCCCAAGATTTGATTAAACAGGGAATTGCGGACCTATCAACCGTTATCGGTTGTCGGGACGACATCATGGTTTACCTCATGCATGCTGGTCTCGAACCTAAGATGGCCTTTACCATCATGGAACGGGTACGTAAGGGATTGTGGCTCAAGATTTCCGAAGAGGAGCGAAATGGCTATATCGAAGCAATGAAGGCCAATAAGGTGCCAGAGTGGTATATCGAGTCCTGTGGGAAAATTAAGTACATGTTCCCTAAAGCCCACGCGGCAGCCTACGTTATGATGGCCTTGCGTGTGGCCTACTTCAAGGTTCACCATCCTATTTATTACTACTGTGCTTACTTCTCAATCCGTGCTAAGGCTTTTGATATCAAGACCATGGGTGCGGGCTTGGAGGCCATCAAACGCAGAATGGAAGAAATCGCTGAAAAACGGAAGAACAATGAGGCCTCTAATGTGGAAATTGACCTCTATACAACTCTTGAAATCGTCAATGAAATGTGGGAACGTGGTTTCAAGTTTGGCAAATTAGACCTCTACCGTAGTCAGGCGACAGAGTTCCTCATCGATGGGGATACCCTCATTCCGCCATTTGTTGCTATGGATGGTCTGGGAGAGAACGTTGCCAAGCAGTTGGTACGAGCACGTGAAGAAGGAGAATTTCTTTCTAAAACAGAATTGCGTAAGCGTGGAGGGCTTTCATCAACCTTGGTTGAAAAGATGGACGAAATGGGCATCCTCGGCAATATGCCAGAGGATAACCAGTTGAGTTTGTTTGATGAATTGTTTTAAAAAATTGCTTATTTTGATCAAGTGGACAAAATATGTCCACTTGATTTGTTATAATTCTCTTAAAAATAATAGAAAAGAGAGTATAATATGGTGAATCAAGAAATTTTAAATTCTAATGTGTCAATTGAAGAGGAAATTTATAATTTTGAAAAAGGCTTGAAAGATGATGGGAATGATTGGACCGGATTCCCACAAATAGACTTAAAAGAAGATTCTCAATGTATTTACATTTGCGGTATTTCAGAGACTGATAGATGGCATTTGTTTTATTATACGTTAACTAAAATAAAACCTGCTACTCCAATAGCATCACTTGCATATTATCGAGTGAGAGATAATTTGATTTCTTCTAAAGATAGTCAATGGATAAAACTGCAAATGGAGTATACAGAGTATGATTGGCTTTTTCTGAATGGAGTTCAATTTTTGGGAGAGGCTGATCAAAGGGTACAGGAATACTGGATGCAGCGATTCAAAGAGAGTAAGAAAAGAAACAAACTCTTCATTGTATATTCAGACTGCTTACCCGAAGACTTAAAAAATATGCCTGAATCCGTAGTTGAGTTCTTCGAATCTGGCATAGTGGTACAGTTGAAATCATCTAAGGGCTAGTTTATTTTGCTTTAATCGTTTTGAATATAAAGTGCTAGTTAGACTATAGAAGTGATAATAATGTACTGGAAATAGTATTGTTTGAATAATATGTAGAAGGACTGGAAATGAATGATCAAGAGAGACTGCTAACGATTTTTTTACGTTTACAGTTTGGGACTCCGTTAGGAAAAAAGCAACTGGCTCAGGAATTTGAGGTTAGTGAAAAGACGATACAGAGAGATTTTTCGCTACTCCGTGATATTTTATCTAGTCACACCAGTTATAGTGGAGATTTGCTTTATAACCGTAAAACGAATAAGTATTGTTTAGCAAGTAAGTCAGTTTTTAATAAAAAGGATATTCTCGTTATTTCAAAGATTTTATTGGAAAATCGAGCACTGAATAGACCAGAAATTGCTAGTTTACTACATAATTTACTGGTCTTAGTTCCCCGTGATGATCGGAAAGAAATCGAGCAGATTATTGGAAGTGAAAAGCTGAACTATGCTCCCTTAACGGATCAACAAAATAGAATAGAGAAAATTTGGAATTTATCAGAAGCTATTTTGCATGAACAGGTTCTAGATATTATCTATCAAAAACCTTATTCTGAATCTTCTAAGAGGCAGACTGTTTTGCCAGTCTCTCTTTATTATGATAGTCATTATTTCTATCTAGTTGTCTACCAGTTGAAACATGCTACTTATATTACTTTAAGAGTAGACCGTATCGAGTCATGGTCTCTTAGTGATATAGAGAAACCCTCTATTTCTTATCGAGATAAATTTAGAGATGGCGACATTCGTAACGAGAGAGTAGATGCTTTTATCGGGAAGAAAATCAGTATTGAAATCGAGTATTTGTACGATCCGACGATTGTGATGGATCAATTTCCAAATGCAAAAACAGTTGGGAAAAATGGCGACTGGACTCATTTTAAGTTTGAGAGTCAGCATACACCGGGGCTTAAACGCTGGTTGTTGGGGCAAGGGGAAGCAGTTACTATTTTGTCTCCTCGGATTTTAGTGGAGGATATGAAGCAAACAGTTCAAGAAATGCTAGATAAATATAATAGATGAGGATAAAATGACTATTCAATTTACTTCTAAAAAGGTTGGAGAACTATTGAAAGAAGGGAATTTGCGGATTCCTTCTTATCAAAGACCTTATAAATGGAACAGAAAACATATCCGTAATCTTTTTTATGATTTACGAGATGCTATGGGGAAAAAGGAATATCAGATTGGTTCCGTTATCTTACATGAAAATGATGGATATGATATTGTCGATGGACAGCAACGGCTAATTTCAATTTCCTTGTTTCTTCATTTATTAGATAGATTAGAGAATTATAAGGGTGCTAAGCAACTGCTGAGTGCTGCTGTATTTGGAGAGCTATCTTGCTATCATGCGAGTGAAAATTATAATGAGTGGGAAAATTTGACTCAATTGGTTGGCGAAAATCAGGCAAAAGATATTTGCAATTTTTTATTGGAAAATTGTTCTGTCTCCGTGATTACTATGCCAAAGAAACGATTATCTGAAGCCTTTCAGTTATTTGATTCTCAGAATAATCGTGGAAAATCTTTAGAACCTCATGATTTGCTCAAAGCCTATCATCTTCGCAAGCAAGATTCCGAAGATGAAAGAATTGTGGAAAAGTGGGAGCAATTTGTAGAAGATAAAGATTTAAGTCTCAAAGAGTTATTTGATAAACATCTTTTTCGTATGAGACGTTGGTCGCGAGGAGAGACAGGATTGACAAACAAGCGTTATGGATCTTATCTCCGTTTTACAGAGGATTTTATTGACGATTTTAAAGGCGTTGATTTGAATCAGAACTTTCCATACTTAGAATTGTATCGTCATATTGAAAAGCTCCCTATGTCCATTACTATGCCAATCATTGATGGAAGTAAATTTTTTGAGTATATTGAATCTGCTCATGAAACTATTAGAGTTCATAAAAAATTTTTAAATAAAAAGTTAGGATTCTCTAATGAGTCAGAGAAGGAAGAACAAAATTTGGCTTACCCAGAAGGTATGTTAAACATTTACAATAGCTCAAAAGGACGCTACCTCAAGTGTCACAATATATTCCTAAATATTTGCTCGCTTTTCGCAGATAGATTTGGAAAAGAGGAGCTATCAAAGGAGATAGTAGAGACCTTGTTTATTTGGTCTTATTACCCTCGAGTTAAGTCTAAAGCTATATATGATGCAACGGTAGGGAAATACGCCGCTGGTGGAAGTTTTAGACAAAAAGAGGCTCAAAAGCTATTTCAACTTTTATCCCATGCTGTTACTCCGAATGATTTCATGATCAAGATAGATAGAGAATTATTTGAAAATTATACTGTGGACAAGATTATAGAAGAGGAAAAAGATAAATGGTAGAAACACATATAAGCTTATCAGTTAATCGTTTGTTAAATGAAGATACCTATGCTATTCCTCTTTATCAGAGAAATTTTGCTTGGACTTATGATGAAATTGAACAGTTATTGAACGACGTAGCAGATGCTTTTCAAGAAAATAGAGATAATTACAATTACTATATTGGAACATTAGTCGTTAATAAAGAGAATGACATTTTCAAAATCATAGATGGGCAACAACGAACAACAGCCCTTAATTTGATTGCCTTAGCTTTGAAGCATGAGTTTGGTTTTGATAGATTGAAGGCTGTCAATCTTACCTTCCCAGCTCGGAAGAAATCAAATAAGAATATTCAAGATCTATTTGCCAAGAAAAAAATTTTAGAGGGCGATGAAAATGAGCTGACTAGAGGTTACGGACATGCTAGAGACGCATTGAAAAAAGTGCTAGAGGAGCGCCGTCTTGATCCTCAGTCTTTCGTTGATTATCTTTTTGAGAATGTTATCATTTTTCGGAGTATACTTCCTGAAGATTTAGATTTGAATCTTTATTTCGAACGTTTCAACTCTCGAGGAGAACAACTAGAGGCTCATGAGATTCTCAAGGCACAAATGATGGCTAAGTTCGGTGAAGATCAAGAAATGGCACAAAGATTTGCGAGAATTTGGGATGCCTGTGCAGAATTTGATAAGCCGGTAATAAAAACTTTTCAAATTCGAAGTAGACCAAACAATACTGATGAAGAGGGGGAGAAAATTTTTGGTAAAGAATTTACTAACTTCAAATTGGAAAGTGTATTTGAGAAAATAAGAGTAAAAAAAATTGAGCAACGAAGTTTACTAGATGCAATTACTCAGACAAAATATGAAAGTAGTAGCTTAGTAAATAATGGAGCAGATATTTCAAATTATACGACTGTAATTGATTTTCCAACATTTTTGCTTCAAGTTTTTTTTATCATGGAAGGAAATGACGAAACTACATTTGATGATAAAAAATTATTGACAATATTTCAAATTGAACGTCGAGATAGAAAATGGGTCCAACAATTTGGGCAACTACTTCTGACTATGAAGCATATATTTGATACGCTAATCGTAAAAAATGTTCAATTAGAAAATGAAACCGAATGGCAAATCAAGCGAGGTAAGTATGAGACATATCAACGAAATGAAAATGGAGGATGGAGATATGTTCGAATTAATTATCAAAACAATACTTTTGACAATTTAAACAAAAACATTATCCTCCTTCAATCCATGTTTGCTGTGACCTTTACTGCTAATCGTGATAGTCGTTGGTTATATGAAATCTTGCAATTCCTCTTTAACCATATTGAAGAGTTAAATCAAACAGAATTTGCTAGTCTTTTTAAGGATTTTCTTGAAAAAATGGCAGTGAGATATGCTGAGGAAAGATTGTTTACCGAAGATAAAAGTATCAAAAAATATGGGGTAATTCCTGTTTACGCTTTTAACTTTGTGGATTATGTTTTGTGGAAAAATCGTGAAGAATTGAAGAAAGATTACGATATTGAGTTTAAAGATTTTAAATTTGCATATCGTCGCTCCATAGAGCATTGGTATCCTCAGAATCCAAATGGACATGATGGAGAGAGCCAATTACCTGCTGAGTTTTTACATTCCTTTGGCAATCTTTGTATCATTACCGATAGTCAGAACTCCCGGTTTGGCAACTCCTATCCAGAGGCTAAATTAGAACAATGGGAAAGAGAAGGGATATTCCATCGTCAGAGTTTAAAATTACAGATGATGGCAAAGATAACTTCTAAAAAAGATTCTGGTTGGGGTCCGGAACAAATAACAGAACTGGAAAAAGAGATCTTGACTAGGGTAAATCATTTTATAGAAAATAAGTCATCAGAGCAACGATAATCATCTATCCAAAGAGGCTAATGTATATCCAATAGATTTACATTAGCCTTCTTTTTTGTTAAAATAGTCTATAGAAAGAGGGTGAGAGTATGTCAAAGACGAGTATGAGCATCCGTTTGGATAGTGAGGTGAAGGAGCAGGCTCAACAGGTGTTTAGTAATCTGGGAATGGATATGACAACAGCTATCAATATTTTTCTTCGTCAGGCTATTCAATATCAGGGATTACCTTTTGATGTTAGACTAGACGAGAATCGGAAGTTGCTTGAGGTATTAACGGATTTAGACCAAAATCGTAATATGAGCCAATCCTTTGAATCAGTCTCTGACTTGATGGAGGATTTGCGTGCTTAAGATTCGTTATCATAAACAGTTTAAAAAAGATTTTAAGTTGGCTATGAAGCGTGGTTTGAGGGCAGAATTATTAGAAGAAGTTTTAAATTTTCTGGTTCAAGAAAAAGAACTTCCTGCTAGATATCGTGATCATCAACTGACAGCATCCAAGCATTTTCAAGGAGTTCGTGAATGCCATATCCAGCCAGATTGGCTTTTGGTTTATAAAGTAGACAAGGAAGAATTACTTTTAAACTTGCTTAGGACAGGTAGTCATAGTGATTTATTTTAATAAATTTTAAGGGGGGTCTCATGAAACTAAGAATTTTTGCGGAAGATAAGCCGGCTGAGAAGGTATTTGAATATCAATTAGAACTTGCTGATCAGACAATTCTTCTATCAACAGCACTCTTGTCAGGTGCTATTGCTTTAGCAGGATTATTCTCTGCTTTGAAAGAAAAATAAAAATAGAAAAGAGAAAACAACATGGTTTTACCAAATTTTAAAGAAAATCTAGAAAAATATGCGAAATTATTGGTTGCAAATGGAATCAATGTGCAACCTGGTCACACTTTGGCTCTCTCTATCGATGTGGAGCAACGTGAGTTGGCTCACTTAATCGTCAAAGAAGCTTATGCTTTGGGTGCGCATGAGGTTATCGTTCAGTGGACAGATGATGTGATTAACCGTGAGAAATTTCTCCATGCACCGATAGAACGTTTGGACAATGTGCCAGAATACAAGATTGCTGAGATGAACTATCTTTTGGAGAACAAAGCTAGCCGTCTTGGGGTTCGTTCATCTGATCCAGGTGCTTTGAACGGTGTGGACGCTGACAAGCTTTCAGCTTCTGCTAAAGCTATGGGACTTGCTATGAAGCCAATGCGCATCGCAACGCAATCCAACAAGGTTAGCTGGACTGTAGCAGCTGCTGCTGGACTTGAGTGGGCTAAGAAAGTCTTTCCAAATGCTGCGAGCGACGAAGAAGCAGTCGATCTTCTTTGGGACCAAATCTTTAAAACTTGCCGTGTCTACGAAGAAGATCCTGTTAAGGCTTGGGAAAATCATGCAGCTATCCTTAAGAGCATGGCTGATATGCTTAATAAAGAACAATTTTCAGCCCTTCACTACACAGCGCCAGGAACCGATTTGACACTTGGTTTGCCAAAGAACCACGTTTGGGAATCAGCTGGCGCTATCAATGCGCAGGGCGAAGGATTCTTGCCAAATATGCCGACAGAGGAAGTCTTCACAGCGCCTGACTTCCGTCGCGCAGATGGTTATGTCACTTCTACAAAACCGCTTAGCTATAATGGAAATATCATCGAAGGTATTAAGGTAACCTTTAAGGATGGACAAATCGTAGATATCAATGCTGATAAGGGTGATCAGGTCATGAAAGACCTTGTCTTTGAAAATGCGGGTGCGCGTGCCTTGGGTGAATGTGCCTTGGTACCAGATCCAAGCCCAATTTCTCAGTCAGGCATTACCTTCTTTAACACCCTTTTCGATGAGAATGCGTCAAATCACTTGGCTATCGGTGCAGCCTATGCAACTAGCGTTGTTGGTGGAGCGGAGATGAGTGAAGAGGAGCTTGATGCTGCGGGGCTTAACCGTTCAGATGTTCACGTAGACTTTATGATTGGTTCTAACCAAATGGATATCGATGGTATCCGTGAGGATGGAACACGTGTACCACTCTTCCGTAACGGAGATTGGGCAAATTAAGGAGATAATATGTTAGGAAGTATGTTCGTTGGTCTCCTAGTGGGATTTTTAGCAGGTACTCTGACCAACCGTGGAGAGCGAATGGGATGTTTTGGGAAAATGTTTCTCGGATGGATTGGTGCCTTTATAGGCCACTTGCTTTTTGGGACTTGGGGTCCAATTATATCAGGAACAGCCATTATCCCTGCAGTATTAGGAGCCATGATTGTCTTAGCGATTTTTTGGAGACGAGGAAGTTAATTTCTTAAATCTGATACTCAATGAAAATCACAGAGCAAACTAGGAAACTAGCCGCAGGCTGCTCAAAGCACTGCTTTGAGGTTGTAGATGAAACTGACGAAGCCAGCTCAAAACACTGTTTTGAGGTTGCAGATAGAACTGACGAAGTCAGTAACCATACATACGGCAAGGCGACGTTGACGTGGTTTGAAGAGATTTTTGAAGAGTATGAAATGAAAAGGAGGTTGGTCATTGAGACAGCCTCCTTTTGATATGATATAATAGTTCTATGAGATTGGATAAATTTTTAGTTGCCTGCGCTGTGGGGAGCCGGACTGAGGTCAAAAACATGCTCAAGGCTGGGCGAGTGACGGTAAATGGTAAAAAAGAGAAATCAGCTAAATTGCAGATTGATGAAGAAAGAGATGAGATTATCTTTGATGGGCAAGTGTTGGAGTATGAAGAGTTTGTCTACTACATGATGAACAAGCCCAAAGGAGTCATCTCAGCGACTGAGGATCCTAAGCACAGAACCGTTCTGGACTTGTTGGATGACTTGGCTCGGAGCAAGGAAGTTTTCCCAGTAGGACGCTTGGATATTGACACGCATGGTCTTTTGCTCTTGACCAATGATGGTCAGCTGGCCCATGCTCTTCTTTCACCTAAGCGTCATGTTGACAAGACGTATCAGGCACAAGTCAAGGGAATCATGACCCAAGAAGATGTGGAGATATTTGCTAAGGGTATTCCTCTCAAAGACTTTACTTGTCAGCCCGCTAAACTGGAGATTGTGTCCATAGATACAGAAAAAATTCAAAGCCAAATTCGTGTGACCATTGCAGAAGGGAAGTTCCATCAGGTCAAGCGTATGGTGGCTTACTGTGGCAAGGAAGTAGTGGACCTACAGCGTTTGACTATGGGAACTTTAGTTTTAGATGAGAACTTGCAGCGAGGAGAATGGCGTCGCTTGACCAAGGAAGAGTTAGAAGCTCTCCTTGCGAATATTGCTTAATTTGATTTATATTCGAAAAGGTGAGGAAGAATGTCCTTGCCTTTTATGTTTTTCAGTTGCTTCCTTTGTGAAAAGAGTTATAATAGACTGTAGAATAAAAGGAGGAATCTATGAACGCGATTCAAGAATCATTTACTGATAAATTATTTGCCAACTATGAAGCAAATGTCAAATACCAAGCGATTGAAAATGCTGCCAGCCACAACGGAATTTTTGCAGCCCTAGAACGTCGCCAAAGCCATGTAGACAACACACCTGTTTTCTCATTGGATTTGACTAAGGACAAGGTAACCAACCAGAAAGCGTCTGGTCGTTGCTGGATGTTTGCAGCCCTTAACACTTTCCGCCACAAGCTCATCTCACAATACAAACTGGAAAATTTTGAGTTATCACAGGCCCACACCTTCTTCTGGGACAAGTATGAGAAATCCAACTGGTTCTTGGAGCAAGTCATTGCGACTGCAGACCAAGATTTGACGAGCCGTAAGTTTAAATTCCTACTCCAAACACCACAACAAGACGGAGGTCAGTGGGATATGGTGGTGTCTCTCTTTGAGAAATACGGTGTCGTTCCTAAGTCGGTTTACCCTGAATCTGTTTCATCTAGCAGTAGTCGTGAGCTAAATGCCATTCTCAACAAATTGCTTCGTCAAGATGCTCAAATCTTGCGTGACTTGCTCGCTTCTGGTGCAGACCAAGCGACTGTTCAAGCTAAGAAAGAAGACCTCTTGCAAGAAATCTTTAATTTTCTTGCTATGTCCCTAGGCCTTCCACCACGTAAATTTGACTTTGCTTATCGCGATAAGGATAACAACTACCAAAGCGAAAAGGGCATCACACCACAAGAGTTTTACAAGAAATATGTCAATCTTCCTCTAGAGGACTATGTTTCTGTTATCAATGCCCCAACTGCTGACAAGCCTTACGGCAAATCTTACACAGTTGAGATGTTGGGGAATGTGGTTGGTAGCCGTGCGGTTCGTTACATCAATGTACCGATGGAACGCTTGAAAGAATTAGCGATTGCCCAAATGCAAGCAGGTGAGACTGTTTGGTTTGGATCAGATGTCGGTCAACTCAGCAATCGTAAAGCTGGGATCCTTGCGACAGATGTTTATGACTTTGAATCAAGCATGGACATTAAACTCACTCAAGACAAGGCTGGACGTTTGGATTACAGTGAGAGCTTGATGACCCACGCCATGGTCTTGACAGGTGTGGATTTGGATGAAAATGGCAAGTCAACCAAGTGGAAGGTTGAAAACTCATGGGGAGACAAGGTTGGTACAGATGGTTACTTTGTTGCTTCAGATGCTTGGATGGACGAATACACTTATCAAATTGTTGTTCGTAAGGAATTACTAACAGCAGAAGAACTAGCTGCCTATGAAGCAGAACCAATCGTACTCGCACCATGGGATCCAATGGGTGCCTTGGCCGAATAAAAGTATAGAAAAAAGGAATCAGATTTTAGAACCTGATTCCTTTTAAGTTGCTTGATTACATGATGTGAAGAACATGTGCCACAATACCCACTGCGAATAGTGCAAGGATAATAGTGATTGGAGATACTTTTTTCTTAAGCAAGTACATGCAAAGGAAAGTAAGGAGTAGTCCTGATAGTCCAGGGATCAACATATCCAAGTTTTGTTGGAAAGTAGTAACTTTTTCAGGTGTTTGAGATAATCCTTGTCCTACTTGTGCGAATGCTTCTTGGATACCTTTAGATCCTTCTGGCAATTTATCCCAATGGATATAAGCTTTTTCATCTAGTTGAACTTTGGCAACATCGAAAGCAAATTTAATATTTACCCAACGTTGAACAAGGACAGCAAGAATGAACATCCCAAGGATAGAAGCTCCTTTAGTGATATCTTGAAGGATACCGCCAGACATATCTTTAGTGATTTCTGATCCAGCCTTGTATCCAATCTCTTGTGTATACCACAAGAATGACATACGAATCAAGTTCCAAAGAACGAAGAAGAGGATTGGACCTAAGATATTACCAGTAAGGGCAAGTGAAGCACCGAGTGATCCAAGGATTGGGCGTACTGTAAACCAGAATACTGGGTCACCGATACCAGCAAGAGGTCCCATCATACCGATTTTAACCCCTTGGATAGCAGCATCATCGATCTCAACACCGTTAGCACGTTCTTCTTCAAGTGCAAGAGTAACCCCCATGATTGGAGCGGCTACGTATGGGTGAGTGTTGAAGAACTCAAGATGGCGTTCAAGAGCAGCGATTTGATCTTCTTTTTTAGTGTAGAGTTTTTTAAGAGCTGGAATTAATGAGTAAGCCCAACCCAAGTTTTGCATACGTTCATAGTTCCAAGAACCTTGTAAGAAAGTTGAACGCCACCAAACTTTTTTACGATCTGATTTAGTTAATTGAAGTTTTTCAGTCATGATGTTTTCAGTCCTTTCTTATCTTAGTAGTCTTCTAGGATATCGCCGATTGGGTCGTTAGAAGTTGCGGCTCCTCCGCCACCATTTCCACCAGTTTTAGAAAGGTGAAGGTAGATAAGAGCGATAGCAACACCGATAGCACCAAATCCGATTAGAGTAATATCTGACACGGCAGCAAGCACGAAACCGATAGCGAAGAATGGCCATACTTCACGAGTTGCCATCATGTTGATAACCATAGCGTAACCAACGGCAACAACCATACCACCACCGATAGCCATACCATCTTTGAGCCAATCAGGCATAGCATTTAGAATGCTTTGTACTGTTTCAGTTGGTACCATTAGAAGGAGTGCTGCAGGGATTGCAATACGAAGACCTTGAAGAAGAAGTGCGACAAAGTGAGCACGTTCAACTGCTTTGAAGTCACCTTTTTTAGCAGAAGCATCAGCAGTGTGAACCAATCCGACAGAGAGTGTACGGACAATCATAGTCAAGAATAGACCAGCAACTGCAAGAGGGATAGCAACCGCTTGGGCAACACCGATACCTGTCTTAGTAAAGTCGCCACCAAGAACCATAATAATGGCAGCAGCAACAGAAGCAAGAGCAGCGTCAGGAGCTACGGCAGCTCCGATGTTAGCCCAACCAAGGGCGATCATTTGAAGAGAACCACCAAGGATAATCCCTGCTTCAAGGTTACCAGTAACAAGACCGATAAGGGTACAAGCTACGATTGGTTGATGGAATTGGAACTGGTCGAGGATACCTTCAAGACCTGCTAGGAAGGCTACAACGACTACTAAAACCATAGAAATAATAGACATCTTTAAAATCCTTTCATAAAATCGATTATTGCACGTTTGCTTTGTTGATCAAGTCAAACAAATCTTTTTTCGTGTCGTTTGGTACTTTACGTACGTCAAATTCAACACCAAGGTCACGCATTTTTTCAAATGTAGCAACGTCATCTTTATCCATGGACAAAACGTTGTTGACCATTGTTTTACCAGTTGAGTGAGCCATTGATCCAACATTAAGAGTTTTGATTGGCACGCCACCTTCGATAGCACGAAGGGCATCTTGAGGTGTTTCAAACAAGATAAGGGCATGTGTTCCTCCGAAGCGAGGATCTTTTGCAACGTCGATTAGTTTTTGGATAGGAACAACATTTGCTTTCACTTTACCTGGAGCTGCTTGTTTAATCAATTCTTTACGTAATTCGTCTTTAGCTACGTTATCTGAAGCAACGATGATACGGTCTGCTTTTGAATCTGGAGTCCAAGCAGTTGCAACTTGACCGTGAAGTAAACGAGTGTCTAGACGGGCAAGGTTGATTTTGAGTTTACCGTCTCCGATGACAGTTCCTTCTGGAATAGCAGCTTGGGCAACTGGAGCAGCTGCAGCGCTTGCTACTTCCTCAACTGGGTTTAGCTCTTCTGGAAGAGCTTTGATGCCATCTTTGGCTTCTTTAATGATATTAGCAGCGACTTTTTCTACACCTGCAGCAGCGTCCATGAGGCGCTCTGTGTAGGCTTGAATTAACATCGGTAAGTTAAGTCCTGTGATGATGGCAAACTTACGCTCAGGATTTTCTCCCATCACGCGGCTAGCTTGGTTAAATGGAGATCCACTCCAAAGGTCAGCCAAAACTAGAACCTCATCTTCTGCGTCAAATGCAGCAACAGCGTTATTAAACTTAGCGTATAGATCATCAGGACCTTCATTTGGCATAAAGGTTACAACTTGAACCTTTTCTTGTTCACCAAAGATCATAGATCCTGACTGATGAATACCCGCAGCAAATTCGCCGTGGCTCGCAATAATGATTCCGATACTCATTATTGTCATTCCTCCTTTTTTGTTTTAGTTTTCGTTTAAGAAAACTTTAAGACTTTTTAAGTATAAACCGTTTTCATCTAAAAATCAACTATTTATCATAAAATAATTAAAAAGATTACATCTGAAAATATTGATATATTGAGTTTTAGAGAAGTTTTTTTGAATCCTTATTTAAAAATTTAATATAAAAAAGTTGGAAGCGTATTCCAACTTTTAAAATAGGTTTTTATTAGATTAGTGGGTGAAGTCGAGTACCATACGTCCTTGAATTTGACCTTTTTCCATTTCGTCGAAAATGGCTACAGCATCTTCTATTGGACGTTTTTGAACAACTGGAACTACCAAACCTTCTGCACCGAATTGGAAGGCTTCTTCCAAGTCTTTACGAGTTCCAACAAGAGAACCGATGACTTGGATTCCATCTAGAACGGTTTTGACGATGCTGAGTTCCATCATTTCAGAAGGAAGACCAACAGCGACTACGCGACCACCGGCACGAACTGAGTCAACAGCCTGGTTGAAGGCAACTTTAGACACAGCAGTTACGACAGCTGAATGAGCTCCACCATCAGTTTTTTCCTTGATGAGTCCAGGTACATCTTCAACTTCGAGTCCGTTAATAACAATGTCAGCGCCTACTTCTTTTGCAAGGGCAAGTTTGTCGTTATTGATATCAACTGCGATGACATGAGCATTGAATACTTTTTTAGCATATTGAACAGCTAGGTTACCAAGGCCACCAGCGCCGTATAGAACAACCCATTGACCTGGTTCAACTTTTGCTTCTTTTATAGCTTTATAGGTTGTTACACCAGCACATGTGATAGAAGAGGCTTGGGCTGGATCAAGTCCGTCAGGAACTTTGACAGCATAGTCTGCAGTTACGATACATTGTTCAGCCATACCACCATCTACTGAGTAGCCGGCATTTTTCACTGTACGGCAAAGGGTTTCGCGACCAGTTGTACAGTATTCGCAAGTACCACATCCTTCAAAGAACCAAGCAACGCTGACGCGGTCGCCGACTTTAAGGCTTTTTACATCTGGGGCAATTTCCTTAACGATACCAACACCTTCATGTCCTAGAACACGGCCTGGTACTTGGCCAAAGTCACCATGGGCAACGTGGAGGTCAGTGTGGCAAACACCACAATATTCAATTTCTACAAGTGCTTCCCCAGTTTCAAGTGGACGGAGTACTTTTTCTTCAACAGCAACACCAGTGCTTTCTGGATTTACAACAACAGCTTTCATAGCTATCCTCCTTGATATTAACTGAGAGCAGGAGAAACGGGACTGGATTGATTTTGTGTCAACAGAGTCGAGTATGACGAGCTCTCTTGTATTTATATGTGAATTGTATCACAAAAGAAAGCCTTTTCCAAGGTTTTGGAGGCAAAAAGTAGAACAATCGATTAACTGGTTGATGAGACTGTGAAAAGAGCACAAAGACCAGCTTGCAAGCTGGTCAGAATGGACTATAAGAATAAGTCTTGCAGGGTTTTGGCAACCCCGTCTTGGTCGTTTGTCAAGGAAATTTGCTCATCTGCATAGGGGAGTAGCTCAGGATTGGCATTTTTCATGGCATAACCTTTCCCAGCAAAAGCTAGCATTTCGGTATCATTGTGTTCGTCTCCAAAGGCAATCAAATCCTTTTTGTCGCGGTTCATTACCTTGAGCAAGTAGTCCAAAGCAAAGGCCTTGTTGACACCTTTTGGGGTACATTCAAGGATATTGAGCGGACCTCCCCAGGTATTGATAGACAGTTGATGCTGGTAGAAGGCGTTCATTTCTTGTGCCAGAGCATACTTGTCACTGGCTCTGGTCTGCAACAGGATACAGTTAGGATCCTTGGTTACTAACTCAGGCTGGAATTGATCTTCAGGCTGGAAAGCTTCTACACCAAATAGTTTGGGATTAGCAATTTCTTCATTAGGATTTGTAATGTAGAATTTTTTACGATATTCTCCAGCGATAAAATCGGCTTGAATGTCCTCTGAACGTCGAACCATATCTAAAAGATATTTTTTGTCTACAGTTAAACACTTTTCAAAGTCCCAAACCTGGTCTGGCAAATGAGTGAGGGAGCCGTTGAAGTTAATCATAGGAGTATCTAAGCCTAGTTCACGGTAAAAATCTTTTGACATACGGTAAGGGCGACCTGTCGTAATAATAACCTGATGGCCTTTGTCAGCAACTTTTTTAATGGTTTCTTTGGTAAAGTCAGAAATTTGACTGTCTGAGTTGAGCAGGGTTCCATCCAGGTCAACTGCAATAATTTTCTTCGTCATAGGGACCTTTCTAGTGTCTTTTCAGATAAGATGTCTACTATTATAACAGAAAGCAGGCAGAAAAGCAGATTCGAAACCAAAAAAGAAATTTTATCAAATTCTTAAATAAATCAAACAAAGATATTGAAAAAGTGAATGATAAATGATATAATTCTATTATTGTTCGTAAAAATTAAAAGGAGATTGATAATGGACAAATTATTTAAACTAAAAGAGAACGGTACAGACGTTCGTACAGAGGTTCTCGCTGGTTTAACAACTTTCTTTGCAATGAGCTATATTCTCTTTGTAAACCCACAAATTCTTTCGCAAACAGGGATGCCTGCTCAAGGTGTCTTCCTAGCGACGATCATTGGTGCAGTAGCGGGTACCTTGATGATGGCCTTCTATGCTAACTTACCTTATGCCCAAGCGCCAGGTATGGGACTCAATGCCTTCTTTACCTTTACAGTTGTATTTGGACTCGGTTATTCATGGCAAGAAGCCCTAGCTATGGTCTTCATCTGTGGAATTATCTCATTGATTATTACCTTGACAAATGTTCGTAGAATGATCATTGAATCGATTCCAAATGCCCTTCGCTCAGCTATCTCAGCTGGTATCGGTGTCTTTCTTGCCTACGTGGGAATTAAGAATGCTGGACTTTTGAAATTCTCTATTGATCCAGGGAACTACACGGTTGCAGGAGAAGGGGCTGATAAAGCTCAAGCAGCGATTACAGCAAATGCTTCAGCAGTTCCAGGCTTGGTCAGCTTTAATAATCCAGCTGTTTTGGTGGCTCTTGCAGGACTTGCCATTACGATCTTCTTTGTCATCAAAGGGATTAAAGGGGGAATTATCCTCTCTATCTTGACAACAACTGTTCTTGCTATCGCAGTTGGTTTGGTAGATTTGTCTAGTATCGATTTTGCTAATAATCATGTTGGTGCAGCTTTTGAAGATTTGAAGACAGTATTTGGTGCAGCTCTTGGTTCAGAAGGTTTAGGAGCTTTGATTTCAGATACAGCTCGCTTGCCTGAAACTCTGATGGCCATTCTTGCCTTCTCATTGACAGATATTTTTGACACGATTGGTACCTTGATCGGTACAGGTGAAAAAGTTGGTATTGTAGCGACAAATGGTGAAAATCATCAATCAGCTAAGTTAGACAAGGCTCTTTACTCCGACTTGATTGGTACTTCAATTGGTGCCATCGCAGGTACTTCAAACGTAACGACTTATGTTGAGTCTGCTGCTGGTATCGGTGCAGGTGGACGTACTGGTTTGACAGCCTTGGTTGTGGCAATCTGTTTTGCAATTTCAAGCTTTTTTAGCCCACTTCTAGCGATTGTACCAACAGCCGCTACAGCTCCAATCTTGATTATCGTTGGGATTATGATGTTGGCTAGCTTGAAAAATATCCATTGGGATGATATGTCTGAAGCAGTTCCTGCCTTCTTCACATCTATCTTTATGGGCTTCAGCTACTCTATCACTCAAGGGATTGCAGTTGGTTTCTTGACTTACACTTTGACTAAGCTTGTCAAAGGTCAAGCTAAAGATGTTCATGTCATGATTTGGATTTTGGATGCCTTGTTTATCCTTAACTACATCAGCATGGCCCTATAATAGAATTACCCAGGGGGATTTTCCCCCTTTTTTAATACAAAGGAGATAGGTGATGAAAGGGAAAAGTATGTGGAAAGAATTGTTGAATCGTGCAGGTTGGCTTTTGGTCTTTTTGTTAGCGACAATTTTATATCAAATTCCTTTAGCAGTTACTGCAATTTTAGCTTTACATCAAGTACCACTGTTACAGTCAGGGCTGATAGTTGCTGGTATTTCAATTGTGGTTTTAGCGCTATTTATCATTGGAGCTCGTAAAACGCAGTTAGCAAGTTTTAATTTTTCTTTTTTTAGAGCTAAGGATTTGGCACGTTTGGGCTTGAGTTATTTAGTCATTATCGGTTCAAATATACTTGGTTCCATTTTATTGCAACTGTCAAATGAGACGACAACAAGTAATCAGTCTCAGATTAACGATATGGTTCAGCATAGTTCTCTGATTTCCAGTTTCTTCTTGCTAGCCTTGCTTGCTCCGATTTGTGAGGAAATCTTGTGCCGTGGGATTATTCCTAAAAAGATTTTCCGAGGCAAGGAGAACTTGGGATTTGTAGTTGGTACGATTGTGTTTGCTTTATTGCATCAACCAAGTAATTTACCTTCTTTATTGATTTATGGAGGTATGTCGATCGTTCTATCTTGGACGGCTTACAAGACCCAACGTTTGGAAATGTCTATCTTGCTTCACATGATTGTGAATGGGGTGGCTTTCTGTTTGTTGGCTCTTGTGGTGATTATGAGTCGGACATTAGGGATTTCTGTTTAGAAAGTTTTCATGTAGGAACCAATCTCTTTCTACTAGGGAAAGATGAATGCAATCGTGTCCATCTTTTTCTTTTTATGGTAAAATAGAGAAATAATATGGTGAAAAGCCTTGAGGGAGTGACCGATATGTCAAGTACAGCCAATCATGCAAAGACAGCTATTTGCGGAATTATTAATGTAACCCCAGACTCCTTTTCGGATGGTGGTCAATTTTTTGCTCTTGAGCAGGCACTCCAGCAGGCTCGTAAATTGATAGCAGAAGGGGCGAGCATGCTAGATATCGGTGGAGAATCGACTCGACCGGGCAGTAGCTATGTTGAGATAGAAGAGGAAATCCAGCGTGTTGTTCCAGTGATCAAAGCTATTCGCAAGGAAAGTGATGTCCTCATCTCTATTGATACTTGGAAGAGTCAGGTAGCAGAGGCTGCTTTGGCTGCTGGTGCCAATCTGGTTAACGATATCACTGGTCTCATGGGTGATGAAAAAATGGCTCATGTGGTAGCTGAAGCGAGAGCGCAAGTGGTTATCATGTTTAATCCAGTTATGGCTCGACCTCAGCACCCTAGCTCGCTCATCTTTCCTCATTTTGGCTTTGGTCAAACCTTTACAGAGGAAGAGTTAGCTGACTTTGAAACATTGCCAATCGAAGACTTGATGGAGGCTTTCTTTGACAGAGCATTAGCGAGAGCGGACGAAGCTGGTATTGCTTCAGAAAATATCATGTTGGATCCGGGAATTGGTTTTGGTCTGACCAAGAAAGAAAATCTGCTTCTTTTACGGGACTTGGATAAACTCCATCAGAAAGGCTATCCAATCTTTCTTGGAGTTTCGCGTAAGCGGTTTGTTATCAATATCCTAGAAGAGAATGGTTTTGAAGTCAATCCTGAGATAGAACTTGGTTTCCGCAATCGGGACACGGCTTCGGCTCATGTAACCAGTATCGCTGCGAGACAAGGTGTGGAAGCGGTGCGCGTGCATGATGTAGCTAGTCACAAGATGGCAGTTGAAATTGCCTCCGCTATTCGTCTAGCTGATGATGCGGAAAATCTAGATTTAAAACAATACAAATAAGATGAAAGAAATTGAAAACAACCAGTGGATTGCCAACTACCGGACGGACCAACCACATTTTGGCTTGGAACGCATGGTGGAACTGTTAGCTCTGCGTGGCAATCCCCATCTCAAACTCAAGGTCATCCATATCGGAGGGACCAATGGCAAGGGGTCTACCATTGCTTTTTTGAAAAATCTGCTAGAAAAGATAGGGCTGAGAGTTGGGGTGTTCAGCTCGCCCTATCTCATTCATTACACAGACCAGATTAGCATCAATGGGGAATCTATCCCAGAGGCTAGACTAGAAGCCCTTATGGCAGACTATCAGTCTTTGCTTGAAGGAGAAGTGGCTGCTAATTTACAGGGGACAACTGAGTTTGAGATTATCACAGCCATAGCCTATGACTACTTTGCCTCAGAGCAAGTAGATGTGGCAATAATGGAAGTTGGTATGGGTGGGCTTTTAGATAGTACCAATGTCTGCCAGCCCATTTTGACAGGCATCACCACTATTGGACTGGATCATGTGGCCCTACTTGGTGACACCTTGGAGGCCATAGCAGAGCAGAAAGCTGGTATTATCAAACAAGGTATTCCCTTGGTGACAGGTCGTATCGCTCCAGAAGCTTTGGCTGTGATTGACCGCATTGCGGAAGGGAAAGATGCGCCGAGACTTGCTTATGGGAAAGATTATCAAGTTCGTCATCAAGAAAGTGTGGTGACAGGGGAAGTCTTTGACTATACCAGTTCTATCAGACAAGGGCGCTTCCAGACAGGTTTACTTGGTTTGCACCAGATAGAGAATGCTGGGATGGCCATAGCTTTACTTGATACTTTTTGTCAAGAAGATGGTCGAGAGCTACCAGCTAATATCTTGATTGCTCAAGCTCTGGAAGAAACAAGTTGGCCAGGGCGTTTGGAAATCGTGTCAAGAGAACCCTTGATGATTTTGGATGGGGCCCACAATCCCCATGCTATCAAGGCTTTATTAGCAACTTTGCAAGAACGCTTTGCGGATTATCGTAAGGAAATCCTCTTTACTTGCATCAAAACCAAGGCCTTGGAGGATATGTTGGACTTGCTGGGGGAAATACCAGATACCGAGCTTACTCTGACACATTTTGACGATAGTCGGGCGACTGATGAAAGCGTGCTGGAAGAGGCAGCTAAGTCTAGAAATCTCAGCTACCAAGGTTGGCAGGATTTTCTAGAGCAGAAATTGACAGATAAAAAAGAAGAGAAACAAACAGTTAGGATTGTCACGGGTTCCTTGTATTTCTTGAGCCAAGTGAGGGCCTATCTGATGGAGAGGAAAAACGAAAATGGATACACAAAAGATTGAAGCAGCTGTAAAAATGATTATCGAGGCTGTCGGAGAGGACGCTAACCGTGAGGGCTTGCAGGAAACGCCTGCTCGTGTGGCCCGTATGTACCAAGAGATTTTTTCAGGGCTTGGTCAAACAGCGGAGGAACATTTGTCAAAATCCTTTGAGATTATTGATGATAATATGGTGGTAGAAAAGGATATTTTTTTCCATACCATGTGTGAACACCACTTTCTACCATTTTATGGGAGAGCACATATTGCCTACATTCCAGATGGCCGTGTGGCAGGTTTGTCTAAGCTAGCCCGTACGGTTGAAGTTTATTCGAAAAAGCCGCAAATTCAAGAACGGTTGAATATCGAAGTGGCCGATGCCTTGATGGACTATCTAGGCGCTAAAGGAGCCTTTGTTGTCATTGAGGCGGAGCATATGTGTATGAGCATGCGTGGTGTCAGAAAACCAGGCACTGCAACCTTGACGACAGTAGCTCGTGGTTTGTTCGAAACAGATAAGGACCTCCGAGATCAGGCTTATCGTTTAATGGGACTATAATACTCTTCGAAAATCAAATTCAAACCACGTCAGCTTCCATCTGCAACCTCAAAACAGTGTTTTGAGCAGCCTGCGGCTAGCTTCCTAGTTTGCACTTTGATTTTCATTGAGTATAAAAAGAATCCGCTTTAAGCGGATTTTTCTAGAAAGGAATCATTATGGATCAACTGCAGATTAAAGATTTGGAAATTTTTGCCTACCATGGTCTGTTCCCTAGTGAGAAAGAATTAGGGCAGAAGTTTGTCGTTTCAGCTATCCTATCCTATGATATGACTAAGGCGGCGACGGACTTGGATTTAACGGCCTCTGTCCATTACGGAGAATTGTGTCAGCAGTGGACGTCTTGGTTTCAGGAAACCACTGAGGATTTGATTGAAACGGTAGCTTACAAACTGGTAAAACGTACTTTTGAGACCTATCCTCTTGTCCAAGAGATTGAGTTGGAACTGAAAAAGCCTTGGGCGCCAGTCCATTTGCCGTTGGATACTTGCTCAGTGACCATTCATCGTCGCAAGCAACGGGCCTTTATCGCTCTAGGAAGCAATATGGGGGACAAGCAAGCGAACTTGGAGCAAGCCATTGACAAACTGCGAGCTCGTGGCATCCATATTCTCAAAGAGTCCAGTGTCTTAGCGACGGAGCCTTGGGGTGGAGTGGAGCAGGATAGTTTTGCCAATCAAGTGATCGAGGTGGAAACCTGGCTACCAGCACCAGTCTTGTTAGAAACCTTGTTAACCATCGAGTCAGAGATGGGACGGGTGAGAGAAGTGCATTGGGGACCTCGTTTGATTGATTTGGACTTGCTCTTTGTGGAGGACCAGGTTCTTTATACAGATGACCTTATTTTGCCTCATCCTTACATAGCGGAACGCCTTTTTGTTCTTGAGTCCTTACAGGAAATTGCGCCTCATTTTATCCATCCGACATTAAAGCAACCTATCCGCAACTTGTATGATGCTTTGAGAAAATAAAAAAACTCTAGTTTTCAGTCGCTAGTAACTGAAGGCTAGAGTTTTTAAAATAGGTCATTTTCTTCTGGGAGGAGGATAGTCTCTCTACCATCCATATCTAAAATCAATACTCTCGGAGGATAAAGAGGGTCGAAAGGATGATTAAAGTCAAAATCAATGGCTGTAGGGAGGTGTTGGCTTGAGAAGTGGAAGGTAATTTTTCCTTGGTTATTGAGCAATTGAAACTCAAGTTCTTCTTCCAATTCAAAGACGTTTTTTAAGAAGTGATCAATAATATACCAAAAAGAGTCAATGACATCATCAGGCAAGCTGGTAACAATGCCAAAACTAGCAGACCGCATGTGGGTATTGGTAAAAGCCATATTTCTGCCCCCTTTCTTTTCCCTTATCATACAGCAAATAGGATTAAAAATCAAGAAAAGGTGATTTTTTCTTCATAAACATAGCTTTCTATGAAATTTTTTTCAAACAATCTTCAAAAAATACTTGAAAGTGTTTACAAATAGTGATAAAATGGAATAAGTGGAATCATGAAAACGAAATTTTCATACCGTCTCTTTTTTGGAGTCTCGTGAGGTATGATATAGAAAGGAAATGGAATGAATACAGACGATACAGTAACGATTTATGATGTCGCCCGTGAAGCAGGAGTTTCAATGGCGACGGTTAGCCGTGTAGTCAATGGCAATAAGAATGTAAAAGAGAATACTCGTAAAAAAGTGCTTGAGGTGATTGATCGTTTGGATTACCGTCCAAATGCTGTGGCGCGTGGTCTTGCAAGTAAAAAGACAACCACTGTCGGTGTGGTGATCCCAAATATTACCAATGGCTATTTCTCAACGCTTGCTAAAGGGATTGACGATATCGCTGAAATGTACAAGTACAATATCGTCCTTGCCAATAGTGATGAGGATGATGACAAGGAAGTTTCAGTTGTCAATACCCTGTTTTCTAAGCAAGTGGATGGTATCATCTTTATGGGCTACCACTTGACTGAAAAAATTCGTTCAGAGTTTTCTCGCTCTCGGACACCAGTTGTTCTTGCAGGAACTGTGGATGTAGAACATCAGCTTCCAAGTGTCAATATTGACTACAAACAAGCAACGATTGATGCAGTAACCTACCTTGCTAAAGAAAATGAGCGCATTGCTTTCGTAAGCGGTCCACTAGTGGATGACATCAATGGTAAGGTTCGTTTGGTTGGCTACAAGGAAGCCTTGAAAAAAGCAGGTATTTCTTATAGCGAAGGATTGGTATTTGAATCTAAATACACTTATGAAGATGGCTATGCCTTGGCAGAACGCTTGATTTCATCAAATGCAACTGCAGCAGTTGTAACAGGTGACGAGCTGGCAGCAGGTGTCTTGAACGGCCTTGCTGATAAGGGTGTGTCAGTGCCAGAAGAGTTTGAAATCATTACTAGTGATGATTCACAAATCTCACGCTTTACCCGTCCAAACTTGACAACTATTGCCCAACCTCTTTATGACCTTGGTGCCATTAGTATGCGTATGTTGACTAAGATTATGCACAAGGAAGAGTTGGAAGAACGTGAAGTTCTCTTGCCTCATGGTTTGACAGAACGTCGCTCAACACGAAAACGTAAATAGAAAAAATCAGGGAATCGTGCAGATTTCCTGATTTTGCTTTCTGGAGAAGAGACTTACCCTTCCATATAGTCTTTCAAAGCCTGCCCTGTTAGTCCGGCATTGAGGGCGATGAGGAGTTTCAAGCGGGCTTTTTGGGCGTTGAGTTCTTTGACAAAGAAAACACCGGCCTTTTGCAACTGCACGCCCCCACCTTGGTAGGCATAAACAGGCTCAGCTATACCGTTAAAGCATCGTGATACCAGGGCGACTGGGATTCCTTTTTGTAGAAGGGTTTCTAATTTTTGAGCCGTTTCTTTGGGAATATTACCAGCTCCGAAGGCTTGGATAATCAAGCCGTCCAATTGTTCCAAATCCAGCATATCAATCAGCTCATCTGTCATACCAGCATAAGCAGAGATGATAGGGACTAATCCTTGTATGTGATCAAAGTCAAAGCGGACACGAGGTTCAGCTGTTTTAAAGTAGAGGATTTCGTGTTTCATAATCAGACCAAGTGGCCCGTGTGTTGGAGTCTGGAAGGTGCTGACGTTGGTTGTATGCGTTTTGGTGACATACTTGGCAGCGTGGATTTCATCGTTCATAACGACCAAAACTCCTTTGTCAGCAGCCCTGTCATCGCTAGCCACTCGTAAAGCGCTCAGATAATTATAAACACCGTCACTACCGAGTTCGTTGGAGCTACGCATGGCACCTGTTAGAACGATAGGCATATGGGGAACTTCCATGGTATCAAGGAAATAAGCTGTTTCCTCTAAAGTATCGGTCCCGTGTGTGATCACCACTCCATCGTAATTATCTGCTTCCTCTTTGATTTTTTGGTAGAGGGCCAGCATATGCTTGGGTTTGATATGGGGGCTTGGTAGGTTAAAAAAGTCCAAGGCGTGGACTTGGATTCCTTCAAGGGGATTGGACACATGGTTCATGGGATTATCCGAACTCGTCACAACAGCACCAGAAGCATCGGCCTGCATGGAAATAGTCCCACCCGTATGTAAAACAAGGATTTTCTTAGGCATGATTTACTCACTCTTTCTGAAATGTGGTATAATCATTGTATCACAAAAGGGGAGATTGGGATAGGATGGAAGTCAAAGCTGTTTTTTTTGATATCGATGGAACCTTGGTTAACGATCGCAAGAGTGTTTTGAAATCCACTAAGAACGCGATTAAAATCGTCAAAGAGCAAGGGGTGCTTGTCGGTGTAGCGACAGGGCGAGGACCTTTTTTTGTTAAGGAATTGATGGACGATTTGAACCTGGATTTTGCGGTAACCTATAATGGCCAGTATATCTTTACTAAAGACAGAGTCTTGTTCACGAGCCCTATTTCCAAGTTACATTTGCGCCAACTCATTACTTATGCTAAAAAAGAGGGCAAGGAGATTGCCCTAGGGACCAAGGATGCCATGTTGGGTTCCAAAATCATGTCCTTTGGTTTGGGTTCCTTTTCCCAACGAATCAGTCGCTTCGTTCCCTCTGTTTTAACTCGGACGGTGAGTCATTCCTTTAATCGTATGGTCAGCAAGGTTGTTCCCCAAAAGGAAGAAGACCTACTTGATCTAATGAATCAGCCTATCTACCAAGTCTTGATGCTGATGACACCGGAAGAATCTGAGAAGGCGGCAGCTGATTTTGAAGACTTGAAATTGACACGTAGCAATCCTTTTGCAGCGGATGTCATCAATCAAGGAAACTCTAAATTGGAAGGCATACGCCGAGTTGGGAAAGAATATGGTTTTGATCTCAACCAAGTCATGGCCTTTGGTGACTCAGATAACGACCTAGAAATGCTGGCAGGTGTTGGTATGTCGGTCGCTATGGGAAATGGTAGTAGCAGTGTTAAGGAAGTTGCTAAGCATATTACCACCAGCAATCAGCAAGACGGAATCCATAAGGCCCTAGAACATTTTGGTGTTTTAGCTTCAGAAACAGTCTTTGTCAGCCGTGACTATCATTTCAATAAGGTCAAGACCTTCCACCACATGATGGATGAACGAACCCAAGAAGAACCTCGAGCTTGGGATTTAGAAGGTGCAACCCATAGGGCTGGCTTTAAAATAGAAGAATTGGTGGAGTTTGTTCGAGCTGCCAGCCCTTCTGAAGAGGATTTTGGTCAAGCTCTATCGCAACTTCATCAGGCTCTTGATAAGGCAGCAGATAAAGTAGCTAAGAAGACGCCTGCTCAGCAAGATTTGATAGGGCAGGTGGATGCCTTGATTGACACACTTTACTTCACCTATGGCAGTTTTGTCTTGATGGGGGTGGATCCAGAACGTATTTTTGATATTGTTCATCAGGCCAATATGGGGAAAATTTTCCCAGATGGCAAGGCTCATTTTGATCCAGTGACCCATAAAATCTTAAAACCAGATGATTGGGAAGAAAAATATGCTCCAGAACCTGCTATTAAAAAGGAACTGCAGCGTCAGCTCAAGGCTTATGAACGCCATAAAGAGAGAAATAATACTCAATGAAAATCAAAGAGCAAACTAGGAAACTAGCCGCAGGCTGCTCAAAGCACTGCTTTGAGGTTGTGGATAGAACTGACGAAGTCAGTAACCATACCTACGGCAAGGCGACGTTGACGTGGTTTGAATTTAGTATAAATAGTAAACAAAAAGGAGCGCTGAGCTCCTTTTCTTCGTGATTATAAGGTTTTTTCTTGCTCTCTCACAACCAGCAAATCAACCTTAGCATGGCGGAGGATGTATTCAGATGAAGATCCGACCAAGAGGCGTTCAAAGGCGTTGAGACCAGTTGCGCCAACGAGGATGAGGTCCACTTCCTCAGCATCTGGAATAGTACGTGCCAGTAGGGTCTTTGGATTTCCCATTTCAATGACGATGTGAACATCCGCCACACCAGCATCTTTAGCACGTTTTTCGTACTCTTTCATCAGACTTTCAGCGTCGACTTGGAGTTCTTCGTAAACTTCAGCATCAAAGGTGGATACGCTTTGGAGAGCGCGTGTGTCAATGACATGTGCGATGGTGAGTTTAGCGTCGTTTCGTAGAGCAGAATGAACTCCCTTGACAAAAGCCAAGTCTGCTTCTTTAGAACCATCGATTGCGACCATGATATTTTGGTAACGTTGTGCCATAATGAAACCTCCTGAAATTTTCTTACTATAATTGTAAACCTTTTCACTATAGAAGTAAAGCAAAAAAAGTATTTTTCAAAAGAATCTTAGCGCTTAAAATCTATATAAATATATGATAAAATAAAAGAAAGGATAGCAGGAAAGAAGTGAAGGGAGGGATAATGATGAAAAGCTCTTTTCAAACATCAAATTTCCTTTATTATGGAATTATCCTAGTTTCAGTCTTGCTAGAAGTTATCATGATCTGGCAATTAGAGAACCTAGTACCGTTTCTTTATCCAGGTTTTATCGGATTTTTAGTCTTTCACCTACTCTACCATCTAATCTTATTCCTAGTTGCAAAACGAGGTGGGCGTTGGGATTACTTGATGATATGGGGGCTTTTCCTCATGTTTAATCTTCTCTATGACTCCTTTTTAGGCTTACTTCTTCTAGGTTTATCTTTTGGTATGTGATGTGACTTTTCGCAAAATACCTGCTATCTCCCCTGTCTTGACCTCGCTTTTAGCGAGGTTTTTCTTCTATTCGAACTTAGTAACCCATTTCAGTAAACTTGTCGCATTCTCTTTCTAGTGGTATAATGTTACTATCCTGATGAATTGAGGAAACAAGATGAAAGAATATAACAAGTCTAGTAAGTTAGAGCATGTTGCTTATGATATCCGTGGTCCTGTTTTGGAAGAAGCCATGCGGATGCGAGCAAACGGCGAAAAGATTTTACGTCTGAATACAGGAAATCCAGCAGAATTTGGCTTTACAGCGCCAGACGAGGTCATTCATGACTTGATTATGAATGCGCGTGATAGTGAGGGTTACTCTGATTCCAAAGGGATTTTCTCAGCCCGTAAGGCCATCATGCAGTATTGCCAATTGAAGAAATTTCCAAACGTAGATATTGATGATATTTACCTTGGAAATGGTGTCAGTGAGCTGATTGTCATGTCCATGCAGGGTCTTTTGGACAATGGAGACGAGGTCTTGGTGCCAATGCCAGACTATCCTCTCTGGACAGCCGCTGTCAGCCTAGCTGGGGGAAATGCTGTTCACTATATCTGTGATGAAGCTGCAGAATGGTACCCAGATATTGACGATATCAAGTCAAAAATCACTTCCAATACCAAGGCGATCGTCCTTATCAATCCAAATAACCCAACTGGAGCCCTTTATCCTAAGGAACTCTTGTTGGAGATTATTGAGATTGCCCGTCAAAACGATTTGATTATCTTTGCGGATGAAATCTATGACCGCATGGTTATGGATGGACATGTGCATACGCCTGTGGCTAGTTTGGCACCAGATGTTTTCTGTGTCAGCATGAATGGTCTATCAAAATCTCACCGTATTGCTGGTTTCCGTGTGGGTTGGATGGTTTTGTCTGGACCTAAAACGCACGTCAAGGGCTATATTGAAGGACTCAATATGCTGTCCAATATGCGCCTTTGCTCTAACGTTTTGGCCCAACAAGTTGTACAAACTTCCTTGGGTGGCCACCAATCTGTTGATGAATTGCTCCTTCCTGGTGGACGAATTTACGAGCAAAGAAACTTCATCTACAATGCCATTCAAGATATTCCAGGTTTGTCTGCGGTTAAACCTAAGGCTGGACTCTATATCTTCCCTAAAATCGACCGCAATATGTACCGTATCGATGATGATGAGCAGTTTGTCCTTAATTTCTTGAAACAGGAAAAGGTTCTCTTGGTTCATGGTCGAGGCTTTAACTGGCAGGAACCAGACCACTTCCGTATCGTTTACCTTCCTCGTGTTGATGAACTAGCCCAAATCCAAGAAAAGATGACTCGTTTCTTGAAACAGTATCGCAGATAGGGCTTACATCAGAAAAAGGGTAAATTCCCAAACTAAGTTCCACCGCTAATCCAAGTGGAAGTTAGTCTGATAAAAATCCTAAAAACCAGTGGAAATCCGTGTCAGGGTAAGTTCCACTGGTTTTACTAATGCTTGATTTCATCGCTTTTGTAGCTAAAATGAATCGAAAAAAAGAGCGCACAAAATCCCCTCATCTGAAAGCGTTTCAGATTAAGTTCCGCTATGGTGGAAGTTAGTATGAGACGTTTGAATGCGGTTAAAGGTTAGT
>NZ_JAIRCA020000002.1 GCF_020089495.2 Streptococcus mitis subsp. hohhotensis | reverse complement strand
TGGGCTTTTATCTGTTTTATCATGGGAAATCCCTCCTTAACTATAAGTTTATCACATAAAAAAGAAACCCAAATACAGAATTGTATTTGAATTTCTTAACTTAATGACATTGGAATCAATCGTGCTCATTTCCTTAATCTACATAAGTATCTTCGTTTTTATTGAGGAAGGCATATGGAAGACCCATCAAGAGACCTCCTCCGATAAAGTTTCCGATGAAGGTTACTCCCCAGTGACGGAGCATATTTCCAACACCGAAGTTAGCAATTGAATCAGCAGCAACACTGAATTTCACAATCGCGAAAGAAGCAAAGTTCGCCGCAATGTGCTCGTTTGTTAAGAATACAAACATGTAAATCGCTGACAACACAAGCCAAAGTTTGGCACCACCATCTTTGACCAAAACAAATGAAAGAATCGCAATATTTACGAAAATATTTGCCAAAATAGCCTCAAGCAAAACTAATTCATTTGAACGGCCTAACTTCATCTCAACAACCCCTGAAATAAAGCTATCGTGTGTCAGATGTGCATAGGCTGCTGAGTGAGCAAATCCCCAACCTGCTATCAAGGCTCCAATAAGGTTGAACAAGGTACAGTAAAGTAAAATCTCAGCCGTTTTTCTCCAAGAGATTTTTTTCAAGAAACTACCAGCAGTCAAGAACATCATGTTTGATGTTACCAACTCGGCATTCAAGAAAACAATGTAGGCCAAGCCCCAAGCGAAAACGAATGGGAAGAGGAATCGTCCACTACCTGGCGCAATTTTATTAATCAAATTAGCCCCAACTGCACCAGCAGCTGTACTGAAGGTTAAAAATGCACCTGCGAACATAGAACGAATCGCATACTTAAATTTGCTTTGACTATAAAGACTTTCTTTCTTCTTGCAAGCAAATTCAATCTTTGAGATAAATTCTGAAGAAACCATAATAAACTCCTAAAAATTTTTTACATGATAATTATATCACAAACGTTAAAATTAAGGAAGCGTTTTCTGTATTTCATAAAAGTTTATTCTTATGAAAAGCTTAAAAAATCAGTGAAATCCAGGATTTCACTGATTTGTATTAATAAAATTGTTTATATGGTTGATTGAAAGCTGTTAGGATTTCATCAGATGTTTGTGAATATTCTTTTGTTTCTTTCAAATCGCCTTTTACAATAATACGTTCTGTAGCAGCAAGGTCTTCACAGGTTACTAATGTAATCTCATTTACCCCATCTCTATCATCAACTTCATCAACACGATCCGGTGTAACACGTTTGATTTCACGTATTTCATAAGTATAAACTTTATTTTTATCGGTTAGATAAATCTTCATACCATTTTTAGCGTTATCTAAAGGAGAAAATAACATTTTATTAGCATTATTGACACCAAAAATATGATGACTAGCTAGACTATAATTTCCTTCCCCCATCACTTGATCGCGTTTCATTGTGCCAGCACCATAGAAGAGATTGACATTATCAAGACCTTTAAAAATTGGCAGATTCATTTCTAATTCAGGGACTGCAATTCCGCCGATAACTGGTAATTTTTGAGCATCCCATTGAGAAGCTAGAACCGCTTCAGAAGAGATAGCTTTGACAGAATCAAAATCAAAATTTCCTTCTGTATCCTGATTTTCTTCTATTTTTTCTTTTGATACCTGACTAACTTGGTACTTATTGGTATTCCAAACTATAAAAATATCACGAATTTTAGCATTAAAAATCAAAGCAATTGATAGTAGTATCAGAAATCCTGCCAGGATATTTGTCAGCAGATTTTTTCGTTTGTTTTTCTTTTTATTATTTTTTTGAGACATTATGCTTCACCTTCTGTTTCGTTTTCTGTCCCAACTTCTTCTTTTTCTGCCGCTGCAACCGTTGTAAAGGTCACAATTTTAGCATCTTGATCCAGACGCATTACTTTAACTCCCATAGTTGAGCGTCCTGTTTGTGAAATATTGGCAACATTGGTTCGAATCATGACACCAGTATCAGTGATAATCATCAAGTCTTCATCACCTTTCACAGTCAAGAGACCTGATAGAGGACCATTTTTCTCAGCCACATTAGCCGTCTTCATTCCTTTACCACCACGACCTTTTGTTGGATATTCAGTCGCGACTGTACGCTTACCATATCCTTTTTCTGTGATGATAAGAACCTCGTCCTGGTCTGTAATCACACTAGCACCAACAACTGTGTCTCCCTCACGGAGATTCACACCTTTCACACCTGTGGCGATACGACTCATGCCGCGAACGGCTGATTGATTAAAGCGAACTGCATAACCAAACTTGGTACCAATGATAATATCCGTATCTTCTTCTGTTAGTAATACATTAATTAGCTCATCTTCATCTTTGAGGGTCAAAGCCTTGAGACCATTCTGACGAATGTTAGCAAATTCCTTAACGCTTGTTCTCTTCACAATACCATGACGGGTTGTAAAGAAGAGATAAGCATCATCACTGCGTTCAGACTCAACATTGATAATCGTCTGAATACTTTCGCCTTCATCCAATTTCAAGAGATTAACTACTGGTAGTCCTTTGGCCGTCCGACCATACTCAGGAATTTCATATCCTTTCAGGCGATAGACGCGTCCTTTATTTGTGAAGAAGAGCAGGTGATCATGGGTGCTAGTCGACACTAACTCACGAACAAAATCGTCATCCTTAACACCTGTACCTTGAACACCGCGGCCACCACGTTTTTGAGCAGTAAATTCAGCTTGGTCCAGACGTTTGATGTATCCCTTATTAGAAAGCGTAATCAAGACATCCGATTCTTCAATCAAATCCTCATCTTCAAGACTCAATACTTCACCGACCATCAACTCTGTACGACGTTGGTCGCCAAACTTACGCTTAACTTCATCCAATTCTTCTTTGATGATTTGAGAAACACGTTCTGGTTTAGCAAGAATATCCGCCAAATCTGCAATCAAAGCCAAGAGATCATCATACTCAGACTGAATCTTATCGCGTTCCAAACCTGTCAAACGACGAAGACGCATGTCTAGGATAGCCTGACTTTGACGTTCAGAAAGCTTAAACTTGCTCATCAACTCAGCTTGCGCTTCCGCATCCGTTTCACTAGCACGGATAATACGAATCACTTCATCAATGTGATCCAGAGCGATTAAAAGACCTTCTAAGATGTGCGCACGCGCTTCTGCTTTTTCCTTGTCAAAACGAGTACGGCGAACAACCACTTCTTTTTGGTGCTCGATATAAGCATCCAAAATTTGACGAAGGGACAAAATTTTTGGCACACCATTTTGAATCGCCAACATGTTGAAACCAAAGTTGGTTTGCATCTGGGTCATCTTGAAGAGGTTGTTAAGGATAACGTTGGCAGACGCGTCGCGTTTAACCTCGATTACAAAGCGAACGCCTTCGCGGTTGGACTCATCACGTACGGCTGTAATGCCCTCAATTCGTTTTTCCTGAACCAAGCGAACAATATGCTCATGTACCTTGGTTTTATTAACCATATAAGGGAATTCCGTTACAACAATACGCTCACGACCCGTCTTAGTGGTTTCAATCTCTGTACGAGAACGAAGGACAATGGAACCTTTACCGGTCTCATAAGCTTTGTGGATCCCTGATTTCCCCATGACAAGAGCACCAGTTGGAAAATCTGGACCAGGCAAGACTTCCATCAAGTCCTTAGTCGTCACTTCAGGATTGTCCATAACCAACTTCACTGCATCAATGGTTTCACCCAAGTTGTGAGGGGGAATATTGGTTGCCATCCCAACGGCGATACCCGTTGCTCCATTGACCAAAAGGTTTGGAAAACGAGCTGGCAAGACCAAGGGTTCACGCTCATTGGCATCGTAGTTGTCTACGAAATCAACCGTGTTTTTATTGATATCACGAAGCATTTCTAGAGCAATCTTGCTCATACGTGCCTCAGTGTAACGCTGCGCGGCAGCACCGTCCCCATCCATGGAACCAAAGTTTCCATGCCCATCAACGAGCATGTAACGGTAGCTCCACCACTGGGCCATACGAACCATAGCCTCATAAATAGACAAGTCTCCGTGAGGGTGGTATTTACCCATGACATCCCCTGTGATACGGGCTGATTTTTTATGAGGTTTGTCTGGAGTAACACCTAGTTCATTCATTCCGTAAAGAATACGGCGGTGAACAGGTTTTAAACCATCTCGAACATCAGGAAGAGCCCGCGCTACGATAACACTCATGGCGTAATCGATAAAGCTAGTCTTCATCTCCTTTGTCAGATTGACATTCACTAAATTTCTATCCTGCATTCATAAATGCCTCATTTCACTATTAGTAATTAGATATATTATACCATAATTTGTCCTTCATTTCAGCCTTTGAAAATCGCTAAAACGTTTACATTGATAACCGAATAGAATATTCGTGACAAAGCTTTTTAAAAGTGATAGAATTAAAATAACTGGGGAAATCCCTGAATAAAATTAAGGAGATGTTTAGAACAATGACTTCAACTAAACAACACAAAAAAGTTATCCTTGTCGGAGATGGTGCTGTAGGTTCATCTTACGCTTTTGCACTTGTTAACCAAGGAATTGCACAAGAGCTTGGAATTATCGAAATTCCACAATTGCATGAAAAAGCTGTTGGTGACGCGCTTGACCTTAGTCACGCCCTTGCCTTCACTTCACCTAAAAAAATCTATGCAGCTCAATACTCTGACTGTGCAGACGCTGACCTTGTTGTGATCACTGCAGGTGCGCCTCAAAAACCAGGTGAAACTCGTCTTGACCTTGTAGGTAAAAACCTTGCTATCAACAAATCAATCGTAACTCAAGTTGTTGAATCAGGTTTCAAAGGTATCTTCCTTGTTGCTGCTAACCCAGTTGACGTTTTGACTTACTCAACTTGGAAATTCTCTGGATTCCCTAAAGAACGCGTTATCGGTTCAGGTACTTCACTTGACTCAGCTCGTTTCCGTCAAGCACTTGCTGAAAAATTGGATGTAGATGCTCGTTCAGTTCACGCTTACATCATGGGTGAACACGGTGACTCTGAGTTCGCTGTTTGGTCACACGCAAACATCGCTGGTGTAAACCTTGAAGAATTCCTTAAAGACACTCAAAATGTTCAAGAAGCTGAATTGATTGAATTGTTCGAAGGTGTTCGTGATGCAGCCTACACAATCATCAACAAAAAAGGTGCAACATACTACGGTATTGCAGTAGCCCTTGCTCGTATCACTAAAGCAATCCTTGACGATGAAAACGCAGTACTTCCACTTTCAGTATTCCAAGAAGGTCAATACGGAGTTGAGAACGTCTTTATCGGTCAACCAGCTGTTGTTGGTGCACATGGTATCGTTCGTCCAGTAAATATCCCATTGAACGACGCAGAAACTCAAAAAATGCAAGCATCTGCTAAAGAATTGCAAGCTATCATTGACGAAGCATGGAAAAACCCAGAATTCCAAGCTGCTTCAAAAAACTAATTTAACTATAGACAACTCCTTGAATCATCAGGGAGTTGTTTTTTTCTGTATTATAGTAGGTTGAAATAAGATATGAACAAATTAATTTCTAGAAATGTTTTAGCAGCCACGGCGTACTATTCTAGCTTCAATACACTATAAAAGCTAAACATTTTATGAAATTTTCGTTCAAAAAACAACATCCTTTTAAAAGCTATCATGTCATAGCTTGGGCATGAAGACAAAAAGACTACCAATCAGATTTATACTCACATCACAAAAGGTATGGAACAAGCAACGATTTACTCTTTAGCTACAGTTGCATTAAATCAAAAGTAAAAACTTTGCCCACATACAAAAAGAGCCCATCATACAGGCTAGAAAGCTTGATATAATAGGCTTTTTTATTTTAATTAACGTACTGTACGGATACGCATTGTATTTGTACGAACAGCTTCTCCAAGTGGTACACCAGCTACGATAACGATATCGTCACCAGATTCTACGAGACCTGCTTCAACTGCTTTACGTTCAGCAATTTCGAACATATCGTCAGTTGAAGATGGAGCATCTGTCAACATTGGGATAACACCCCAGTTCAACATCAATCCACGTTCTGTCAATTCATCAAATGTCAATGCCAAGATATCAGCGTTTGGACGATATTTAGAGATTAAACGTGCAGTGTGACCTGTCTTAGTAAGAGTTACAACCAATTTAATATCCATTGAGTTAGTAGCATCTTTAACAGCTGAAGCCATTACTTCTGTCTTAGAATTACGTTCAAATGAATCTGAGTTCAAACGTCCGTATTCGCTAAGAAGAGTTTGAGCATTCTTATCAATTGTAGCCATTGTAGTTACTGACTCAAGAGGGTATTTACCATTTGCAGACTCACCTGAAAGCATTGTAGCGTCAGTACCATCGATAACAGCGTTGAATACGTCTGATACTTCTGAACGAGTTGCACGTGGTTTTTCAGTCATTGTTTCAAGCATGTTTGTTGCAGTGATAACAACTTTACCTGCAGCGTTCACTTTTGTAATGATCATTTTTTGGTAAACTGGAACCATTTCGAATGGTACTTCGATACCCATGTCACCACGAGCGATCATGATACCATCAGCAGCTTCGATGATTTCATCCAAGTTATCGATACCCTGTTGGTTTTCGATTTTAGCGAACAATTGAACGTGTCCGTTTCCAGTTTCTTCACAGATTGCACGAACTTCGTTCACATCTTTTGCAGTACGTACGAATGAAATCGCGATGAAGTTGATACCTTGTTCAAGACCGAAACGGATATCGTCGTTATCGCGTTCAGCAAGAGCTGGGAAAGGAATTTTAGTGTTAGGGATGTTCACACCTTTTTGTTTAGCGATGATACCATCGTTTTCAACTTCAACTTCAAATTCACGAGTTGCGTCATCTTTAGCAATAACACGAAGACCAAGTTTACCATCGTCAACCAACACTTGACGACCAACTTCAACATCATCATAGATATCAAGAGCACCAGCAACGTTCAACGCAATCACTTCACGAGTTGATTTGATTCCTTGTTTAGTTGCAACACGGATTTTTTCACCAGTTTTGTATGAATACTCTTTAGCTTCACCTTCGAACAATTCTGTACGGATTTCTGGTCCTTTTGTATCAAGAAGGAAACCAACTTTTTTACCTGCAAGTTTTTCAGCAAGTTTAACAGTTGCCATACGCTCACCTTGTTCTTGGTGGTCACCGTGTGAGAAGTTGAAACGGAATGTGTTAGCACCAGCTTCAATCAATTTAGCAATGTTTTTAGCTGAAGCTTCAACATCAAGTTTTTCACCCCAGTATCCGTCCTCACCGAATTTTTTACCACCACGGATTTCTACCGCAGGACCCAAAGTTGCAACGATTTTTACACGTTTGTTCATGATTTTTGTGACTCCTTTATATATATGACCTTTTTGGTCTTATTAACTAAATTGTAAATTATGACAAGCTCTTATTCAAGCTAGATAGCTCAATGTCGGCTTTGTGTGGGTTGTTAACCACAATCTTACCTTCTGCAGTAAGGCTAAACAATGCTCCTTCTTCTGCCGTACCAAGAATTGGATTTTCAACCATTTTTTCGTTACGGATACCAACCGCAACACCACCGATACCTTCTTTAAGAAGTTTAACAGCATGCGCACCCATACGTGACGCCAATACACGGTCACGCGCAGTTGGAGAACCACCACGTTGAATATGTCCAAGTTCTGTCACACGAAGGTCGCTTGTATCCCCAGCTTCTTTTAGTTTTTTACCAAATTCAGCTGCTGACATCACACCTTCTGCCAAGACGATGATATTGTGTTTTTTACCACACTCATAACCACATTTAATGCTTTCTACAATATCTTCAATCTTGAATCCTTCTTCAGGAATGATGATTTCATCAGCACCAGTTGCAATACCAGCCCAAAGAGCGATATCACCAGCGTTACGTCCCATAACTTCAATAACAAAAGTACGACGGTGACTTGATGATGTATCACGAATCTTATCGATAGCATCCATAGCAGTTGTAACCGCTGTGTCAAAACCGATTGTAAAGTCAGTACCAACGATATCGTTATCGATTGTACCTGGAAGACCGATAGCTGGGAAGCCATGTTCAGTCAAACGCATAGCGCCGTGGTAAGATCCGTCACCACCGATAACAACTACACCTTCAATCCCGTGTTTTTTCAATTGCTCAATCCCTTTAAGTTGCCCTTCAAGTTGAGCGAACTCTGGATAGCGAGCTGAGTGAAGGAAAGTACCACCACGAGAAATGATGTCTCCTACTGAAGCTGCATCTAGGGGATGAATTTCACCAGCAACCATACCAGCATATCCATCATAGATACCAAAAACTTCCATTCCTTCTGAAATTGCTTGACGAACAACTGCGCGGATAGCAGCGTTCATACCAGGGGCGTCTCCACCACTAGTCAAAACAGCAATACGTTTCATATTGGTTATGCTCCTTTTTCTTTTAACATTCTTATTGATTATACCACATTTGATTTTAAAATTCTTCTATTTTCCGTATTTTTAGCGATAAATCGTTTTCATAACCATTTCATTCAATTTCGCTTCTAATTCATTGGATTTAGCTACAAAATGATGGGGAGAAACGATTGTTTTCTGTTCCTCTTCATACCTGATGATGACTGGGATTGAACCTTTATATTGGTCTAAAATACGTGAAATTTCTTGATCCGATTCATGATTTTTTACCTGTATCCAAAAGCGTTCAGCAACTGCTTCTCTTATTTCTTGTGCAATCATTTGCAGACGGCCATCACGTGACTGGATTTTTCCTTTTATATAGTAGAAGGCTCCCTCTTTTATTTCCTGCCCAACCTGACGATATAAGTCTGAAAAGAGAGTGACATCCAATTTTTTCTTACTGTCATCTACCTGTAAAAATGCCATGTTTTCGCCCTTTTTGGTACGAATTACTTTTATCTTCTGAACTTCAACCAAAATAATAGCGTAGCTATTTTCTGACAAATCCCCAATTGGGGTAATCGGGTAAATAGCCTTACTTGCGATAGTTTGTAGAGGATGTTTGCTGACGCCTATCCCTAAAAGCTCTTGTTCCATATAGAATTTTTCTTGATCTGTCCAATCTTCCGATTCCTGCCAACTATAAATAGTATCTCCAAACAAACTTCCTAACTCTTTTACAAATTCAAATAGATTAACTAAATTATTAAATACTTTTTGACGATTTTTTTCAAATGAATCGAAAAGACCAACTTTTACCAAAGGTTCCAGCAAAGGAAGTTTCAAATAATTCTCAGGTAGTTTAGCTAAAAAATCTTCGATGTTAGAATAGGGTCGATGTTCGATAATCCAAAGCGCCAAATCTTTGCTGAGCCCCTTAATCGATTTCAAACCTAGATAGATAGACTTGTTGGCAATTTTATCGTGATAGGGAATAGTATTGATAGACAACGGTGCTACTTCAAAGCCTGCTTCAAGTGCATCTATTAAGTAATCACTGTTGGCAGAATTCAACATGACCTGATAAAAAATAGCTGGATAATGTGTTTTGAAATAAGCCAACTGGAAGGCCAAGGCTGAGTAGGCATAGGCGTGAGATCGGTTAAACCCATAACCTGCAAACTTCTCCATGACATCAAAGACCTGCTCTGCCTTTTCCGCAGTATGGTCAGCTTCTAATGCCCCTTGAATAAAAGAAGCCCTCATCTCATGCATGGCAGAGGCATCCTTTTTCCCCATAGCTCGGCGCAAAATATCGGCTTTCCCAAGACTAAATCCAGCAAAACGCTGAGCAACCTGCATAACCTGCTCCTGATAAAGCATAATGCCGTAGGTTGGAGCCAAAATATCCTCCAGTACTGGATCCAGAACCGTCACTTCTTCCTGGCCATGCTTTCTTGCCACAAAATTATTGATATAATCACTAGCTCCTGGTCGATTTAGTGAAGTAGTCGCTACGACATCTTCAAAGCAGACTGGTTGAACACGTTTAAGCAGGCGAATAGCACCAGGTTGTTCAAATTGAAAGATACCTTTTGTATTCCCAGAAGCAAATAAAGCTAACGTTTCTTTGTCTTCCAAATCGATTTCTTCTATTTTCAGATGAATCCCTTCTGTTTCAGCAAGCAATTCTTGCATCTTCTGGACAAAGGTCAAATTTCGTAGTCCCAGAAAGTCCATCTTTAAAAGTCCACTTGCTTCAACTCCATGAGCATCATACTGAGTCAGTGGAATTTCATCTCCATGCTTTAGAGGAATGTAGTCAGTCAAATCTTGGTCACTGATCACAACACCAGCCGCATGGACAGAGGTTTGTCTTGGATAGCCCTCTATCTTGCAAGCAATGTCAAAGGCTTTTTGGTATTCTAACTTACTATTGATTTGCTGACGAAACTGGAGGTTACCCTCATAAGCCGACTTGAGATTGTCACGAAAACTGATTTTCTTGGTAATTGCAGATAATTCATACTCTGGTACACCATAGCGTTTCAAAACATCTCGCAAGGCCTGCTTTGCTCCAAAGGTTGAAAAAGTAACGATTTGTGCAGCATGTTTACTACCATATTTATTGCCAACATATCTGATAAAATCTGGACGATAAATATCAGGAATATCGATATCAATATCAGGCATAGTATAGCGTTCACGATTGAGAAAGCGTTCAAAAATCAGATTTTTCTCTACTGGGTCAATCCCTGTGATATCTAAGGCATAGGAAACCAAGCTACCAACTGCAGAACCCCGTCCCATACCCATATAATAGCCATTCGAACGTCCAAAACGCAGCAAATCCCAGACAACCAAGAAATAATCGTCAAAGCCCATATCATGAATAACAGCCAATTCTTGGTCTAGACGGCCTTGATATTCTTTACCAGTTAACCCCTTCTGAGCAAGCCCCAATTCAGCACGTTCTCTCAATTCTTCCACTGCTGGTCTAGCTGGATTAAAACGAGGTAATTTTAAACTAGTATCCAAGTCATAATAAATACCTGAAATTAGCTTTTCTAAGTTTTCCAAGGCTTGAGGAAAACGTTCTTGGAATAGTTTCTCTAAAGAACTTGCTGATATAAGGACATCTTGTCGTGAGCGCAAGGGAACTTCTCTAAGTGGTAGATTTTCTTTAATCGCTGTTAAGACTTGCAGAACTTCTCTATCCCTGCTTTCAAAAGCATTGACCCGATAAAGTGGCAAAATAGGACGATAAAATTCGCTGGCCAGTGTTTCTGGGTAAACCCCTATATAGTAATCACAGCCTAGATTTAGTGATTCAAGCTCTTCAAAATAAGGCACAATTACCGCGATATCCTCCAGGTACTGAGATAAAACTGACCAATTTTTCTCCCCCTGCATCTTGGCTGTTGAAAGTTTCATCAACTGCTGATAGCCCACACTAGATAGAGCTAAAAAGCGCAGATTCACTTCCTGAGCATCCACAAATACAGTCATTTCAAGCCCTAGCAAAGGATGAATGCCATATTTTTTTGTAACCTCTAGAAAGTCAAAAGCACCATAAAGATTATCAATATCCATCATAGCCAGATGAGTGTAGCCGAATTCTTTAGCTGCTCTCACATACTTTTCAATCGAAATGACGCTCTCCATAAAACTATAGACTGTTTTTGTATCTAGTTGTGCGATCAATTTACACTTCTCCTCTATCCTTCTCACTATATTATACCATTTTCAAAAAGAGAAAGACAAAAGCAATGACTCCTATCTCTATTTTATCCTTAAAGTAAAATTTTTTGAATGAAAAAAGCAAAAATACATTTAAAGAATCAAATGATCCGGTAATTTTTTTACTTTTTTATCCCAAGAAGTGAATATATCTTTTAAAACAGAAAGATACATCCAGTTAATCTATTTACTATTATAACTTGTTTTGAACTATAGAGTTGTACCTGTTTTTCATATAAATAATATTCATTATTCTTTAATTAATTTCTTTCTCACTTAATGATTCCCTTTCTCCTATTTTTTTGATATAATAACCTTAATTATTATTTTACAAGGAGGTTTTATGCGCTTTAATCAATTCAGCTATTTATCACTTCCAAGAGATACTATTTTATATGAATTAAAAAAGTATGGATTTGATTTTCCATCTGAGTCAACAAATAAAAAGATGTTGGAATCTTTTCTAAGTCGTTTCTTTTTCACTTATCAAGACACCAACTACCCACTTTCCATCCTAGCAGCTGATAAAAAAACAGACCTGCTAACATTTTTTCAATCAGAAGATGAACTGACAGCAGATATTTTTTATACTGTTGCTTTTCAACTTTTAGGCTTTTCTTATTTGGTTGACTTCGAAGACAGTGAAGCTTTTCGTAAAGAGACTGGATTTCCTATTGTATACGGTGACTTGATTGAAAATCTCTATCAGTTACTCAATACTCGCACCAAAAAGGGAAATACTCTTATCGACCAACTTGTTAGTGATGGTCTTATTCCGGAGGATAACGACTACCACTACTTTAACGGCAAGAGTTTGGCAACTTTTTCTAGCCATGATGTCATTCGTGAAGTCGTTTACGTTGAGTCTCGTGTCGATACTGACCAAAAAGGGCTACCAGACCTAGTCAAGGTCAGCATTATTCGTCCACGTTATGAGGGGCAAATCCCTGCCATCATGACAGCCAGTCCTTATCATCAGGGAACCAATGACAAGGCTAGTGACAAGGCTCTCTACAAGATGGAGGGCGATCTTGAGGTTAAACCTGCTCATAAGATCGAATTAGAGGAACCTCAACTAAATCTCGTCCAACCTCAAGGCCAAGCTGAGCTTGTGTCAGAAGCTGAGGAAAAGCTAAGCCACATCAACTCTAGCTATACACTCAACGACTACTTCCTCCCACGAGGCTTTGCCAATCTCTATGTTTCAGGTGTTGGTACTAAAGACTCTACTGGTTTCATGACTAATGGCGACTACCAACAAATTGAGGCTTATAAAGATGTCATCAATTGGCTTAATGGCCGTTGCCGTGCCTTTACCGACCATACGCGCCAGCGTCAAGTCAAAGCTGACTGGTCAAATGGAAAAGTAGCCACAACTGGACTTTCTTATCTAGGTACCATGTCCAATGGTCTGGCGACTACAGGTGTCGATGGTTTAGAAGTCATCATTGCCGAGGCTGGCATTTCCTCATGGTACAACTACTACCGTGAAAACGGTCTGGTGACTAGCCCAGGTGGCTATCCAGGTGAGGACTTTGACTCCCTTGCTGAGTTAACCTATTCTCGTAATCTCTTGGCTGGCGACTATATCCGTGGCAATGAAGCTCACCAAGCTGACTTAGAAAAAGTAAAAGAGCAACTGGATCGCAAGACTGGCGACTACAATCAGTTTTGGCATGACCGCAACTATCTGCTCAATGCTGACAAAGTAAAGGCAGAGGTTGTCTTTACCCATGGTTCTCAGGATTGGAATGTCAAACCACTTCATGTTTACCAGATGTTCCATGCTCTACCTACTCATATAAACAAGCACCTCTTTTTCCATAATGGTGCCCATGTGTACATGAACAACTGGCAGTCCATTGACTTCCGTGAGTCCATGAATGCTTTGTTGACTAAGAAATTACTGGGACAGGAAACGGATTACCAACTTCCTACTGTTATCTGGCAGAACAATACCGCTCCTCAGACTTGGTTATCTCTTGGTAACTTTGGTGAGCAAGAAAACTTTGAAACCTTCTCACTCGGTCAAGAAGAACAGGTCATTCAAAACCAGTACTCAAATAAGGATTTTGAGCGTTATGGTAAGACATACCAAACCTTCAATACGGAACTCTATCAAGGGAAAGCCAATCAAATTACTATTGACCTTCCTGTGACCAAAGATCTCCACCTGAACGGTCGCGCTCAGCTCAATCTTCGTATCAAATCCAATACAAACAAGGGGCTCTTATCTGCCCAACTGCTAGAATTTGGGCAAAAGAAATACCTACAACCTTATCCAGCTGTTTTAAGTGCTAGAACCATTGACAACGGACGCTACCACATGTTGGAAAATCTCTGTGAATTACCATTTAGACCAGATGCACAACGAGTCGTGACAAAAGGTTACCTCAATTTACAAAATAGAAATGATTTACTGTTAGTAGAGGATATTACTGCAGATGAATGGATGGATGTTCAATTTGAACTACAACCTACTATTTACAAGTTAAAAGAAGGAGATACTCTTCGTTTGGTCCTCTATACGACTGACTTTGAAATCACAATCCGTGACAATACCGACTACCACTTGACTGTCGATCTTGAACAGTCTACTCTTATCATACCTTGTTAAAAGGTATAATATATCAGACTTTCGATATGGAAGAATTCCAAGAACAAGGTCACTCCAAGACCCATTGACCTTCCTATAATCCATGATTTCCATTTGAACAGTCAAACTAAATATAAACTTCGTATCAAATTCAATCCCAAGATGGACTTAGGATAAGTCTACAGATGGAGTTAGGAGAGAAGCTACTCCCCCCTAACCAACATGTGTAACCCTCTAAACTACACGATACCACACTACATGTTGGACAATCTCTGTGAATTGCCATTTAGTGTAAATTCACAACAAGCCGTGACAAAAGGATACCCTAATTTAATGATTTACTGTTAGTAGAGAACAACGATGTAGATGAACAAATAAATTTCTCATTCATCTGCATCCAACTAGTGACAAGTTAAACGCAGGAGATTCTCTCCGTATCGTTCTAAATTACTACTGACTTTCAAATCTTCATAAGTGACAATACCGCTTACCACCCGGCTGACGATTTTGATCAGTCCACACTTACAATACCTTACTAAAAAAGGAGTTAAATTATTATGAATAAATCTGAACACCGACACCAACTCATACGAGCTCTTGTAACGAAAAACAAGATTCATACTCAAGCTGAGCTACAAGCTCTTCTTGCTGATAATGATATTCAAGTTACACAAGCTACACTTTCGAGGGATATTAAAAGTATGAACCTCTCAAAAGTACGAGAAGAAGATAACTCTTACTATGTGCTCAATACAGGCTCTATCTCAAAATGGGAAAAACGTCTTGAGCTCTACATGGAAGATGCCCTTGTCTTGATGCGCCCAGTTCAACATCAAGTTCTACTAAAAACCCTTCCTGGACTGGCTCAATCATTTGGTTCTATCATTGATGCTTTGAGTTTCCCTGACGCTATCGCTACCCTCTGTGGTGATGATGTCTGCCTTGTCATCTGTGAAGATGTAGAGGCAGCCCAACATTGCTTTGAAGAGCTAAAACGGTTCGCCCCACCATTTTTCTTTGGTGAATAAACAGAAACTGAACTCAAAAACTGCAGAACTCTCAAAATTTTAAACAGTAGTGAATTGATGTCAGCTAACATCTATCGAATACAATAGCTGATTCCTGCTGAAAAGTAAGCTATGCAGTTTTATACTCTTCGAAAATCAAATTCAAACCACGTCAGCGTCACCTTACCGTACTCAAGTACAGCCTGCGGCTAGCTTCCTAGTTTGCTCTTTGATTTTCATTGAGTTTTAATAAAACAAAAAAGAGAAATCTATCTCATACATGAGTACAAAAGCTCCCCTTATAGTTTCTAGTGAAAAACAAATATTCACTAGAAACTATAGGGGGAGTCTGCATATATCTAAAAGAAATTCTAAACCTGTTTCAGCTTGATATAGTGTTTAAATAAAATGTGAACAAATTTATTAGGGAATTCAAATCAATTTCATGCTTTAAAAGTCGTTTCGTACTATTTTAGATTCAATTAATTATACATCATAGATAATCCGCTTCAAAAATCTCTTCAAATCACGTCAGGTTCACATTTCCATATAAGAGAGAAATTTATTGTTGTAAAACTTTTCTTGGCTTGGTACCTTCAGCTGGACCAATGACACCTGCCATCTCAAGCTCTTCCATGAGACGGGTCGCACGGTTAAATCCAACTGATAAACGTCGCTGAATCATAGATGCGCTAGCTTTCTGGGTCTCAATAACTAGAGCCTTGGCTTCTTCAAAAAGCGGATCTCCACCAGATTCACCATCTGAAAATTCTCCGTCATTTTCAGAAACTTCTCCCGGATCAAAACTCTCATCGTAGTCCGCATCAGCCTGAGCCTTGATGAAGTTTACGATGCGTTCAACATCATCATCCGAAATAAAGGAGCCTTGGAGACGAACTGGATGATTTTCATCGATTGGTTTAAAGAGCATATCTCCACGTCCAAGCAGTTTCTCAGCTCCATTTTCATCTAAAATAGTACGGGAGTCTGTCCCTGATGAAACCGCGAAAGCGACACGAGAAGGAACATTGGCCTTAATCAACCCAGAGATGACATCAACGGATGGACGCTGGGTTGCAAGAATCATGTGGATACCTGCAGCACGCGCCTTCTGTCCAAGGCGAATGATAGCATCTTCCACTTCCTTGCTGGCTACCATCATAAGATCCGCCAACTCATCCACAATCACGACAATAAGCGGTAGGGGAACCTGCTTGTACTCAGACTGGGCATTGAACTCTTCTACCTTGGCATTAAAGCCTGCAATATTACGGACTCCTACCTTGGCAAAGAGTTCATAACGATTTTCCATTTCATCCACAACCTTTTGCAAAGCCTTGCTGGCCTTGCGTGGATTGGTCACAACTGGAATCAAGAGATGAGGAATGTCATTGTAAACAGACAACTCAACCATCTTGGGATCGACCATCATAAACTTAACTTGGTCTGGTCTCGCTTTCATGAGAATGCTGGCGATAATGCCGTTAACGGCGACCGACTTCCCTGAACCCGTTGAACCTGCAACTAGCAAGTGGGGCATTTTGGAAAGATCAAAAGCCCTTGCGGTGCCATTAACCGCCTTTCCTAGAGGAATTTCCAAGAGATTTTCTGCTTTTGTTTGAGATTGTTCCCATAGTTCGCGGAAGGACACAGTCGCAATCTCAGAGTTAGGTACCTCAATTCCCACTAAAGATTTCCCTGGGATAGGTGCTTCGATTCGGACATCCTTAGCAGCCAAGGCTAGAGCGAGGTCATCTGCTAGATTGGAAATGCGGTTAACCCTTACACCTACTGCTGGCTTAACTTCATACTTGGTCACTGATGGCCCAATTTCGGCTCGTTCAACCGTTACCTTGATACCAAAGCTAGCAAAGGTTTCTTCTAGGATTTTGATATTTTCCCGAACGATTTTCTTCTCTTTAGACTGGTCTTTGGGTTTATCTGGGGCAAAGAGTTGTAAACTTGGAAGTTTATATTCAAGGGCTTCCTTGGCTGAAAAATCAACCTGTACATCTTCATCATCAGAGCCATCTTCTTGTTCAGGGAATTCAAGCTCTGGTTGAGGCAGGATGATTTCTGGTTCCACCCAGTCTTCTTCTGGAAAAGGTGGAGCGTCAAGTACAACATCTGCTGTCAGAATTTCACCCGTTTCCATATCAATAGGAGGCAAATCGAGTAAGGCTTTTTCAGCCTCTTCTTGTTCTAATCTAGCCTCTTCCTCAGCCTTTTGACGAGCTTTTTCTTCTTGTTTGACAAAGCGTTCTTCTTTTCGACGCTCATGACCTTCCCGCCATTTGGCAAATCCTCTACTGAAAAATTCAGCAATATCGTAAACAGACCAAGGACTGACTAGGAGGGCACCCACTAAAATCAAGATAGAACCAATAAAGTAAGTGCTGATATTTGAAAAGAGAAAGGCGGTTGGAATATAAAGAGCGACACCAATCAAGCCCCCTCCAGCAAAACTGGTCGTTCGAAAACCAGTCAGATCCGTCACAACCTGAGCCATGGTACCTTTTAATACCGACTTATCCAAACCATATTTCCAAACCAAGTAGGCCTCAAAAATCAAGAGCAAACCTGCAAATATGGTGAAAAATCCAGATAGGAGCCCTTCCTGTTTTCGTATCCACTTGAAAAAGAAGAGGTAGAGCAGGATACCAACTATTGCCAGATAAGCTAGGCTACCCACCAGCAAGCGAATTAAATTGTAAAGGGTTATACCTGCAGCCCCTAATTTAAAGGCTGCGAAAATCAATAAAAGTGCGATTCCCAACGAAATCAACATTCGTTGAATCGCTTCTTTTCTTTCGAGTTCTGCTTTAGACGGTCTCCGTCTTGTTTTACTTGTATTCTTGTTTGCCATTCTTCTATTATACCATATTTCACAGGCATTTCGGAAAGAGAAAAAGACTGCACCAAACGGTCCAATCTTTTCATTTTTCTATTTTTTATGCTTGTGGTTTGCGTAGGTAACCATAGACCACACCACTTACGATTGCTCCTACCAAGACAGAAACGAGGTAAAGGAGAGCATTTGAAGTAAGGGCGATAACGAAGATTCCTCCGTGTGGCGCCATGAGTTTGATACCAGTAAGACCAACGAGGCCACCTGCTACTGCTGAACCAAGGATGAAACTTGGGATCGCACGAGCTGGGTCAGCGGCACCAAATGGAATTGCTCCCTCAGTGATAAATGACAAGCCCATGATGATGTTTGTTAAACCAGAGTTGCGTTCTTCCTTAGTAAATTTATCTTTGAAAAGAAGAGTTGCGACAAAGATTGCAAGTGGTGGCACCATTCCTCCAGCCATAACTGCTGCCATGGCTACAGAACCACCTGAAGAAACAGTTGCTGCAAGCGTACCTGTACCAAATACATAGGCAGCTTTGTTAACTGGTCCACCCATGTCAACAGCCATCATTCCACCAAGGACGATACCAAGAAGGACAGCTGAACCTCCTCCAAGACCGCCTAGGAAGTCATTCATAGCAGTGTTGATTGCTGCCATTGGGATGTTAACAGCTAGCATAACAAATCCAGTCAAGATTGTTCCAAGAAATGGCAAGAGAAGAATTGATTTAGCACCTTCAAGTGAACGTGGAACTTTAACGTATTTCTTGATAGCAAGAACCAAAGCACCTGCGATAAATCCACCTACAAGGGCACCTAGGAAACCAGATGAGACACCTGCAAGAGTTGAAGTTGCTTCACCACCTGCGGCATAAGGGATTTTACCAAAGGCAAAACCTTCTTTGGCAATAGCACCAGCCACGAAACCTGCTACCAAACCTGGTTTTTCAGCGATAGAGTAGGCAACATAACCTGCAAAGACTGGAAGCATCAAGCCAAAGGCTGCACCACCAATTTTCATGAACATAGAAGCTAGCTCATGGTAAGAACCAAGACTTCCAAGGTTTTCATTTGGAACACCCAAAGCACCATCAATCAAGAAAGCAAGGGCAATCATGATACCACCACCAATAACGAATGGTAACATTTGAGATACACCACTCATCAAGTGTTTGTAGAAGGCACCACCAAGGCTTTGTTTTTCGTTAGAGGCTGTTGCATCTTTTGCTCCATTAGCAGCACGGTAGACTTCAGCATCTCCAGAAAGAGCCAAGTTAATCAATTCTTCTGTCTTACGGATACCGTCAGCAACTGGACGATTGATCAATGGTTTGCCATCGAAACGATCCATTTCAACAGCCTTGTCTGCTGCGATGATAACAGCTTTAGCCTTACGAATGTCTTCCGCAGTTAGTTGGTTACCAACACCACTAGCACCGTTGGTTTCGACCTTAATTCCAACACCCATTTCAGTAGCCACTTTTTGAAGAGCTTCTTGGGCCATGTAAGTGTGGGCAATACCTGTTGTACAAGCTGTAACAGCTACAACAAAGTCACCAGATTCATTGACAGGTGCTTGAACTGGCTCCTCAGCTTTTTCTGAAGCTTGGTCAAAAAGTTCGATTATTTGATCAGCTGATGTTGCTTGACGAAGTTTGTCAGCAAATCCGTCTTTCATCAAGTATTGAGACAATTCTGCCAAAGCTGCTAAGTGAGTGTCATTGGCACCTTCTGGAGCTGCAATCATGAAGAATAGATCAGTTGCTTGTCCACCCAAACTCTCATAGTCAACACCCTTATTTGACTTGGCAAATAGAACTGTCGCTTCTTTGACAGCAGCATTTTTGCTGTGAGGCATTGCGATTCCGTCACCCAAACCAGTAGAAGTGAGAGCTTCACGCGCCAAAATTCCTTCTTTAAATGTTTCAAAATCTGTTACATAACCGTGGTCTATCAAACTTTTAATCATCTCTTCAATGACAGCTGTTTTTTCAGTTGCCTGCAAATCCAGCAACATAACATCTTTTCTCAATAGGTCTTGAATTTTCATCGTTTTTCTACCTCAACTTTTTCATATGTTTCTTTAATAAATTCTGCTGTTGCCAAGTCATCTGAGAATGTCGTTGCTGTTCCACAAGCAACTCCCCATTTGAAGGCTTCTACTGCATCTTTTGATTTGACAAATTCACCGGTAAATCCAGCAACCATAGAGTCACCAGCACCAACTGAATTTTTGACTGTTCCCTTGATAGGTTTTGCGAAGTAAGCTCCCTCAGATGTGACAAGAAGGGCACCGTCACCAGCCATAGAGATAATGACGTTTTGAGCTCCTTTAGCCAGTAACTGACGAGCGTATTTCTCAATTTTCTCTAAACTTTCGAGTTTAACCCCAAAAATCGCTCCAAGCTCGTGATTATTTGGTTTGACCAAGAGTGGCTGATAGTCCAAACTATCAATCAAGGTCTGTCCTTCAAAGTCACAAACCACTTGCGCACCAGTCTGGCGTGTCAAGGCAATCAAATCCTTGTAGATGACGTTGCCTAGATTTTTAGCACTTGAACCAGCAAATACAACTGTATCTTCTGCAGTCAAACTAGATAAAATAGCTTTCAATTCTTCTAGCTGATCCGGTTCAACAGTTGGGCCCGTTCCGTTGATTTCTGTTTCTTGGTCCGCTTTAATCTTGACATTGATACGAGTATCTTCTGCCACTTGGACAAAACGCGTCTCGATTTCTTCCTCTGCCAAAGTATCTGTGATAAATTTACCAGTAAAACCTCCGATAAATCCAGTTGCTGTATTGGGAATATCCAAACGTTTCAAGACACGACTGACATTGATTCCTTTCCCACCAGCAAACTTATCATCACTGTCCATACGATTGACACTACCGACTTGAACTTGGTCCAAGCGCACGATATAGTCAATGGATGGATTGAGTGTGACTGTATAAATCATACTTCTATTACCTCCGTTTTCTCCTTAATAGCCTGCAAGAGCTCATGCCCTTGACTTGTGATAACAATAGCACGTTTGAGTGGTGCTACCTTGGCAAAGCAAGTTTGTCCAATCTTAGACGAATCCACCAAGACATAGGTCTGTTTGGCATTCTCTAAAATAGCACGCTTCACAGCTCCCTCCTCCATATCAGGAGTCGTATAATAGCCATCGTCCACACCATTCATCCCGATAAAGGCACGGTCAAAGTGCAATTGGTTAATCTGGTTAAGAGCAACGCCCCCGATGCTAGCATCTGTTGCCATCTTGACACTTCCTCCAACCATGACAGTTGGAATCTGATTTTCAACCAACTGAGCGGCATGGTGAATCGAATTGGTCACGACTGTGACATTTTTATTAACCAATTCATGAATCAAAAAGGCTGTCGTTGTTCCAGCATCGATAAAGATGACATCTTGTTCCTTGATGAGAGAGGCTGCTTTCTGAGCAAGTAACTTCTTCTCTTGAAGGTTTTTGACAGATTTTTCTTGAATGGTTTCTTCTTCCTGCAAGGAATGGGGCAATTCTGCTCCACCATGCACGCGACGAAGCTTGTTTTCTGCTTCCAATTCATCCAAGTCTCTTCGAACCGTTGATTCTGAGGTCTCTAACAAACTAACTAATTTTTCTAGAGAAACTACATGATGTTGATTTAACTCCTCTAAAATCAGTTGCTTCCGCTCTGTTTTTAACACTGAATCACCTCCTGTTATCGTTTACACTATTCATTCTATCATACTTTATTTCAAAGTCAAGCATTTTTTATCATTTTCTTTCAAATTCTATCATTTTTCTTATTTTCAGAATTTTTATTGCAAGATAAGTATCTTTATGGTAGACTATTTGAGTAAGTATTGGAAGATTACTCAAGAGGCTTAAGAGGCCGTGTTGGAAACGCGGTAGGCGTGTAATAGCGTGCGTGGGTTCGAATCCCATGTCTTCCGTAGAGAATTACCAGAAGCTGGGCAAAACTCAATTTCAGTAGAAAATGAAGTAAATCTTCCCACAAAAAAATGCATAGTATCAAGTTTTTTCAACACCTGATATTATGCGTTTTTTTGATTTTAAAGACTTTTCCCCAGCCTCGTTTTTTGCTATTTTCGAAGTGATCTTTTTGACCAGTCCTATACATCATTTTTATACTCAACGAAAATCAAAGAGCAAAATAGGAAGCTAACCGCAGGTTGCTCAAGGTACAGCTTTGAGGTTGTAGATGAAACTGACGAAGTCAGCTCAAAACACAGTTTTGAGGTTGTGGATAGAACTGACGAAGTCAGTAACCATACCTACGGCAAGGTGAAGCTGACGTGGTTTGAAGAGATTTTCGAAGAGTATTAAGGAGTATAGAATAGTATTTTAACTCCATCCTCTAAAGTGCTTTCAATAAAAGATACTTGAACACCATATTCAGCATATAAGCTGTATGCGCTAAGTCAAAACAATCATTCTTTTCTAATTTATCGTAAATAAATCTAACATCACAGAATACTGTCAGATGACTTAAAAAATGATTCTTTGGAAAAAGCGAATCGAAACTTGATTTATCACTTTTTATTCCACTATCTTTTTGTCACACATATTTATAAAGTACTTGTGCAAGCGCACATCATCAGTCAATTCTGGATGAAAAGAAGTTACCAACATATTTTTTTCTTGGGCTGCAACGATTTGATCGTCAACTCTTGCTAGAATTTCTACACCTTCTCCAACACTGCTGATAATTGGACCACGGATAAAGGTCATTGGAATACTACCAACTCCCTTACATTCTGCTTCCGTATAGAAACTTCCTAATTGGCGCCCATAGGCATTTCGCTCGACCACCATATTCATAGTTCCAAGATGACTCTCGTCCTGAGAAGTAATTTCCTTAGCCAGCAAAATTAAGCCTGCACAGGTTCCAAAGGCTGGTAAACCAGATAGAATGGCTTCTCGAATGGGAATCAGCATGTTCTGATCACGTAAGAGCTTGCCCATGGTTGTAGACTCACCACCAGGCAAAATCAAACCCGACAAGTCACTCTGAGATTTCTGAAAATCCTCTAAATTTCTGATTTCAACACTCTCGACACCTAATTGATCCAGCACTTTTGCATGTTCTGCAAAGGCACCTTGCAAGGCCAATATTCCGATTTTCATCTATTTTCCTCGCTCTGCCATGAGAATTTGGATTTCATTTTCATTGATACCAACCATGGCTTCTCCTAAATCTTCAGAGATTTGAGCTAGGATTTGAGGATTTCGGAAGTTAGTCACAGCCTTAACAATGGCGCTCGCTCGTTTAACAGGATCTCCTGACTTGAAAATACCTGAACCGACAAAGACCCCCTCTGCCCCTAATTGCATCATCAGCGCTGCATCTGCTGGCGTTGCAACTCCTCCAGCAGCGAAGTTTACAACTGGCAATTTCCCATGTTCATGAACGTATTGAACCAATTCTACAGGGACTTGCAAGTCCTTAGCAGCAACATAAAGTTCGTCCTCACGTAGATTTTGAATGCGGCGAATTTCCTGATTCATCATACGCATATGGCGAACAGCTTGGACAATATCTCCTGTACCTGGTTCTCCTTTTGTACGAATCATAGAAGCACCTTCAGCGATACGACGCAAGGCTTCACCCAAGTCCTTAGCTCCACAGACAAAAGGAACTTGGAATTCTTTCTTGTCCACATGGAAACGGTCATCAGCTGGAGATAGAACTTCACTCTCATCGATATAATCAATTTCAATAGCCTCTAAAATTTGAGCTTCAACAAAATGCCCGATTCTGACCTTGGCCATTACTGGAATACTAACTGCTTCTTGGATTTCCTTAATCATCTTTGGATCACTCATACGGGAAACTCCACCAGCTGCACGAATATCAGCTGGAATCCGCTCCAAGGCCATAACAGCTGCCGCACCAGCAGCCTCTGCAATACGAGCCTGTTCAGGGTTCTGAACGTCCATGATAACTCCGCCCTTAAGCATCTGTGCCAAGTTTTTATTTAGTTCATAACGATTTTCAGTCATTTCTTTTTCCTCATCATTTGTATTGGTAGCTACCATTTCATTTTAAGTTAGATTAGAATGAATCACAAGATAAAAAAAACGTAATTGTATGGGGACAGATTATCTAAAAAACTATCTGACCTCAACTTAAGGCCAGATAGCTCATTCATTTTTATTTTTCAGCTGTAAGTGCAGCCATTGTGATGTAGTTGTATGGTTTGTTGAAGTGTGGCAAGAAGAAGAGGTCTGTCAATGCCAATTTATCAATTGTTACATGTTCTTGGATAGCAAGTGAGAACATGTGAATTCCCATGCTGATTGCAGAATCGTGTGAAACCATTTGGGCACCAAGAATTTCACGGCTATCTTTGTCAAAGACAATCTTAATCGCAACTTCATGGTTATCATGTTTCATGAATTCTGGTTTTTGAAGATCGTTAAAGCCTGTTTCAGTTGCATTGTAACCAGCAGCTTTCGCTTTTTCAAGAGTCAAACCAGTTGAAACCATGTGAAGACCGTAGATAGAGATACCGTTTGAACCTTGAACACCGATTCCTTCCAATTCATGTCCACATGCGTTATATGCACCAACGATACCAGTACGAACAGCGTTTGAAGCAAGAGCGATGTAGCTAGTGTCTTTACGAGCGTTGTCATAAACAGTCGCACAGTCACCTACTGCGTAAACGCCTGGGATAGATGTTTCTTGTTTCTTGTCTACAAGGAAGGCACCGTTGCGGAAGAGTTCAATCTTACCATCAGCAAGGGCTGTGTTTGGACGGAAACCAACTGCAAGGATAACCATGTCCACATCGAAAGTTTCTTTATCCGTAATCAAGCGTTCAACTTTACCGTCACCTTCGATTGCTTTAACAGTTTGACCAAGAGCCAAGCGGATATTGTGGTCTTCCAAATTCTTCGCCATCATTTGTGTGAAGTCTTTGTCATAGTAACCATTCAAGACAGTATCAACGATGTCGACAAGGACAACTTCTTTTCCAAGACGTTCAAAGGCTTCAGCCAGTTCAACACCGATGTAACCACCACCAACAACAGCGATACGGTCGAGGTGTTGGCTCTTGTCAGCCAATTTGTGAATCACTTCTTCAGCGTTTTGGTACAATTTCACGAATTGTACGTTTTCAAGAGTTGCTTTAAATTCGCGGTTTCCTTTAACAATTTCAACACCTTCGATTGGTGGCAAGATTGGTGTAGAACCTGTAGCGAAAATCAATTTTTCGTATGATTCTTTGTGCTCTTTTCCTTCAACTTCTGCTGTAACTACTTTATTATCATAGTCGATTGAAAGAACAGGTGAGTTCATGTAAACTTTGGCACCTTTAGCTTCCAATTTTTCTTTATCAGAATAGAACAAGCCTTCAGCACCGTCAATTTGTTCCCCAATCCAGAGAGCCATTCCACATCCTAGGAAAGAGATGTTAGAGTTTTGGTCAAATACAACGATTTCGTTCTCATTCCCAAAATTATCCAACATAGTATTAATACATGCTGTACCAGCGTGGTTAGCACCAACTACAACGATTTTACTCATAGAAAAATTCCTACCTTCAATTTTAAATTTACTCTTCTAGTATAACATTTACTGTTAGCGTTTACAAGAGTTTAGCTAATTTTCCCGATTTTTTTGTAAAAAAATGTAAATAATCTGTATTTTATCAGCCTTTCTTACAATTACTCTTTATTTTCTGAGCATATTTCTTGACAAGTTTACAAATTTTATTTGTGAAAACGCTGACTTTATGGTATGCTAGTATCATGGAAAGAAAATGTAAGGGGTTCATTTTTCATAAATTTACTATATTTCAACCTTCTTTTCATAAGAGAAAGGAGTTGGTAACTTGCCTCTTAGTTCACATTCTGAACGCCTAATGGGAACCACTATCACTATTTCATTAGTGGATGAGCGAGCAGATAGCTTGCTCCAAAAATCCTTTGATTTACTCAGAGAGCTCGAATACCGCTTCAATGCCAATAGCCAAGAATCTGAGTTGATGGAAATCAATTATCAAGCTGGAATAGCTCCTGTCAAAGTTCATCCAGACCTGTTTGAACTGATTTCACTTGGTTTAGAGCATAGCCTAGCGCCCTCTAGCCATCTCAACATCAGTATTGGTCCCTTAATTCAAACCTGGCGCATCGGTTTTTCGGATGCCAAGGTCGCACAACCTCAAAAAATTGAATCGGTACTTCCTTTAATCAATCCTCATTATATCGAGTTAGATTCTTCTACTTCCACTGTATTCTTGAAACAGAAAGGAATGAAGATCGATCTTGGTTGTTTAGCCAAGGGTTATAGTGCAGATAAAGTTGCCCAATTTCTGAGAGAAGAGGGAGTGACATCTGCCTTGATTAATCTGGGAGGGAATATCCTGACCATTGGAAAAAATCAGGCAAGAGGAAATCAGCCTTGGCAAATCGGGATTCAAGACCCAGCCAATCCTCGGGGAAATCACTTAATGACCATCCCCGTTGTCAATCAATCTGTCGTAACTTCAGGCATTTATGAACGTCACCTGACAGTCGATGGAAAAGATTACCATCATATTTTTGACAGCCAAACAGGATATCCTGTTGAAACGGAACTAGCAAGTCTCACAATCATCTCTGATAAATCAGTCGATGGTGAAATCTGGACAACTCGTTTATTTGGAGAAAGACCTGCTTCTATCCTTTGGCAAGTCGAAAGTTTGGAGGGAATCGAAGCGATTCTGATTGATAAGGAAGGCCACCTAAGTTGTTCTTCAGGAATTCCTACTCTATAGAGACAACTGTTTCAATGGAGTTTTAAAATCGTATTATGTAAAAAGAGAAAGGAAATCTCATGTTAAAACTTATTGCTATTGTTGGAACAAATTCAAAACGTTCTACAAACCGTCAATTGCTTCAATACATGCAAAAACACTTTGCTGATAAAGCTGAAATTGAACTTGTTGAAATCAAAGACATTCCTGTCTTTAACAAACCAGCTGACAAGCAAGTACCTGCTGAAATTTTAGAAATTGCTGCTAAAATTGAAGAGGCAGATGGCGTTATTATCGGTACTCCTGAGTACGACCACTCTATCCCAGCTGTTTTGATGAGCGCTCTTGCTTGGTTGTCTTATGGTATTTACCCACTCTTGAATAAACCAATCATGATTACAGGTGCTTCTTACGGTACACTCGGTTCATCACGTGCTCAAATGCAACTTCGCCAAATCTTGAATGCTCCAGAAATCAAAGCAAGTGTCCTTCCTGATGAATTCTTGCTTTCACATTCTCTTCAAGCCTTTAACCCAAGTGGAGATCTAGTAGATCTTGATGTTATTAAAAAACTGGATGCCACTTTTGACGACTTCCGTATCTTTGTAAAAATTACAGAAAAATTGCGCAACGCACAAGCCCTACTTCGCAAAGATGCTGAAGACTTTGACTGGGAAAATTTGTAAGATAGGAGACCAAAAAGAATGAAATTTGTTGGACTTGTAGGATCAAACTACGATCAATCATATAACCGTAAACTCTTGGAATTCATCCGTCGTCACTTCAAACTCAAATTTGAATTAGAAGTCCTCGAAATTGATGAAGTTCCAATGTTTAACCAAGACGAAAAATGGGACGAAAGCTTCCAATTGCGTCTCTTGTATAACAGAATTACGCGTGCTGATGGTGTCATTATCGCTACTCCTGAGCACAACCACACAATCTCAGCTTCTCTAAAATCTGTTCTTGAATGGCTTTCATATGAGGTTCATCCATTTGAAAACAAACCAGTCATGATTGTTGGAGCTTCTTACTATGACCAAGGTACTTCTCGTGCCCAAGTTCACCTTCGTAAGATTCTTGACGCTCCAGGTGTTAATGCCTATACGCTTCCAGGTAACGAATTCCTTCTTGGTAAAGCCAAAGAAGCATTTGACGCAGAGGGCAATATCACAAATGAAGGAACTATTAATTTCCTTGAAACATGCTTGGACAACTTTGTAAAATATGTGGGAGTCGTTTCAAAATTGAAAAAACCAAAACCAATTGCACCAGAAGATTTATATTGTACAAATTCAATTGCAACTACCATTCAAGGTGTTGATCCAGACGATCCTGAATGGGTAGAAAAAGCAGCTGAACTTGTTGGAGCTGTTTCTGGAGATACTTACGTTAAATTAGACCATGGTATCTTGACAGTTAACCAAATTGACATGTTCTTGAAAGCAATGCCATTTGAGTTGACATATGCGGATGATAATAACCAATTCTTGTACTTTAATAACGCCCACCAAGATCCAAATACAATGTTTGGTAAACGTGTACGTGCTCAATCAGGAAACCGTTTAGGAACTGTACACGGTTCATTGCCAGATTCTAGAATGAAAAACGTTGAATGGGTTGTCGGCGTATTGCGTAACGGGGATCAAGAATATGTCCGTACAATTGTGCCAGGAACACCAGAAGGCGTTATTAATACCCATAATTACCAAGCAATGTACTATCCAGATGGTTCATATGCTGGAATCAATGAAATCATCTTTAATTTCCAACCATGGCTTGACTGGTACCTCAATACAACTGGTCAACGTCTAGTTGGTGGAAATGCTGCAGCTCCTGCTGGAGGACATGGTGGAGCAGATGCTACATCTGGAGCTTCAGATTCAGGTGATGCTGGAGGTCACGGTGGTGGCGCAGACGCTACATCTGGCGCAAGTAATTAATAATTTTAGGAACCGTTATGGTTCCTTTTTTAGTGACTCTTTATCAACTGTATTTGGTGGGATGCCAACCCTTCTCTATGGAGTTATCGCCAGCAACGGTTTGAAAGTCTTGATCAAAGAACGTGTTGATTTCGCTCAAATGCGTAACCTAATCATCGCAAGTGCTATGTTGGTACTTGGACTTGGAGGAGCTATCCTTAAACTTGGTCCAGTTACCCTTTCAGGTACTGCCCTATCAGCCATGACAGGAATCATCTTGAACTTGATCTTACCATACGAAAATAAAGACTAAAAGTCTAAATACATCAAAAAAACGAGCATTTCCAATTACGGAAGTGCTCATTTTTCTTCTTTCTAAAAAAGGAAAGCCCTGCGGCCTTCCTTTGTCTTACTTACGTTTCTTCTTCGCTTTTTTCATTTTATTCGCCATGCGTTTCATGGACTGTTTCATGGCAAATTCACCGATTTTACCTTTTAGTCCGCCACCAAACATCTGGCTCATATCTGGCATTCCTGCTCCTCCGAGAGCTGACAGGTCAGGCATGCCACCTTGTCCCATCATTCCTTCAAGGGCAGACAGATCCATTCCTCCCATATTTGGCATATTTTTTGGAAGGTTGTTTGGATTGATTCCCATCTGCTTCATCATCTTGTTCATATCCCCAGACATGACACCCTGCATGAGCTGTTTAGCCTGGTTAAAGTCCTTGATGAATTTATTAACTTCGACAAAGGTATTTCCAGAACCAGCAGCGATACGACGGCGACGGCTTGGATTTAACAAGTCTGGATTTTCACGTTCTTCAGGTGTCATGGAAGACACAATGGCACGTTTACGAGCAATCTGGCGCTCATCCACCTTCATGTTTTGAAGGGCTGGATTGTTGGCCATACCTGGAATCATCTTGAGCAAGTCTTCCATCGGCCCCATGTTTTGCACCTGATCCAACTGATCAATGAAATCATTGAAATCAAAGGTGTTTTCACGCATCTTCTCAGCCATTTCAAGGGCTTTTTGCTCATCGTATTCCTGAGAAGCTTTCTCAATCAACGTAAGCATATCTCCCATACCAAGAATACGGCTCGACATACGGTCTGGGTGGAAGGTCTCAATGTCCGTAATCTTTTCACCTGTACCAGTGAACTTGATTGGTTTTCCAGTGATGTGACGAACCGATAGAGCCGCACCACCACGAGTATCCCCATCAATCTTGGTAAGGATAACCCCAGTGACTTCTAACTGAGCATTGAACTCACGTGCAACATTGGCTGCTTCTTGACCAATCATGGCATCAACCACGAGCAGAATTTCGTTTGGTTGAGCCAATTCTTTTACGTCACGAAGTTCATTCATCAAAAGCTCATCAATCTGCAAACGACCTGCCGTATCAATCAAGACATAATCGTTGTGATTGGCTTGGGCTTGTTCCAAACCTTGACGAACAATCTCCACAGCTGGAACCTCTGTCCCAAGAGCGAAGACAGGCACATCAATCTGTTGTCCCAAGGTCTTAAGCTGATCAATAGCAGCAGGACGATAAATATCCGCCGCAATCATCAAAGGACGAGCATTTTCTTCTTTCTTGAGTTTGTTGGCCAATTTACCAGCAAAGGTTGTTTTACCAGCCCCCTGCAAACCGACCATCATGATAATCGTAGGAATCTTAGGTGACTTGATAATTTCTGCCGTATCAGAACCTAAAACAGCTGTCAGTTCCTCATCAACGATTTTAATAATTTGTTGCGCAGGATTAAGGGTATCAATGACCTCATGCCCGACTGCACGCTCACGAACTTTCTTGATAAAGTCCTTTACAACAGGCAAGGCAACGTCGGCCTCAAGCAAGGCCAAGCGAATTTCTTTGGTTGCCTCTTGGACATCAGATTCAGAGATTTTTCCTTTTTTACGTAGATTTTTAAAGACGTTTTGCAAACGTTCTGTTAAACTTTCAAATGCCATTTTTCTTCCTCTTATTCTCTATTATCAATGCTTGTTAAAATTTCTATCTGCTCCTGCAGAAAGTCATCCTTAGGATAGCGCTCCAAAATCTGATCAAAAATCTGACTGCGGACAATGTAGTCCGAATACATGTGCAATTTCATCTCATAATCTTCCAGAATCTTTTCTGTCCGCTTGATATTATCATAGACAGCCTGACGACTGACACCAAACTCCTCGGCAATCTCAGCAAGACTATAATCATCAGCGTAGTAAAGCTCTATGTAGTTCATTTGCTTGTCTGTCAAAAGCGCCGCATAAAATTCAAAGAGCGCATTCATACGATTGGTTTTTTCGATTTCCATAACTTTTATTATATCACACATTACTCGGCAGTCCAATGACCAACTCTAACTCCTTAAAAAGTCTGACCAAAAAACTAGAGTCTGATTGCTAGAGCTAAACATGTGTCTTTTATAAATTAATGTTCTCCATTTTTAACTAATACAATTATTGTTAGCCATTAATACTGTATTTATTTTCCCTCTTAATAAAGGCGTCTTCTCCACCTTCCAAAATATCACATACATGTTTTCTGATACTGTATTTTTGAAGTATAAATTCAGATGTAGAATCGTTATTATGGTTCTCTAAAGCACCATTTATATAATCAAATTTTTTACCATTCTGGTTTGGATGGCTATCAGATTGCTGATTAGCTACAATAATATTTTCCGCATCACCGGATACAACTATATTAGGATTGTGAGTAACTATGATTATTTGTCGATTCTTTTTAGTTTTTTTAATGTATTTCGTTAATTCATTATATATTGCCCTATTATCCAAGCTATCTTCGGGCTGGTCAATTAATACAGGAATTTTACTATCTGAGAATTCTAATATCAACTTTAATACGATAAACGATTTTTTACCAGGAGACATCTGCTCAAATTTATCACCTTGATATTCAATTTCGAAATTATATTCATAAAAATTAGTGGTAAAAAAATGTTCAATATGACTAAACTTATCCCTATTTCCATTGAATACAAGGCTATCATCATTGAATATAGAATCAATAACTTTATCAAAAGAATCTGTCATTTTTTCTATAAAATCTTGTTTTGAACGACCTCGAGCACTAACATAATCAAATTCAGCCTCTAAATTAATTAAAGAGAACTTAACTGCAATCTTTAAATTATCCCCATTATCATCTTCGATTTTGAAATTATTCAACAATTCAGCCCTAATATCAGAGTATTCCTTATATTTCGAAATAATTTCTTTTTGAATTTCTTCTTTTAACTTATCGAATTCATCCCTTTGTTTTTCAAACGCTTCAATTTTAGCTAAAATATCAACTTCATTCTTAATTAAAGAATTTAACCTCGCTATCTCTGAATTATTTTTCATTGCCTCAACACATTTCTTGTATATGTCATCATTTTCTATGTCCAAAATTTTATTTTCACTAGCTTTGATTAGACTTTCTTTTTCTAACTCAATTATCCGAATTTCATGTTCCTGTTGTGCTCTGACGGAATCACGCAACCGATCTCTAATCTGACCAATTTTAACCCTTAAATCTTGAGACGGAGAAATTGTTTTATTAAAACTTTGAAATTCAAATGTAATTGGAGGGATGCTAGATATATATTGTAAATCAGATTCATGAATCTCTTTTTGTGTTTTCAATAACTGCAATTCTTTGTTTTGATTTTCAAATAAATCTCTTTCTTGTTCTGTTATCTCACTAGCATTTAATAATTCTTTTTTCTTTGTTTCATATATGTCTATTCGATTTTTAGTAGCTTGTTTTTCTGCTTCTGGCTTAATTAGCTCATGAATGTTTTTTTGGTTCTCTTTATAACTATCAAGTAACCCTCTAATTTCAAAGTGTAAAGTAGTGCAATTTTGTTCATATTTCCTTAACTCAGAGTCCATTGCTTTGGATTGAATTATATTTCCTACCAAATCTTTAAGTTTCTTATTGTCTCTGGATAAAGTAAACATGTGTTCTTGAGGTATATACTCTATTTTTCTGGAATTATTTTCTTGCTGATCTTTCCAAATAATGTGAAAATCATCCATATTCTCAAAAGAATATGAACCATTATTCAGCTCTTGTCCTAGCTTTTTAGCTATAGAGTTGATTTACCAGTTGAGCGTCCACCGATAATTGTATTCAGATTTTCGGATAGATAAATATCTTGACCGTTATATAGAATCTTATCAATGACAAGTTCATCCTTTTTGAGAGTTGGTTTTTCTTTCTCAACACTAATGCGATATTCTGGTTCATACTTTATTTGTTCCAAACCATCAAAAGTTAAATCTGCTTTTACCCAAGAATATTTACTTCCTATTTGTTCCAAAGAGTGAGAATCTGAGGATTGAAGTAGCGGTCTTACATATGGTGATTTATCAAGCCAAAATTTCCTATCTACCAAAATATTATTGTGTTTACATTTTTTATCTTTACAGGTTGCTGGATTGTCACAACTTGAATGTATTAGAAAGTCTGAATTAACACAGATATTTTCATATACTGCACCATTTTTAGGGTCAGAATCGCTGGTAGCACTACCATGACCTCTTGAAAGAAACCCTGTCAAAAAACGCCCATTTAGCTCTTTATCATTATTTAATACTTTCAATAATTGACTTAAATCAATATTTGCGACATTTTCAATTTCGCTATTTGTTAAAGTATTAAAAGATTTATTAGTGCTACCAATATTAGCCTTTAATTGACCTAATAGATTTTTGATAATAATGTCAGGCAAGTTATTGTCAAAAATTATATGATAATCAAAAAGTTGGTCAGATTTATTTATATATGAAAGCCTAATTTCTAGATTTAAAAAAGTTGCAATTCCTTCTTTATTCAGCCTGTCCTTTAATCTGAAATCATCATCATTAAAGTTAAAATAATTAGTCAATCCAACCGCAGAGATGTCTTCATCCTTTATCTTTTGAATGAATTTTTCTATATCTGGACTTCCATCAGACAGTTTATCAAACTGATTATTTAACACTGTATAGGGAGAATGAATATGTAAATCCCATTTTCTAAACTCTGAACCTCTTTGAATCATTGAATATAAACCTTTCTATATCAAATTATCTTATGTAAAACCCTATAATTACTCACATTTCCTACAGGCTATGCTAAAATTTCAGACACTATCTTTTCACGCCAGCCGTTTTCTATCCTGTGAAGTTCTATATCTAAAAAATCATCTAAATTATCAAAAATTTTCTGCTCACTAACCTCTCTATCCAAAATATTTATAATTTCTGGAATTGTCAAAGCAAAGATATTTAACCCTTTTACACTACCTTTTGTTAATGTGCCATTCAACTCAATGAATGATGTAGCTCTAAAAATATTAACTACATTATCGTCCACTTCATTGGCTACAAATATTGTTTGTAGTGGTTTATTGGTAGATAGTGCTAAATTTACAGAATGGCGTATAACTGGCTCTAACTCACCACGCTTTTGAGTCGATTTATCCATTAATGTTGCTTCAAGTAAAAGCATTTTATCGCTATATTCAATCTCAATATCTCCTTTATTACCTCCAGCATGTGATAGCGGTAGGTTATCAGCGGAAAATGTCAACTGCATGGACTTTCTAAGTTGAAACTTCTTATCTGATATATAGTACCATGCAATAGCCAATATATATTCGAAAATAGTAGGAACTAAAGCATTATCCGTAACAAGCTCTTGAACCTTCTTATCATTTCTTTGAGAAATGAAACTCAAAATTTCAGATACTTTAGTGATATCAAATTCTTGTTCAACAAATTTCCTAAATTCTATTTCCTGCGTATCTTCTACGAATTGTTTGATATTTGAAATATCAGGAACGCCGAATTCTTCTGCAATCTGATTTTGTATTTCTGAAACTTGACTATGAGATAAATCTAAAATATCCGATATACAAGTATCTTGATAGAAAGGACTCTTTATATTATTTTCGTATTCTTCATAACTTTCTTCTCCTGATATATTAAAATTTTCATTTAGTAGAGAAAAAAGTTTAGGAAAAATCCACGGCTGACCAAGCGATACAACTCCTTGATTAAAACTGATTACTCCAGATAAAGAAAATATTCTTTTACACATATCACTGTATTCTTTAATCAAATCATTATGCTTAGACCATACAAATGCATAATATATATCCAAATATTGAGCTGATAGCAATGGATTATCACTGTTTTTGGTTATAAAATCTTGAATAGAATCTTTATTTTTATACTTGAAAACAGCCCTACCATCTCCAAAAGCTTTCTTAATAGCATCTTGTTTAGAAAGACTCATCATTTCTTCAAATGACCGCTCTGTCTTTTCTTCTGTAAATTTTATAATTGAAAGAACAAAACTTTTATATTCTAAACTTTTATTACTATTCTTTCGATTTGGAAAAAGTTTTTTAAAGTTTTCATCCGAAAAATTTTTAATACTAAACATTTTGCGAGCTTCATCCACTCTTTCAGGAATCAATATATGATTAGCGAACTCTTCATCTCTATACTGTTCAAAAGTTTTATTGTTATCATAAACATATTGGTAATTATCGATAATCACTTTGATTTTTTCTTCTGAAAAGTTTGGCTTAATGCTTTCCACTATCCATAGAAAATCTCTAACAGGAACTTTGCTATATCTGTTCAAAAAAGCAAGAGCAAAACGGAAATTATAGAAGTATTTATCAGAGTTACCATCATATATACGAAGCTTCAATAATTGCCTAAAATAAACAAGATTATCAATTGTTAAACCAAAAAGTTCTTCTAATTTATCAAAAGCTTGCTCTGTTTCAGAAATATAATTCAGCCCAACTTGAGATAATTTTCTATCATAGTTAATAAAACCAATCTTGACAAGAGCATTTGTTAGAGTTCTCCCTCTTTTGTCTAAACCAGTTATTTCATTTCTATTCAAATTCCCAAAAAGATTAATTCCATCCTCTATTTCAGCTTTTGCAAAATCGCTTAAAACTGATAAATAAAAACTTGATTGACTCTCATTGTTCCATTCCTGATTTGACTGATTATGCTTTTGAAGAGTTTTTAAAATCTGTTTGTAGATAGGGACAACTTCTTTAACACGAATACTCGTATCACCCATATTAAAAATGCTTGTTGACTCTTTTAGCCTCATATATCACCTTTCGAATTATAGTTTGTAATCAAGACTTCAACAGTATTACTCATTTTCGCCTTAGACTGATAATTACTATTATTGTAATGGTAATCTAATACATGTAAATTATACTTTGAAGCCCATTTCATCAATTCTTTATTTTCTTTATTGTTATGAATGACAACATTAGAAAGAGCAAAATAAGCTCCCTTATCGTTTATGCTATCTAAATACTTAAACAAATCCAAATCATCCTTTAATGTCCACGCACCATTTTCATTGTAAGCGGCAGTAGTAATGCGATAAGGAGGATCTGCATATACAAAATCTCCTTTATTTACTTGATTCATAGTTTTACGAAAATCACAAGATTGGATAACAAAATTGTAATTTTGTAAACCTTGAATGAACGTAATTAGTTTAGATTTCATATTAGCGTTAAAATCACGCTTACCTACAGGAAGATTGTACTCTCCTTTATTATTAAATCTTATTTGATTGTTAAAACCAAATACAATTAATAGATAAAATAACACTTCCTTATCAACTTTATTATAATTTTTCTTATTGTAATCTTGACGAAGTTTTAGAAAAGCCTCTTTATTATACGAACCCAATCCCGTAGAGCTGTTTACTCCGTAGTGAGCATAGCCATATTTCTGTGTATTCGAAAGTTTATATAACTCTATAGCTTCCTCTACTTTATCCAAAAATACCGTTACATCTTTTTGATTTTCTAAATATTTATAAAAATCGATTAATTCCTTACTTACATCATTGATAATATACTTTTTACTTTTTGATTTATCAATGTTAGCAAGATTAACTGCTACTGTTGCTCCACCGGAGAATAAATCAATAAATTTATTATAGCCTTCAGGGAAAAGAGGTAATAACTGAGGAAGCAACTTATACTTTCCTCCAGTATAGTTAAGAGCACTTTTTATTAACTTTTCCTCTTTTTTATTATCAGAGGAAACCGTGCATAAATAAAGTAATTCTTTATGATTTTCAATTTTAGACTTACCTGTCGTGAAAGGTGCGAAATTAGTTTCAAATACCTGAACCTTGCCTCTTTTCGATAAAATCTCGATTATTTCTTCATTTGAAATTTTAGCATTTGAGCGTGAATTACCCTTTTTATTCATATTATTATAGCTAACCAATATATATTTAGCGTTAATGTTTAGAATCAAATCTTCAAAAGCCTGAGGGGCTTTACTTTTTGTATAGTCAGAACCTTTTTCTGAACGATTAATTGCCTTCTTTGCTACACCTTCTACTTCTGGTTTTTTCCATTCAGCAATATTTTCTAAAACATGGTAGGCATTTTCATAACCACGTGAATTATATGGCGTATCAATATAGACAAGGTCTGCATAAATTTCTTTAACTAATTTATTAGCATCTTTATTATAAATTTCATTCTGCTTGTTTTCATTATACTCAGGGACTCTTAAATATATTTCCTTGCAAGAGTCCATTTTTTTCCTATAAGCGTCATAATGACCCACAGTATTAGCTACTTTATCCATAGCGTACAATAGACTGGTTAGTAACATGAAATACTCTCTCTGATTACCTGATTTATATTTTTCAATTTCTTCACGAATTGAGTCAATCTTTCCAGCATTTTCTTCAGAAAAGTAAGCACCACCAAAATTCTTAGAAACATAGCCTTTTTTAGGGGATAAATTATTTAATTCATCAATTATATGAGAAACTTTATAAATATCTACATCCTCATTCGAAAACCAAGTTTGAAAGGAAACAAAGTTGCTATAGAGTATATCATTCACTATAACTTTTTTATTCTGTTTTCTAAATAAGTCTGCAACAACACCTGTTCCACCAAATATATCCGCCACACTATCGATACTTCCAATATTTTCTGATACTGTCTTCAATATGAAATCAAGCATCTTTTGTTTACTTCCAAGATAGCGTCGATTCCCAATTTTTAATGTCTCTTTATTTGAAACATAATATTTTGCAGGAATTTCTTCTGAAATCACTCTCACAATCTCTTTTTCATTTTCTTCTTCCCATTCATAAGCAGAACGATTATTTTTTCGAGGTTGAGAAATTATTCCTTTTTGCATCCAATTATTCAATGTCTGTCTTGTTATACCATATTTATCGGCAATTTCTTGTGTTTTCAGCATTTAGGCATCCATCTCCTTTTACAGTAATGAGTATACCATATTTGAGAGGATTATCCAACCAATAGTCTTCGGTAAAATAAAGAAAAAGAGACTAGTACAAAACTAATCTCTGTGTACATAACAATATAACTGCTGTATGAAATTTGGATATTATCCCTAATCTACCACACTAGGGAGCCAATTCAAGAAGATAGCTAGCTAAATTTGAAAAAGACATGAGCCTAGCCCCAAGTAATTTCCAATTGATAGCTGGCAAAGAGATGTCCCTCTTGATTTTGTAGTTGATAATCTAGTTCAATCTTTTGCCCATCAACTTGATAATGGCTCGTTTGGATGATAAACTCCTGCATGCCCATAGGTGTAGGAATATAGGCTAAACTATCACTATCCTTTAAAAAGCGCATAATGGTCTTGGGATTGGAAAATCGGCTCATCACCAGTTCTTGACCATGAAATTTAATAACCACTTTTTCCTTTTCCTCATTATAGAAAAGCAGGTAGCTATAATCTCCTTTTTCATGCACTTCTACATCATAAAGCTGGTCAATCACTTCCAACTGCTCATCAAACTGAATCGTATTTCGCATCCGAATCTTCACATCAGGTCCTCTTTCTTGTCTCTTGTCCTACTATTTTACCAAAAAGAGCAGGATTTTGCTATAATGGTCATATGAACGAAAAAGTATTCCGTGACCCAGTTCACAACTACATCCATGTCAATAATTAAATCATCTATGACTTGATTAATACAAAAGAATTTCAGCGTTTGCGTCGTATCAAACAACTGGGAACTTCCAGTTATACCTTCCACGGTGGGGAGCACAGCCGCTTCTCCCACTGTCTAGGAGTCTATGAAATTGCACGACGCATCACAGAGATTTTTGAAGAAAAATATCCTGAAGAATGGAATCCTGCCGAGTCTCTCTTGACCATGACCTCTGCTCTCCTACATGACCTTGGGCATGGTGCTTACTCCCATACTTTTGAACATCTCTTTGATACAGATCATGAGGCCATTACTCAGGAAATTATCCAAAGTCCTGAGACAGAGATTCACCAAGTCCTGCTACAAGTGGCGCCAGATTTTCCAGAAAAGGTTGCCAGTGTCATAGACCATACCTACCCTAACAAGCAGGTTGTGCAACTCATTTCTAGTCAGATTGATGCAGACCGCATGGACTATCTCTTGCGCGACTCCTATTTTACAGGTGCTTCCTATGGAGAATTTGACCTGACTCGAATCCTCCGAGTCATTCGCCCTGTCGAAAATGGCATCGCCTTTCAGCGCAATGGCATGCACGCCATCGAAGACTACGTCCTCAGTCGTTACCAGATGTACATGCAGGTTTATTTCCACCCAGCAACACGCGCTATGGAAGTTCTCCTACAGAATCTCCTAAAGCGCGCCAAGGAACTTTATCCAGAAGAAAAAGACTTCTTTGCACGAACTTCTCCACATCTCCTGCCTTTCTTTGAAAAAAATGTGACCTTGTCTGACTATCTGGCTCTGGATGATGGTGTGATGAATACCTATTTCCAACTCTGGATGACCAGTCCTGACAAGATTCTCGCAGATTTGTCGCAACGCTTTGTCAACCGCAAGGTCTTTAAATCCATTACCTTTTCACAAGAGGATCAAGACCAACTCGCCAGCATGAGAAAATTGGTTGAGGATATCGGCTTTGATCCCGACTACTATACTGCTATTCATAAGAACTTTGACCTCCCTTATGATATCTATCGTCCCGAATCTGAAAATCCACGGACACAGATTGAGATTTTACAAAAAAATGGAAAACTGGCAGAACTCTCTAGCCTGTCTCCTATCGTCCAATCCCTTGCTGGTAGTCGCCACGGAGATAATCGTTTCTATTTTCCAAAAGAAATGTTGGACCAAAACAGCATCTTCGCAAGTATCACCCAGCAATTTTTACACTTGATTGAGAACGATCATTTTACCCCAAATAAAAACTAGAAGAGGAAATTTATGAGTATTAAACTAATCGCCGTCGATATCGACGGAACCCTAGTCAACAGCCAAAAGGAAATCACTCCTGAAGTCTTTTCTGCCATCCAAGATGCCAAAGAAGCTGGTGTCAAAGTCGTCATTGCAACTGGTCGCCCTATCGCAGGTGTTGCCAAACTTCTGGACGACTTGCAGTTGAGAGACGAGGGTGACTATGTTGTGACCTTCAATGGTGCCCTTGTCCAAGAAACTGCTACAGGACATGAGATTATCAGCGAATCCTTGACCTATGAGGATTATCTTGATATAGAATTTCTCAGTCGTAAGCTCGGTGTCCACATGCACGCTATTACCAAGGACGGCATCTACACAGCCAATCGCAATATCGGAAAATACACTGTGCACGAATCAACCCTCGTCAGCATGCCGATTTTCTACCGCACTCCTGAAGAAATGGCTGACAAAGAAATTGTCAAATGTATGTTCATCGATGAACCAGAAATCCTCGATGCTGCGATTGAAAAGATACCAGCCGAATTTTACGAGCGCTACTCCATCAACAAATCTGCTCCTTTCTACCTCGAACTCCTTAAAAAGAATGTAGACAAGGGTTCAGCTATTACCCACTTAGCTGAAAAACTAGGATTGACCAAAGAGGAAAACATGGCAATAGGAGACGAAGAAAATGACCGCGCCATGCTGGAAGTCGTTGGAAACCCCGTTGTCATGGAAAATGGAAATCCAGAAATCAAAAAAATCGCCAAATACATCACCAAAACAAATGACGAATCCGGCGTAGCTCACGCTATCCGTACATGGGTACTGTAAAATGCTTAAGCATAGAAAATAAATAACACCCCAAAAAGTAGAGATGACACTCTTACTTCTGGGGTGTTCTTTTTGAATATTGAATTCGTCACAAACGAGTTACCTTTAGAAACTTGCAAAACAAATCACTCTTCCTCCTCAAACATCAGAGCATCTAGTTCTTCTCTTTCAGCCGCAATCTCTTCGAAGGTAGAAATAATATTATTTAATAATTCTAAGGTGATAATACCAGTCGAATCCCTCATCGTAATCTTAGTTCCAATAGCACTTAACTCTCCAATTAATTCTCTAACCTTTTTCAATTCGTCCAAATCTAACATGTCTACTTCTATTACTGTGTCATGATCTTTTATTCTGGACTGGATCAAAGAAAAAGGCAAGGACGAATAATTTCTTAACAACTTATAGGTCCCTGACTTATCACCTATATAATCAATACAAGTAGCTAGCATGGTTTCAACTCCTTATACATAGCGGACTTGCTTACATACCATCGTACTTGAAAACATCATTATCCCGTATCTAAAAAGAAGAGATATAAGCTTGAATCTCCTCTATCATGATTAGATTAACAATCTTACTCTTCTAAACCCCTTTTTATTTTTGGAATTTTCTTATTATCAAGTTTAGGAATACCCTTGTTCTCAATCTTGGGAAGGTTCTTTAGTTCATCGGCAGTAGGTTACCTTAGCAGTCCTATAGAGTAAAGCAAACGATAAGAACAAGTCAACAATGCTCCCAACAGTTGCCATGTTCCGTTTACTTGCTTCTGTCGAAGGGATCTCAGCTCCACTAGTACTAAGGTCTTTCCATTCAGGATTCTATGCTTCAATCACTTTTTTCTCTTCCTAAAGTGGAACGAGTAAAAAATGGTTGAAAGGCACAACTGTAACCATGGCTATCGCACCTCGTGGGATAAATCTATTGAAATTTATGATAAGACCAATGCTTAGTATAGATAATGATACTGATTAAACTAAAATTAGCTAAATAATTTTTTTACAATATATTGAGCTATTTTTAAAAGTAAATAAAGAATAAGGAAGATGTAAAATAAATAATCTCCGATAACAAATAATCCTAACATAATTACAAAAAAAAGAAAAAGAATCATTGCTACGACTACAACCAAGAATTTTAAAAATTTGAATACTTTACTCCAAATAGTAGGATTTTCTTTATTTACCGTGAATTTATAAAGCATTTTTTCAACAAATGTAAATTTGGTAAATTCAATTTCAGCACCTAAAAATAGTATTTCAAATATTTTTTTTAACTTTTCTAATTCCACTGTTGTTACACTAGTACCATTTTGAAATCTAACATCATCTATACTTGGAATAGAATTTTCTGACTCTCTCTTAAAAATAAATGTATACTTCTGATTATTTAAAAGTATATTAGGAATCTCAAATCTACCTCTTACATTTTCTATATTCCATTCACGCTTGCTTCTTTTTTCTGTAAGTTTCTTAGGGAAAATGATTGTGTACATCTTTTCAATCTTTATGATTCTAATATTTAATAAAGAGATGTACTCATCTGTGAATACGAAATCGTTTGAGTTAAAATTTTCTATATTTTCATTGTTTTTATAGTAAGTTATCACATCTTCTATTATATGTTTGCCTTGCTTATTTAAACTATGTTTTCTAATAAAAGAGGTATTATCAAGTAATAAAATAGAGAATAGAAATAAAAGAGAAATAAGGATAATAACAATCGATGCTAAAGAAATTAATAACGTACTTCGAATTTCTGAATCACTTAAAAGAAAAGCTATGTCACTAAAGAAAATACCTATACTTTCGAAATTAAAATAAGCGCTAATACTATTAAAATTAGTAAGTAGAGTATTTAATTCTTTACCTCCAAAGAAAGCTATTACTAGAGCTAAAGAGTTTTTTATATAAGAAGATTTTTTAGCTTCAGTTTTAATATATGATTCTAATATTTCAGGATATATTCCTTCACTAAAAAAATCAAATAACATATTTCTATAAACAAACTTAAGTTTTGGATAGAATTGCAAGTCATGAAACTTGAAAAAATAACTTGAATAATACTTGCTCAAAATTTTATCGATACTTCTAAAATAAGGATTTCTCAATTTAATTCTATTTTTATTTTTAAAATGGTAATAAAAAACACTTAGAATTAAAGTATACTTAATTAGAAAAGTAAATGATTCTAAAACCTTTCCGTCAAAATTCATAATTATAACTCCTCCTAAAATTTAGGTAAACTTTAGGTAAACTATTGATTAAATCAACTGTTTGAATAGAAACATTGATGATTCTAAACAGCAAATTGAAGATGAACATTTCATCATCACAACAGTCATTTGGGACAAAACACCTCAAACACCCAGTAAAATCAATAGTTTATATGCCCCCTGCAGGAATCGAACCTGCAACTACTCCTTAGGAGGGAGTTGTTATATCCATTGAACTAAGGGAGCTAGATAAAAACTCTGCTGAAGAAGCAGAGTTTTTTAGTCGAATTAACGACGGATTTCTTTGATACGAGCTGCCTTACCTTGAAGAGCACGCAAGTAGTACAATTTCGCACGACGTACTTTACCGTAACGTACAACTTCGATTTTTTCAACACGTGGAGTGTGGATTGGGAAGATACGCTCAACACCTACACCGTTAGAGATTTTACGAACTGTGTAGTTTTCTGAGATACCAGCACCTTTACGTGCGATAACAACACCTTCAAAAATCTGGATACGTTCACGGTTACCTTCGACAACTTTCGCGTGTACACGAACAGTGTCACCAGGACGGAATGATGGGATATCTGTACGAAGTTGACCTTCAGTCAAGCTTTGGATTAATGGATTCATTTTATTCTCCTATCTTTGTCAATCTTGAGGAACCTTCCTCAGCGGATAAACTGTATTTTTGTGCGTCCATTACACACAAGATACAGTTTACCAAATTTCCACAAAAAAGTAAAGAAATTTATAGCAAAATTCCTAAAAAAATCGCAATCAAACCACCTAGGTAGGTCAAGGTCAGGTAAATGTAAAAAACCTTCTTATCTCTTAACAGTCTTTGAAGTTCATCATTCAAGGTCGAAAAAGTTGTCAAACCTCCGCAAAATCCTGTTGCTAGAATAGCATAGACTTCCTTAGACTCCACATGATTGTAGAATAAGCCAATCAAAAAACAACCTAAAAGATTGGCTATAAGCGTTCCGAGTGGCAATGTAGAAGCTTGATTATAGCGAGAAAAGAAATACCGTACGAGCGCTCCGCAGCCACAAGCAATTGCAAGATAGACCATTACCATTTTTTCCTCCCCAGACAATAAGCCAAGAGTAGACCTCCACCAATACTCAAAAGCAAATACATAACTAAACTAAGATAACGCCCTGTATCAAGCAGTTTCACAGCATCAAGCATTAGACTGGAAAAAGTTGTTAAACCGCCACAAAAGCCCGTCCCCAGTGCTAAAATAACGCCTTTACTGGTTCCTTTATAGACCAGATATCCCTTGACAAGATAAACCAGGCAGAAAATTCCCAGATAGTTGACAAAGAGAGTGCCCCAAGGAAAGTCTGGACTGGCTGGTAACCAAGTAGAAACAAGGTAGCGCACAAGTCCGCCCAACATAGCAGCTAGTAAAATCCCTAGCGGATAAAATTGTTCTTTTTTCATTTGATATTTTGATCCTGGTAATCACGCGAACGTTTGAGTATGTCCGAAAAAGTCGCGACAATAGTCTCCTGATAGCGCTTGTCCTCTACACGACTTCTAACCTTTTCAAAAATAACTTCTTCTCTCTTGGTATCTAAAATTGGTTTACCCGAAGCTTTCTTATAGGCAACTACATCCTCAACCAAATGCATTCGTTCTTCTAACAGTTTGACAATTTGATCGTCAATTTGATCAATTTCTTGACGAATACTATCTAAATCCATACAGTCTCCTCCTTTATTTGAATTATTGTATCAAAAAGCCACCAAATAGGCTAGTAAAATCCCAACTCTCGATAAGAAAAATGCACTGATTGATTGTATCAGCGCACTTTTATGCTTATCCTACTTTAGCTGCCAATTCTTCTGCGAATTGTTCTAAGCGTTCAATATCTTCTTCCTCGGCAGAAAGGTCAACTTTAACACATTCTGAACCTTTTTCTGCCCCTGTTGACACAAAAACGCGATCAAAGTCATCAACAGCCTTACAGAATTCATCGTAGAAGGTATCTCCTGAGCCGACCACTCCGTAGATTTTACCATTCAAGTTGAGATCTGCTAGGTCTTCGTAGAAGTCCATCATCTCATCTGGCAATTCACCATCACCATAAGTATAGGTCGCAACGATAGCGATGTCTGCTTCCAAGAAGTCTGAAGCGTCAACAGTTGTACATTCATCAACATCGACATCCAAGCCCAAGTCACGTAATTTGTCTGCTACAATATCTGCAATTTCTTCGGTATTACCGGTCATACTGGCAAATACAATTTTTGCTAATGCCATATCGTCCTCCTCAATTTATCTTTCTCCATTATATCACATCTTTTTCATTTTAAAAATAAAAATTCTTGTGCTACAATGAAATAAGAAAGAATTGAGGTTATTTATGGACATTTGCCATCAAATTTTAGAAAAAATTAAAGAATACGACACGATTATCATTCATCGTCATATGAAACCAGACCCAGATGCCTTGGGAAGTCAGGTGGGATTGAAAGCTCTTCTCAAACATCATTTCCCAGAAAAAACCATCAAAGCTGTTGGTTTTGATGAACCAACTCTAACTTGGATGGCTGAGATGGATCTTGTTGAAGATAGTGCCTACCAAGGGGCACTTGTTATCGTCTGTGATACGGCGAATACTGCTCGTATCGATGATAAGCGCTATAGTCAAGGTGATTTTCTCATTAAGATTGACCACCATCCAAATGATGATGTATACGGTGACCTATCATGGGTGGATACTAGTTCAAGCAGTGCTAGCGAGATGATTACCCTATTTGCCCAAACAACCCAACTGGCCTTGTCAGATCGCGCTGCTGAATTACTCTTTGCAGGAATTGTTGGTGATACAGGTCGCTTCCTCTACCCTTCTACCACTGCACGGACTCTTCGTCTGGCTGCTTATTTGAGAGAACATAACTTTGACTTTGCGGCTCTCACCCGCAAAATGGACACTATGAGCTACAAAATTGCTAAACTTCAAGGCTACATTTACGACCATCTGGAAGTGGATGAAAATGGCGCAGCTCGTGTTATCCTGAGTCAGGAAATCTTAAAACGATTCAATGTCACCGATGCTGAAACTGCCGCTATTGTAGGAGCTCCTGGTCGGATTGACAGCGTCAGTCTCTGGGGAATTTTTGTGGAGCAGGCTGATGGCCACTACCGTGTTCGCTTACGCAGTAAAATTCATCCTATCAATGAAATTGCCAAAGAACATGATGGTGGAGGCCACCCTCTAGCAAGCGGTGCTAATTCCTATAGCCTAGAGGAAAACGAAATCATCTACCAAAAGTTAAAAAACTTGCTTAAAAATTGATAAAATACTTGCCAAACTTTTCATAATCTGATAGACTAGTATGGTAACAATCTATGGCTCGCAAAGAGACCATGGCAGAAAGGAAATATTGCAAAATGAAAAAAGATATCCATCCAGAATATCGCCCAGTTGTCTTCATGGACACAACTACTGGTTACCAATTCCTTAGCGGTTCAACAAAACGCTCTAACGAAACAGTTGAGTTCGAAGGCGAAACTTACCCATTGATCCGTGTGGAAATTTCATCAGACTCACACCCATTCTACACTGGACGTCAAAAGTTCACTCAAGCAGATGGACGTGTGGATCGTTTCAACAAAAAATACGGTCTCAAATAATGATAAAAAGACAGCTTCGGCTGTTCTTTTTTTGTTTCTTGAAATTAACTGCTGTTTTCATGTTCCAAACTCAAAAAAACTTTGCACTCTCAATAGCCTCACAATGGTTTCTAGAGTACAAAGTTTTTTCTTGCCTAAAAAATAGAAAATATATATACTAGCTATATATAGTATAGATTGGAGATATACCATGACTACATCACTTACTAAGCAATACAATTTTAAAATCAATGAATCATCAATGGAACAAGCTAGAGCTATCATTAAGGAAAAAGGAATGACTATGACGGATGCTATTAGTCTTTTTATAGAGCAGATTGTTCTCGAACAGGATTTGCCAATAAAAACTGCAGAAGATTTACACCGTGAACGATTGATTCAAGAACTACAAGCCCAATCTGAACGCGCCTTAAGAGAATACGAATCCGGACAAGGAACTTCCCTAGATGATATGAGGCTACGATATGGCTTATAAAGTGATTCTATCTACTGAAGTGAGTCAAGCAATTGACAGTATCCATAACTACATCAGCACTGTTCTTTTATCACCCCAGTCAGCTAAAAATACTGTGGCCAAAATTTTAGACGGCTTAAAAAGTTTAAATACCTTTCCTGAAGCTGGCTTTGATGCAGATGAAAAAATAGGACTAAAAATCAACAGTAAGTACCCCACGCGAGGAAAAATTATCGGGCAATATATCTTGCTTTACTTTATCGATCAAACTCAAAAAACTGTTTTTCTTTCCCACTTATTCCACACAAAAAGCGACTATGTTACCTTGCTACAAAGCAAAAATAATAAAAACTCAAAATCATCATTTTGATGTCAACTGCTCCCTTAATAGCCTTGTGATTATAAAGAATACAGTCTTCATTTTAACTAGAAAATCAAAAAACTTTGCACTCTCGATAGCCACACAATGGTAACCAGAGTACAAAGTTTTTTATTAGACAAGATTTAGCCTTCCGTATCTGTCAATAGCTTATCGATTTGCTCTTGCACAAAAGTCTTATAGTCAGCAGTGGCCTTATCAAGCATTTTCTACTTGTCTTCAGACAAGGCTGTAACCTTAGATGAATCGGTTGTATCTGCTGATTTTTCAAACCTAACAGCACAAGCTGTCAATAGCAAGGCTGAAGATAAAAGGACAAAACCTAGTTTTTTCATTGTTTACTCCTATTGGTTCAGAAAACCTGAATTAATTTTACGTCTCATTATACCACGTTTCCACTCATTTTTTAATAAATTTTCAGAAAATTTAATGTTGGGGGATTTATACTAACAATAGACTTTTAACCTCAAAATTGATAAAATAAGAAAGAAAATAAGATAAAAGGAAACTGTAAATCAACATGATGAACATGCAAAACATGATGCGCCAAGCACAAAAACTTCAAAAACAAATGGAACAAAGCCAAGCTGAACTTGCAGCTATGCAATTTGTTGGCAAATCTGCTCAAGATCTTGTCCAAGCGACCTTAACTGGCGATAAGAAAGTTGTCAGCATTGACTTCAATCCAGCTGTCGTTGACCCAGAAGACCTCGAAACCCTTTCTGATATGACTGTTCAAGCCATCAACTCAGCTCTTGAACAAATCGATGAAACGACTAAGAAAAAATTAGGTGCTTTCGCAGGGAAATTGCCATTCTAATAAAAAAGGCTCTGTAATATTTATAGTGGGTAAATCCCATATAGATATTATGGAGCCTATTTTGATGTAGAAAAAGTCCTATAAAATCTATGATAAAAAGCGATCAAACAATGATTAGAAAGAATCCTATGAAACAATTACATTTTATCACAACTGCTTGATATTGAAAACTTTTTTCTCATACTAAGTCCTAAACACTAAAATCGTTCTTAATCTTTTTTACCATTTGTTATTATATTCCTAAATTCCGGCTAAAACAGTCCACCAGACTGTTCTACTTCAATACTTAAGGCAATTTGTAAGTCATGCCAAGCCATGAAGCAATTTAATCAAAGATTTCATGAGTACATGGTCATCAAACGCTACTAACAGCATAGTAGTAAACTATTGTATCGCCGACTTTTCGTATGTGCTTAAATACTAAAAAGATTATAGAGACACTCTTGAGTTGCTAAGAAGAATGAAAGCACCACTATAATCTATTACATTTTTACTTCTAGAGTAAGGTTTTGCGTACTCATTGAGAAGAATTTAGAGCTAGCTCATTCTTGCTTTCAGGCTTTTTTAGAATCTTTCTAAAGAAAGCATCACCGCCCTGCAATTACCTTATTCCAACATAAAATTAGGAGAGACTAATAATCTTATCCAATACAATACCTTTGATTTTCGGAACTTTGAAAACTTCAAAAAACAGATTTCCACGATTCACAATATCAAAAAAGAAAGGACAAAATTTGCCCTTTCTAGATTTTAGCTTTTCTTCAACCCACTACAGTTGACAAAGATCCTTTTATTTTAAAGATTTTTTCCAGCCTCTTTTATATATCTGTCAATGGTGTTGCGGTATCTGGTGAGGTATCATATACCTTAAAGTCTACTCCAACTCCCAGATCAGCTTGAGCCAGCTGATTGACCATGGTCATGTGAGCTAGCTCCTTGATATTGTTCTCCTTAGATAAATGTCCAAGGTAGATTTTCTTAGTGCGGTTTCCTAGCGTCCGAATCATGGCCTCAGCACCGTCCTCATTAGAAAGGTGACCTAGGTCAGATAGGATTCGTTGTTTGAGTCGCCAAGCGTAAGAACCTGCTCGCAAAATTTCTACATCATGGTTGGACTCGATAAGATAGCCATCTGCATTTTCGACAATCCCTGCCATACGGTCACTGACATAACCTGTATCTGTCAAAAGGACAAAACTCTTATCATCCTTCATAAAGCGATAGAACTGCGGTGCGACTGCATCATGGCTCACACCAAAACTCTCGATGTCGATATCTCCAAAGGTTTTGGTTTTGCCCATTTCAAAGATATGTTTTTGCGAAGAATCCACCTTGCCAAGATACTTACTATTCTCCATAGCCTGCCAGGTCTTTTCATTGGCATAAAGATCCATACCATACTTTCGAGCCAAAACACCCACTCCATGGATATGGTCTGAATGCTCATGCGTAATCAGGATGGCATCCAAATCTTCTGGCTTGCGATTAATTTCAGCAAGTAGGCTGGTAATTTTCTTGCCCGACAAGCCTGCATCCACTAAAAGCTTCTTTTTTGGAGTTTCCAGATAAAAGGAATTTCCACTGGAACCCGACGCTAAAATACTGTATTTAAAGCTTGTTTCACTCATTCTAGTCCTCTACTTCATCCTCCCATACTTCTTCTTTCACTGCATCCTTATCATAAGGGAGCACAATGGTGAAGGTTGATCCCTTACCGTATTCACTCTTGGCCCAAATAAAGCCCTTATGTTGTTTAATAATTTCTTTGGCAATAGCCAGCCCCAGACCCGTACCACCTTGGGCACGACTTCTAGCACGGTCAACGCGATAGAAACGGTCAAAGATACGAGGTAAATCCTGCTTAGGAATACCCAAGCCTTGGTCTGAGATCGATAAAATCATCTGATCATCAGTTGTCTTCATGGTCACTGTGATTTTCCCACCATCTGGAGAATACTTGATGGCATTGTTGAGAATATTATCAATCACCTGCGTCATCTTATCTGTATCAATCTCAATCCAGACTGAAGTAATGGGGTAATCTCTGACTAATTCATATTTTTTCTCTTCATCTGGTCCCCTCATCTTATCAAAACGGTTGAGAATAAAGGTAATAAATGCAGTAAAATTAATCAATTCCACATCCAGGTGGCTGGTTGCATTATCAATTCGTGAAAGATGAAGAAGGTCTGTCACCATCCTCATCATACGGTTGGTTTCGTCTAGAGACACCTTGATAAAGTCTGGTGCAACAGGTTCTGACAAGGCTCCCTCATCCAAGGCTTCAAGATAGGATTTTACACTAGTCAGAGGCGTCCTTAACTCATGACTAACGTTAGAAACAAAGAGTCTCCGTTCCCGTTCTTCCTTCTCCTGCTCTGTCGTATCGTGTAAAACAGCAACCAAACCAGAAATAAAGCCAGACTCTCTACGGATTAAGGCAAAGCGTACACGAAGGCTCAGATACTCACCATTATCATCCTGAGAATCAATGATGAGCTCAGGAATTTGGGTAATCAAATCACGAAGTTCATACTCACCTTCAATCTTAAGCAACTCTAGAATACTTTTGTTGAGAACATCTTCTTTCTGAACACCTAACTGTTTCTTAGCCGTGTCATTAATCATGGTAATCTTCCCACGACGATTGGTCGCAAGAACTCCATCCGTCATGTAAGAGAGGATACTGTGTAACCGTTTACTCTCTTGTTCCAGATTTTCTTTAGTCAAGCGAATTACTTCTGATAAATCATTGAGATTATTGGTAATATTAGTGATTTCAGAGCTTCCCTGCATATCCAATACCTGAGAATAATCTCCTGCAATCAGGTCTTTTACCTTTTGATTGATTTGCTTCAATCGAATATTATCCCGACGATTTTCTAGTAAAAGCAAGGTCACGACTAAAATAAAGCCAAGTAAAATAAGGATAAAGATAAAATCACTGGTTAAAACTGTGTCTTTAATTAGTTTAATCATTATTTCGCATATAATAACCAACACCGCGGCGTGTTAGGATATACTCAGGACGACTTGGTGTGTCTTCAATCTTTTCACGCAAACGTCTAATCGTTACATCAACAGTCCGAACATCTCCGAAATAATCATAACCCCAGACCGTTTCAAGCAAGTGTTCACGCGTAATTACTTGACCGATATGAGACGCCAAGTGATACAAAAGCTCAAATTCACGGTGAGTTAAGTCTAGTTCTTCACCATATTTTTTAGCCACGTAGGCATCTGGCACAATCTCCAAGTCCCCAATTTGCAAGGGTTGAGTTTTCTTTTCATCAGACTCTTGATTATCTACAGAAGTCAAATCTGTACGACGAAGAAGGGATTTGACACGTGCCTGCAACTCACGATTTGAGAACGGTTTGGTTACATAGTCATCCGCTCCAAGCTCTAAACCGATAACCTTATCAAATTCGCTATCCTTAGCTGAAAGCATGATAATAGGCACACTACTTGTCTTGCGAATAGTCTTCGCAACTTCTAAACCATCAATTTCTGGAAGCATCAAATCCAGAATAATAATATCTGGCTGCTCTGCTTCAAATTGTTCTAGTGCTTCACGACCATTAAAAGCAGTCACAACCTCGTAACCTTCCTTGGTCATATTAAACTTGATAATATCCGAGATTGGTTTTTCATCATCTACAATTAATATTTTTTTCATTTGTTCACCTTTTTCTCTACTATTATACCAAAAAAATAGCAAGAAGACACGATAGCTAGTCTTTGCTACTGTCTAAGTTGGTTTTTTCATAAGCCTGCCAGATTTTTTGTTGTGGTTTGGCAAGTGGAACATCCTTGAATTCTTCTGGTGAAAGCCAGCGAACTTCCCTATCTGAAAAATCATGGAAATCACTCACCTGACCTGCTACAATTTGAATATGCCACTTGCGATGGCTAAAGACATGCTTGACAGTTTCAAAATAAATATCAAGCCAATCAACATCTAGGTCATAGTCCTGCCGGAAACTCTCCTCTGGACTGGGACCAAAGTTTACACTTTCTTCTGCAACCTGATGGAAGAGGTCAAACTGCTCTTCTTGCGAAAACTCATCTACTTCTATCAAGGGAAAATGCCAAAATCCTGCCAACAACTTTTCACTCTCATTTTTTTCAAGTAGAAATTGCCCCTGAGCATTTTTCACAACTAGTGCTTTTAGATAAATGGGAACTGGCTTTTTCTTTGGAGCCTTAATTGGATAACGATCCATGCTTCCATTCTGATATGCCGCACTAAAGTCCTTCACTGGACTTTCTTCTGGCCTAGGATTTACAGGAGCCTCAATATCAGACCCTAAGTCCATCAAAGCTTGGTTAAAGTCGCCAGGACGATCCGGATCAATCAAGATTTCCATCATCGCCTGAAAAATTTTACGATTACTTGGAATGCCAATATCGTGATTGACTTCAAATAGACGCGCCAAAACACGCATGACATTGCCATCGACCGCTGGCTCAGGCAAGTTAAAAGCAATACTAGAAATGGCTCCTGCTGTGTAAGGGCCAATTCCTTTCAAACTGGAAATTCCTTCATAGGTATTTGGAAATTGACCCCCAAAGTCATCCATAATCTGCTGGGCCGCAGCCTGCATATTGCGTACTCGAGAATAATATCCCAGTCCCTCCCAAGCCTTCAACAAACGCTCTTCAGACGCATTCGCCAAACTTTCTACTGTTGGAAACCAGTCCAAGAATCGTTCGTAGTAAGGAATAACCGTATCCACTCTGGTCTGCTGGAGCATGATTTCAGATACCCAGATATGATAAGGATTTTTACTTCTACGCCAGGGTAAATCTCGTTTATTTTCATCATACCAAGCGAGAAGTTTCTCACGGAAAGAACTAATCTTCTCCTCCGGCCACATGACAATACCGTATTCTTTCAAATCTAACATATCTCTAGTATAACACAGAAGGTTTCACCTGTCTTTTTATCTGATTTATAATATTTTCAATAGACAGTATATGACTTTTCTTTCTACTTAAATATTTTTAATATGACTTCAACTGAAAATCAATAAAATATCATAGAATGCGATTATCCATCTTCATGGTTTGATTTTGAGACAAATAATACTCAATGAAAATCAAAGAGAAAACTAGGAAGCTAGCCGCAGGTTGCTCAAAGCACTGCTTTGAGGTTGTAGATAAGACTGACGAAGTCAGTCACATATATAATCCAAGGTGAAGCTGACGTGGTTTGAAGAGATTTTAGAAGAGTATAAGCTAGAAATACAGTATTATTTAAAATAGTCGATCATCCTACGGATAAACAATAAAAACTCATCACTCTTAGAAAATAACGAAAATGCTGGTTGACATCATCCTAAAACAAGTGAAAAATAGTATTTTGCCCCTTTTTTGCCCCCTATACACAAAAAAAGCCTACTGACCAAGCTAGAAAGCTTGATACAATAGGCTTTTTAAAGGCTGATTATTTAACAGCGTCTTTAAGAGCTTTGCCAGCTTTGAATGCTGGAACTTTAGAAGCTGCAATTGTGATTTCTTTACCAGTTTGTGGGTTGCGACCTTTACGTGCAGCACGCTCACGAACTTCAAAGTTACCAAAACCGATCAATTGAACTTTTTCACCAGCTGCAAGGTAGTCAGCTACTGCTGAAAATACAGCTTCAACTGCTGCTGCTGAGTCTTTCTTAGTCAATTCTGTAGCTTCTGCTACTTTAGCGATCAAATCTTGTTTGTTTGCCATGTTAATGATTCCTCCAAATTAATTTCTAATTAACAAATATAATCATATCCTAAAATCCCTTATAGGTCAAGTTAAAAACGCTGTTTATTCGCATTTTCTTTATTTTTTTAGGAATGGTAACGTACCAAAATAGCCCACGCATTCTCACCTGTATGAGTCTGAATAATAGAACCGGTTTCTAAAACAGAAATTGGTTTTTCAACATAGGCTTGTAGGCTTTCTTTCATCTCTTTTGCCCAGTCAGCATTACCAGAATATGAAATTCCAATCTCTGCTACAGAACGTTCAGAGAGAGATGTTGTCAACTCATCTAACCATTTTTTAAAGGTTTTAGCTCCACGACCTTTAACAATTGGCTGCAATTCATGGTCTTTCATTTGCATGACAACACGAATATTGAGAAGTGAGCTCAACAATCCAGTTACACGGCCAATTCGTCCACCTTTAACAAGATTTTCCAAAGTTGAAACACCAATATAGAGCTCTGTATGGTTTTTTACCTCTTCAACGTGAGATAAAATTTCCGCCATATCTTTGCCTTCTTGTGCTAATTTCGCAGCCTCAACAACTTGGAATTTCAAGGCTTGGTCAGTGAAGGAACTATCAATAACTGTCACGTCGGCAGTAGATAGGCTGGCACCTTGGCGTGCTGCTTCTACAGTCCCCGAAAGAGCATGGGACATATGAATAGCAAGAATCTGGCTACCATCTTTGCATAGGTCCTCAAAAACTTCAGCGAAGACACCTACAGGCGGTTGACTTGTTTTAGGAAGATTCTTACTTGCTTGCATCAACTGAAGAAATTTACCTTCTTCTTTCAAATCCGCATCAGAATAAACAACATTATCAATCATTACAGATAATGGAACGATTGTAATATCTAATTGTTTTACGAGTTCAGGTTCAATAGTAACAGATGAATCGGTTACAATCTTAATTTTTGTCATAGTATCAATCTTTCTATTTTAGGATTCAGATTGGTTTTCTTACTTCTAATTATATCAAAAAAAGATTAAAAATCCTAATGGAGTCAATCAAATTTTCCGTAAAAATTTGATATAATCAACTTATAAGAAAAGAGGTTTCCTATGATTAAAAAAATTTACCCCATTTTTACCATTTTACTAGGTGCTGCTATTTATGCTTTTGGGCTGACTTATTTTGTAGTTCCTCATCATCTCTTTGAAGGAGGGGCAACAGGTATTACCCTCATCACCTTTTATCTTTTTGAAATTCCTGTTTCCCTTATGAATCTGCTGATTAATATTCCTCTATTCATCCTAGCTTGGAAGATTTTTGGAGCAAAGTCCCTCTATTCTAGTTTGCTTGGAACCTTAGCTTTGTCAGCTTGGTTGGCTTTTTTTGAGCGTATTCCCCTTCATATTGACCTTCAAGGTGATTTACTGATTACTGCACTTATAGCGGGAATTCTATTGGGAATCGGTCTTGGAATTATCTTTAATGCTGGTGGTACAACTGGCGGAACTGATATTCTAGCTCGTATTCTCAATAAATACACTCATATATCAATGGGGAAACTGCTCTTTATCTTAGATTTTTGTATTCTCATGCTCATTCTCCTCATCTTCAAGGACTTGAGATTGGTTTCCTACACGCTCTTATTTGATTTTATCGTTTCTCGTGTCATTGATTTGATTGGCGAAGGAGGCTATGCTGGTAAAGGCTTTATGATTATCACAAAACGTCCTGACCAACTTGCTAAAGCGATTAATGATGACCTGGGAAGAGGCGTTACTTTTATTTCTGGTCAAGGCTACTATAGTCAAAAAGATTTGAAGATTATCTACTGTATTGTCGGTAGAAATGAGATTGTGAAAATGAAGGAAATGATTCATCGAATCGATCCTCAAGCCTTTATAACCATTACAGAAGCCCATGAAATCCTTGGAGAAGGATTCACCTTTGAAAAAGAATAAAAAGAGGTAGTGTCGTGACCTCAAAAGTTAGACTTATTCATCTATCTTTTGGGTTACAGACAACCTCTTTTTTGTTTACTCAATTTCTTAAGACCAATTCCGAGCAACTTCTTCATCTGCCTTTAACTGATCCACTAATTGGTCGACTGAGTCAAATTTGGTCATATCTCGAATGCGATCAAGCCAATAAACCATGACGGTTTCCCCATAAATATCTTGATTAAAATCAAAAATATTGACTTCAAAACGGGCTTCTTCTCCATCAAAGGTCACATTTTTCCCGACACTAGCCATGGCACGATACTTCTGTCTTTGAATCTCAACATCAACGACATAAACGCCATCTGCTGGCATATAAGTACGATCTAAAAGCACCAAATTCGCTGTCGGATAACCAATCGTACGACCACGAGCATTGCCATGAACCACCATACCTCTTGATGGAAGCGGTGCCCCCAAAAGTTCTCCTGCTTCTTTCACATTTCCATCTAAAATAGCTTGACGGATACGAGTTGAACTAATCTTTCCTTTCTCATCTTCTACAGGTGGAACGATAATGACTTCTCCATCAAAGTAATCCTTTAAGTCTTCTGCCGTTTTTTGGTCAGAACCAAATGTATAATCAAAACCTGCAACAATAATTTTGGCATTCATAGCCTTGATATAAGTTGCAAAAAATTCTTCTGCCGTGAGACTAGCGAATTGACTACTAAAATCAAGGAGATATAATTCTTCTACGCCTTCTCGTTTTAATTTTCTTTCACGTTCAGCAGGGTTCAAAATATGTAAAAACAGATCAGGATGATAAGGCTCTAAAGCGATCTTTGGAGATTCATTAAAGGTCATAACGACGATAGGCAATAAATCCTTTCTCGCAGCCTTATTGGCAACGCGAAATAATTCTTGATGCCCCTTGTGTATACCATCAAAATAGCCGAGAACAACGACTGAATCAGATGGTGTGCCAATATCTTTTTGGTTTTTTATAGGAATAGTAATAATCATAAAATAATTATATCATAGCGATAGCTATTTCTGGAACAGAAAATCTGAAATGTCGTTTTTTTAACCTGAAATAGCCATTTTTGCAAAAGGTAGTACCATACAAATATATATTGACTCTGATATACTAGAATTACAAAAAAGGGGAACGATTAACATCATAAACCATTCTCAATTTATTCTTATCGTATCACAATTCATAATTATCATTGAGTGAAGAACTGATAGTTGAATAGCATGAACTAATATCGCAAAAGCCAGCGTTTTCTGACGCTGGCTTTTAAACTGTGAAAAACTTTTCTAAACTAGATTGCTTCTGTAACAAAACTACGGCTTTCCAATACTTTGAGCATGGCGTTAGCTGTATCTAGGGCTGTGAAGAGGGGCACTCCGTGTTCAATAGCTGAACGGCGAATCTGCTCACCATCTTCGTCTGCAGTTCGTTTGGTTCCTACTGTATTAATGATAGCTTGAATTCTTCCTTTACGAACAAAGCTTGGAATATCCTTATCGTCATCACCAATCTTACCAACAGGTTGGGCTTGCAAGCCATGACTGGCAAAGAAGGTTGCTGTCCCTTCTGTCGCGAGGATTCCATAGCCAATATTTTGGAAACGACGAGCTAAGTCCAAGGCTTCTTCTTTTGCATCATCAGCGATGGTAAATACAACGTTACCAAAGGTTGGCAAGTGTAAGTAAGAAGCTTCAAAGGCTTTATAGAGAGCTTTTTCCAAAGTCGTATCAGAACCCATAACTTCACCTGTTGACTTCATTTCAGGCCCGAGTAAGCTATCTACCTTAGCTAGTTTCGTGAAGGAGAAGACAGGTGCCTTGATATGAACGCGAGTGCTTTCAGGGTAAAGACCATCTTGGTAGCCAAGTTCTGATAAACTTTGACCAAGAATGAGCTTGGTCGCTACCTGAGCCATAGGAATATTGGTAACCTTAGAAAGGAATGGAACGGTACGGCTGGCACGTGGATTGACCTCAATAACGTAGACTTTTTCATCCTTAATAACAAACTGGATGTTCATCATTCCAAGACAGTTAAGACCAATTGCTAGGCGTTTAGTATAGTCTGCGATTGTTTCTTGCACCTTTTGCGACAAGGTTTGTGGAGGATAAACGGCCATTGAGTCACCTGAGTGGACACCGGCACGTTCGATATGCTCCATGATACCAGGGATAAGAACATTTTCTCCGTCTGAAATGGCATCAACTTCACACTCTTGCCCAACGATGTATGAGTCAACAAGCACTGGGTGGTCTGGACTAGCCTTAACAGCGGTACGCATGTAAGAACGGAGGTCCTCTTCGTTTTCAACGATTTCCATGGCACGTCCACCCAAGACATAAGATGGGCGAACGAGGACTGGGAAACCAATCTTGCGAGCTGCAAGAACTGCTTCTTCTTCATTGGTAGCCGTTTGTCCTGGTGGCTGAGGAATATCTAAGTCTTTAAGAGCTTGCTCAAAGAGGTCACGGTCTTCCGCGCGGTCCAAGTCAGCAACCTGTGTACCAAGGATGGTCACACCTGCTTTTGCCAATGGCTCCGCAAGGTTAATGGCTGTCTGACCACCAAACTGAACGATAACACCTTTTGGTTGTTCCAAATCAATGACGTTCATAACATCTTCGAAAGTCAATGGTTCAAAGTAGAGCTTATCTGATACAGAAAAGTCTGTAGAAACTGTCTCTGGATTTGAGTTCATGATGATTGCTTCATAACCAGCAGCTTGAATCGCCTTAACAGAGTGAACAGTGGCGTAGTCAAACTCAACCCCTTGACCGATACGGATTGGACCAGAACCTAGGACCAGTACAGATTCTTTTTCAGATTTGATAGATTCATTTTCCCAACCATAAGTTGAATAGAAATATGGTGTTTCAGAGTCAAATTCTGCCGCACAAGTATCTACCATCTTATAAACTGGAACAATCTTGTTTTCCAAGCGAAGTTGGCGAACGTGATCAGCAGTCGTTTTCCATAGTTCAGCAATCTTACGGTCTGAGAAGCCATTAAGTTTAGCTATTTTCAAAACTTCAATATCTTGTGGATGGGCACCCAACTCCTGCTCAATTTCAAAGATATGTAGGAGTTTATCGAGATAAAAGATATCGATTTTTGTAAGCTCTGCAATTTCTTCTGGTGTGTAGCCACGGCGAATGGCTTCTGACACGTAGAAGAGACGGTCATCTTGGGCTTTGACAACTTTTTCAATCAAGGCATCATCAGAAACTGCTGCAAGTTCAGGCATTTCATTGTGGTGCACCCCAATTTCAAGGGAGCGGCAAGCCTTAAGAAGAGATTCCTCGATGTTACGACCGATGGCCATAACTTCTCCAGTTGCCTTCATCTGGGTACCAAGACGGCGTTCTCCCTTTTCAAACTTGTCAAATGGGAAACGCGGAATCTTGGCAACCACGTAGTCAAGGGCTGGTTCAAACATGGCATAGGTTGAACCTGTAACTGGGTTGATGACCTCATCCAAAGTCAAACCTACTGCAATCTTAGCAGCCAACTTAGCAATCGGATATCCTGTCGCCTTAGAAGCAAGGGCTGACGAACGCGATACACGAGGGTTTACTTCGATGACATAGTACTTGAAGCTGTGTGGATCAAGGGCCAGCTGAACGTTACATCCCCCTTCAATCTTAAGGGCACGAATGATGCTCAAGCTTGCGTCACGAAGCATTTGATTTTCATAGTCTGACATGGTTTGCGCAGGGGCAAATACAATGGAATCTCCTGTGTGAATTCCGACTGGATCAAAGTTTTCCATGTTACAAACAACCAAAGCATTGTCAGCTGAATCACGCATCACTTCGTACTCAATTTCCTTGAAACCTGCAATTGAACGCTCAATCAAACATTGGGTAACAGGTGACAATTTCAAACCATTTTCAGCGATTTCACGCAATTCTTCCTCGTTGGCACACATACCACCACCAGTACCACCAAGAGTAAAGGCTGGACGGACGATGACTGGGTAGCCAATTGTTGCTGCAAAGGCAACAGCTTCTTCGACTGTGTTGACAATTTCAGATTCTGGAATTGGTTGGTTGAGCTCTTCCATCAATTGTTTAAAGAGATCACGGTCCTCCGCTTGGTCAATGGCAGATAATTTAGTTCCCAGAAGCTCAACACCAAGCTCATCAAGGATACCATTTTTAGATAATTCCATGGCCATATTGAGCCCTGTCTGACCACCAAGGGTTGGAAGCAAGGCATCTGGGCGCTCCTTACGAAGAATACGTGTCACAAACTCAAGTGTAATCGGTTCAATGTAAACCTTGTCAGCAATTTCTTTGTCCGTCATGATGGTTGCAGGATTTGAGTTAACCAAGACAACCTCATACCCTTCCTCTTTCAACGACAAGCAAGCCTGGGTCCCAGCGTAGTCAAACTCAGCGGCCTGACCAATAATAATCGGACCAGAACCAATCACCATAATTTTTTGAATATCAGTACGTTTAGGCATAGTTTATGATACAAAGCCCGTAAAGAACACAGTGAAAATAGGAAACTCGGTGCAGACGCCTTCAGCGTCGAGACGATGTTTAGCTTTTTCACACAGTTCTTAGGGCGTGTTCACTTCCGCGAACAATGTATCTTCTCCTTTCTATTCGTCGCCTCTCAGGGCGACATTAAATAAATTCTCCAACGATTTTTTAGCGAAACGATACTTTTCGGTAAAAAATCTAGTGCAGGGAGTTTTTAGTTCGCCTGATAGCGACTAAAAGAAACGACCTGCCTTTCTATTCGTCGCCTCACAGAGCGACATTAAATAAGATACAAAGGACGAATAGAAAGCGATTGAATTTTAGGAAACTAAGGAAGGATTGACAATCCAAGTTGGTTTCTCTAAATTCCGAGCTTTCCGTCCGTGTTCAGTTAAATAAATTCTCCGACGAGCTTTTACTCGTTCTTAGTTTGATTGTTTAAAAGCTTCCATCATCTCGATAAACTCATCAAATAGGTAGCTTGCGTCGTGTGGACCAGGGGCTGCATCTGGATGGTATTGAACAGAGAAAGCAGGTTGGTATCTGTGACGAACTCCTTCAACTGACTTGTCATTGATTTCTTCGTGGGTGATAATCAAATGCTCTGGCAAATCCTCACGGCTGACTGCATAACCATGGTTTTGACTTGTAAAATCCACACGTCCTGTAGCAATTTCACGTACCGCGTGGTTAAATCCACGGTGACCAAACTTCATCTTGTAAGTCTTAGCCCCGTTTGCCATAGCAAAGAGTTGGTGTCCCATACAAATACCAAAGATTGGAATTTTTCCTTGTACACCGCGAATCATATCCAGTGCCTGTGGAACATCTTCGGGGTTACCTGGACCATTTGACAACATAACTCCGTCAGGATTGAGATGGAGAATTTCTTCTGCCGTTGTCGAATAAGGAACAACCGTCACGTTACAATTACGCTTAGAAAGTTCACGTAAGATTGAGTGCTTGAGACCAAAGTCCACTAGCACCACGCTCAAACCAACTCCTGGAGCTGGATAGGATGTTTTAGTAGAAACCTGCTTGATATTGTCTGTCGGCAAAACTGTTGCTTGGAGCTGGTCCGTCACATGATCCATGCTGTCCCCAACATGAGTCAAAGTTGCACGCATGGTACCATGCTTACGGATAATCTTGGTAAGTGCACGCGTATCAATCCCGGAAATACCCGGAATTTTCTTGGCTTTCAAAAATTCATCTAGCGTCATTTGGTTGCGCCAGTTGCTAGCTCTACGTGCTTCTTCAAAAACAACGACTCCCTTACAAGTTGGAATAATGGATTCGTAATCATCACGGTTAATTCCATAATTTCCCACCAAAGGATAAGTAAAGGTCAAGATTTGTCCATTATAAGACTGGTCTGTAATGGATTCTTGGTAGCCGGTCATCCCTGTATTAAAGACGATTTCGCCTGTTACATCAATATCTGCTCCGAAGGCCTTGCCTTCAAAAACTGTGCCATCTTCTAGTACTAGAAGTCTTTTTGTCATATTTTCACCTCTCGTGGACGCTCACTGGCGTCTTTTAACGTCTTGTGTTTTAGTTGGCGTTTCTACTCGCCAGTACGGATTCTAAGATTGCCATTCTAACAAAGACACCATTGGTCATTTGTTGGACAATCCGTGATTTTGGTGCTTCAACCAAGTGATCTGCGATTTCTACATCACGATTGACTGGGGCTGGGTGCATGAGGATTGCTGTTTCTTTCAAACGGTCATAACGTTCTTGAGTCAGGCCATGTTGGGCATGGTAGTCTTCTTTTGAAAAGACAGCTCCACTATCATGACGTTCATGTTGCACACGGAGAAACATCATGACATCCACCTGATCAATGATTTCATCAATGGTTACAAACTGTCCATAGTCTGCAAACTCTTGACTTCTCCATTCCTCAGGTCCAGCAAAGTAAAGTTCAGCTCCCAAGCGTTTCAAAATCTGCATATTGGATTTGGCAACGCGTGAGTGGTCCAAGTCACCTGCAATCGCAACCTTGAGACCCTCAAAGTGACCAAATTCCTCATAAATAGTCATCAAATCCAGCAAGCTTTGGCTAGGGTGTTGTCCCGAACCATCTCCACCATTGATTATGGAAGTCGTAATCGTCGAACTAGCAATTAACTCTCTGTAGTAGTCGACCTCAGGGTGGCGAATCACACAGACATCAACTCCTAAAGCAGACAGAGTCAAAATGGTATCATAAAGTGTCTCACCCTTATTAACCGAACTAGTTTTCACATCAAAGTCAAGTCGTTCCAATCCCAGTTTAATCTCTGCCACTTCAAAGGACTTATGCGTCCGTGTAGAATCCTCAAAGAAAAGATTGGAGACAATCGGATGGTCTTCATAAGGAAGTTGAGCACCGTTTTTAAACTCTATTCCTCGCTTGATCAATTTCATCACTTGATCGACAGTGAGGTCTTCCATGGATACCACATGGTTCAATGCTTGTTGATTTTCTGACATGGCTACTCCTTTAGCTTTCTAAGCTTCTTCAGTAATCAGAACTCTGTCTTGGCCATCAAGTTCTGCCATCTCTACAATGATTTCTTCAGAACGACTGGTTGGGATATTTTTTCCAACGTAATCTGGACGGATTGGCAATTCTCTATGTCCACGATCGACTAGAACTGCTAAACTCACGCGCGCAGGACGACCATGACCTACAATATTATCAATAGCAGCACGGATAGTGCGGCCTGTATAGAGCACATCGTCCACCAAAATAACTTCACGGTCTGTCACATCAACAGAAACCAAAGAAGTATCTTCTCCACTTTTAACATCATCACGGAAAGGTTTGGTATCCAATTCCACAACAGGAACTGAAAGATTTTCTAGCTGCTCCAAACGTTCTTGGATACGGTGGGCGATAAAGACGCCACGAGTTTTAATACCAGCCAAGACGATTTTATTCAAATCTTTGTTGCGTTCGATAATCTCATATGTAATACGCGTAATCGCTCGTTTGACGGTCAATTCGTCTACAACTTCTTTTGTCTTCATGACAAACCTCCAAAAAGAAAAGTCTCCTTAAACAAGGAGACTTGAAATGTATAGCTAAGCAAGCCCTACTGCAAACAGTATAGACTTCACCCTTCTACTTTATCGCGCTCCTTGCCTGCCTCACGGGACAGGTTTAAAGGAATATTTAATTATCAATTACTATAGCACAAAGCATGCTTAAAATCAAGCAAAAACTTTTGAAACCCCATCTTATAAATTGCTAAAATCATATAACTGTGGGTACTGGTCACACTCTGGATTTTTAGGATGACAAATGGCTCTTCCAAAATAAATCATAGCCTGATGGGCTGCTAACCACTGCTCCGGTGGCAAGATATCCATGACCCGCTTTTCCACCTCAAGTGGTGTCGCTGACTTTTTAACGATATCGTGGTGCTTACAAATACGCTCCACATGAGTATCCACTGCAAAAGCTGGAATCCCAAATCCCACACTCATGACAACATTGGCCGTCTTGCGACCAACACCTGCTAAACTTTCTAATTCTTCACGTGTCTGAGGGACTTGACCATCAAAATCGTCTAGTAGTTGTTGAGCACATTTTTTTAGAAATTTAGCCTTATTCCGATACAGTCCCAGGCGAGAAATGTGTGAAGCAATCTCACCCTCTGTCGCAACAGACATGGCTTGTGGCGTTGGAAAGGCAGCAAAGAGACCTGGTGTGGCCTTATTTACCGCTGCATCCGTCGTCTGGGCTGACAACATGACCGCAACCAAGAGTTCAAAATGATTGGTAAAATCAAGACTGGGCTTGGCATCTGGAAAAAGAGCAATGATTTCTTCTAGCACCTTTCGTGCTCGTTTTTTTGACAAGACCATTATTCGTCTCCATCAAATAGTCCTTGCAAGCCAGCAAAAGGACTGTTTTCTTCTTTCTTAACTGCTTGTTGAGCTTGGTATTCTTCTTCTGTCATGATTTGCCAGTCATTTCCTGAAACAAATCCTTGACCAGCCTCTTCTTCAGCCGTCAAGACCTTGATAGGAATGTTTAGTAGGATATTGTCTGACACGCTCTCAGCAAGGTCAAGTTCTCCATTTTCGATAGGCAAGACCAAATCATCGTCTAAAACTTCCTGATCTAGTTGGTTAGTTGCACCTTCCATGAAAACTTCCGTTACTGGATAAGATTCAACTAACTCAACTGGCTCCATACTACGACTTGAAGCAAGGACAATGGTGTAAGACAACTGATAATCTAAGAAATACATACGGTCTTCGTACTGTACTTTCCCAACTGCAAGGATATCTTTTACATCTAAAATTTCTTGATTACGTGCACGTAGGTCTGCGGCTAGGTCTAAGGTTTGTTCAAAATGCAAGCCTTCAGACTGCTTACGAATTTCTTGAATATTTAATTTCATACTTCCTCCATAAAGATTTACTCTCTTGATTATACCATGAAAAGGCTACAAATCAGCCCACCAAACTTTGTAATTAACATTCGATTTTTTAATATATTTATCACTATATTTTTTGGTGCTATACTATAGGCAAGAATACATGATAGCAAGGATGATGCCCCAAAGAACTCATTACAAATGCAACCCAACTCCTATCCGAGTTAAATAAAAGCTACCAAAACTGTAAACAAGGTACGGCAGATGATATTCGACTGCAAGAGCTGCTAAATACTACTCTGCAAGAGCTCAAAAAAGCGGAAAAGTTGAACAACAGTATCTTAATCGACCTTGAGAAATTTTACCAACGCACCAGTCTTCTGATTGGATTAGGTAGCCTAAAACTAAACGATCAAGCACGTACCGCTTGGCGCAACTATGACAAGTTCCATTACGAGCATGTCAAACACGTACTAACTCTCTATGGATTTTAGAGCATAGAATTTCCAGTTTTCTGTTGACAAAATTTCCTTAAAGGTATAGTATAAAGATACTAATACTCGGAGGTAATGGAGACATGAACAACTAAGTCTATCAAATAAAGAACCTTTATTTAGTAGATCTTGTTTTTGTCTCTTTTTGTGTGCTCTTTTATGCTCTTTCTTCTGGCATTTTATACTCAATGAAAATCAAAAAGCAAACTAGGAAGCTAGCCGCAGGTTGCTCAAAGCACTGCTTTGAGGTTGTAGATAAGACTGACGAAGTCAGTTACATATATCTACGGTAAGGCGACGCTGACGTGGTTTGAAGAGATTTTCGAAGAGTATTAATAGAGTTTTTTGACATAAACTTTGGCTCTACTAGGTAAAGTAGAGCTTTTTGTTATGCACTATGAACATTCTAGAAAGGGCAATCATATGATAAAAATCAATCACCTGACCATCACACAAAATAAAGATTTACGAGACCTTGTCTCAGACTTAAACATGACCATCCAAGACGGGGAAAAGCTAGCTATTATTGGCGAAGAAGGAAATGGCAAATCAACCTTGCTTAAAACTCTAATGGGGGAAGCTTTGCCTGATTTCACTATCAGGGGAGACATTCAATCTGATTATCAATCAATATCCTACATTCCTCAAAAAGTCCCTGAGGACCTGAAAAAGAAAACTTTACACGACTACTTCTTTTTAGATACTATTGATTTAGATTACAGTGTCCTCTATCGTTTGGCTGAGGAATTGCATTTTGATAGCAATCGATTTGCTAGCGACCAAAAGATTGGCAGTCTATCAGGGGGCGAAGCTTTGAAAATTCAGCTCATCCATGAGTTAGCTAAACCCTTTGAAATCCTATTTTTAGATGAACCTTCAAATGACCTAGACCTTGAGACGGTTGATTGGCTAAAAAATCAGATTCAAAATATTAGACAAACTGTTATTTTCATTTCCCATGATGAAGACTTTCTTTCTCAAACGGCAGACACTATTGTCCACTTGCGACTGGTCAAGCACCGTAAAGAAGCAGAAACGTTAGTAGAGCATTTAGACTATGATTGCTATAGTGAGCAGAGAAAGGCTAATTTTGTCAGACAAAGCCAGCAAGCTGCTAACGACCAGAGAGCCTATGACAAAACCATGAAAAAGCATCGCCGAGTCAAGCAAAATGTAGAAACTGCCCTTCGAGCTACCAAAGACAGTACTGCCGGTCGCTTATTAGCTAAAAAGATGAAAAATGTTCTCTCTCAAGAAAAACGTATTGAAAAGGCAGCTCAGTCTATGACCCAAAAACCACTTGAAGAGGAAGAAATCAGACTTTTCTTCTCAGATATACAGCCATTACCGGCTTCTAAAGTCTTAATCCAACTGGAAAAAGAAAATTTGTCCATCGGCGAGCGAATTTTGTCTCAGGGACTACAACTAACTGTCCGTGGCCAAGAAAAAATCGGTATCATCGGCCCAAATGGTATTGGGAAATCAACTCTGTTAGCCAAGTTACAGCAACTTCTTAATGATAAAAGAGAGATTTCGCTTGGTTTTATGCCACAAGATTACCACAAAAAACTGCAATTGGATTTATCACCAATAGCCTATCTCAGCAAAACTGGGGAAAAAGAGGAACTGCAGAAAATCCAATCCCACTTAGCTAGTCTCAATTTCAGTTATCCAGAAATGCAGCATCAAATTCGCTCCTTATCTGGCGGACAACAGGGAAAACTCCTGCTTTTGGATTTAGTGCTACGAAAACCAAACTTTCTCCTTCTGGATGAACCCACACGAAACTTTTCTCCCACTTCTCAACCCCAAATCAGAAAACTCTTTGCAACCTATCCAGGCGGTCTCATCACTGTTTCACATGACCGTCGTTTCTTAAAAGAGGTCTGTTCGATCATCTATAGCTTGACAGAACACTGTCTGGAGGTAGTTAATTTAGAAGATTCATACTCATGAGGATAATTCTTTGCTTTGGAGCGCTATTTAAACATTATAATCAGTGAATAAATCTTATATCCACATTCAAGTCAATAATTTCTTGTAATCAACTCTAAATAGACGGATAAAAACTACTTCTAACTATCAAAAAACGAGCACCTCCTCGGTTGGAAATGCTCGTTTTCTTATCTTACCATGGTTTATAATTACAATGAGAAATAGGAAACAGCCTTGAATTGGAAAATCTCCTAGATCTACGACCACAAACTTTTTTATCTACCAACTTTTTTATTATGCTGGTTTTTCTTGATTTCCAGCACTTGTTGTAGATTCTGCTGTTTCCTTTTCTGAAGTTGATTCAGCAGGTTTAGAATCTGTTGCGTTGCTCGGTTTGTTTTCGTCGCTAGCAGTTTCACTGTTAGATTCCGCAGTTGCTGATGTTTCAGTTTCGGGACTTGTCTTATCACCATTTGTTTCTGGACTTGCTTCTTCACTCGCTCTTGATTTTGACTTGATTTCTTGATTCAAGATCAGAATAGCTTTTGTCAATTCAAGTAAAGCAGCCTTATCTTTACTCTTAGCAGAAAGTTGATCTAGTAAAGCATCTACCTTATCAAAGTCCGCGTCAGAACCCTTATTGTTTTCTAAGTAAGCATGAAGTGACATGAGGATATCGTAAAGTTTTTGATAGAGTACAAGTGTCTGAGGATCTTGATCAGCATTTTCCTTCTCTTGTTGAAGGACACTAGCGATACGAGTCAAGACATCTTTTACCTGACTGTTTACTTCATCCAAGTCTGCATCAGCCTTGTTTGTAGCAGCTTTGAGATTTTCTACTTCTTCTCCCAAAGATTGTCTGATTCCTTCTTCTTGGATTTGCTCTAAGAGTTGAGTTGCCTTGCTCAAAAGACTTTCTACTTGTTCCTTGCTGACATGATTCATATGCTCTTCAGGCATAAAGTCTCCGTACAATTCTTTCAAGAAGCCATAAATAGCTGTCTTGGCACTTTGATTATCAACTTTTTCAGTATCTAGAACTGTCTGACTTGATTTCGCAGTAGTTGGCTGAGCTTTCAAAGCTTCTTCCACTTCTTGTTTTGCCTGATAGATACTTGGGAATAATTTGTTCAATTCTGCTGCCTTAAGGAAGGATTGAGATTGATACAAAGTCCAAGTCAACTGAGCTACTTTGTTTCGAAGTTCATCACTCAAACGACCGTCATTTACGTGTTCGTAGAAGTACTTGATGTATTCCACAGTTGTAACACCTGTTCGGTCATTAAAGTCTTGCAAGGCTTGAAGTTGTGATTCAACCGCTGCTAAACCAGCCTCATCTTTAGCCAATTTAGCTTCTTGGAGTCGAACGAGAAGATCTTTCTTTGGAAGTCCATAAGAGTCTGTATCCAGTGTATTGATTTTATCAATCAAGGCCTGATATTTCTTATCTAAATCACTTGTTTCAACAGGTTTGACACTTTCATCAATATGGATATATTGCTTATCAAAGAGATCCAGTGTCGCAAGATAACCTGCTGTAGAATTAGTTGCCAGTTTCTTTATGTTTTCAGTAAACTGACCTAAGGCTAACTCAATCTGACTTTGTTCGATAGGCTTGTCTTTGTAGATGCTTCTGCTATCAGTTAAAAGTTGATCTACTTTTTCCAAGACTGCCTTCTCATCAAAAGCTCCAGGTTGGTAGTTGGATTGTAGAGCTGGAATCTTGTTTTTCAAAGCTACTTCATAGCCCTTAGTTTGCACCTTGATGTAGTGATTGTGGTCGCCATGAGGAATCACAAAACTACCATTTTCTACCTGTAAGCTGTACGGAGACACACCATCTCTCAAAGCAGTGGTATAGAGTTCATTTAGGAAATCAAGTTCTGGATTGCCAGTTTGGAGTGGCAGTCGAACGTGTTCTTTACGAACAGCATAGGGATGGATATGAGTTGGATCGTAGGCTTGGTCTGGATTTCCAAAAACAAAGAATCCGTTTGAAATTCTAATAGCTTCAAGTGGAACGCCATAAGTTTTAGAGATATAAGCAATCTTTTCTTCATCACTAGCATCTCTTGAGAAAGACTCTACTGTTTTAGCAAGAGGTTTTACAGGTTCTACACCATGATGTGTTTTCAGATGATCCTGTGCGGCCTTAATTTGCTCTGCTGTCAAATCTTTCTTAAAGAAGAAATGATTGTGATCTCCGTGTGACATGACAAAGCCTTGTTCATCCTCACTGATGACACGATTGGCATCAAAACCATGATCATGGTCTTCACCATGATGGTGGTCATGCTCATCGCCATCGTGATCATCATTGGCTGGGCTTGGTGTTGCTGGAGTTACACCTTTCAAGTGTTCTTGCGCTGCCTTGATTTGATCAGCAGTCAAATCCTTCTTGAAGAAGTAATGGTTATGATCACCATGACTCATAATAAAGCCTTGCTCATCTTCCGCAATAATACGATTAGCATCAAAGCCGTGCCCATCTTCTTCATGTTCCTCATGTGAAGTTCCTGGATTGATTGGAAGAGAAGGCGAAGGTGTTGTTAGACCATTGTTTGGAAGAGTCGGCTGCCCAATTTGATTCGACTTAGGAATGTAATGGAAATGATCACCATGTCTGACAATATAAGCTGTAGCAGTTTCTTCGACAATATCTTTTGGATTAAAGATATAACCATCAGATGTTGAAGAGATAGCCTTATTTGTAAGCAAGGAAGGATGACTCAAAGTAGATGGACTGCTTGAAAGACTTCCTAGACTAGACGCTACTTCATTAGGTTTTTCATTTGTAGAAATCGTAGAACCAGTACCACCGATAGGCACCATTCTAGCAATCTTTTCTTCTAAAGGAGAGAGCTTACTGTAAGGAATAAAATGATAATGGTCGCCATGCGGAATCGCAACTCCATTTGGTGTACGACTGATAATCTTAGCAGGGTCAAAAACCAAACCATCTGATTCACTGTAACGTTTGTCGCTAGGTGAATCGTAGAGTTCTTTCAATAGACTTTGGAGATTTTCAACTTTGCTTTCTGGCTTGCTAGTTGATTCTTTCTCTATAGCTTGATTAGTATTATCACTAGCTGTTGAAGAATAGCTTAGCTGACTTGGTTGCGTATTTTTGCCAGTTAAATGAGCTTTAGCTGCTGCTAACTCACTAGCAGACAAATCACTTTTTGGAATATAGTGATAGTGACCTCCATGAGGAACGATATAAGCATCACCCGTATCTTCGATAATATCAGCTGGATTAAAGACATAACCATCATCTGTCGTATAGCGTCCCTGAGACCTTGCTACAGCAACATCAGAGCTGACCTTCTCATTATCTTTGACGTGTTCTTGTTTTTGACGGTTGATTTCATCCTTAGTTCGAACATTATCAGCATGAGCTACATCTTTCAAATAGACATAATATTTTCCATCGACCTTGATGATATAGCCACCCTTAACCTCGTTGACAATATCTCCATCCTTAAGTTGGTAGTTTGGATCCTTCATCAGAAGTTCTTCACTAAAGAGGGCGTCATAAGGAACTTTCCCGTTATAGTAATGATAGTGATCACCGTGTGACGTCACATAGCCCTGATCTGTAATTTTGATGACAATTTGCTCAGCCTGAATTCCTTCTTTCTGGCTAACCTGATCTGGTGTCAAGTTTTCACTTTTCTGACTTGACTGGCTGCCATCCACATAAGAAACACGATTATTGTCCTTATTTTCCTGCGTTCGATGCTGGTTCAATGCATAAGCACAAAGACTCAAGGATACGATAACAGCTGATCCAGCTGCTATATATTTTTTACTGAATTTCATAAATCCCTCATTTCAATAAATGATGAAGCTTTTTCTTAACTTCCTTTACTTGATTAAATAGTTTTCTAAATTGGTTATTTAACCAATTAATTAACCAGTAAATAGTTTACATTTTTTAAGCTTATCTGTCAAGATTTTTATATTATTTTAATCATGACCACCCCTAAAACGGGTGGTTTGCATGTCTCACACCTGACTTAGCGAGACGGACTGAAAATCACATAATCCAAAATATCGCCCCGTCTGGAGCGATATTTTTATTTTTTCTTTTTCGATGGTGTGTGGATGGCAATCTTCACTTCAAAGATTGTTCCCTTTGGTTTATTATCTTTGACAGTAATGGTTCCTTTTAGCGCATCTACAATTTGCTTGGCTAAGGATAATCCTAAACCAAAACCACCTTTTTGGCGGGTTCTAGCCTTGTCTACTCGATAAAAACGATCAAAAATTTTCTTCTTATCTTCTGCTGAAATACCGACTCCATTATCAGAAACCAGTAAATACAGATTGCGATCGGTCGCCGAGATAAGAAAATCAATTTCACCATCCTCCTCAGTATACTTGACAGCATTATCAAATAGGATAGTCATCAACTGTTTCAAAAGAAGCTGATCTGTGACAATCGTTCGATGGATGCGATTTTCAAAACGGAAGACACGGTCATTTTCAGAAGCAATCATCTCATAGTTTGTGAAAGTCGTGTTAAAAAAGCTGGTTGGAACTTCTGCAAGTTCTGGCTTAATTCCATCATCTCGTCGAGCTAAGTTCAACAAGTTTGTCGTCAAAAAACGCATATTTCGGACTTCTTCCAAACTCGATGCAATGCTTTCGCTCACATCCATAATGGTAGCTTCTGGCTTACGAAAAAGGGTCTCTAAACGATTTTGCAAAACTGCAAGTGGAGTTCGTAACTCATGGCTGGCATTTTCCACAAAGGATTGCTGCTTCTGCATGCTCTCAAGCAGAGGACGAACACTGACTCGAGCTAGATAGAGACTAGCAATCAAAGACAAAATCCAGAAACTAGCCATCACGACCACAATCAATTGCTCATGCTTTTGACTGGCCTGCTCCAACTGACTGGTATTAATCAAGACAGCTGCATACTTGATATTGGTTGAAACCGAACTGATATTGTTTTCCATCAAGATCATGCGATAGATTTCTTCCTGTCCATAGCTATTAAAAACCTGAATCTGATAGATATGACCTAGTTCTTTCTTCTCTAGCTTAATCTTATCCAAGCCCAAAAATCGATTTCCAGAAAGGAGCTGGGTAAAATTTTTATCAAAAAGAATGACTTCTGTGTTGGAACTGACATTGGGTTTTATCTCAGTCTTACTAGTATCTGTAGCGGCATTCTCTAAATCTTTAATCTCTTCTGTTGCCCTATTTACAGCAAGCTGAATAACTGCCTGAGGATTTTCACTCAGTCCGTGGAGCTTATCATCCACCGAAGTATAGAGACTCGAATGCATGACTTGCAAAATAATCAGAGTCATGGTGGAAAAAATCAGAGTGAAGACACCAAAGTTACGGATAAAATAACTAAAGTCATCCGCATACCATGTTTTTTTTAGTTTACTGAACATCTTTTAAAATATACCCAACACTGCGCAAGGTTTGTAAATTCTCTGCAAAAGTGGTTCCTTTTAATTTCTTACGGACTTTTGAAACGTAAACTTCGACAACTGAAATCGTTGTGTCACTATCAAATCCCCATAGACGATCAAAAATCTGAGTTTTCGGCAAAATAACATTTTGATTTTGAAGGAAATAAACTAATAAATCAAACTCTTTCCCCAGCAATTCGACAGGAGTATCTTCAACCTTAACGGTATTGGTTGACAAATTAACTACAATATTTCCATAAGTCAAGGTGTTTTCATTAAACTTACCCGAACGTTTGAGAAGGGCTTGAATCCGCATTTTGAGTTCTTCTAGGTAGAAAGGTTTAGTCAGATAATCATCCGCTCCCAGTTCAAATCCATGTCCCTTGTCATCCAAACTTTCCTTGGCAGTCATGATCAGAACTGGTGTCGTAATCCCCTTTTCACGCAATTCTTTCAATACTTGGAAGCCATTTTTTTCAGGCAACATCAAATCGAGCAAAATCAAGTCATAGACGCCACTCTCAGCTTCGTAGAGACCTTCTTCCCCATCAAATACCTGCATGACATCCGCAAAATCGTCTAAAAAGTCAAATACTGAATTTGACAGGCCTAGGTCATCCTCAACCAATAAGATTTTTATCATGAGAAACTCCTCCTTATTAAAACCATTATACCAAATTTGCCTTAAAAAAAACTCAACTCTCTTCATTTTATACTCAATGAAAATCAAAGAGCAAACTAGGAAGCTAGCCGCAGGTTGCTCAAAACACAGTTTTGAGGTTGCAGATAAGACTGACGAAGTCAGTAACCATATCTACGGTAAGGCGACGCTGACGTGGTTTGAATTTGATTTTCGAAGAGTATTACATGAGATAGCTGAGTTTTCTTTTTATTTTAGGCTTATTTATGCGTTTCCGTATTGAAGAACGACTGCTTCCACTGCAGCTTTTTCACGGTTAATCAAGTCAACACGCGCTGCAATTTCCTTGATTCCCATACCGATGTTACGGCTAAGAGCAAGATCAGAAAGTTGTGGCTCAAAGAACTCCTTGTACTCTGCCAAGCGTTGCTGAGTCTTAAATACGTGTGCAGGAAGGATAACAAAGCTATCAAAGCTCATATCTCCACCAAGAGCTGCCTTAATCCAAGCCCAGTTTTCACGCGCCCAAGACCAAGCTGTTTCCTGAGTTGCTTGATGAGCTAGGAATTGGTAATACCAAGCAGACAAGTCTTGTGGTTTGACCACAAATTTGTCCTTCCAAGAAGCAATCAAGGTTTGGATATTGTTCGCATCTTTACTATAGGCAAGAGCGGCTGCCAACTGACGTTTAAAGACAGCATCTGTTGCGTGAGTATAAGTATCAAGATAAAGTGCTAACAAGTCTTTAGTCTCATGATGTTTCATCTCATTGATCAGAACTTGTGAGCGAATAGCTGCTGGAAGTCCTGCAAGATTCTCCTTGTGAGCCGCGAAGATTTGGCTAGCGACTTGGCTAGCTTCTGCATCATTTGAGCGAATCATCACAGAAACAGCCAACTGACGAACCAATTCATCCTCATCTGATTCATCATCTTTAGCTTCAAAACCAAGACGGTCATAGTTGTGACGAGCCAATTTAGCAACCAAAGCTTTGAAGGCTCTTTCAGCTTCTGTTCCTTCATCGATAAAGCGCTCAAGGGCAGAAATTACTTGAGAAACAGCTGAAACGACAAGGTAAGATTCTTCCTTAGCAAGTTTATCAAGAACTGGGAGCAAGTCAGCATAAGAAATATGCCCTGCCTCAGCAAGCAAACGACGTTCTTGGACGATTTGCAATTTGCTTGTGTTATCAAGATCAACTAGGTCAGAAAGAACAGCATCTAACAAGTCTCCTTGATAGTCTGTAATGTAGTGGGCTGTATTTTCTGTGTTGAGACGAAGTGCTGTTTTGTTTTCTGCAAGAAGAGCTGCGTAGCCAGGGATTTCGATGCTTTCAGTTTCGAGTGTATCAGGTAAACCTTTCCAGTTGCTGTTTAGTGGCACAACCCAGAGACGGTTCTTATCTTCGTTCTCACCGATGAAGAATTGTTTTTGTGAGATCTTCAAGACATCATTTTCAACTTTGACAGTGAGAACTGGATAACCAGGTTGTTCCAACCAAGAATCCATGAAAGCTGCAACATCACGTCCTGACGCTTGACCAAGAGCATCCCAAAGATCACGACCAATTGTATTGCTGTATTGATGTTTTTCAAAGTAGGCATGCAAACCTTTGGCAAAATCAGCATCACCTAGCCAACGACGAAGCATGTGCATGAGGCGACTTCCTTTGGCATAGACTATAGCTCCGTCAAAGAGCGTATTGATTTCATCTGGATGTTTAACTTCGACGTGGACAGATTGAACACCATCAGTCGCATCGCGTTCAAGAGCGTGAGGCACTCCACCTGTTTGGAAATCTTCAAAGATATTCCAGCTTGGCTCAATGGCATCCACACAGACGTACTCCATCATGTTGGCAAAACTTTCATTGAGCCAAAGGTCATCCCACCATTTCATAGTAACGAGGTTCCCAAACCATTGGTGAGCCAATTCATGGGCCACAACAAGGGCAACTTGTTGACGGCTGGCAAAGGTAGAATTCTCATCCACAACCAAGTAAACTTCACGGTAGGTTACAAGACCCCAGTTTTCCATAGCACCAGCTGAGAAGTCAGGAAGAGCAATATGAAGAGATTGAGGGATTGGATACTTAACTCCGTAGTAATCTTCGTAAAACTCGATAGAGCGAACAGCGATATCTAGTGAGAAGTCAAGATTAGATAGTGGGTGGGCTTTGGTTGAATAAACACCTACGAGGGTACCGTTTTTAGTTTTAGCCGTCACACCTTGCAAATCACCAGCGACAAAAGCTAACAAGTAAGATGACATGCGAGGTGTTGTCTCAAACTTCCAGATACCTGTTTCCTTGCGGTTTTCAACTTCGATCTCTGGCATGTTAGACAAGGCCAATTCACCTTCTGCTTGGTCAAAACGAAGAGAGAGGTCAAATGTTGCTTTGGCTTCTGGCTCATCCACACATGGGAAGGCTTCGCGCGCAAAATGGCTCTCAAACTGAGTAGACAAGACTTCCTTCTTCACTCCATCAACTGTGTAATAAGAAGGGTAAATCCCTGTCATGTTGTCTGTGATTTTTCCTGAAAAGGCAAGAACCACTTCAACTTGACCAGCCTCAGCCAATTCAATATGAAGGGCTTCATTGTCATGGTCTACTGTAAATGGACGAGCTTGACCTGCAACTTCTACAGAAGCGATTTCCAAGTCTTTTTGGTGCAGGGAAATACGGTTACTCTGTGCTTGACCAGTGATGGTTACCTTCCCAGAAAACGTCTTGGTCTCACGACTCAAGTCTAAAAATAAATCATAATGTTCAGGAACAAATTGCTTAATAAAATGTTCAACTGCTTGCATAATTTTCTCCTATCTAAGTTTAAGAGCTAGAGCTCTTCTTCAAACAAACTTATTATATCATGTTTTGCCTAAGAAAAAAGGATTGGAAGGTAATTTCCAAAACTTTCTTCCTTCTGCAGTCTAAAGTGGGTAGACCTTGCGAAATTCTTCTAAAACGACCTTGCTGTCAGGCGTAAAAGTCAGCCCAGCCTCACTCATCCACTCGGTGAAACAGTCCTCATGAACCTGACGCCAATAGGCTAAAGATTTGTCTCCCTCACCTTCTTTGAAGGCATGGTCAGCAGAAACTTGATTGAAAGGCTGAACGGAAACCTTGGTAATTTCGACAATGCAGACAGCCTGATTTTGACTATCTAAAATGACATCGAAGGTCCCTTTTTGTGGAAGAGGTTCGGCTTCTAGTGCGTAGAGGTCGTAGGCAGAAGCAGTTGCTGTCTTTTCTCCTCTTAAAACCAAATCTGCCAAGAGATCAGCATCTACTCCAAAAACCCAAGCATCGATTTCATCTCCGATAGAAGGATTGATTTGCTTGTATTTATTCCACATTTCTTGCGGCGTCATAGGTTGCTCCTTTGTAATTTTTTACTTTCTTCTTTTATGTGTTTGAGATGGTCTGGATGGTCAATTTCTAAATCAAAAATCTCTGGAATAGAGCTGTAATGGATAATGCATTCGATACCCATCTGATTCATTTTTTGTATGAAAGAAGTATTCAGATAACCTGCCACAGCAAGGTCAATCTTTTTCGTCCTTGCTTTATCCTGCATCTGTCTCAGAATATCTAACATAATGGGACTTTCCATATCATGCCATTGACTATTTCTCACAGTCGCAAAAACAAAAGAAGTCAAATCATTCATTCCAACTACAATCTTTGAAATGCCTGTTTCCAATATTCTGTCTAAGTCGAAATACGCTGACGGTAATTCAATCATTGTACCGACTTTCCCAGTAAAACTATACTCACGCAATACTCTAATAGCTTGCTTTAACTGCTCGGCATCATTGACAAAAGGAAAGATAACGGATAGATTGGGATTGTTTTGATAAACTTCTGTAACGACATTTACCTCAGCCTGAAATTCATCCGGACATGCCAGTAAACGCCTAGTTCCTCTATATCCAAACAAGGGATGATTTTCATCAAAATACTCTTTAGTTCCCTCTAAACAATTGGCTTCTGTATTTGTTAATTCAGAAAAACGATACCATACCTCTTCATCTGAGTAGAAGGAGCAGATAGTATCTAGATAATCTTTTACAAATTGCTGACAACTTGGTAACAGGATGTTTTGATTGAGCTCTCTCAACAAGTATTCCCCACGAATCATACCGACGTGGTGAAATAACTTAGGATAAACTTTTTCAACAATTTGTTCTCCACTAAGGGCAAGTTGGTTTCTCATCATTCACCTTCCAATTCATGTAAGAAGTCTTGTCCAGTTCTGGAAATCCTAATAATTCAGACTTAACCTTCAAGACTAATGGCGATGCATTTTCTTCTGTGATTTTTTGAATATCCATCCAAACATATCCCAGTGAATCATTCGCACCGTCAGAGACAGTTTCAGAAATCGTAACTTGAGCTTCCTTCTCGTTTATATCAACATCATACAATGCCATGATATGGTGAACTATAAAATTTGTTAACTCTTCCCTGACGAAAACATCGTAGATTCGAGGATTGGAGTAGCTTCTAACGGTAAATCCCGTCTCTTCCATGACTTCCCTAATCAGCGTTTCCGTCAGTCCTTCACCAAGTTGCTGACTGCCACCGGGAAGGTCTAACCTATTTTTGTAGGGACCTGCTGTTTTTTGAATACAAAGAAGGTAACCATGTTTATAGCAAACACCATAAACTCCAAAGTGATTTTTGATTTCCATCCAACTACTCCTACTTCAAAGACCAGCCACCATCTATTATCAGGATTTGTCCTTGCATGGCACTTGCTTTTCCACTTGCTAAGAAAATGCTAATCTCTGATATTTCCTCTGGCTCAATCCAACGTTTGATTGGGGTTTCACTAGCCACCCAGTCTGCTAAACCACCTGGTTCAAAGTCAGCAGCGGTCATACCCGTCTTGACGGCTCCTGGAGCGATACCAAAGACCTGAATCCCAGCTTCTGCATAGTCTAGAGCCAACTGCTTGGTGAAGCCAGCCAAGGCGTGCTTCGAAGAAGTATAAGCGTGTCCACCGCCACCTGCTAGACTAGAAGCAATAGAGCACATATTGATGATGATTCCCTTTTTATTTTCCAGCATATGTGTCAAATAATACCGAGTCAACTCAACAGGAGTCATGTAGTTAATTTCAAAAATTTCTTGAATTTCCTGCGCTGTTTGTTCCAAAAGTGGTTTATAATCATCCAAAACTCCAGCAGTATTGCACAAAATATCTACCTGAGGACACCAGTCAAAAATAGGCTCTAAGTCCAAGGTCAAATCTCTCTGTAAAAAGTGGAAATCACCCTCTAAGAGTGGATTTTCACCTTGGTCAACTCCATAAACTTGATAGCCCTTCTCTAAAAAGAGGCGAGCTTGAGCCAGACCAATCCCTGAACTAACGCCTGTAATGAGTACACATTTAGTCATGCACTTCTACCCAATCTATCGCCAAAACATCACAAGGTGTCGGACTCCACATGGAAAAACCTTCTCCTTCTCCAGACACGTTGATTAGGAAATAAGGTGTCACTTCAAGTGCAACCCCGTTTTGTTCAATGGTGTCAAAAAGTTGGACATAGTTTTCAGCACCTCCCCAACCAGTACGTACATATTTTTTCTTAGCCTTTAACCCAGGCAGTATTTCTTCGAAAGTCATGTTATTCTCCTTTTATTCTACATTCTTCATTTAATTATAACAAAAAACCGTTGTGCAACGGCTTTTTGACTCATTTTAAATCAAAATCAATAAGCATTTTATAATTATAGTCATTTAGTTTAAAAAAAGCGCCCCAAACATTCAAAAATATTTGGAACTTCCCTTAATAAATCCGTCACTTTCTTTTTCAAGATAGCCCAAGCTTGCTCAATAGGATTCAAATCTGGTGAATAAGGCGGTAGGGGTAAGAAAAAGTGTTTATCTTGAAGGTAAAGTTCATCCAAGATATGCTTGGGATGAAAACTAGCATTGTCCATAACAATGATATGAGGTGTCTTCAAAGCAGGCAGGAGTTGCGTTTTAAATCACTCCACAAAGAAATCGATTGTCATACTTTCCTTGTAAATCATGGGAGCTATAAACTCTCCATCTACTTGTCCTGCAACAATCGAAGTCCACTCAAAACGCCGTTCGCTAATCTTTTCATAGACTTTCTCCCCTCTAGGAGCCCGTGCATAAGGACGATAGAGGTAGCGGTCGATTCCCGTTTCGTCAATATATAGGACTGGTAAATCTTTTAGATTATCCAAAATATCAAGAAACTCAGCGACTTTCTCTGGATTTTGTTCCTTAAAGCTAGTCGTCTTTTTTTAAAGTGACCTTAATCTGCTTTAAAGCTGCCCATACTGAAGGAACAGTACAACCAAAATGTGCCACAATTTTCCGTAAGAAAGCGTCTGGATGAGCCTCTACAAAGGCTTTTAATTCCTCTAAAGGGATCTTCTGCTTTTTGACGACTCGCTTTTTCCGCTATAAGTGTCCTTGTTCACGTCTTTCTTTTCCCACGTGAAGAGAGTTTTGACGCCAACATCAAAAACTTTAGCTGCCTCGACATGGCTGTGTCCCTCTTTAATGTAATCTAATACTCCTTGTTTATATACCATAGATTTATTATAAGATGCTTATTTTAAACTAAACAACTATATCGTGGCTTGAACTGACTATTTTATATATTGTCTTACTTCGTCCTCACAAAAATATATCAAAAATCAAAAGCACTTAGGAAAAAACTCTATTTCATGAGAGAATGCAATAAATCTTCCCACAATAAAACGCATAATATCAAGTTTTTTGGCTCCTGATATCATGCGTTTTCTGTTCTTAAAATATTTTTTCTCAGTCTCTTTTTGTTACAAGTTCATCTTCAAAGTTCTTGACCTTGGGTAAATCTAAAATCAAATTTTACCCAACTGACCCTTCCATTTCATAACTAATCAAGCGGTTCAGCTCAACAGCATACTCCATTGGAAGTTCTTTTGTGAAGGGCTCTACAAATCCCATAACAATCATTTCTGTCGCTTCTGATTCTGACAATCCACGGCTCATGAGATAATAGAGTTGTTCTTCAGAAATCTTAGATACCTTAGCTTCGTGTTCCAAAGCGACTTGTGAGTTGTGAATTTCATTAAACGGAATGGTATCTGATGCTGACAAGTCATCCATGATAATAGTATCACACTCAATGTGAGAGACAGATTTCTTAGAGTTTTTATTAAAGGTTACTTGTCCACGATAGTCAACCTTTCCTCCACCTTTAGCGATGGATTTAGACACGATAGACGAGCTTGTATGTGGAGCGTTGTGGATCATCTTAGCTCCAGTATCCTGGTGTTGCCCTGCATTAGCAAAGGCAATCGAAAGCATGGTTCCACGCGCCCCTTCTCCATCTAGGTAAACAGATGGGTATTTCATAGTTGTTTTGGCACCCAAGTTTCCATCAATCCACTCAACTGTCGCATCTTTCAAGGCTTTAGCACGTTTTGTTACCAAGTTATAGACGTTATCAGACCAGTTTTGGATAGTCGTATAACGCATATAAGCTCCATCCAAGGCAAAGATTTCTACAATGGCAGCATGCAAGCTGTTACTTGAATAAGTTGGCGCTGTACATCCTTCTACATAATGGACACTTGCTCCTTCGTCAACGATAATCAAGGTACGTTCAAACTGACCAGTATTTTCGTTGTTGATACGGAAGTAAGTTTGAAGTGGAATATCTACCTTAACACCTTTTGGTACGTAGATAAAGGTTCCACCAGACCATACTGCTGAGTTAAGAGCAGCCAATTTGTTATCTGTTGGCGGTACCAACTTCGCAAAGTATTGTTTAAACAAGTCTGGGTATTCCTTGAGGGCAGAATCTGTATCTGTAAAGATAATCCCCAATTTTTGGAACTCTTCCTTCATGTTGTGGTAAACCACTTCTGACTCGTACTGGGCAGAGGCACCTGCTAGATAGGCACGCTCAGCTTCAGGAATCCCGATACGTTCAAAGGTTTCTTTGATTTTTTCGGGAACTTCATCCCAAGAACGGGCTGGTTTATCAGATGGTTTTTGGTAGTAGATCAAGTCATCAAAATCAATCTCTGACAAGTCTGCTCCCCAAGTTTGCATAGGCATTTTTTTGAAGATTTCATAAGACTTCAAACGGAATTCTAACATCCACTCAGGTTCTCCCTTAGCAGCTGATAGTTCACGAATGACATCTTCGTTCAATCCTTTTCCTGTCGATAGGACAGGCTCTACATCATCATGGAAACCAAATTTATATTCACCAAGGTCAATTGGTTTTGGTTCTACTCTTTCTTCAGCCATAATATCCTTTCTTTCATTCTTCATTTCTACTGATTCATAAGACAAAAGAAACTTGCCTTACTTGTTTTCTTGATTTTCAATTGTTTTCTTAAGGGCATTCCAAGCTAGAGTTGCACACTTGATTCGTTGAGGGAATTTGGCAACGCCTGATAAGAAAGCTGCATCGCCTAGTTGGTCTTGACGCTCATCTTTTTGCCCTTGAACCATTTCAGAAAAAATAGTTGCAAGTTCTAAAATTTCTTGTTTGCTTTTTCCTAAAACTGCATCTGTCATCATGCTAGCAGAGGCAGTTGAGATGGTACAGCCTGAGTTTAGAAAGGCGATATCTTCCAAGCGGTCATCTGCATCAAACTTGACAGAGAGATTGATAACATCCCCACAAGTCGGATTGTTGAGACTGATTTGCTCAGCGTCTTCCAACTTCCCTTGGTGATGTGGATTTTTCGAATGGTCCGCTACCACTGCCATATAAAGGCTATCTAGTTTAGAAAGTGCCATTGAAAAACTCCTTTGTCTTTTGTAAGGCATCGACTAGCTTGTCGCAATCTGCCTTGGTATTGTAGATATAAAAACTTGCACGAGCTGTAGCTGGAACGTCCAAATACTGGAGCAAGGGTTGAGCGCAATGGTGACCCGCACGAACAGCCACTCCTTCATAATCCAAAGCAGTCGCAAGGTCGTGCGGATGAAGGTCACCTAGGTTAAAGGCAATGACACCCGAACGTTGAGCCAAGTCCTGCGAACCATAAATGGTCAATCCTTCAATCGCCTGCAGTTTTGGAAAGACGTATGCAATCAGTTCCTGTTCATGGGCTTCAATGGCATCCATACCAATCTTTTCAAGATAATCTACTGCCGCAGCAAGTCCAATTGCACCTGCCATATTAGGAGTTCCAGCCTCAAATTTCCAAGGTAATTCCTTCCAACTAGCAGATTGTTCATAAACGAAATCAATCATTTCGCCGCCAAATTCCACTGGTGACATTTGTTCTAAATACTTCTCTTTTCCGTAAAGAACACCGATACCAGTTGGACCCGCCATCTTGTGACCTGAAAAGGCAAAGAAGTCCACATCCAAGTCCTGGACATCGATCTTCATATGAGGAGTAGATTGAGCACCATCCACCACCATGATAGCTCCAACTTGGTGGGCCAATTGAGTGATTTCTTTGATAGGATTGACCACACCAAGAACATTTGAAGCGTGAGCTAGCGAAACAAACTTGACCTTGTCAGACAATTTAACTCGCAAATCCTCCATATTCAAGGCACCGTCCTTAAGATAGACATAGACAAGCTCCGCTCCAGTCTTGCGGCAGGCTTCCTGCCAAGGAATGATATTAGAATGGTGTTCCATGACAGAAATCAAGACCTGGTCTCCCTCAGCCAAGACTTCCTCAGCATAACGCGCTACCCAGTTCAGACTGGTTGTCGTTCCCCTAGTAAAGAGAACTTCCTTTGTAGACCCTGCATTGATAAACTTACGAATGGTTTCACGAGCAGCTTCATAGGAAGCAGTAGCCCGCTCCGCCAAGGTATGAACCCCACGATGAACATTGGCATTGTCCTGCTCATAATAGCGGTTAATCGTTTCCAGAACTGCTAGTGGTTTTTGTGTCGTCGCAGCATTGTCCAAATAGACTAATGGTTCATCATTAACAATCTGATCTAAAATTGGAAAATCCTTACGAATCGCTTCTACATCTAACATCGGCTTCCCCTTAGCGTTTTGACAATTTCTCTTCGATCGTTGCAATCATTTCATCACGAACTTCCTTGACTGGAATCTCCACGATAACAGAGCCAAGGAAACCACGGACAACCAAACGTTCTGCAGTTGCCTTATCCAAGCCACGACTCATGAGGTAGTACATATCTTCTGGATCTACCTGACCAATAGAGGCTGCGTGTCCTGCAGTTACGTCATTTTCATCAATCAAAAGAATTGGATTAGCATCTGAACGCGCTTGGTCTGAAAGCATGAGAACACGACTTTCTTGTTGGGCATCTGCTCCCTTAGCACCCTTGATGATGTGACCGATACCATTGAAGGTCAAAGTTGCTTTTTCGAGAATAACCCCATGTTGAAGGATATTTCCGATTGAGTTACAACCATAGTTAGTCACTCGAGTATCAATCCCTTGTACCTGACGGCCACTTGAAAGAGCTACAACTTTAAGGTCGGCATGGCTACCATTTCCAATCAAGTCGCTATCAAAGTCAGCAACGACATTTCCTTCGTTCATGACACCGATTGCCCAATCAATACTTGCATCGTTGCCTAATTTACCACGACGGCTAATATAGGCAGTAACGTTTTCACCTAGACGGTCGATAGCCGCAAACTTCACTTGCGCACCAGAACGTGCAATCACTTCCACAGTGATGTTGGCAGTTGCTTTGGCATTACCCTCACCGCGTGACTCTAAACGCTCCAGATAACTAATCTTAGAATTTTTACCAGCGATAATCATAATATGCTTGTTAAACGGCACATCGCTATCGCTGTCTTGATAGAAAATACCTTCGATTGGCTCTTTAATTTCCACGTTATCAGGAATGTAGAGAACAGCACCACTGTTGAAATAAGCTGTATGGTAGGCTGCCAACTTATCATCGTCATACTTAACAGATGACATGAAGAATTCTTCGATCAGCTCTGGAATTTCTTCTAAAGCTGAGTGGAAGTCTGTAAAGACGACACCCTGTTCAGCTAACTCAACTGGAATTTGCTCAAAAACAGTCTGAGTTCCTACTTGAACCAATTTCAAGTGATTATCTAGAGCTGTGAAATCTGGAACATTTACTGATGGCTCACTTTCTGTAATCGTTCCATCACCCAGATTCCAACGGTGGAATTTGACACGCTCAATAACTGGTAATTCCAAACTCTCAATCTTATCAAAAGCTTTTTGACGGAGGTCAGCCAACCAGCTTGGTTCAGCGTGCATTTCTGAAAAAAGTTTAATATTTTCTTTAGTCATTTACTTCTCCTAAAAGATACGAGGGAATTACAATTCTTCCTTGTAGTCGTAGCCAAGTTCTTCAGCTAGTTTTGCGTATCCTTCACGTTCCAAACGCGCAGCCAATTCTGGACCACCTGAAAGGACAACACGACCTTCCATCATGACGTGTACCACATCAGGTGTGATGTAGTTCAAAAGACGTTGGTAGTGAGTGATAATCATAGCACCAAAACCTTCACCACGCATAGCATTGACACCTTTAGAAACAACTTTAAGAGCGTCAATATCAAGACCAGAGTCAATCTCATCCAAAAGGGCAAAAGTTGGTTCCAACATCAAAAGTTGAAGAATCTCATTACGTTTTTTCTCACCACCAGAGAAACCTTCGTTGAGGTAACGCTCAGCCATTTCTTCTTTCATGTTGAGCAATTCCATCTTCTCATCCAATTTAGTGATAAACTCACGAACTGAAATTTTTTCATCATCTTCTTTACCAGCATTCATGGCTGCACGAAGAAACTCAGCGTTAGTAATACCAGGAATTTCTGATGGGTATTGCATAGCAAGGAAAAGTCCCATACGCGCACGCTCGTCAACTTCCAACTCAAGGATGTTTACGCCATCAAACAAGACTTCACCTTTGGTAACTTCATAGTTTGGATTTCCCATGATAGCTGCAGAAAGAGTCGATTTACCTGTACCATTTGGTCCCATGATAGCGGCGATTTCTCCTGTTTTCAGGGTCAGGTTAACCCCTTTTAAAATTTCTTTTCCTTCAATCTCGACGTGAAGATCTTTGATCTCTAATACTGACATGATAGTTCCTTTCTTTTTCAAGACCTTTACAGTACTTACTAGAAAAACGTCTGATTTCCCCAGAAATAGAGTAAAAGGTCTATAAATATACTTTTATAGTATAACAAAAAAAAGCCTAAAAGGCTTTGATTTTGTCTAGAAGCTGAGGACTAGTCTTTTCCTTTTAAATGTTGGTCAATGACATCTACTATTTTACCCATCAAGTAACTAACTCGGAAATTTCTAAAGAGTAAAATGGCCCAAAAGGCTGCCATAATATAGCGACCAGTCATCCAGGCTTCATTGAAAAAATAGGTCTCAGCAGCTGTAAACAGCGCGATGATAATAAATTGTTGTCTATTCATAAACTTATTGTATCATGAAATCTTTCTTTAGTCTTCCTCTACCTTCACTTTATCAGCCAAAAATTCAAATCCTTCTGGAATCAGGCTTTCTTCTGCTTCTTTTTCAGTTTGAGAAGATTTGGCTTTGGCTGAAAAGGCTGCGCGAACTTCTTTCCATTCCTCCATGGAAATGGCTAAAATCTCAGGTGAAAAACCTGCTGCCTGACTGAGGATGTTACCAAACATAGTGTTGAGATTGTCCCGTTTCATGGTTTGACCAGCATTGAAGTTAGATTCAAAAGCAAGAATAGCATGGTGTTCATTGGCTGCAACCGGTTGAGAACCAACTAGCAGAGCCTTATCAGGACCTCCAAGACTTTCAATCACTTCTCCCCAGGCATTTTGCAAGCGAATCAGATTTTGACGTGCTAAATCTGGATTTTCAACGGCCTCTTGTAGGATCGATTGAACCTTATTGCGATCCACACGATAGACGGTCTTGCTCGCTGCTGGACGGGTAGGTACTGGACTAGTTGGTTTTGGTACAGTGCCCACATTGGCGAGTTCTTGTTTGAGACGCGCAACTTCCTGTCTCAATGCAGAAATTTCATGTTCAACTGCCCCAGAAAGAGCTGGTTCAGGCTTAATCTCTGCCAAACGGATAGTCATCATCTCAACATAAATCTTAGGCTGCAAACTAGACTTAATATCTGCTAAACTGACTGTCGCCAAGCGAATCATTTCAAACAGATTTTCTTGAGGAAGTGCCAAATTCTCTACAAATACTGGACTATGATGAGTGTTTTCTCCCCCTGTTTGAACAATTAACAAGTCTCTTAAATAGTGCAAAAGATCCGTCACAAAACGAGTCATGCTCTTACCATTGTCAAAAAGAAGATTCAAGCAAGACAAAGCCTTGGGAACATCCTGTTGAGACAAGGCAGCCACATAATCATCCAAGGCTGATAGACTAATGGTGCCAGTAATTTCTTCAGAGATGGCAGTCGTCAACTCGTTTCCCTGTGTCAAACTCAGGGCTTGATCCAAAATAGACAAGGCATCTCGCATTCCACCTTCAGCCCGTCTGGCAATGATTTCCACAGCCTCTGGTTCAGAACTGATATTTTCTTTTTCTAAGATATAGCGGATATGTTCCTTAATATCCTGTGTCTTAATCGATTTAAATTCAAAACGTTGCACACGGGATAGAATAGTGGCAGGAATCTTGTGCAATTCAGTAGTAGCCAAAATAAAGACCACATTCTGTGTTGGCTCTTCCAGAGTCTTTAGGAGGGCATTAAAAGCCCCTGTAGACAGCATGTGAACCTCGTCTATGATATAAACCTTATAACGGGCAAGACTAGGGGCATAGGTAGATTTATCACGAATTTCACGGATTTCATCGACTCCATTATTAGAGGCCGCATCCATTTCGATGACATCTTCTAAACTACCATCCGTCACTGCCTGACAAATATAGCAGTTATTACATGGTTCACCACCCACTTGATTGGGACAGTTCATAGCCTTGGCAAAGATCTTAGCCACACTGGTTTTTCCCGTTCCACGAGGACCAGAAAAAAGATATGCATGACTTATTTTCTCTTGTTCCACCGCTTGTTTAAGAGTCTTAGCTACAACTTCTTGACCAACCAACTGGGAGAAATTTTGACTTCTATATTTTCGATAAAGTGCTTGATACATTAGGCTTTCTCCCCAAACATTGTAAAGTCCCATTCTGTCTTTTCAAGCAAAATAGCGACAAATTGTTCCAAATAATCTCGATCCATAGCATCATAATCATCAATCTCTGAAGAATCCAGATCCAGAACCCCGAGCAATTGACCATTCTTCATCATTGGCACAACAATTTCACTTTTAGCTCGACTATCACAAGAAATATAGTTGGGATAAGTTGTTACATTACCAACCAGAACAGTTTCCTGAAAGTGGGCTGCCTCCCCACAAACACCTTTGCCTAGTGAGATACGGATACAGGAAACACCTCCTTGGAAAGGACCTAAAATCAATTCCTTTCCATCGAACAGATAAAAGCCTGCAAATACGGTATTAGGGAAGCGTGATTTTAGAAGAGCGCTGGCGTTGGAAAGATTAGCCAAAACATTGGTTTCACCATCCAATAAAAAAGAGAGCTCTTCATTTAACATTTGATAACGTGATTGTTTTTCTGATTCTAACATAGAACTATTATATCAAAAAAGGCTTACAGACAAAAGAAAAATCCCTTGTTTAGAAAACAAAGGATTTTATGAATTTTCAATTTGATTAAAGTTCGATATCACCGAACAAGTCAGCCATTGAGAATCCTGTTTGTGTTTCTGGAAGTTCGAAATCACGTTTTTCTTGACGTTTTGGACGACGTGGACGAGCAGCACGTTTTTCTTCTTTTTGTCCTTCTTCTTGAGCTGGACGCTCTTCAAGAGCTTTGATAGAAAGTGATACGCGCTCTGCATCTGCGTTAACTTCAAGAACTTTAACTTTAACTTCTTGACCAACTTTAAGAGCTTCTTTTGGATTTTCAATACGTTTGTGTGAAATTTGTGATACGTGAACAAGTCCATCTATACCTGGCAATACTTCAACAAATGCACCGAAGTCAGTCAAACGTTTAACTGTTCCTTCAACTACATCACCTTTAGCCAATTTTTGCTCAACGCCATCCCATGGTCCAGGTGTTGTTGCTTTAAGTGAAAGCGATACGCGTCCTTCTTCTTCGTTAAGATCAAGGATTTTCACTTCAATTTCTTCACCAACTGTTACAACTGATTTTGGTGATACGTTACGCTCGTGTGACAATTCAGTCAAGTGAACCAATCCGTCAACACCACCAAGGTCGATAAAAGCACCGAAGCTTGTGATACGGGCAACTTTACCAGTTACAACATCACCAACAGCCAATTTACCGAATACTTCAGCGCGAGCTGCTGCTGTAGCTGCTTCAACAACTTCACGACGTGAAAGGATGAAGCGGTTTTCTTTAGCGTCAACTTCTTTGATTTTAGCGTCAAATTCTTGACCTACAAAACGCTCAGTGTTACGTACGAAACGAGTATCCAACATTGAAGCTGGGATAAATCCACGAACACCTTCAAATTCTACTGAAAGTCCACCTTTAACGGCACGAGTTCCTTTAACAGTAACAACTTCTTCTTCGCGACCAACAAGTTTGTCCCATGCTTTGCGAGCTTCAAGGCGTTTTTTAGATACAAGGTATGTAACTGTATCAGTATCTTTACCAACTACTTGACGAAGTACAAGAACATCCAATACTTCTCCTACTTTAACAAAGTCATTGATATCTGCATCGCGATCGTTTGTCAATTCGCGAAGAGTCAAGACACCTTCAACACCAGTTCCAGAGATTGCAACGTTAGCTTGAGTCGCATCAACTGTCAATACTTCAGCACTAACAACATCACCAGTCTCAACTTGGCTAACGCTATTTAGCAAATCTTCAAATTCGTTCATCTAAAAAATCCTCCAACAATCAAGTTTTTCTTAAACTTGACATACTTATAATTTTTTTCCTAAGCACCCGCAAGGACATGTTCATATCGTTCACGTCTTTCAATTATAAAAATAAAATACCCTAAGATATTTTGCTTTTTATCTTGATTATTACCTAAGAACTGGGGTAGCTGGATTCGAACCAACGCATGAGGGAGTCAAAGTCCCTTGCCTTACCGCTTGGCTATACCCCATTGATGAAATGGAGAGAGAGGGATTCGAACCCCCGAACCCGAAGGAGCGGATTTACAGTCCGCCGCGTTTAGCCTCTTCGCTATCTCTCCTACAATCAACATGGACTATTATATCATGAAAATTTCAAAAAAACAAGACTTATTTTGCTAAATTATAATTTTCAATCAAAATTTCCACAGCTTTTTCCAATTTTTTATAAAAACTATCGACATTCCCATTCTTTATGATGGCAAATTGTCCGTCTAATTCGGCAATTTCTCCGATAACTTTTTTACCAATGGTCAAGGTATAACCTTCAAAACTGTCTTTTCCTACATTAACTTTAGCATCTGCTACTTGAATTTCGATTTTTTTATCTTTCTTACTCATTTCATACCTCTCTTCACTTTTTCTATTTTACAAGAAAATCCCAAAACTAGCAAGAAAAAACTCTATATCATTCCAAGTCTGATATAGAGTTTTCTGCTTTATTTAATGTGTTTTTCTAGTTCTTTTTGGTACTTACCGTTTGATTCCAATTTTTCTTTTTGCCATTTTTTCAGTGCTTCTTCATATTCTTTGGTTGTAACGATATCTTTTTGCAATTTCATACCTTTAAAGATATATGGGTCACCCTTAATACCAACTTGTGAGTATGGTTTTGAGAATGGCACAACATTACTTACAACTGGAGAGCCACCAGATGAGGCTGTTGGCATCAATAATGAACTATCTGTCAACCAAGCTTGAGCCTTGGCATATTTTTCATAGCGTTCTTCAAGATTAGTAGTTTCTGAATCCGCATCATCTAATAATTTCTTATACTGATCCAAACCAATCTTAGCTACAACATCCTTATCTTTTCCTTTCGTAATGCCAAGGTGTTTCATAGCAGAACCTGATTTAGGATCCATGATAGTTAAATAAGATGCTGGGTCTTGGTAGCTTGGAGCCCATCCTGTACTGTTCAAATCATAGTCTTTTTGAGAAGGAACACGCGCTTGTGAAGTGATTGTTTCCTTTTCATTATCTGTCATTTGAAGAACATCGATGACAACATTTTCAGCACCAAGAGTTGATTCGATTGACTGTTTGAAAGAGTTGCTTTGTTGAACGGCGATGGTATCTGTCTGTTCAACTGGGACATCCAAATGAATTGGGAAGGTTACCCCTTTAGATTCTAAGTCTTTCTTAGCTTTTTCAAAGGCAGCTTTAGCTTTGTCAGGGTTGTAGATAGAATCCTTACCGTCAACTAGCTCAACGCCTTTCCATTGGTCACCATAGTTCACCAACTCAGCTTGAGCAATTTGACCAAAGTTCTTACCACCTGCTTGTACAAAGTTGTCAGGAACGAGACTGTTACGAATAATCTTGTCCGCACCGTCTTCACCATTTAGCTGGGCAGCATAAGAATGGCGGTTGAAGGCAAAGTTGATAGCCTGACGGAAGTCCTTATTAAGCATAGCTTCTTTTGTAGAATTTTTTTGTTCCTCACTTGTTTTCGCAGTTTTATTGTATGACTGACGATTTACGTTAAAGGTGAAGTAATAGCTACTTGAGTCCTGTGGGCTATATGTAATTTTATCTCCATATTGTTCCAAAGTTGAAGCAAAATTTGAGCTACTTGGGAAGAGACGAGCTGTCGTATAAGCACCAGAAGAGAAGCTACGAATCAAGGATTCCTGGTCTGAACCATCGTAGTAGGTCAATTTAATCTTCTCAATTTTTACCTTTTCTTTATCCCAGTAGTTTGGATTTTTCTCGTATTCAATCAACGATTTAGAAGTCAAGGTCTTCAAGATATAAGGACCATTATAGAGAATCCCTGCTGGAGTAACTGCTCCATAATCTTTGCCTGATGCCTTCAAAAACTCTTCATTTACAGGCAACATCGTCGCTGTTGTAACTTTAGAGTTCCAGAAACTTTCTGGTTTGTTTAGGGTATATTCGACTGTGTAATCATCCAAGGCCTTGACACCAACTGTAGAGAAATCGTTCGTCTCACCAGTCATGTAGGCATCCAAACCCTTGATTGAATTTTGGATGAGAGAGACACCGTCTGACTTACCGTCAGCTACGTGTTTCAATCCTGCTACAAAGTCATGGGCTGTTACTTCTGCATATTCTTCACCTTCAGAAGTGTACCATTTAACTCCTTTACGAAGTTTGTAGGTATAAGTCAAACCATCTTTTGACACAGACCAATCCTCAGCCAAGGAAGGAATAACATTTCCGTACTGGTCGTTTTCCATCAAGCCATCAACCACGTTCCCGATGACATCTGTTGTAGATGTACGAGTCGCTATACTATAGTCCAAAGATGCTGGATCTACTGCATAGACATATGAAAATGTTGTCGGTGCATCTGCTTCTTTATCAGCTTTTCCACAAGCTACTAAAAGAGCTGTTGTGCTCAGGACCACTCCTGCTGTTAAGAGCCACTTTTTAGATTTCATAAAAAATCTCCTTTAGTTAATTTTAATCTACTTTTACAATCCATCCTTCTGGCGCTTCAATATCACCAAACTGAATTCCTGTCAATTCATCGTAGAGTTTACGAGTCACAGGACCTACTTCTGTTTCACTATAGAATACATGGAAATCATCACCGTGTTGAATACCTCCAATTGGAGAAATAACCGCTGCTGTACCACAAGCACCTGCCTCTACAAAACGATCCAGGTTATCAATTGGAACATCCCCCTCAATAGGAGTTAAGCCCAAGCGATGTTCTGCCAAATAAAGCAAAGAATATTTGGTAATAGATGGCAAGATAGATGGACTCAATGGTGTTACAAATTCATTGTCAGCTGTAATTCCAAAGAAGTTAGCTGAACCGACTTCTTCAATCTTTGTATGAGTTGAAGGGTCTAGGTAGATAACATCTGAGAAATGGCGTGATTTAGCCAATTTCCCTGGCAAGAGACTGGCAGCATAGTTCCCACCAACCTTAGCCGCGCCTGTACCATTTGGAGCAGCACGGTCGTATTCATCCTGAATCAAGAAGTTAGTTGGAACCAAACCACCCTTAAAGTAATTACCAACTGGCATAGCAAAGATAGTGAAAATGTATTCCTCCGCTGGTTTTACCCCGATAATATCTCCAACACCAATCAAAAGTGGACGAAGATAAAGGGTTCCACCTGTTCCATATGGTGGTACGTATTCTTCATTGGCACGAACAACTGCTTTACAAGCTTCTACAAACATATCTGTCGGAACTTGTGGCATCAAGAGACGATCACAAGTACGTTGCAGGCGTTTGGCGTTTTCGTCAGGACGGAAAAGTTGAACACTATCATCCTTAGTACGATAAGCTTTCAAACCTTCAAATGCTTGTTGGCCATAGTGAAGACTTGGAGAAGACTCTGAAATATGCAAGGTTGCATCCTCTGTAAGCTCTCCTTGATTCCATTGTCCATTTTTAAAATGAGCAATGTAGCGATAAGGTAATTTCATATAGGAAAAACCGAGATTTTCCCAATCAATCGTTACTGTCATATTCCACTCCTTATTCTAAAAACCTATTTCTTTTATTCTACACTATTTTTCTAAAATAGCAAGTATATTTTGTAATTTTCAGAAAATTTCTTCAATAAAAAAATCTAAGGTATCTGTCGTAATGAATCCTATATGGAGATTGCATAAAAGACTCAAATTATTCTTCTATCTCGTTTAGTAAAATCTATTCAATAACTGAACTTATTTTTGACATACATAGAGCCCGTACATTAATATTAGTAACCTGTTTCGACAGAGATATGATAAAATGAACTAAAGATAGTACACAATGTAGTGTAGTCATCTTATGCCATATTCAACAGATTTACGTAAAAAAGTTCTCGCCTATTGTAAGCGAACAGGTAGTATAACAGAAGTATCACACGTTTTCCAAATCTCACGTAATACCATTATCTAAAAGAGAAAATAGGTGATTTAAACCATCAAGTAAAAGGAATAAAACCAAGAAAAATTGATAGAAATAGACTTAAAAACTATCTTACTGACAATCCAGACGCTTATTTGACTGAAATAGCTTCTGAATTTGGCTGTCATCCAACTATAGCGTATTGAATCTAGAATAGCACATTACAGTTGCTAAAACATTTCTAGAAAAAATTGACTTTCTCAATCACTTTGTTCACATCTTATTTCAATCTACTATACTATCCACTATGCTCTCAAAGCTATAGGCTACACTCGAAAAAAAGAATCACACCTACTATGAATAAGCCCCAGAAAAGTAGCTTTATTTCTTATTCCTCCCCACTCACCTGAGTAAAATCTTAGTGAGAAAAACTGAGCTCATATCAAAAAGCACCTCAAAAATTGTCCTACTCTTGTTTCAATCCGCTGTGTTTCTTATAAAAAACAAAAGGACTAAGGGAGTGAATTTCCTTAATCCGATAGTCTCTCAAGCCTGACGCTGACCAAAGTCCTTAATCATCTGATCCATTTCTTGTCGACTCGGAGTTGTCAACATATACAGGTAATCTCCTTGAAGTTCCGCAAAGGCCGCTGGCATGATTTTTTTAACCTTGAACTGCTGGCTATATTTGTCAATCAAATCCTCTTCTGAATAAACATAGTGAGCATTTGCACGGCGAGAAGTAGCCAAACAATACTGAGGTTCAAATTCTGACGCTGGGAACTCTTCTCCTGCGACAATGGCTGCATAGCCACGATAGAGGTCCAAGGAATGGGCAAAGTTATAAACATCAATGGTAAACCCACCTGCAGGACGGTTATTGTACTCAATGGCAATATAATCATCCCCCTCACGGAAGAACTCAATATGGAAGAACCGTTCTTTCATACCAAATTCCTTGACAATTGCCTCACCATATTTACGTAATTTAGGATCCATATCCTTGAGAACGTAATAAGAATTGTCCATCTTGTAAATCATGAGATCAAGCGGTGTATAGGCGTAGTCAAAGGTTGTTGAAAAGACAATCTTTCCTTCCTTGTCCACTAGACCATCAAAGGTGCAAATTTCGCTAGAGGTGACAAATTTCTCAAAGAAATAAACAGTTGAATGATCCCACTCAGCCTTGAAGTGATTGATATCGTCCTCTGTCTCAAGCTTAAAGGTCGCGGCTGCTCCCACTCCATTGTCAGGTTTGGCAATCATTGGAAGGCCGATTTCGTTCACTGCTTGATCAACATCTGCTTCCGTCTTGATAACAGCTCCAGGGACCACAGGGACACCTGCTTTTTTGAAAAGCTTCTTCATTTCAGACTTAAATTTCGTCTTTTTGAGATCCTCTGGTTTGGCACCAAAAACATTGAATTGTTCTCTGAGTGTTGCATCCAACTCAAGCCAGTATTCATTATGAGACTCGATGCGGTCAATCGGGCCATGTTTATAAAAGAGAAAAGCAACTGCTCTCTTGACTTCATCTATATTTTCAAGATTGTCCACACGGAAATACTCGGTCAGGCTATTGCGTAAAGGTTCATCCAATTGCTCGTAAGGTTCCTGACCAATTCCCAAGACGTTGATTCCTTTATTAGCTAGTTCAATGGTAAACTGTTGAAAGTTTTGTGGATAGTAGGGAGAAATAACAAGGTAATTCATAGGTAACTCCTTTTATAAATAGAGATTGCCGAGGAAATAAGGCATTTGTTTGCGCCACCATTCCCAGTCGTGGGCGACATCGTGTCCCCATTCAGCAAACCAGGCTGGAATTTGTTTCTGGTCAAAGGCTTCTTTAAGCTTGTAGAAGGATGGCAGACCGTCTTGTTCCCAAGCTCCAAGTCCTGTACACAGCACAATCTCTGCCTGACGGTAACGGTCAATAAACCAGCCGTCGTTTTGGTTCCAGATATAATCAACTGGCGAGTTTTGGTAAATAGCATCGTCGTTATAGTAATCGCCGACAAAGAAACGTGCGTCGTAAACACCACTGAGAGCAATCACTTTGGTAAATACATCTGGATGCTGAAGGAAGAAATTGAGTGCATGGTAGGCACCCATTGAGCAACCTGTCGTCATCATGCCATCAAACCAACCTGTCTTATGCTTGATAAAAGGAATGGCCTCCTCAATCACGTAGCGTTCGTAGGCACGGTGCATCTCCGCTTGGTCGTGACCGTTTTTCCAAGTGGCCAACCAACTCTCACTATCCACACTAGATAGGGTAAAGAATTGGACACGGCCTTCCTCAATAAAGGAAGCACAAGCATCAATCATGCCAAAATCATAGTATTCATTGTGACTACCACCTGATGAAGCAAAGACCACAACTGGAATCCCAGCATGACCATAACGGTTAAGGTACATTTCACGGTTAAGATGGCCACTCCAGTGGCTAAGATGTTCAATATGCATATTTTCTCCTTTCTTACTTTACCTTACCAGTTTTCTGCAAAAAATCTCAGACAATCTGGTAAATTCTCCGACCAAGGGATTTCACTATGGATGGCACCAGACTGAACTTTTAAGACAAGATTGCCCAAGTGTACTCCTCCTGCTATCAAATCATGGTAATAGCGAAGCGAAGAGTCGATATAGGCTTGTTTGATATTACCAGCCATCAAGGTCTTGTCTGTATCATCCGCTTCTTCCGTTCCCACATAGATGAAGATACGCTGGTCAGGCGATAGTTGCTGACGCTCGATATAGCGGTTAAAGGCTTCTTGGTGGAGCCAGTTGGCAGATGAAAAGACGCCCAAGCAACCAATTTGGTCTTGGTATTCCAAACCGATAAACTGGGTAATATTGCCTCCTAGTGAGGAACCAATCATGGCTGTATGCTGGCGGTCTGCTTTTGTACGATAAGTTTCATCAATAAAAGGCTTGACCACCTCCATGACAAACTCGGCATACTCCACACCCTTACCGCCAAACTGCTGCCCTGGGATTGGAGATTCTTGGAACTTCCAAGCTGCATACTCATTCATCCGCCCCATTCCATCATTGTCAATGGCTACGACAATCATGCGACTGATATCAGGATTACGCTTAATAGCTGGGATAATCTTCCATGAATGACCAATGAAAGACTCCTTACTATAAAAAACATTTTGCCCGTCATGAAAGTATACAACAGGATAGGAACGATTCGTGTCTTTCTCATAATCTTTAGGTAGAAGAACACGCACACGGCGCTCCTTACCTGTATAAGGAACCTTGAGTTTGTGTTCTTTCATTTTTAAATAAAAGTAGGATTGATTCATTGTCAGAAAACTCTCTATATTCAAAATTTTATTTCATTATATCACAATTATAGAAAAAAAGTTAGTTTTGCTTCCGTTTTTGGAATTAAAAACTAACTTTTTCATTTATTTTTCTAAATTCTTCTGGATTTTCTGATTAGAGCAAATTATCAATCAAGTCATCCACTTCATCTTTTTCAACCTGCGGTGTGATTTCAGTAATCATAATCCCTGCTACTGCTCGTTCAACCAAACCTTCAACATCCATGCGTGCTTCATACTGCTCTGCATTCTTAATCTTAGGATTGGTCTTAGGACGGTCAGGTGCAAAAATCGTACAGCAGTCCTCAAAAGGTTGGATAGAAATTTCAAAGGTATCGATTTCCTGGGCGATGTCAATGATTTCCAATTTGTCCATGGTAACCACAGGGCGGATGATGGGAGTGTTGGTCACAGCGTTAATCGCCTGCATACTTTCAAGAGTTTGGCTGGCTACTTGACCAAGGCTTTCCCCATTGATAATAACTAAACCATTTCGTACCTCACGGATACGATCGGTAATCCTCATCATAAAACGACGGGTCAAGGTCATAAGATAGGCTTCTGGAGCTTTAGCCTTGATTTCCTCTTGAATCTCAGTAAAAGGCACTTCGATAAACTGGATATTGCCACCAAACTTGGTCAATTTACGAGTCAAATCCTGCGCTTTCTTGAGGGCACCAGGACTAGTATAAGGTGGGCTGGCAAAGTGAACGGCCTCAATATCTACCCCACGTTTAAGAGCTAGATAGCCAGCTACAGGTGAGTCAATTCCCCCTGATAACATAAGCATGCCCTTCCCAGAAGTTCCCACTGGCAAGCCACCTGCCCCTCGAATGGTTTCATAGGAAAGATAAGCCGCCTCCTCACGAATCTCCACCTGAAGATTGATGTCAGGATTTTTCATCTGAGCTTGCACATTTGGAATTGCTTCGAAAACAGCCCCTCCAAGCGTTTGGTTGAGTTCACGACTATCAAGTTCAAAGTTGTGGTCGCTACGCTTACTAGAAATCTTAAAGGTCATGCCTTCCTTGTAGATGTCCTGCATAATCTCTTGCACAGAAGACTTCAGAACTTCTACAGATTTTTCAACCTTATACACTGGAGAAAAATTCTGAATTCCAAAGACTTGCTTGAGTGATTCTGCTACTGCTGTGTAATCAGCTCCATTGAGGTAAGCGTGGGCACGGTCGCGATCTGCTGTTACCTTGACTTGGTGATAGATAGACAAAACGTCTGAAATATTATTACGAAGTTTATTGATGAAACGCATACGGTTTTTACCCTTGGTTGACAACTCTCCATAGCGAATCATAATTTCTGAATACTGCATGAATGCTCCTATCTTACTTTTCTAGTTTGATTGTAAATTAATTTTAGCTTGGTCAAGAACTGCTCGACCTGACTCATATCATTTTCAAGGTCTAGGCTAAGACGCACAGCTGACTGGGCCTTATCCTTGTCCACTCCCATGGCAATAAGAGTTCCTGCAGGTTTCCCAGCCTTGGACGAACAAGCAGAGGTCGTTGAGATGAAAATATCATAGTCTTCAAAGGCGTGAACAATGACCTCACCACGAACACCCTTAATTCCAAAAGTCAGGATATGAGGGGCAAAATCTTCCTCATCAGAAAAGACAAATATATCTGGATAGTCCAAAAGGGCTTGACGAATCACTGCCTTCATCTGCCCAGTCTTGCTAGTAAAGATATCTAGCTTTTCCATAGACAAACGGAGAGCCTTGGCTGTCGCAGCAATCCCTGCCACATTTTCAGTTGTCGAACGGTAATCACGCTCCTGACCACCACCAGTCAACAGTGGCGTAATTTTCTTACCAGACTTGATATAGACAAAACCAACACCACGAACTCCGTGGAACTTGTGACTAGAAAAAGTCGCAAAATCCACTCTATCAGTTAGATACTTTTCAGTCGGAATTTTAGCAAGTGCCTGAACTGCATCAACATGAAAGGAAATAGTTGGCTTGTCTGCCAAGAGTTCTGAAATAGCCTCAATAGGTTGAATAGAGCCAATTTCATTGTTAACTGCCATGATGGAAACGAGGGTCGTATCTGGTCTTATCAAATCTGCTAGTGCCTCAACGTCTACAAATCCTTTGTTATCAACTGGAGCAAAATCCACTTCAAAACCTTGAGATTTCAACCAGAGTGCTGACTCTTTGACTGCCGGATGTTCAATAGCTGATACAATGATGTGCTTTCCAAACTGAGCCTTTTCAAAGGCCACACCCTTGATAACCCAGTTATCACCTTCTGTTCCACCAGATGTAAAGAAGATTTCATCACTTTTCTTACCGATTAAATCTGCAATCTGTTGACGTGATGCATCTAAAATTCGTGTTGCCTGGTCTCCCAAACGGTGGAGACTAGATGGATTTCCTAAAATTTTTGAAGCGACCTGCATATAAGTTTCAAGTGCTTCAGGATAGGGCTTGGTCGTCGCCGAATTATCAAAGTAAATCATGTTTTCTCACGCTTTCTAAAATCACTCCTTCTATTGTATCATGAAACGGAGCCTGCGACAAGAAAGGGCAATTCCTCTTTTTTTAAGATTTTTTTAAAGAAATGCGGTATAATAAATTTTAATTAAAGGAGAGAATGCATGTCTAATTATCGTAGAACTTCAAAACCAAAAACAGAACACATCAAAAAAGGCTTTACAGTCTTTCAAAAAATCGTTGCGACTATCGCTAGTATCCTTGGCTTGATTACCGCAAGTATCACGATCATGAACGCCTTGGATAATAACAAAAATACTAAAAAAGAACCTACGACAAGCCAGACGACAACTATTGTCAAAGAAATTCAAAAAGAATCCCCTAAGGAAAATACTAGTCCCAATAAGGAAACTAACACTATCCAAGAAAAAACACAGCAAGAGGAAACACCAAAATCTAGCGTCAAGGAAGAGAAAAAAGAAGAGCAGAAAGCAGCAACTCAGGAATCTACTACTCCTGCTCCAAGTAAGCCTACTACTGAAAATGAAAAACAGTCCAATAATACTCCAACTTCAGAAAATAAAAGCAATCCTCAGTAAGTACATGATCTAAGAAAAAATCAACTCAAAAATAAAACTGCGCAGTAACTTCTGTCTTGACCACAATCAAGCTAAAGAGAGACTGTGTTTTTGTATAATTGATGTTTTAGATGCTAGATTCTTGACCAATTTTTGAGATTCATACTCATAAAGATGAATCCTAGCGATGTTATGACAGCTTATTTATTTCTAACATAAACTCTGCACATGCCAACAATACTTTCTCATCTGCCCTAAAAGGGGAAACATCCATTTTCTGTTTGATATAAATTCGAAAGCCTTCTTCACGCAGAAGTTAGTAACCCTTTTACATCTGACATAAATAACCTAGTTTAACCACTTCATAGGCATTACTTCCTGTTCTATTCTTATTTCATACTCTTCGAAAATCTCTTCAAACCACGTCAGCATCGCCTTACCGTACGTATGTTACTGACTTCGTCAGTTTTATCTGCAACTTCAAAGTTGTACTTTGAGCAACCTGCGGCCAGCTTCCTAGTTTGCTCTTTGATTTTCATTGAGTATCAATTATCAACCATGGCATAAGAAAACGAGCATATCCAACTGATACATCGCTCGTTTTTTTACTATTTTAGAGGTGAATTTTTGATCAACCTCTTTTTGCTTACTAAAAATTAAAGAATTCCATGGCCTGTTTGAAAAGCAATTCAGTATACTCAGGGTCTTCTTGGGCAATGGTAACTTGATCTTGAATCATTTCCAAGTCATCCGTTATCATGCCATCAGCTCCCAAATGAACGGATTTATCAAAGGACTCTGAACTATTGATGGTCCAAACGTACAATTTCTGATCCGTATTCCAAAGCTTGTTGACAAAATTTTCATCCAAGGTTGAATACTCCATAGTATAACCTGTGGCCTTGGTTCTTGGAAAAATACTATTATAGGGTAGGATGAAAAAGACTGGAATTTGAGTATCGTAGGCTAAAACCTGGTCAATCACATGGTAGTCCAAGGATTGCATTTGGTGACCATTCTGCTTAAGAACAGTTCCATATTTTTCCATAAAGCGTTTCATCATATCTGGACTATCTTTTCGACTGGTTTTAATCTCAATAAGAAGTTTTTGATGCAATTCATTGGCTTTATTGAGATAGTCATCAAAACTAGATACCTTGGTATGATAGCCATTTTCTGAAATATCAAGTTTGGTTAATTCCTCCAAGGTTAAATCCTGAGGATTGGCATTAACACCTGTCAAATTTTTGATATTGGCATCATGCATCATGACAAACTGACCATCTTTTGTTTCCTGAACATCTGTCTCAACGAAATCTGGAGATAACTGAGCGGTTTTTTCTAGTGATTGGACGGTATTTTGCACACCATTCTTATTAGATACTCCCCTGTGAGAAATGATTAAAGGTTTATTGGCGACTGGAGCTTCTAAATAAACATAACCATCAAGAGCGAAAAAGATACAAGCACAGCCCATCACTCCCCATCTCATCCAGTGGTCTTTCTTTCTCCTTGGTGTAATTTCTAGTTCTTCTCCCGTTAAGAAGGAAACAAACTTAATAAGAAAGTAAGTCAAGGCTATATAATGAAAATTCTTAATCAAGACGAAGTTGATAATTCCCAGAACAAGAGATTCCTTATGGGTCAGACCATCCATCAGTGCCTGACTTGCTAGTATCGGAATCAATAAAAGAATGAAAAATAGGTAGGTTTTGACGACAATCCAAAGCAAGTTCCAAGTATAAAACCAGGAGTGCTTTCTTGTCTTCTCTAGACTGTATCTGACAGCTTCTTTGACTGTTTTCTTTTCAAATAAAAGCTGAGATAGGGCAAACATGAAACGCACTGAAATGTAAAATAGAAGTAAGGCCAGAATAGTAACCACTATACCTACTAGCCAATACTTGTCTTCCACATAATCAACGATAAAGTCCGGAATAACAATTTTATTTAAGTAGTAAATCTTTAAAATCTTTCGAATCACTGGAAAGAGCATCATGATATAAAAGAAGATAAAGGTTATCTTGGCAAGCGTAACTTGCTTCATAAACAAGAAACTTTGTCGAAAGACCTTGCGACTATACTCCAGCAAGGTCCTCTTTTCATGACATAATAAATGCCGAGCACCAATAAAGAGGAGCCCTATTTGAAAATAGGCGACCAATAAATTAACAATTACCAGAACAAATAAAGCAAGACTAACAAAGGGTGAGCCCGTTATAATAGCAAAAATATTATTGTAGGACAGAAAGAGATAACCTGTCTGTCGGAGCAAAAGTCCAGCAATCCAAGAATTAAGAGGTAACCAGACAAACTCAATCATCATGAAAGCCAAGAAAAATAGAAAAAGTATTTTATCTAGATTAAAGTATATCTGCTTAAAACCTAGATTTTTAGGTTTTTCAGGTTTCATAGGCACTCCTAGTCAAATAATTGAGACAAGTCCAAACCCCCAAAAGGATTGTTCGAGAGGCTACTTTCTGCCCCTAACAATTTTCTAGCTTGATCCGAATCTAGAAAGGACTCGTAAACACGCGCTGTCATACGAGCATCCTCCAAGCTATTATGAGATTGACCTTGAAATCCAAGAAACGAGGCAACGGTTTGCAATTTGAGATTGGCAATACCATGTAAATCCGAACTCCGACGTTCAAAAGCTTCATCATACAGATCTACCTTGTACTGCTGACTGTAGTCTAAACGATGTTCTGCTAGAATAGGCAAATCACTTTTAGCAGCATTGTATCCTACCATCGGTAAAAAACCCACAAACTCTTGGAAATCTTTTATAACTTTCTCCACTGGAGGAGCATCTTTTAAGGTCTCAGCCGTAATCCCAGTCAAACCATTGATAAAGCTTTTTAGAGGTACATTGGTATGAACATAGGAATCATAGGCATCGATTTCCTGTCCATCTCTAAAATGCACTGCCGATACTTGAATCAAGTGTGTTTGTCCTTCGTGCTGATTAAATTCTAAGTCAAAAGCAATGTACTCTTCTAATCGTTCCATTCTATACCTCTCTTCTACTATCTCTCTTCTTATTCTATTTGAGCAACTATACTATTTAGAAACAAAAGAAGCCATCAGGTTAGCATTTAACCTAAACAGCTCCTTGATTATCCTCCAAATAAACGAGCAAAAAAGCCTTTCTTAGTGGATTGGACTTCTTCTTTTGCTTGGTCCAGCTCTAGCTTGAGATTTTCTTGATCCTTCATGGCTTGAAGAGTCAATTGTTGCTGCTGATCTAGTTGTTTGTCTTTCTCAGCAATCTGACGGTCTTTGATGCGCATCTGCTCATCTTTTTCTGATAGCTGACGATCCTTGGCTTTTAATTGTTCATAAAGACGGAGAATTTCTGCATTCTTCTCATCAACCAGAATCTCCATCAGTTCACGTTGCTTGACATCTTCACTGACAGGCTCATCTTCAAAAATCGTTTTTTTATAGATTTCTTCTAGCTTAATCAAGCCACTTCTGGTAACGACTGTTACCCCTTTGTCATTTTTATCTGTGTCTTCTTCTGGTAATTCTTTGACACGGTTATTGATTGCTTGGCGAGATAATCCTAAGACCTCTGCAATCTCACTGACGGTCATTTCAATACTCATAATATCCTCTGAAACGTTTTCTAGCTTTTCTTTACTTAAATCTTATCATAAGCTAGAAAAACTGTCAAATTTTCGCTTAATCTAAAGCCTTCAAAAAGGCTAATAAGACTTGGGCAGAGCGACGTCCAGCTTCGATAATAAACTCATCAAAAGAGATATTTGCTTCATGGTTAGCATTGTCACTCATAGCTCGGATGACTAAGACTGGGAGATTAAGGGCATGCGCTGCCTGAGCAATAGCTGCCCCCTCCATCTCAACAGCCAAAACATCTGGGAAATGGGATTTAATCGCTTTTATCTTATCATTTCCTGCAACAAAACTATCTCCTGTAGCAATCAAACCAAGATGCCCATTTTGATCCAATTGAGATAAACTCTCTTGGATTTTGGCAACAAAGGTTTTATCTGATTCGAAATAAAGCGGTTGTTGCGCCATTTGTCCATAAGCATAGCCAAAAGCTGTGACATCCACGTCATGATAGGCTAATTTGTCAGCAATCACAACATCCCCAACAGCAATACCTTCTGCTACTGCCCCAGCTGATCCTGTGTTAATCAAAGCATCCACTTGAAAATGATCAGCCAAAATCGCTACACTCATAGCAGACATGACCTTACCAATTCCACTTTCTACAAGAACAACTTCATGAGAGGCAATGATGCCTGTATGATAGGTATTCCCCAAAACAACTTGCTCTTGGGCATTTTCTAGATGCTGGACCAGATAAGCCAGTTCTTCTGGCATAGCCGCAATAATTCCTATTTTCATTTCAATTCCTTTTCTATTACAAAAGTTTCATTGCTAAGACAAGCAAAATCAAGAGAAAGATGACTGCAAATAGAATCATATTCAACTTAGAATTGAAGACATTTCTCTTGGTATTTTCAATGCGACGGCTTTTATGAATAGACGGTTCGACCTGAATCTTCAAGGTTTCTTGGCTAAAGCCATGTCCCTTAGGATTGGCATAACCAAAACGGGAAGAAGAAGTTGGTAAAATCTTAGTCTCCTCATCATCTAGCAAAGGGGGACCTGAAATTTTTTCGCCTCTATTAGCCCTTTCAATCATTTCATCCGTTAATAAAGGTTTACCCATATTGACCTCCTCTATTTTTTGTGCAATTCCCAATACTGTACAGCCATAATTGTCTTGGCATCACAGATATGACCTGATTGGATCAATTCCTTAGCTTCTTCTAGGCTCACTTCAAGGACTTCCAAGGTTTCGTCTTCATCCTGCGGACGCGGATTTTCCACCTTCGTCAAATCGCTTGCTCGGTATAGTTTTAACTTTTCATTACAAAAGCCAATGGCTGAGTAAAAATCGTACAAGAGTTCTAATTTCCCTGTATAGGCTGTTTCTTCCTCTAATTCACGAAGTGCTGCTGCCACAGGGTCTGCATTTTCTCCTACTTCCAACTTTCCGGCTGGAATTTCGTAAGAGACAGCCTCGATAGCTTTGCGGTACTGCTTGACCAAGATGAGTTTTTGCTCATCCGTTACTGCTAAAACACAGACAGCCCCATTGTGGAAAATCAAATCACGTTGGGCAGTTCCCTTGCCTTCTGGTAATTCAACCTGATCTTGGACCAGTTTAAAAATTGGTCCTTGATAGATTTCTTTTCGACTAAGCGTTTTTTCTTCAAATTCCATGATAGGCTCCTACTGATTATTAGGATGATGAGGAAGGCGAGTTGCATATTCGTCTTTATTGACCTGACGACCGCGACCAATAGCAATAGCATCCGCTGGAACGTCTTTGGTAATAGTTGAACCCGCACCAACGAGGGAATTATCACCTAACTCAACTGGAGCAATAATGGTTGAATTTGAACCAACAAAAACATTGTTACCGATGACTGTCTTGTATTTGTTTTTGCCATCATAGTTGACTGTAATAGTTCCAGCACCAAAATTAACCTTGCTACCCACTTCACAGTTTCCAATATAAGTCAAATGACCAGCCTTAGTATTCTCACCGATAGAAGAACCTTTAACCTCAACAAAGTTACCAATATGGACTTGGGCACCCAGACTTGAACCTGGACGAATGTGGGCATAAGGACCGACAGTTACGCCGTCTGCAACACTGCTTTCCTCAATCATAGAATTGGTAATGACAGCTCCTGCTCCAATAGTGCTGTCCACTACATATGTACCATTTGTCAAAACAGTCTCAGCACCAATTTGCGTTTGCCCTTTCAAGGTAACATTGGCTTCAATTTGAACTTCAGAAGCAATCTCAACATCAATATCAATATAAGTTGCTTCTGGGTTGACAAAGCTAACACCATTGACCATGTGCTGATGATTGATGCGGCGACGCATCACTGACTCAGCTGTCGCAAGTGCCACACGGTCATTTACCCCAAGACTTTCATCAAAATCTTTCAAAGTATAAGCGCCAACTTTTTCACCAGCTTCACGGAAAATACCAATAACATCTGTAATATAGTATTCTCCTTGAGCGTTATTGGTATTGATATTTTTCAAAGCCTCAAACAAACGCTCGTTGTCAAAAACATATGTTCCAGTGTTGATTTCCTTGATTTGCTTTTCAAAATCTGTAGCATCCTTCTGCTCAACAATGCGAAGAACCTCAGCATTGTCATTACGCACAATACGTCCATAGCCAAAAGGATTATCTGTTTCAGCAGTCAAGATAGTGGCCACATTCTTATGATTGATGTGGAAATCAATCAAGTTTTTCAAGCTTTCACCTGTGATTAAAGGAGTATCTCCTGCGATGACTAAGGTGTGACCTGACAAACCTTCTAAGATTGGCTCTGTCATCATAACCGCATGACCAGTACCCAACTGTTCAGATTGAGTCACAAATTCTGTCTGTCCAGCCAAGACCTGCTCAACCAATTCTGCCTTGTGTCCTACAACTGTTACTGTCTTTTCAGGTTGGATAGCTCCCACACTACGGAAAACATGTTCCAACATAGAAATACCCGCAACCTTGTGCAAAACTTTTGGCAAATCAGATTTCATGCGAGTCCCTTTACCCGCTGCTAAAATAATGGCATAATTTGACATAATCTTCTCTTTTCTCTAGAAATTCCCTTTTATTATACCATATTTCAAATCATTCCGCTCCCTTGAATGAAAAAATGCTCCAAAGTCCTTTCCTTAACCCATTTTTTTGATTTTTTTTGATTTTTAGGGTAAAATTATAAGATATGAGAAAACAAATTCATCCACTTATTTTATTTAGTTTTTTTGGGATTATGATGTTCATTTTAATCATCAATCGCCCACTTAATGACAACCAATCGTTTAAAACAAAATCCAACATAGCGCAGATTGAAGCACAGACTTTGAAACACTTAGACAAACCGATTATTGACCTCTCTGGCTGGCAGCGTCCTGAGGAAATTAATTACGATACTCTGTCCCAAAACATTTCTGGAGCTATTGTTCGCGTGCATAGTGGCGCTCAAACGTCCAAAGAGAACGATGCTTCCTTTATCAATGGAATAGATAAGGCCTTTAAAACCCATATCACGGAGTTTCAAAAACGAAATGTCCCAGTTGGTGTCTATGCTTATTTAGCTGGAAAAAGTGTCCAAGAAATGGAAAAAGCCGCTGAAGTTTTTTATAACGCCTCTTCACCATACAGCCCTAGTTACTATTGGCTAGACGTGGAAGAAAAAACCATGTCCAATATGAACGAGGGTGTTGAAGCCTTTCGAGCAAAGCTAGAATCACTTGGTGCTAAAAACATCGGCATCTACGTTGGGGTCTACTTCATGGAAGAACACAGTATTGATACAGGCAAATTTACGTCTGTTTGGATTCCTTCCTATGGTTCAAATACTGGATTTTTCGAAAGCAAACCTAATACGGACTTAGATTACGACATCCACCAGTACACTTCTAAAGGAAAAATTGCTGGCTTTGACCACGATTTAGATATCAACGTCATCTCTTCCTTAAAAAACAAAGAAGAAACCTTTAGAAAACTCTTTTTAAAACCTTAAAAGCATTTGTTTAGCATTTGCTTTTTCTTTTTGTGTTTGATTGTGATACAATATAGTAAGGATTTTTTGAAATAGAAATAGTTGGAGGAAATATATGCTCTCATGGTTAGCACGCCTTATTAAAGGGATTGTGATTGCTCTTGGATTTATCCTACCGGGAATTTCCGGAGGGGTTCTAGCAGCAATCTTAGGCATTTACGAACGGATGATTGGCTTTCTGGCCCATCCCTTTAAAGACTTTAAAGAAAATGTTTTGTACTTTATTCCAGTTGCCATCGGCATGCTTCTGGGAATCGGCTTATTTTCCTACCCGATTGAATACCTGCTTGAAAATTATCAGGTCTTTGTCTTATGGAGCTTTGCGGGGGCTATCATTGGTACTGTTCCTAGCCTTCTCAAAGAATCAACTCGAGAATCTGACCGAGACAAGATTGATTTAGCTTGGTTCTGGACAACCTTTATCATTTCTGGACTAGGACTCTATGCCTTAAATTTTGTTGTTGGAACCTTAAGTGCCAGCTTTCTTAATTTCGTCCTAGCTGGTGCACTGCTGGCTCTTGGCGTATTAGTTCCTGGCCTCAGTCCATCAAATCTACTTTTGATTTTGGGCCTCTATGCTCCTATGTTGACTGGTTTTAAAACCTTTGACCTCTTGGGAACCTTCTTACCGATTGGAATCGGAGCAGGCGCAACTCTCATTATTTTTTCAAAATTGATGGATTATGCCTTAAACAACTACCACTCACGCGTCTATCATTTCATCATCGGTATCGTCCTATCAAGTACCCTTTTGATCTTGATTCCAAATGCAGGAAACGCTGAAAGCATCCAATACACAGGCCTTTCTCTTGTCGGGTATGTCATCATCGCCTTCTTCTTTGCACTGGGAATCTGGCTTGGTATTTGGATGAGCCAATTGGAGGATAAGTATAAATAATGGCAAAAAAAGTTAAAATCAAAAAAACATTGGTGGAACAAATCCTAGCTAAAGCAGCTATCCCACATCAGGGGATTCAAATCAATGCCCTGGAAGGAGAGCTGCCTCAAGGTTATGAACGAGATCAGATTTTCAAAACCTTGGCTCTTTTAGGAGATAAGACCGGACCGATTATCGGAATTGTGCCTATCACTCAACACTTATCTGAAAAGAAACTAGCCAAAATTTCTGGCAATAAAAAAGTAAGCATGATTCCACAAAAGGACTTGGAAAAAACAACAGGTTATATTCATGGAGCCAATAATCCTGTCGGTATTCGTCAGAAACACAATTATCCCATTTTTATCGATAAAATCGCTCTAGACTTGGATCAAATGATTGTCTCAGCAGGCGAAGTTGGTCACAGTATTATCGTCGCACCACAAGATTTGGCTAGCTTTGTAAAAGCTGACTTTGTAGATATATTGGAGGACAGCCAAGAATGAAACTCTACTTTGTCCGCCACGGTCGTACCGTCTGGAACCAAGAAGGACGCTTTCAAGGTGCTAGTGGTGATTCTCCCCTTCTTCCTGAATCCATTGAAACCCTAAAACAACTTGGCCAATATCTCAAGGAAATTCCTTTTGATCAGATTTATTCAAGTGATTTACCTCGAGCGGTCAGATCGGCTGAAATTATCCAAAGTCAACTCCAGACACCCTGTCCTTTAGAAAGCGTCTCTAATCTCCGTGAATGGCAACTGGGTAAATTAGAAGGTTTGAAAATCGCAACCTTGGAATCTATTTACCCGCAACAAATCAAAGCTTTTCGATCTAATCTTGCGCAATTTGACACTCAAATGTTTGGAGCTGAATCCCTCTTTAGCACAACACAACGGACCATTCAATTTATCAAATCATTAAAAGATAGTCCGGCTGAGCGTATTCTAATTGTCGGTCACGGTGCCAATCTTACTGCTAGTCTTCGTACTCTTCTAGGTTATAAAGAGCCACTTCTTCGTAAAGATGGTGGTCTAGCCAATGCCAGCCTAACCATTCTAGAAACCCATGATTTTGAAACATTCACTCTCGATATTTGGAATGATACTTCCTATCAATAACAGAACTTGATTTTAGCGTCAAGTTCTTTTTAGTTTTGAAAGATTATCCGTGAATTTCTTGCTTATTTATGATAAAATGGGGTATCGCAAAAAATGACTCATCGTATTCAATTTTGAGTAAAACTAGGAGGATACCATGTCAACAGAACATATGGAAGAACTAAATGACCAGCAGATCGTTCGCCGTGAAAAAATGGCTGCGCTCCGTGAACAAGGAATCGATCCCTTCGGAAAACGTTTTGAACGTACTGCAAATTCACAAGAATTAAAAGATAAATTTGCTGACCTCGATAAAGAACAATTACACGATAAAAACGAAACAGCTACTATCGCAGGACGCTTGGTAACCAAACGTGGTAAAGGTAAAGTAGGTTTTGCCCACCTTCAAGACCGCGAAGGTCAAATCCAAATCTACGTTCGTAAGGATGCTGTCGGTGAAGAAAACTACGAAATCTTCAAAAAAGCAGACCTTGGTGATTTTCTTGGTGTCGAAGGTGAAGTGATGCGTACAGATATGGGAGAACTCTCTATCAAGGCTACTCACATCACACACTTGTCTAAAGCACTTCGCCCACTTCCTGAGAAATTCCACGGTTTGACAGATGTTGAAACAATTTACCGTAAACGTTACCTCGACTTGATTTCTAACCGTGAAAGCTTTGAGCGCTTTGTCACTCGTTCAAAAATCATCTCTGAAATCCGTCGTTACCTTGACCAAAAAGGCTTCCTTGAAGTGGAAACACCTGTTCTTCACAACGAAGCTGGAGGTGCTGCTGCCCGTCCATTTATAACACACCACAATGCCCAAAACATTGACATGGTGCTTCGTATCGCGACTGAGCTTCATTTGAAACGCCTTATCGTGGGTGGTATGGAACGCGTCTATGAAATCGGCCGTATCTTCCGTAACGAAGGAATGGATGCTACTCATAACCCTGAGTTTACTTCTATCGAAGTTTACCAAGCTTATGCAGACTTCCAAGACATCATGGACTTGACTGAAGGTATTATCCAACACGCTGCTAAATCAGTCAAAGGCGATGGCCCTGTAAACTACCAAGGTACTGAAATCAAGATCAATGAACCATTTAAACGTGTTCACATGGTGGATGCTATCAAGGAAATAACCGGTGTAGATTTCTGGCAAGACATGACTTTTGAAGAAGCAAAAGCTATCGCTGCTGAGAAGAAAGTTCCCGTTGAGAAACACTACACTGAAGTTGGCCACATTATCAATGCCTTCTTTGAAGAATTTGTTGAAGAAACTTTAATTCAACCAACTTTTGTCTATGGACATCCAGTAGCTGTATCTCCACTGGCTAAGAAGAATCCTGAAGACGAACGCTTTACAGATCGTTTCGAGCTCTTCATCATGACTAAGGAGTACGGAAATGCCTTTACTGAGCTCAACGACCCAATCGACCAACTTAGCCGTTTCGAAGCCCAAGCTAAAGCCAAAGAACTTGGTGATGATGAAGCAACAGGCATCGACTATGACTACATCGAGGCTCTTGAATACGGTATGCCACCAACAGGTGGTTTGGGAATCGGTATCGACCGTCTCTGCATGCTCCTCACTGATACAACTACTATCCGTGACGTATTGCTCTTCCCAACAATGAAATAATACTCTTCGAAAATCTCTTCAAACCACGTCAGCGTTGCCTTGCCGTACTCAAGTACAGCCTGTGGCTAGCTTCCTAGTTTGCTCTTTGATTTTCATTGAGTATAAGCTCTTATCCTCTGGCTCTTGTCAGAGGATTTTTTGATGCAAAAAAAGACTGAGTAAAAACTCAATCTCTACTTTTCACTTCTTTGGTTGCTACATCTTCTCCAAACCATTTTTGGCTGATTTCTTGGAACTTTCCTTCTTGGTATAGTGCGATAAAAGCTTGATTTAAAGCTTGCAGTAATCTTTTGTCAGCTGGTCTAACTCCGACCGCAAAGGATTCACTTTCAAATCCTGCTGAAAAGACATTATAGTCATTTAATATCCCCTCAGACTGGAGATAATAATTAGCATACACTCGGTCAATCAACAAGGCATCAATCCGGTCATTTTTCAAATCAATCAAGGCCTCATTAAAACTCTGGTACTGATTAGCCTTCTGGTCTTTAACACGATTTTTCAGTAAGTCTGGCTGGGCTTCAAAGTCTAGATAACCAGAGGACCCGGCTTGGGCTCCCAAGGTCTTATCCTTCATATCCTCTACTGAACGAATTTGCTGGCTTTTCTTCGCAACCAGAACTTGCTGATTTTCCATATATGGAATGCTAAAGGCAACCTTCTCTCGGCGTTCATCAGTCGCAGAATAGCCATTCCAGATGGCATCTATGGTTCCATTTTGCAGTTCTGTCTCCTTCATATCCCAGTCAATTGGCTGAAATTGCACCTTAAAACCTAATTTTTCAGAGACAGCTTGTGCTAAGTCAATATCAAAGCCCGTATATTGTCCATTCTTTTCTTCAAATCCCATGGGTACAAAGGTATTGTCAAAACCAATAGTAATGGTCCCCTGCTCTTGATATTTATTCCAGTTATCCTGCTTTGGATCACTAACCTTCTGAGTACAAGCTGTTAAAAAGAAAGTCAGGAACGAAACCAATACCAAAGCAATTTTCTTATTAGTCATCGGCACCTCCTACTTGGGCTCAACCTTGAGAATCTGATCCGCGATATTTTCAGCGAACTGCAAATCGTGGGTTACCACAATCTGGGTCATCCCAAGTTCCCTATTTTGCAAGATTAGCTTCTCCACTTCCAAGCGCAATTCTGGATCTAGGGCAGAAGTTGGTTCATCGTAGCCAATGATTTCTGGATCAATCATCATAGCACGCGCCAAGGCCACCCGTTGCTTTTGCCCACCTGATAATGAGAATGGATAGGCATCTGCATGACCAGCAAGTCCTAATTGTTCCAAAAGTCCTCGCGCCTTCTGCTCAGCCTCATCCTGCTTCATTCCCATGGTCTTCACAGGCGATAAGGTCAAATTGTCCAGAACTGATAAATGAGGGAAAAGTTGAAAATCTTGGAATACAAATCCCAGTAAATTCCGCTTCTCTAGTTCATCCAGTTCTAAAAGTTCTCCATTATAAAAGATTTGCCCTGAATCAATAGTTTCAAGACCTGCAAGCATACGTAAGAGAGTTGTCTTACCTCCACCAGAAGGCCCAACGATAGCCAGGATTTGTTTTTCAGGAATGCTTAGACTGAAATTAGATAAAATTTGCTTTTCACCAAATCCCTTATTGATATTTCGTAATTCTAACATTGCAGCCTCCTATCTATAGTAACTGTACTTCTTCTCAACTTTTTTGGCAAGAATGGTCACAATCCCAATCAAAATCAAGTAAATGGCTCCTGCCAAGAACATGGGAACTAGGCTAGCGTCACGGTTGGCAGCTGTTCGACTAGCCAAGATAAGATCTGAAATTCCTAGAGCATAGACCAGAGAAGTATCCTTGACCAAACTCATGACTTCATTAAAGACACTAGGAAGAACAATCTTGGTTACCTGAGGCAAAATAATGTAGCGAACTGTGTCAAAAGAACTAAACTTCAAGACCTTGGCAGCCTCATACTGACCTCTAGGGATGGTATCAATCCCTCCACGGAAGATTTCAGCAAAGTAAGCCGCATAATTCAACACAAAGGCAATGATAGCCGCAGGAAGACGGTCCAAACGAATCCCAATACTTGGCAGCACATAATAGATAAAGATTAATTGCAAGAGCAAGGGTGTACCTCGCATAATCCAAATATAAATATTAATCAGATGATGGAGGGGCTTCCAATGGACTTGCAAGGCAAAGGCAATCAAAACGCCCAAGGGAATAGAAAAAATCAAGACCAGCACAAAAACCTGTAAAGTCATGCTTGCACCGCTCAATAAACTCGGTAATATCTCAAACAAATAAGACATGCTGACACCTCCTAAAAATAATTGCTCCTATTATAGCATAAATAAACTAAATAACCAACTATTTTTGTAAAAAAATTCTTTTTCAATAGAAAAAATACAGTGTCTTGAAGCTAGAATAGGACAACACGACTTATAAAGCCTTGTTAGTCATTTAATTTGAATTTCCTAGTCTATTTGTTTATATTCTATTTCAATATATTATAATTTATAAATAAAAAGAAAGGACGAATTTTGCCCTTTCTCGATCTTAGCTTCTATTTGTTACAGTTAACTTGACTGATAATTGGAGTTTTATCTTCTTTACTGTGATGGATTTTCTTTTTTAGTTCGTGCTAATCTCAAGGCACGATTTGGATTGAGACGATTAAATAGTTCTTCCAATTTCTTTTCATTCCAAACGTCTGCGGCGGAAACAAAATTGCCATCCGCATCTCGGAAAGATATCGGTTTATCTCCCATACCAGTCTCCTAGTCTACAAATTCAAACTCAAATTTACCAATGCGGACCAAGTCACCATCTTTAGCACCACGCGCGCGAAGAGATTCATCAACTCCCATGCCACGTAGCTGGCGAGCAAATTTCATGACTGATTCGTCACGATCAAAGTTGGTCATATTAAAGAGTTTCATCAGTTTTTCACCAGAAAGTACCCATGTCGCATCGTCATCACGACTAATTTCAAAGGCTTTTTCTTCCTCGTCAAATCCATAGTAAGCTTCTTCTTCCATATCTGACTCGTCGTAGAGCAAGAATTCTGGTGTCTTGTCTAGCAATTCAGCTGTAGCATCCAAAAGCGTAGCCAAACCTTGCTTGGTCAAACCAGATATTGGGAAAATAGCTGGTAACTCTTCAAATTCATCGTAATTTGCAGCTAATTTTTTCTTGAATTCTTCAAGATTTTCCTGACTTTCAGGCATGTCCATCTTATTGGCTACAATAATCTGTGGACGCTCCATGAGACGAAGATTGTATGACTCCAACTCCTTGTTAATGGCAAGATAATCCTCATAAGGATCACGGCCTTCGCTAGCTGACATATCAATGATGTGAAGGATGACACGTGTACGCTCGATGTGACGGAGGAACTGAGTTCCCAAACCAACACCTTGACTAGCGCCTTCAATCAAACCTGGTAGATCGGCTACTGCAAAGGATTCACCTGATTGGGTACGAACCATACCTAGATTTGGCACAATGGTCGTAAAGTGGTAGGCACCAATTTTAGGTTTAGCTGAGGTAATAACACTTAAAAGTGTTGATTTCCCTACAGATGGGAAACCTACTAAACCGACATCTGCCAAGATTTTTAGTTCCAATTGTAACTCACGTTCCTGACCTGGTTCTCCATTTTCAGAGATTTCCGGTGCAGGATTTTTTGGTGTCGCAAAGCGGATGTTTCCACGTCCACCACGACCACCGTGAGCAACGATAAATTCTTGACCATGTTCAATCAAATCTGTCAAAACCTTGCCAGTCTCTGCATCACGAACAGTCGTACCTTGTGGTACTCGAACTCTAAGGTCTTCAGCACCACGACCATGCATCCCTTTGGTCATTCCTTTCTCACCAGAATCAGCCTTGAAATGGCGATTGTAGCGGAAATCCATCAAGGTACGCAAGCCTTCGTCTACAACGAAGACCACATTACCTCCACGACCTCCGTCACCACCCCAAGGACCGCCATTAGGGACATATTTTTCACGGCGAAAGGCAACCATGCCATCACCACCATTACCAGCCTTGACCTTGATCTTAGCTGTATCTAAAAACATACTCATTTTTTCTTCTCACTTTAAAAAAGGGCTGGGAAATCCCAGTCACTAAATTTTCTTGAATCTATTTTATAGATTACTGAGGGCACCAATTGCAGTTGCAAAAATTCCCAATAAACTTGCTACTAGCATGATAATCACGATAAACAAGGTTATTTTCTCAAACATAGTTTTTTTACGATTTCCATTATCTCCAAATGCCATTTTTCTCTCCTTCGTTGCATTCTATTTTCTATTATCTTAGCATGAATTTAGCTAGTTTTCAATAGTCAGTTGCTACTGGTGCGATAATCCATAAAATGATATAAGCTACAATTCCAGCTCCGTAACAGCAAGCAAGGACACCCCAAATGACTCGAACGATAGTTGGATCCATATCTAGATAATGGGCGACTCCGGTACAAACACCAGCAATCTTTTTATCACGACCGCTTCTCATTAATTGTTTTTTCATAGCTGTTCCTCTTTCTATTCTTCATGGTCTTTCCAATAATCTCTTATGCTGATTAACTGTGTTTTTGAAGCCTTCAGCATGCGTCTAGAGCCTTTTACGGGCACAGCAACCACCTGTTGCGGAAGATACAAAACTGTCTTAAAGATACGCTGACTGACCGTATCATCTTTTGCTAAATCTTTCTGGAAGTTATTTGAAATAATGGCATCCAGATAAAACTCATGCACTCGTTTCCCAAAGTTCTCAGCTGAAATCTCGTACAATTTCTCTGATAAGGTATGATCATTCATGTCCGGCGTCGCAATCAAAGCTTCTAAAATAGCTCCAGCTAAATCATGTTCCCCATAGTACAAGGTTCCAAACATTTTATCACTGATAAGATTGTCCAGATAAGGATTTCCATGAGCAATGACAGGCGTTCCACTAGCTAAACTTTCCAAGTAGGTCAAACCTTGGGTTTCACTTGTCGATGCTGAAATGAAGAAATCCGCCGCCTTATAGTAAAGAGCCGTCTCACTAGGAGCAATCATCCCTGTAAAGATAACGGAGTCTTGAATCTCTAATTTCTGAGCTTGCTCTTTGAGATCATCCAGATAAGGACCATCCCCAGCTACCACCAGTTTGACCTTGTCTTCTTCTTTCAGAACTTCTGTAAAGGCTGCTAGTACTGCTTGAATATTTTTTTCATAGGAAATTCTGGAGAGACTAAGTAGCATCTTTTCATCATCTTGAATCCCTAATTTACTACGCAGTTCTTTTAGATTTTCTTGCTTGATTTCTGGACGCTCAAACTTGGCTAATTCAATACCAGTAGGAATGACCCGTTTTTCAACCTTGACTTTATAGTCAGATAGCAAGTCACGAACAATCTCACTCGGGCAAATAACCCCATCCACATCATGCAGGAAACCTCTGACCAGATACTTGACCATGCTAGGACGAATCAACATCCCCTTGGCAATATAATGCACATAGTCTTCGTATTGGGTGTGATAGGTATGGATGACTGGGATTTTCAGTTCACGCGCAATCCAAATCCCCAACAAACCAAGAGAAAATTCTGTCTGAGTATGGATAATATCTAGCTGATACTGTTTGGCAATTTCAAGCGCCTTGCTAAAACCTCGGTAGGCAAAGCGACGATCCTTAAAAGCAAAAAAAGGAACACTTGGAATGCGGATAATTTGCCAATCTTCGTAGCGATTGACATCCTTATCCGTCGTTGTAAAGATAAAAACAGCATGTCCTTGCTTTTCAAGTTCTGTTTTCAAGGTTCGAATACTGGTCGCAACACCAGAAACCTGAGGAAAATAGGTATCTGTAAATAAACCAATTCGCATAGATTACCTCACTTTTTACTTTCTCCCTAAAGCAGCTTGTTTCTCATAAAAGTCCAACCAGATTTGTAACAGATGCTCTTCTGAATACTCTCTGGAAATATTCTTAGCTTTTTCTTTGAGGTCTTTCAAGGCAGCAGGATTTGCTTGATATTCTAAAATAGCCTCTTTCATCTCTTCTCTATCTGCTGTCGCCCGATAATTTTCATCCAAAATCACCTTATAGAGATCTAAATCACGCAACATAATAGGAGCCTCACAACTAGCAGCCTCTAAAATCGTCATAGGGAAAAGTTCATTGTAACTTGGCAACAAGAAAAGGTCCGCTAGGGCATACAATTCACGCATTCGCTCTGGGGACACAATACCTGGAAACATCAAATTTTCAGGTGGATTATCCATCATTTTCTTGTAGCGTTCATAACCATCTGTCATACCACCAAAAGAGAAACCACCCGCCCAGATAAAGGTAATCTGAGGCAATTCCTCAGCCAGACGGATAAAATCATCAATCCCTTTTCGTTTCTGGACTTGACCAGCACCTACTACGATAAACCGATTGTCACTAACGCCAAGTTCTGTTCGCAGTCTAGCTACCTCTTCTTGTGGAAGGGGATGCCATTTTTCCTTATTGACAAAGTTAGGAATATAGGTCACTTTTTCACGTGGAATACCAGCTGCCACCAAATCCTCAATAAACATAGGATTAACAACAACCAAGTGCTCCATTCGGTTGTAAAAAGAAAATACATAGCGTTTAACAATTCCCTTTAAGAAAAATGGAATTTTCAAACTCCCCTCAAGTGTATCAGGCAAGAAATGTACATAACCAATTTTCCTCCCTGAGCGTTTCTTTTGGAATGTTGATAAATAATAGGGAAAATCAATTGTATGAAAGTGAGTCACATCTGCCTCGATTGGAAGATTCTCTGTAACAATCAATTGGTCCTTGGCATCACGGTGAAGAAGACGAACCAATTCACGGTAGGCACCTGAAACTCCTTGCCCTGCTACTTTCTCACTTGAACTTAACATATTGATGCGTAATTTCTTTTGTTCCATAACTACTATTATATCATTTTCTTTGAATAAAATCAGCAAAAGAAAGGAGAGACTAGAGGAAAAGAGGGGGAAATTTCCTCGCTTTTCCAATGGTCTCTCACATCCTTTTATTTGTTTACTTAATGCCTAAGGCAATGCGTGCGTAGCGACTCATTTTTTCAACTGTCCAGGCTGGATACCAGACTAATTTGACCTCAGTATCAGTCACTTCTGGCACCTCTGTCATAGCATCATAAATCTGGTCTGTCAAAAGATCAGCTAGGGGACAACCCATAGTTGTCAAAGTCATATCAATCTCAGTTTGCCCTGTTTCGCCGTCAAAACGAATCTCATAAATCAAACCAAGATTGACAATATCGATTCCCAACTCAGGGTCGATAACTTCTTCCAAGGCTGATAAAATTCGTGTTTTGATGTTTTCAATTTGTTCTTCTGTATAAGCCATATTTCCCCTCACTCCTAGTCTTCAATAAAATCACGAAGCGGTTTGCTGCGACTTGGTTGACGTAGTTTTCTCAAAGCCTTGGCTTCAATCTGACGGATACGCTCGCGAGTTACGTTAAAGACTTTACCTACATCTTCAAGGGTACGCATTTTTCCATCATCTAGTCCAAAACGTAGACGCAGAACATTTTCTTCACGGTCTGTAAGAGTATCTAAGACTTCATCCAACTGCTCACGCAAGACGATACGAGTCGTATAGTCCACTGGATTTTCAATCACTTCATCTTCAATAAAGTCCCCAAGGTGGCTATCATCCTCTTCACCGATAGGAGTTTCAAGGGATACTGGTTCTTGGGCAATCTTCAAGATTTCACGAACCTTATCAGGGGTCATATCCATTCGTTCAGCGATTTGTTCTGGTGTCGGATCTTGTCCCAATTCTTGAAGAAGATTACGCTGTTCACGAACCAATTTATTGATAGTTTCAACCATGTGAACTGGGATACGGATGGTACGAGCTTGATCCGCAATAGCACGAGTGATAGCCTGACGAATCCACCAAGTTGCATAAGTTGAGAACTTGAACCCTTTAGAATAGTCAAACTTGTCAACCGCCTTCATCAAGCCCATATTTCCTTCTTGAATCAAGTCAAGAAACTGCATACCACGACCAACATAGCGTTTAGCAATGGAAACAACCAAACGAAGGTTGGCTTCCGCAAGGCGTTGTTTAGCTTCGATATCGCCCGCTTCAACAGCCAGTGCCAACTCTTTTTCCTCTTCATTGGTCAAGAGAGGAACGACCCCGATTTCTTTCAAGTACATACGAACAGGGTCGTTGACCTTAGCCGAAGTTGACCCAATCAAGTCCTCATCGCTGAGTTCTGGTTCTTCTTCAGCACTAAGAACACGCGCACTTGGATTTCCTTCGTTATCTGTGATAGAAATCCCTGCATCCTGAATCCGTTGCAAGAGATCTTCAATCCCATCAGCGTCCAAGGTAAAAGGAATGACTAGACTAGCATTGATTTCATCATCTGTTGCTGTCCCTTTTTGCTTATGATTACGGATAAATTCTGCTACTTGTACGTCAAATGTTGTTACTTCTTTTTGTTTTGTTGCCATTATTACTCCATTCTTCTCTTTTGGGAAATTAAACGTTCTAATTCTTCTAAGGCTGTGTCTGTATCTCCTACATGGCTAGCTTCCTGCACCTTCTTTTTGATTCTCATATTGTCCTGATTCAAGAGAGCCTTGTTTCGAGTCATTTCTACTTCACTTAGTTCCTGCGGTGACATCTCAGCAGGCAAATCCTGAGCTAAGACTTGGTACCAAGCTCTTTCAACTTCCTCTGTCTGTTCTGCTAGAACTTCTGGAGGAAGATTGCCATACTGACCAAGCAAGTCATATAAGACCTGAAATTCAGGTGTATCAAATGCAAAGTCTTCTCGCAAGCGGTAATCGTTCAAAACAATAGGGGATTCCACCATTCGATAAAGTAGATGGGCTTCTGCCCTCATAATAGCCGATAACTGCTTGGTGATAGGCATAGTGATTTGCGTCGGTCTGGAAATTCCTTCCATGCGATTCTGCCTTTGTGCCTGACGGCTTTCATTAACAATCTGCTCAATCTGGGCATAATCAAAGGACGCCAGACTGTCAGCTAAAATATGAATATAGCTGTTTTGAGCAGTGATGGACTTTTCTTGAACAATCAAGGGAGCTATTTTTTCAATAAACTCAATCTGAGCTTGCAGATTTTCACTATTTTCAGGCTTATACTGGTGAATGTAGAACTCAATCGGACTAATACGAGTTTTCGTTAATAGATAGGCCAAATCTTCTGGACCATTTTTTTGTAGATATTCATCTGGGTCCAAGTTATCAGGCATGCTGACGATCTGCACAGGCATATCACCAATTTCGTCCAGCGCTTTCAATGTCGCAGCTTGCCCAGCCTTATCGCCATCGTAAACAAGAACCAACTTCTTGGTTAGCCTTTTCAGATGCTCAACATGCTCACGACTCAAGGCTGTTCCCATAGATGCGACAGCATTTTCGATTCCAACCCGATAGGCTGCAATGACATCCATGAACCCTTCCATGAGGTAAATCTCACTAGTTTTACCAGAAGATTTTTTTGCCCTATCCATATGATATAATTCGTAACTTTTGTTAAAAATTGCAGTCGATCGGCTATTTTTATACTTAGAAGTTTGTGAATCCGTTTTCTGCCAGATACGACCTGAGAAGGCAATGACCTTTCCCTGGTCATTTGTTAGGGGAAACATGATGCGATTGTGAAAGGTGTCTACAAATTGATTTGCATCCGATAGGTAAAATAGCCCTGAATCTAGAAAATCCTCATCACGATACTGACCAGACAAACGTTGATAGAGATAGTTTCGTTCTGGAGGTGCTAAACCAATCCGAAAATGCTTGAACACTTCATCTGTCAAACCACGCTCATAAAGGTAGTTTCTGGCCTCTTCCCCCATGGTCGTTGTCATGAGAATAGCATGATAAAATTTGGCAGCATCTTCATGCATATCATAAAGAGCTTGGTGGGGTGAAGCTGGCTTCTGCTCACTATAAAGCGGTTTTTCAACCTCAATCCCAACACGCTGACCTAAGATTTGGACAGCCTCCATAAAGGGAACCCCTTGGTACTCCTCGATGAACTTAAAGACATCACCTGAGCGCCCACAACCAAAACAGTGGTAAAACTGCTTGTCCTCGACAACGTTGAAAGAAGGTGTTTTTTCACCATGAAAAGGACAGAGCCCTAGATAGTTCCGTCCTGCCTTTTGTAAAGAAATCACATCTCCTATGACTTCCACAATGTTGGCATTGTTTTTGATTTCTTCAATGACTTGTTTGTCAACCATACACAATACCTCCATGTTATCATAGTTTACTTTATATAGTATACTTTATTTCAGAAAAAAAGTAAACCATTTCACTCATTTTCCCTACTTTATTCAAAGAGTTGATAATAATCAGAGATTTTCATTTTTGCTTTATCTTCTTGGTTCAAATCTTGGATAATTCGTCCTTCTTTCATGACAATCAAGCGATTGCCATACTTAAGAGCATCTTCCATGTGATGAGTAATCATAAGCGCTGTCAGCTGGTCATTCTTAACAAATTCATCTGTCAATTCCATCAAAGCAACACTAGTCTTTGGATCAAGGGCCGCAGTATGCTCGTCTAACAAGAGTAATTCAGGTCGTTTCAAGGTTGCCATCAAGAGACTCAAGGCCTGTCTTTGCCCACCTGATAAGAACTCAATCGGTGTATTCAAGTGTTTCTCAAGACCATTTCCTACTTTTTCAATGGTCGCTTGAAATTCATCCTTATAACTAGTCAAGCGTCGTGGTAACAATCCACGCTTTTCACCACGAAATTTGGCAATCAAGAGATTCTCTGCCACTGTCATACGAGGAGCTGTCCCCATCTTTGGATCTTGGAAGACACGAGACAGATACTTAGCGCGCTTCTCTGGTGAAAACTTGGTAACATCCTCACCTAAAATACGGATGGTCCCACTGGTTAATGACAAGGTTCCTGCAATAGTGTTAAAGAGAGTTGATTTGCCAGCACCATTTCCACCTAAAATCGTGATAAAGTCCTGTTCAAAAATTTCTAAGGAAACATCATTTAAAATAATCTTTTCTTCATCAAAGCCATTTTTAACGACTTTGGTTGCATTTTTTAATTCTACAATTGCTGTCATTTGCTTAATTTGGCTCCTTTCAAGATTGTTTGCTTAAATGTTGGAATCATGAGGCAGACTGCTAAAATCACGGCGCTGTACAAACGAAGGTAACTTGTATTAAAGCCAAGCGCAATAACTGCCCACACTAAGAATTGATAAGCGATAGAACCTACAACAATGGTAACCAGACGTTCTGCCAAGCTCAAACTCTTGAAGATAACTTCTCCAATAATCAAACTTGCAAGCCCCACAACGATAACACCGATTCCTCGAGATACATCGGCATAGCCTTCTTGCTGGGCAATAAGAGCTCCTGCAAGGGCAATCACACCATTTGATAAGACCAAGCCCATGAGCTCCATGCGTCCAGTATGAATCCCGAAACTTCTAGCCATATCAGGATTGTCACCTGTAGCAATATAGGCTTGTCCTAGTTTGGTGTCCAAGAAAAAGAGCATGAGAGCAATAACAATACTCACAAAGATGAGACCTGTCAAGAGTTGATTCAAATCCGAATCAAAAGGCAAAACATCCTGAATTTGCTTGGTTCCAAGCAGGCCTAAATTCGCACGCCCCATAATCAAGAGCATGATAGAGTGACAGGAAGTCATCACCAAAATCCCGGAGAGCAAGGTTGGGATCTTCCCTTTTGTATAAAGAAGGCCTGCTGCCATTCCAGCCAAACAACCTGCTCCTACAGCAACAAGTGTCGCTAAAAAAGGATTCACGCCTTTCGTTATCAAAGTGACAGCAACAGCTCCCCCAAGAGGGAAGGAACCTTCTGTCGTCATATCTGGAAAGTTCAAAATCCTAAATGTCATAAAGATTCCCAGACCTAAAATAGCCCAGACAAATCCTTGAGAAATAATAGATAATATCATCTGTTTCTTAACCTTTTCTATATGATTTCTATTGTAAAAAATTGGAGGAGATGTCCCCAACTCCTCCATTGTAGATTATTCAATCACTTGTCCTGCTTCTTTTAGAACAGATTCAGGAATCGTAATACCTAGCTCTTGTGCCAATTTTTTATTGATAACTGATTTACCAGTTGAAAAGACATTGACTGGAGTATCAGCTGGTTTTGCACCTTTCAAGACTTGCGCAATCATTTTACCAGTTGCCACACCAAGGTCATGTTGGTCAACTACAACGGATGCCAAACCACCTGCTTCTACCATGGCAGTTGCACTTGGATAAATTGGTTTCTTAGCCGATTGGTTGCTTGATACAACTGTTGAAAATGCAGATGCGATTGTGTTATCAATTGGAACCCAGATAGCATCAACCTTGCTAGTCATAACATTAACTGTTGAAGCAATTTCATTTGTTGAAGGAACTGCAAATGTTTCCACTGTCAAACCTGCTTTTTCAGCATAAGCCTTAAATTCTTCAACTTGAGTTTTTGAATTGTCTTCGCTACTTGAGTAAAGAGCTCCGATTGTTTTCACATTTGGTGTTAGAGCCTTGATGAGTTCAACTTGTTGTTGAGCTGGATTGTGGTCAGACACCCCTGTAATGTTGCCACCTGGTTTTTTCAAATCTTTAACCAAATTAGCACCAATTGGGTCTGTAATAGCAGCCATGATAACCGGTAAGTCTTTTGTGGCGCTAGCCAAACCTTGAGCAGCTGGTGTTGCAATACCAACCACAAGGTCATTGCCATTTGCAACCAATTGTTTACTCATTGTCGCAACCTTACTTTGGTCACCTTCTGAGTTCATAAAATCGATTTTAACTTGGTCATCTTTATAACCTTCTTCTGAAAGTCCATCTTGAATTCCTTTATAAATCAAGTCAAGAGATGGATGGCTGACAAACTGAAGGACACCAACTTTGGCAACTTTTTTCTCATTCTTAGCTTCTGGTTTATTCATTGAAGAGTAAATCAAACTTCCTGCTACTAAGACTGCTAATGCAACGATAATTCCAATTAAACGTTTATTTTTCATTCTATTTCTCCTTTTTTATTCCTTTAAAATACTTCACTTATCTAATAATCTTCGAAAATCTCTTCAAACCACTTCAGCTTCACTTTGCCGTAGCTATGGTTACTGACTTCGTCAGTTCTATCCACAACCTCAAAGCAGTGCTTTGAGCAACCTGCGGCTAGCTTCCTAGTTTGTACTTTGATTTTCATTGAGTATAAACAAGCGACGCCATCGTTTTCTTTCCATACTAACCTCCATCAAAAAAAGTCCTCACACAAAAAACTTGTGTGAGGACGTCGATGCGCGGTACCACCTCAATTATAGGGAATTTCCCTATCGCTCTGTCTCGCAATAACGAGATGCACTGTAAGGTGTGCTCACCGAATTTTTATGATTTCAAATTCTAAATAACATTCAGCCCAATTTTCATCATCACCACTTATCTGTTTTCAGCTACCACAGACTCTCTAAAAAGTTTATATGATTACTTTTCTGAATGGTTAAATTATATCATTTTTCAACTACTTGTCAAGACTCTTTTAGCATTTTTTTGAACTATTCAAAAACTTCCCCTATAGAAAAGGGGAAGCTTGATAGGTATCAGCCTGAATTACGCAATCCTGTCGCAATTCCGTTGATGGTTGTATGGATTAATTTTTCTTGGTCGCTTGATAATTCTCCTCGGCGTTGACGTTTAATCAACTCCAACTGGATATAGTTAAGGATATTAAAGTAAGGCATACGGTAATCCAAACTTGCTTTTAGATATGGATTTTCAGCCAAGAGTTCATCATAACCTTCGATAGCCAAGATGACTTCCTTGGTAACTTGCCATTCATTTAAAATAGTCTCATAGATTGCTTTTACTTGATCATCTTCACAAAGTTTAGCATATTCAAAAGCAATATTCATATTTGATTTTGACAAGACCATGTCGACATTTGAAAGAAGCGATTGGAAGAAAGGCCAGTTTTGGTACATATCTCGTAAGATAGCGATATTCTCTGGATTTTTATCGATAAATTCCTTGAAGCTTGAACCAACCCCATACCAACCAGGGAACATGACGCGACTTTGCGACCATGAGAATACCCAAGGGATGGCTCTCAAACCACCGATTTCAGTAATCGTCTTACGAGCGGCTGGACGAGAACCAATGTTAAAGCTTGAAATAGCCTTGATTGGACTTGACTCGAAGAAATAATCATAGAAATGGTCATTCCCAAAAACTAAATCACGGTAGATATCGTAACTACGGTCCACTACTTGGTCCATAATAGCTTCATAACGATTTGAAGTATTTGTATCGCTCTTCTTCTGAGTAATCATACGGTTAATGGCTGCAGATACTAGCATTTCAAGGTTATAGTAAGCTGCGTCTTTATTACCGTATTTATTCCCAATTACTTCACCCTGCTCCGTCAAACGGATACGATCCTTGATAGACTTGAGCGGTTGAGATGTGATGGCTTCATAGGTTGGTCCACCACCACGACCGACAGTCCCACCGCGACCATGGAAGAAGGTAACCTTAACGCCAAATTCATCTCCAATAGCAGTCAATTGTTGTTGAGCCTTGTAGAGAGTCCAACATGATGATAAGTAACCACCATCTTTATTACTGTCAGAGTAGCCCAGCATGATTTCTTGATAGTTATTGCGTGAAGCAATCCATTTCTTAGCAAGAGGAAGAGAAAGGTATTCTCTCATGGTTTCTTCTGAGTGGTCCAAGTCCTCGATTGTTTCAAAGAGAGGAACGATTTGGACACGGGCTCTTTCTTTATCAACTAGCCCTACTTCTTTTAGCAAGATAGCCAATTCCAGCATGTCTGATACGCTGGTTGCATGTGAAATGATAGTCTGACGAATAACATCATCTCCCAACTTATCTTTCAACTTACGAGCAGCCTTAAAGATTGCTAATTCTTTTTCAAGTAACTCTGATTTTTCAACGTGAGTGGCAGAAAGAATACGTGGATCTTCTTCTAATTCTTTCAAAAGCAGCTGGCATTTTTCTTCTTCACTTAGTTCACTATAATGCGAATGAATACCTGCTGATTTCAAGAGTTCAGCTACACAGGCCTCATGAACACTAGAATCTTGACGCATGTCAATAGATGCCAAATAGAAACCAAAAATTTCAACTGCCTGGATCAACTCCACAAAATCACCAGAAATCAGTGCTTCACCCTTATTTTCCAAGAGGGAATCACGAATAGTAATCAAATCCTTATAAAAATCATTGGCCGTTTCATAGCGAGCCCCAACTTCCTTATCCTCAATCAGATAGGTTTTTGTTGCTTGGATTTTTGACTGAATATCAAATAAGGCACGGCGGTAAAGCTCTTTTTCACGGTAGATCGAGTTATCCTTGGATTGACGAGCCATTTCTCTGACTTGCTTGCTCACATTGACAATACTGGTTGAGAGAGAGAACTCACGATAAAGTTGGTAAATCTTTTCATCATAGTAGTTCATGATGACTTCACACTGAGTCATAGCAGATTGTTTCAAAGTATCTGCTGTAACAAAAGGATTCCCATCACGGTCTCCACCAATCCACATTCCCATGGTAATTGGTTTAGGATGTTTTAACTCCAAGCCATGTTTTTTAGCCAGACGCTTGTACTCAGCAGTCAAATGAGGAACTGCCTTCAGGAATGAACTATTGTAGTATTCCATAACATTCGTGATTTCATTGGTTACTTTCAATTTCTTTTCACGAATCATGTCTGTCTGCATGATAATCTCAATGTAACGACGGAGATCATTATGCCATTTTTCCTTATTAATCAAGCCTAATTTCACATCACGATACTTACGCAAGAGGGTGTGGATATGGTTGGTCAAATCCAGCATACTCTTACGTTGAACTTGTGTTGGATGGGCTGTCAAAACAGGGACAACATTCAAGTGTTCTAGAATTTCAACCGCATTTTCTTTTTCAGCAACCATTTTGATCGTTGCTGACAACTTACCAAGATAATCTTGATCAATATTATTTTGGTGGTTGATTTCATAAGCCAAATCCACGTCTTCTGAAATATTAATCAAGAGAGGCAAAATTGAGAAATAGCGTGAAATATAAGCCATTTCATCATTTGACAGACTAGTAACCAATTGGTTCAAGCCTTGATAATCTTCTTGAGTTGACAATTCTTTCAACTGCATGATTTTTTCAAAAGTCTCTGGGGCAAGCATATTTTTAGTGATATCTTCTAACAATTCTGTTAAAATCAATACTTCTTCTTGCACGACAGCTTTATTACTATAGTTTTCTAATTTTTGAAGAGACATAGGTAATCCTTTCCACTATCAGCTCTACATATAGTTTGAGGAGTGAGCTTCTAACTCCTCATACAATTGAGCACGCTTTTCACTTGCATCAATATTTAAGACAAAGGCGATGGCTACAGACAAGACTAGGAGACTGTTCCCTCCTTGCGATAAGAAAGGGAAGGTTACTCCTGTCGAAGGAATAATACCAGAAATTCCACCGATATTGACAAAGACCTGGATCAACATCATCCCCCCAACCCCAATCGCCATCATAGAATTAAAGGGATTCTTAGCACGAATTCCTACTAGGATGATTCGTAAAATAAGGAAAAAGACAAGTGATAAAATCAAGCTGGCTCCTACAAATCCAAATTCTTCGATGACAATAGAAAATACAAAATCTGTATGGGCCTCTGGTAAATAGCCACGTTTTTCAATTGAATTTCCTAAACCTAGACCAAACCAACCACCATTTACCATGGCAAAGTAGGAATTTGCAAGTTGGTGGCCTGCTCCTGCCAAATCAGCAAAGGGATTAAAGTAGGCACTGAAACGCTTAGCAACGTAGCCAAATATTGGAATTTTTGAAAACTTATCAACCCCAATAAAAGAAATCAGTGATAAGGATAGGGCAGAAACTCCTACCAAAATTCCCAAAAAGGCAATAAACCATCTATAAGCGATACCACTAATCGTATACATAATCAAGGCAACCAAAGCTAAAATAGAAGCATTCCCCAAATCTGGGAAAATAGCAAGGCTCCCAATCAGTACAAAGAGAACAAAGCGCCAGTCATTAAATGCACGAGGAAGCCACTGATTCTGTGTCAAAACTTGAAAATCATAAATAGCTATATCCTCTTGTTGTTTGGAAAATCTGTTTGCTAAATACCAAATAATAATAATTTTCAAATATTCGGCTGGCTGAATGGTCAAAGGTCCTACAGAAATCCAGCCATAGGCTCCATTGACAGGAATACCAATTATCCGAGCCAAGGCTAATAGAATCAGCTCAACGAACATAACGATAAATAGAAGACGTTCGTTTCTTAAAAAATTCAGTTTCAACTTATATATCAAGGCAATCAGTATCAAACTAAATATCCAAAATAGTCCCTGACTTCGGACCAATTGCAGTGCACTTTGGCCTTCTTGAATTAAAATAGCACTGGTTGTCGAATAAACCACAATCAAGCCCAAAATAGATAAAAGCAAGTAAGGAACTAGAATAGAATAATTTAATAGGTGCCTTTTACTAATCTTCATAGTATCACCAATCTAATGAGAACAACACAATTGCTTCCCAAATTCCGTTTGTTTTCTAGTTTTGATTGCTATTATACCATTTTTTCCGAAAGAAAAAAACTCTTATCCCTCAGATAGACCATTTTTGTCATAAGAAAAAGAGCACTTGGCCCTTTTCTGTTTTATTCTTTTGATGAACTGCTTGAGCTTGAATCTCCACCACCGATATATTGGGTAAAGATATTTTGGAAGGCTTGATCTTTAACCTTGATATTAGCTGCTTGTAATTCTTTTCCGATAATGCTTTGAACAAATGTTGAATCATTTTGTTTTTGAGTCAAGATAACAGTTTTTAATTTTTCTTTGTAGTCATCGATATTAGATGATTTTTCTGTTTTCTTAATGAGTTTTACAATGTAATATTGGCTACTGTAAGCTTGTGTGCCAGCGGCTGTGATCACATCAGAAACACCGTTTACATCTAGAGCAAATGCCGCTTTCTTAACTTGTTCTGGTACTTCTGTTGAAGCAGAATCAAAGGTGATTTCTCCACCATTCGCTTTAGTTTTCTCATCAGTTGAGTTATCTTTAGCTAATTGAGCAAAGTCTGCATCACTAGCTTTGGCTTTTTCAAGAATTTCTTTAGCCTTGTCTTCATTGTCCAAACGGATGATTTGAGCCGTTACATCTGGAGTGTATTCGTCAAATGCTTTCTTATAGGCATCATCTGTCAATTCAGCTTCTGCTGCTTTTTTAACTGCCAACTCAACTAATTTACTTGTACGAATTTGAGCTTTACGTGTTTCAAGAGTCATTCCTGCTTGTGACAAGACACGTTGGTAGTTCTCACCATATTGTTTTTCTTCTTCTGCAATAGTATCGTTGACTTCTTTGTCATCTACTTCTGAGCCATATTGCTTCTCAAATACTTTTTGGATGGTCAAGTTCAACAACACTTGTTGAGCTGAAGGATTGCTTTTCACTTGCTCATAAAATTGATGTTCTGTGATAACATCTCCTTTCATGCTGATAAGGTCTGCCCCTTCTGAACCTTTCGAACAAGCTGCTAAAGTTGCTACTGATAATAGTGTAATGGCTCCTGCCAATAGTTTTTTCTTCATGTCTACTCCTTTGAGATAAGTGTTACTCTATCTATTTTACTATATTTTCTTAAATTTTTCTGAAAATCATTCGCTGTCAGGCAATTGAACATCTGCTAGATTTTTACGAAGCATGAGAATGCCGTCTCCCAGAGGTACTAGTGTTGCGGTGAGTCCTGGATTGTCTAAAGTTGCATCAAATAGTCTTTGAAGGCCTCGATAAATGGTTCGCTGACCTCGACGGACTTCCATAATGTCCTTGGCAACATCTCCACCTTGGAAAATATCATCCAAGACAACCACACCTCCAACGTCCAAATGTTTGAGGATTTCTGGCAGAAAGACGATGTATTTAGACTTGGCTGAATCCATAAAGACGAAATCATAGGACTCTGTCAGGGTAGATAAGACATCTACCGCATCTCCCTCTAGGAGAGTGATTTGCTTGCGACTGTCAAACTGGGCGAAATTTTCCTTGGCAAATCCAATCATCTCTGGATTGCGGTCAATGGTTGTAATCTTGGCCTTTGGCGCATGTTCCGCCATCAAGAGGGCTGAAAAACCGATAGCCGTCCCAATTTCCAGAATGTTTTTAGGTTGTATGGTTTCCATGAGAAAACGGAAATAAGCTACCGTTTCATGGGGAATAATGGGAATATTTTCCTTGCGGGCAAAGTCTTCTAATTCTTTCAAAGATCCTGTGACTTGCTTTTGACGCTGACGCATTAAGTCCACAATTTCTTCCTTGACGACAGGACGACGCATGTTATGGTTGGCATTCTTGCTATATGATTCAACCATCTTATGCCAATCCCAATTTTTCAACAAGGGCTTCAAACTCATTCAAACGACGTTCGAAGACTGCAAAGGCATCGTTGAGGTAGTCTTCCTTCTCCATATCAACTCCAGCTTTTCTCATGACATTAAGTGGATAGTCAGATTTACCTGCCTTGAGGTAGTCGATATAGCGGTCACGGTCTTCTTGACTACCATGGACAATCTTTTCAGCCAAGGCTGAGGCTGCTGCAAAGCCTGTTGAATATTGATATACATAGTAGTTATAGTAGAAGTGTGGAATGCGAGCCCACTCGTATTGGATTTCAGGATTGTCTTCCTTACTCAAACCATAATACTCTTGGTTCAAGTCTGCGTAGAGTTTATTTAAGAAATCGCTTGTCAAGACTTCACCATTTTGATCCGCTTGGTGAATGGCGTGTTCAAACTCAGCAAATTGAGTTTGGCGGAAAACTGTTCCACGGAAACCATCTAAGAAGTTATTGAGAATAGCAAAGCGCGTTGCATCATCTTCTACTTCTTCCAATAATTTCTCCGTCAAGATATTTTCATTAGTGGTTGAAGCAATCTCAGCCAAGAAGATAGAATAATCTCCGTAAACATAAGGCTGAGTTTCACGAGTATAGCTTGAGTGCATACTGTGACCAGTCTCATGGACAAGGGTAAAGAGATTGTCTAGATTGTCCTGCCAGTTAAGAAGCATAAAGGCATTAGTATCGTAAGAACCACCAGAGTAAGCCCCTGAACGCTTGCCTTGATTTTCGTAAACATCAATCCAACGCTCGCTGAAGGCACGTTTGACACGGCTCAAGTAATCCTCACCCAAGACTGCCAAGGCTTCTTCTGCTTTTTTCAAGGCTTCTTGGTAGGTGAAACTATATTCAACAGATGAAAGTGGTGTGTAGACATCGTACATCTTGAGGTCTGAAATTCCCAAGATTTTTGAACGAAGCTCAAGGTAACGATGCAAGAGTGGCAAATGCTTGCGAACTGCTGCCACCAAATTGTCATAAACAATCTCTGGAACAAAATTGGCCGCTAGGGCTGCATGACGCGCACTCTTGTAGTTGCGAACTTTGGCACGGTAGTTTTGAACCTTAACATTGGTTTGCAAGGTTTTGGCATAGGTATGTTGGAATTGTTCATAAGTCACATAAAGAGCTTGATAAGCACCACGACGCACCTCACGGTTTTTAGACTCCATCAAACGCATATAAACGCCATGTGATAATTGTACTTCGTTACCATCTTCATCTTTAACAAATGGAAAGACGATATCTGCATTATCTAAAATAGCAAATGTTTCACTTGCCGAACCAAAGATTTCTCCAGCTCCAGCCAATAGCTCTTCTTCTCGTTGTGAAAGAACGTGTTCCTTGCCTTGCAAAAGCTTGTCAAAATAGTGTTGATAAACCTGCAATTTTGGTTGAGCCTCTAAAAAGTCAGCATACTGCTTTTCACTAATTTCCATAAATTCAGGCTCATAGAATGAAAAGGCTTGGTCCAGCTGGCTATAGAGAGTCATGGCCTTGGCATAGTACTCTTGATACTTGGCTTCACGAGTGTCCTGGTCATTTTTCATATGAGCATAAACGTAAAGCTTCTCCATCTGGCGCTCCATATCAAGAGAAAATTCAGTAATTTCGAGTAGGCTATCCGCACTATCCAAGAGATGGCCTTCATACTGGGCTACTGTCTCCAATTTTTCTGTTAACTCTTTTAAGGCTTCTTCCCAAGCCTGGTCAGTTGGGTAAATCGTTGATAGATCCCATGTATCTTTTTCATTTATTTCATGTCTTTGTAATATCATTAGATTCCTCCATCCTTTCTATTCTACCATATTTTTTAAGAAATATTGCTGATAAAAGGCTGGTGGATAGAGCTTTTGCCAATCATTTTGAGGATTTTGTTGATAATAGGTTTGAAAATACTGATAATAGCGAGTCAAATCTTGATCAATTTGGCAAAAATTACCTACTAGTGGTCTTATTTGTGGATACAATTCTTTTAGTCCATAAGTTAGGAGATTTTCTCCCTTTTGATAGGCTTCTGCTTGTTCTTTCATCCAAAAGGGATTTTGATAGTACAGTTGTTGTCGGATATAGCGACAGATGTCCTTGTCCTGAGAAACTGTAAAATGAGATATTTTTTGTTTCTTATAGGGAAAACGTAATATCTCCAGTAGACTACCGTGAGCATAGGGAAATTCCTTGATTTGATAATAGAGTCTGCCTCTGAGATCCTGGTGGATGAGATATTTAAGCCTTAAAACCTGTTTTTCCTTGTCTACTTCCCAAACATAAAATCCCATGTTTTGACTGAAATAGAGAAAACCTTGTTGCAGACGAGTCAAGCGGTCTTTGAGCCACAGTTTTTGACCCAGCAACCACAGTACTTGGTACCCCTGACTACGGTAACCCTCACTGCGCTCTTTAAGAACTATTTGAGGCAAGGGGCTACACTGAACCTCTAGAGCTAGATTGCCATTTACAAATATATCCGCAATCTGTTTAAGCTCTGGAAGCGGGTGTTCTAATTGTACCTCTGTCTCTTTTTTCAACCACTGATAAAGAACTTCCTTATTTGTCAAGTGTTCTGGGCTTTCATTTTCAAATGAAAAATCACAGTCTTTTAAAGATTTATGGGCAAAATGGGTTCGGACACTTGGTCCTTGCCGCAAACGGAGCTGACCTCCACAAGCCGGGCAGGTGTAGGCTTGCTTCTCAAGCTTATCCTCTAACACATTTACCAATTCTCCCCTAGTATCTCTCGCAACAAACATGATTTCCCTCCTTTTCTATATTATTCGTAAAAAAAGAAAAAAGACCAGGAAATTTCCTAATCTTCATTCATGTTTATTTGATTTTCTTAGCTAGCATGGTCGCAAAGCGTAGTTGAATGCGATTGCCATTCTCATCGCGACGGTGCAAATGGCCTGGATTTTCATTGTACTTAACCAATTCCCAGCCCTTGTAATAGTCTGCCAATTCCCCTTCTTTAAAGGTAAATGGGAAGTTCACAGAGCAAGGGTAATCTTCCGTATCCATAGCACAAACGATAAGATTATAACCACCGACCGTGGTATGCTCCTGCATATTTTTGATAATTTCAGGAATGCGGTCTGCTTGCAAAAACATCAAAACAACTGTCGATACGATGAAATCATACGCTTGCCCAATACTGGCTGAATTGATATCGTAAAGACCAACAGGCATATCTAGGTCTTCCTGCTCAACAATGCTTTGCAAGATTTCAAGGGCCAATTCATTTTGATCTACAGCTGTCACATCAAAACCTTGCTGGGCTAGAAAGAGTGCATTACGACCTTGACCACAGCCCAAATCCAAGGCTTTCCCTGGTTTTACTGTCTGCATGGCCTCTAGAACCTCTGAATGAATAGGATTGGTATTGTATTTCTTAGGAAAATAATCCTCAGGTTTACAATAAAATTCCAAATACCATTCCACATCGTCTGTAGCAGCCTCTACTCGATGCCAAGCTTGAGGTTGTGCCATGGGATTGTCGGCTCCTGCTTCAAAGAGGTGCTCAGCTAAAACCTCACCATCTTCTGTCAATTCAATAAACTTGAGAACTCCTTTTAAAACAGTAATCTTGCCCCAAGTCCCAACCTTGGTATTGTGTTTCTGCTGAACAGCCTCTGGCATAGTTTCTTTAGTCCACAAAGGCATACGTTTATAGGCAACTAGTTTTTCCATCTTCATTCCTCTTTTTATCGCTGATTAACAGCTTTCATAACACGCGCAATATCGCGATTCTGCTCACGACGTTTGATTGACTCCCGTTTATCATAGTCATGCTTCCCTTTAGCTAAACCTAAAAGGAGCTTGGCATAACCATCTTTGATATAGACTTTAAGAGGAACCAGGGTCATTCCTGTTCCTTTGGTCTCTTGTTCCAACTTTTGGATTTGCTTTTTATGAAGTAAGAGTTTTCGACGACGTTCTGGTTCTTGGTTCCAGATATTGCCCTCTTCGTAAGGAGCGATATGAACATTGCTCAACCAGACTTCTCCATTTTTTACTTGGGCAAAGCCATCCTTGAGATTGATTCGAGCTGCTCGTACACTCTTGATTTCAGTTCCAGTCAGGACCATCCCTGCCTCTAGCGTATCTACGATAGTATAGTCGTGGCGCGCCTTTTTATTTTGTGCGACGACCTTTCCCTCGCCCTTTGCCATGCTTGGCTCCTTTCTTAGCTACTTCCTTGTAAAAAGGTTTCTTGCCCTTTTTCTTCTTGTCTTTTTGTGAATGCTTTCGCTTATCATTTGAGCGTCCTGATTTTCTCTTATCTTCCTTCTTATCTGAACGACGATTTGAACCACGCCCTCTGTCTTTGCGACCAGCTTGTTTCAAGCCTTTCTCAATCACATCAAACTCACTTGGAATGTAAGAGAAATCAATCTCGCCCGTCATCTTGTCGGCTCTTTCAACTCGGATACGGATTTGCTGACCTACACGGAAGGTTGTTCCTGATTTCTCCCCACGAAGAGTCAAATCACGTTCGTTGAAATGGTAGAACTCAGGCAAATTGGTGATGTGAATCAAGCCTTCAACTGTATTTGGCAATTCAACAAAGAGACCGAATTTGACGATACTTGATACAACAGCATCGTACTCTTCACCCACGTATTCTTCCATATACTCAGCCTTTTTCATGGCTTCGACTTCACGCTCAGCCTCAATAGCACGACGTTCACGGTTTGAGGACTGGGTCGCAATCTCTGGGATCACTTGCTCAAAATGCTCTGCTATTTCCGTAGAACAGCCGTAATCCCGAATCATACGGTGAACAAGAAGGTCTGGATAACGACGAATAGGACTAGTAAAGTGAGTATAATAGTCAGCAGCTAGTCCATAGTGGCCGTGATTGTGCTCCGAATAGCGAGCCTGCTGCATAGAACGAAGAAGCATCATGGATAATACATCCGCATAAGGCTCTCCCTCAACAGCACGCATGATGTCTTGGAGGGCCTCCTGGCTAATCTTACTGGCAGTCCCATAAATGCACAAGCCAAAGCTCGAAGCATAATCAATAAACTTCTGAACCTTTTCAGCCTTTGGCTCCTCATGGATACGATAAATAAAAGGCAAATCCAGCTTGCTAAAATGCTCGGCAACTGTTTCATTGGCCATCAGCATAAAGGATTCAATCATGCGCTCAGCAACACCACGCTGACGAAGAACGATATCAACAGGCTTACCCTGTTTATCCACTAAAATCTTCGCTTCGGTGGTATCGAAATTGAGGGCTCCACGTTTCACACGCATGTTTTCTAGAGTTTCATGGAGCTTAGCCATAAGTTCAATACTTGGAACAATTTTCTTATATTCTTGTCTCTTTTCCTCGTCGCCAGCTAGGATATCATTAACATCACTATAGGTCATACGAAAACTGGTCTTGATAACTGTTTGTGTAATGGTGTAATTGACCACACGACCATGTTTATCAATCTCCATAATAGCAGACTGGGTCAGGCGGTCAACTTGAGGATTGAGGGAGCAAATTCCATTAGACAGTCGTTCTGGAAGCATTGGAACCACACGGTCTGTCACATAGACAGAAGTCGCACGGTTAAGGGCTTCCTTGTCAAGGGCAGAACCCTCGGTCACATAGTAGGAAACGTCTGCTATGTGAACTCCAAGCTCCAGATTGCCATTTTTCAAAGCCTTAATATGCACCGCATCGTCCAAGTCCTTGGCGTCCGCACCGTCAATGGTAAAGGTAATCTCATCTCTCAAATCCAGACGGCCTTCCATATCCTTTTGAGACGGAGCATCAGGCACACTTTCTGCCTCCTTGACAACAGCCTCTGGAAATTCTGAGACAATGTCCATAGACTCCAAAACCTCAAGGACATCAATTCCGACATCCGTTGAATGCCCCACCACATCGAGGACACTAGCGACAAAGAAATCATGTTTCTTGCTTGGGTATTTATCGATAAAGACCTTGAGAACTTCTGTTCCCTCCAGTTTAAGGGCTGGTTTCTTCACATAGATCGGTTGACTGATTTTCTGATTTTTCGAACGGATGTAGCCAGCATACTTGGGCTTTTCCTGATCTAGAACGATTTGACCGACAACAGTTGTCAAACTGTGTTCTAAGATATCGATAATTTTGGCTTCGGCAGCTGTTCCCTTGTTACGATCAGCAACTTTCTTGATGACGACCTCAACGGTATCACCATCAATAGCATAGTTGACATCGTTTTTCCCTACAAAAAGGTCGTCCTCCTCGCCTTCTAGGCTGACAAAACCAAAGCCATTTTTATGAGCATGAAAAATCCCCTTGAGAGTAATCTCATGTTTTTTCTTGACTTCCAAAGTAAACGTTCCATCTTCTTCAAAGCGAATCTGATGCTTTCTTTCCATTAGGGACAAGGTTTTAATCAACTCACGAAAATCCTTGGACTCGTCTTTTCCCAAAGCCTGAGCCAAGTCATTGACAGTCACCTTTCCCTTATCTTGTAAATATTCTTTTATTCTATCTTTCATATTTTCTTTCTAGATTTTTTCTTTTCTTTTACTGTAAAACCTTCTCAAACATCCTTTAAAAATAAAAAGAGGCAAAGACCTAGTCCTGCCCATTATTTTCTTATCTACTTGATAATACCGTCAATGCTAAGGCAATGGCTAGCCAGAAAAAGACTAAAATCCCTGTCAAACGCTGCATTACAGCTTCAAAACCGCGTGCTTTACTGCGTTCAAACAAATCACCTGAGCTGGCATCAAATACATTGCTGGATTGGTTTTTGGTTGGTTGCATGAAAATCGCAATCACAATCACAACAGATAATACTAATAAAATGGTTAATAATAGGTTATACATATCAAACTCCTTAAAATCCCTATTATTTTACCATAAAATCTACTTAGATTCAAGATGTAGGGTTACTTTTCTTTCCTTGGGACAATACTTTAAAACCTCAATCTTGTCTGGATGGGTTTTAGAATTTTTACTAGTTAGATAATTGATACTACCACAAGAGGAGCATTTTAGATTAATTTTTACTCGCACTAGATTTCCTTTACTTTTAATAATGTTCGAAATTGAAGCAGGTTAAAGAGACAACTAAAGGCAACACAAAGGCTTGTCGCATAAAAGACAGCATGGTAGCCAAATTGACCTGCTACTGCAGAACCTGCCATGGGACCAACGACACCTCCCAGATAAAAGAATACCTGATTGAAGGCAAAGACTCTCGAAATACCAGCTTTGGGCGTCATCTTGCTGAGAAGGGCATTAACTCCGGGAATCAAGGCACCGGTTCCCAAGCCAAAGAGGAAACGATAGAGTCCTAGTTGAAGGGGGCTAGAAGCATTGGCACAGAGAAGATAGATGATAACTGAATAAAACTGGGCGATAACCAAGAGACGATGATTGCCCACCTTGTCACCTAGCTTGCCCATGATTCCTGCACTCATCATACTGGAAAAGCCCATACTGGATACAATCAAACCAGACACAAAGAGAAGATTTTCTGTTTGACCTAAGTCGCGCACATAAAGTGCTAAAATAGGGCCAATTGATTGGGCTGAAAATTGGATGACAAAACTGGTCAGAAAGAGGTTGACCAAGAGATAGGGGTATTTAACTGAGGTAAACAATTCCTTTGTTGGGATGGCCTTTTCCTTGGCTACTGGTTGAAAATCTTCCTTAATAAAGCAAATAGTCAAAATAGCAGCTAAGAATAGAAAACTACCAACCAGTAAGAAAACAGTACGAATGCCAAATAATTCTGCGATAAAGCCACCAATAAAAGGACCAGTTAGAGTACCTGCAACTACCCCTGTAGACAAAGTACCTAAGGCAGAGCCTGATTTTTCCTTGGGAACCTGACTGGCTATCAAGGCCGTTGCATTGGGAACAAAACCCGCAAATACACCGTTTAGTAAACGGAGAAAGATTAACCAATAAATATTTGGGACAAAGGCTAAGCCTCCCATAGTGATAGTCATGGCCAGACCAGCACGAATCATCATGGGTTTTCGACCGTATTTATCAGCAAGGATACCCCAGATAGGAGAAAAGAGCGCCGCGGAAATGGCAGAGACAGAAATAGCTAAACCTGCATAAAAAGCAGCTTGATCACTCCCTACACCCAGATTTTCCACAAAGATAGGCATAAAAGGCACAACTAAGGAAATACTGGCTCCTGTCAGAAAATTACCAAACCAAGCAATGCGCAGATTATCCTTCCAGTTAATCTCTGTCATCTTGGCTACTCCCTTCAAGAAGGATACGAACCTGAGTGAGAAGCTGATCCTGATTTCCATTGTTATCTAGAACATAACTGGCTAAATCTTTCTTTTTCTCTAAAGGCCACTGGGCTGCCAGACGAAACTCAGCTTCATCTTTGGACAACTGGTCCCTTTTCATTAAGCGTTCTACTTGGACATCTCTATCCACATAGACCAACCAAGTCTCATCAAACCAAGCGCTGTAGTCCTGCTCAAAAAGTAGGGGAATATCCATGAAGAAAATCTCTTCTGTCTGAGCCAACTGGTCTCTCAAAGTAGCCAACTCTTCACGAATAATCTCCCCTTGGGTTTGCTTAGACCATTCTCGCTCTTCAGAATTTGAAAAGATGAGACTAGCTAGGAGAGAGCGATTAAGTTCTCCGTTTTCTAGAATGATTTCTTGGCCAAAATGCTGGACTAAAGCCTGATACAGACGACCACCAGGTTTCTGTAGTTGGTGGACGACTGCGTCGGCATCCACTACTTGAAAGCCTTGCTTTCTTAGAAAATTTGTCACGGTTGACTTACCAGAGGCAATTCCCCCAGTGATTCCGATGATTTTTCCCATCAGCCCCTCCTTTGGCACTGAGGACAAAAGTGAGTTCCTCGTCCGCCTAGTTGGATTTTCTCAATGATGGTACCACAGCGTACACATTCTTGACCAGCCTTGTCATAGACCTGATGAAAATCCTGCATGGTTCCGTCTTCCCCAAAGGCATTGGTATAAGTCCGAATGGTGGAGCCACCTTTTTCAACAGCCTGGCCCAATACAGCAATGGTCTGGTCATGAATGGCTGTCGCTTCTTCTGCTGTCAAAGTCTGGGAAGGTCTGGCTGGATGAACCTGAGCTCGCCAGAGAACCTCATCCACATAGATATTGCCAAGTCCAGCTACCAAGGTCTGGTCTAGGAGATGGGATTTGATAGGCTTTTTGGACTTGGCAAGGGCAGCTTGAAAGACCTGCAAATCAAAGTCTTGTTCGCTTGGTTCAGGACCTAATTTCTTAGAAATAAAGTAGGCGTCTAAAAGGTCAGGAGCCAAGAGTTCCATAGTACCAAACTTGCGTACATCCTCATAAACAAGCGTGCCACCATCCTCAAACTGGAAGAAAACATGGGCATGTTTGCGTTCAGGTGCTTGGTCTGGATAGTAAAAATACTTGCCCTCCATCCGCAAATGGGAAATCAAGACCTTGTCTGTCAGATAAAAAAGCAAATATTTTCCACGGCGTCCCATTGACTTAACAACTTGATCAGGCACTTCCTTTTGAAACTCGTCCAAATCCGTTTTAATCATCTTGGGATAGCGAATATCAATGCTAGAAATCTTTTTACCCAAAATCAATTTTTCTAAGCCACGACGAACAGTTTCAACCTCAGGTAATTCAGGCATAAATCCTCCTTCTGTAAAAACAAGAAGCAGGCATGAGCCCACCTCTACTTAGTATTCTTTTTCATTATAGCCAAAGTCAGCTAAATCTAGCTTTTTATCGCGCCAGTTTTTCTTGACCTTGACCCAGGTTTCTAGGAAAACCTTGTCCCCTAGCATAAGTTCGATATCACGACGGGCCATAGTCCCAATTTTCTTGAGCATAGCGCCACCCTTACCGATGATAATCCCTTTCTGACTATCCCGCTCAACCATAATAGTTGCACGAATGTGAACCTTGTCTGTCTCTTCATCTCGTTTCATAGAGTCAACCACTACAGCAACTGAGTGCGGAATCTCTTCACGAGTTAGGTGCAAGACTTTCTCACGAACCATTTCTGAAACCAAGAAACGTTCTGGATGGTCTGTGATTTGATCAGACGGGAAATACTGGAATCCTTCGTCCAGATTTTCACTCAAAATATCCACTAGACGAGAAACGTTATTCCCTTGAAGAGCTGAGATTGGAACGATTTCCTTAAAGTCCATTTGATTACGGAAATCATCAATCTGAGACAAAAGCTGGTCTGGGTGAACCTTATCGATCTTGTTCACAACCAAAATCACAGGAACCTTAGCAGCCTTGAGACGTTCGATAATCATATCGTCCCCTTTGCCACGCGCTTCATCAGCTGGAACCATAAAGAGAACTGTATCTACTTCACGGAGAGTGCTGTAGGCGGATTCGACCATGAAATCTCCAAGTGCCGTTTTAGGCTTATGAATCCCTGGTGTGTCGATAAAGACAATTTGCTCCTTATCAGTCGTGTAAATTCCCATAATTTTGTTGCGCGTTGTCTGCGCCTTGTCACTCATGATAGCAATCTTTTGCCCCATGACATGATTTAAAAAGGTTGACTTCCCAACATTGGGACGTCCTAAAATGGCTACAAAGCCTGATTTAAATGTCATAATTTCCTCTTACTGTTTAAAATAATAGATCCCAGATTCGTGGGAGAAAAATCAATGCGCCTGTTAAGGCTGCGAAAAGAGATACCACTAATACCGCGCCAGCCGCCATATCCTTGGCATTTTTAGCCAGCATGGAAAAGTGATAGTGACTGGCCAAATCCACCACATTTTCAATAGCAGAATTGATAATTTCAAAAGCTACTACCAAGAAAATGCTCAATAGGAGAAAGAGCCATTCGATTCGTGACACCTGAAAAACTAAACCTGCAAGAATGACTACAAGAGCCGTCACTGCATGTTTTCGCATATTGCGTTCTTCCTTGATGGCAGTAAAAATTCCTGTGAGAGCAAATTCTAAACTAGATATCAGGTCACGATTTTTCCATTTTCGTTTATTGTCTTGTGAGTCCATAGGCTGTCAAAATTTCTTCTTGTAAACCGAACATCTCCGCTTCTTCTTCCGGAGTGTAGTGATCATAGCCATTGATATGTAAAAAGCCGTGTACTGCCAAGAAGCCCATCTCACGCTCAAAGCTGTGACCGTATTCCTCGGCCTGCTCATGAGCCTTATCAATAGAGATGAAAAGTTCCCCAATATAGGCATCAAACTCAGACATCATCTCTGACAATTCTGGATTTTCAAGCAAATCCTCTTCATCAAAGGCAATATCCAACTCTGGTTTATACTCAAGGCTGATGACATCTGTCGGACGGTCCGTGTCACGGTACTCCAGATTGAGTTCATGACTACGCTCATTAGTCACAAAAGTGACTGCCATCTCCTTGTCTTCTTTTCCTAATTTTTGGGCTGCAAATTCCAAAATTTCTTGGGTTTGTTGCAACATTTCTTTTGAAACCTGACCAGTTTCATCTACCATTTCAATATACATGTGCTTCTCGTTTCTCTTTACTTGGCTTTATTATACCACATTTCCATGATTTTATTCTACCTTTTTGATATAATACTATGGAATACAATCACAAGGAGAGAACGATGTCATTTGACGGATTTTTTTTACACCACATGGTTGAGGAATTGCGAAGAGAGTTAGTGAATGGTCGCATTCAGAAAATCAATCAACCTTTTGAACAAGAGTTGGTCTTGCAAATCCGCAGCAATCGCCAAAGCCATCGCCTGCTCCTTTCTGCGCATCCAGTTTTTGGTCGCATTCAGCTGACCCAAACAACTTTTGAAAATCCTGCCCAACCTTCTACCTTTATCATGGTTTTGAGAAAGTATTTGCAGGGTGCCCTGATTGAGTCGATTGAGCAGGTGGAAAATGACCGAATTGTAGAAATTACGGTTTCCAATAAAAACGAGATTGGAGACCATATTCAGGCTACCTTGATTATCGAAATCATGGGGAAACACAGTAATATTCTACTGGTTGATAAGAGTAGTCATAAAATTCTCGAAGTCATTAAACACGTCGGCTTTTCACAAAATAGCTACCGCACCTTGCTGCCTGGGTCGACCTATATCGCTCCGCCAAGCACGGAATCACTCAATCCTTTCACCATCAAGGACGAGAAACTCTTTGAAATCCTGCAAACACAGGAAACAACAGCTAAACATCTTCAAAATCTCTTTCAAGGTCTGGGACGTGATACGGTAAATGAATTGGAAAGCATTCTGATTAGTGATAAACTATCTACTTTCCGTAACTTTTTCAATCAAGAAACCAAGCCATGCTTGACTGAGACTTCCTTCAGCCCAATTCCTTTTGCTAATCAGGTGGGAGAGCCTTTTGCCAGTCTTTCTGATTTGTTGGACACCTACTATAAGGACAAGGCTGAGCGCGACCGTGTCAAACAACAAGCCAGCGAACTCATTCGCCGTGTTGAAAATGAACTTCAGAAAAACCGCCACAAACTCAAAAAACAGGAAAAAGAGTTACTGGCGACAGACAACGCTGAAGAATTTCGTCAAAAAGGAGAATTGCTGACAACCTTCCTCCATCAAGTACCTAACGACCAAGACCAGGTTATCCTAGACAACTACTACACCAACCAACCAATCACGATTGCGCTTGATAAGGCTCTAACTCCCAACCAGAATGCTCAACGCTATTTTAAACGTTACCAGAAACTCAAAGAAGCTGTCAAATACTTGACTGATCTGATTGAAGAAACCAAGGCAACCATTCTCTATCTAGAAAGTGTGGAAACCGTCCTCAACCAAGCTGGACTGGAAGAAATCGCTGAAATTCGTGAAGAATTGATCCAAACAGGCTTCATTCGCAGAAGACAGCGGGAGAAAATCCAGAAGCGCAAAAAACCAGAACAATATCTAGCAAGCGATGGCAAGACCATCATCTATGTCGGACGCAATAACCTGCAAAATGAGGAACTTACCTTTAAAATGGCCCGCAAGGAGGAACTTTGGTTCCATGCCAAGGACATTCCTGGAAGCCATGTTGTCATCTCAGGCAATCTTGACCCTTCCGATGAAGTCAAGACAGACGCGGCAGAATTAGCCGCCTACTTCTCTCAAGGTCGCCTGTCAAATCTGGTTCAGGTAGATATGATTGAAGTCAAGAAACTCAACAAACCAACTGGTGGAAAACCAGGCTTTGTTACTTACACAGGACAAAAGACCCTCCGTGTCACACCAGATCCAGAAAAAATCGCATCCATGAAGAAATCCTGATTTTACTTGAAATCAGGATTTTTAACTTATACTCAATGAAAATCAAAGAGCAAACTAGGAAACTAGCCGCAGGCTGCTCAAAACACTGCTTTGAGGTTGGAGATAAGACTGACGAAGTCAGCTCAAAACACTGTTTTGAGGTTGCAGATAGAACTGACAAAGTCAGTAACCATATATAATCCAAGGCGACGTTGACGTGGTTTGAAGAGATTTTCGAAGAGTATTACTACTCACTCAAATCATATCCAATTATAGGACTAATCTTTGCCACCTAGTTTCTCGTTGATTTTCATCATCACACTAGCAATTTTTTCGCCCCAATAAGGATCTGAGGCATATTCCACATTCATACCAGACGCCTTGTTTCCAAGGAAAGTTCTGCCCCTATCGATATAATTTTCCTTAATCCACTTGGTGGCACCTAAAATTCCCTTATCCACATCATCAAATGTCTTGGCAGAAAGGTAAGGGGTCGTATCATAGGCTGTAATTCCAAAGAAATTATTCTTATCTTTGGCAATCTTGCTACGTCCCCAATCACTTTCTAAAGCACTATGGGCAAGGAGATAGAGGGCATTGATATGGTAATGTTCTTCGGCTTCCTTAAAGGTAGCTCCCTTGTTTTCCAAGAGACTATTGTCAATATTTAACAGACTAAATACCTTATCCAAGTCTTCAGCACTATAGTTTGTAGCCTCTGTCAAATCTTTGAAAAGGAAGGGGATTTCAAGGTTAAAACCATCAAAATGCAGCCCATCTGCCGAATAATATTTCTTGCCTACTTCCATATCAGAAAGATGAGAAGCTACTGGGATACTAGCATTCTGAGCCACATAGTGATAAAAACGATGTCCATCACTCTCATAATAAGGGATAAAATCCTTACTAGCATCTAGCGCTTGTAAATCTTCTGTTTTCATGTAGCCTGACAAACCAGAAATAGTAATAGCCAAGCGCTTGTCATCACTTTTTCTATCCCTATCTAGCCAGACGACACTACCTTGCGATATATAGGAGAGCTTTTTACCATCTACATTATAAATATTTGCTGTGACAGGCACTACTTGATAGTAAGCAGCATTTTCGTTTGTAGCTTTTTCTCCAAGCCATTTACCGTCGCTTCCAAGCTGATAACCATCTACAGTCTCATTTTTCGCCATGTAGCCACCAGATTTGAAGTAGTACCAGGCTTGACTTTTAGAATCGTATAACCATTCTTTCTCAGTCATTTTCCCATCAGATTTTATATAAAACCAAGATTCCTTATCCCAAATCCATTCATTCACTGCCAAATAGCCACCGGATTTTAGATAATAATAGTGACCATTTTCGAAAATCCATTCTTTATCAGCATGATTTCCATTTGCTTTGATGTAAAACCAAGATTGGTATTGTTTGTCATAAAGCCAACCTTGCTGTACTTTGGCACCACTAGCATTCACATAAGCCTGCTCAATCCACTGACTTGTTAGTAAATAACCGCCAGATTTAAAATAATAGTCCTTGCCCTTAATTTGGAGCCATTCTTTCTCTGCGTGTTGTCCATCTGCTTTTATATAAAACCAAGCGTCGTATTGAGAATCATAGACCCAGTCTTCGATTACTTTGGCACCTGTTGCACCAACATAGGAAGTTCCTACCCAAGCATTTCTTTTCATCTTTCCATTTTGGTCAAGATAATAGAGGACTCCCTTGTCTTCTACCCATTCTGACTTGGCCATATAGCCACCAGATTTTAGGTAAAAATAGTCGTCACCTTGTTTCAGCCATTCATTTTCAGCGTAGTTTGCATCTTCTTTTATATAAAACCAAGATTGATAGTGAGCATCAAAAACCCACTCATTGGCTGCTTGACTCCCATCTGCTTTCAGGTATTGTTTTCCTTGCCAAGTACCATCACTTACCATTACACCCTCTGGACTAGCTAAGAAAAATAGCAGAGCTAAAAAAACAAATCTCAATTTCTTCATAAACTTTCTTCCTCTGTTCTTTCTACTTTATTGTATCAAAATTCTCTATAATCAACATTACAAACTAATAAAAAATCAAGAACAGATTGATTGCAGTTTACCTCAGAGACTCTTTTACTTCCTTGCGTAGATCTTCCAGACTGCTAATGCCGTATTTGTCCATGACTTTTGGCAGATTTTCAATAATATCAGGACAGGCATATGGATTGGTAAAGTTGGCTGTTCCAACTCCGATGGCAGAGGCTCCAGCCAGATACATTTCTAGGGCAGCTTCTGCCGAATCCACTCCCCCCATTCCAATGATGGGCAGGTCTGTAGTTTGGGCGACTTGGCGGATGAGTTTGAGGGCTACTGGAAAGACTGCTGGACCAGACATTCCACCTGTTCCATTGGCCAAGATTGGTTTTCTGGTTTTGAGGTCAAAGCGCATTCCAACTAGAGTATTAATCATGGTTAAACCACTTGCTCCCGCATCTTCTGCAGCTTTTGCGACAGTAACGATATCGGTCACACTAGGAGTTAGTTTAACATAAACTGGTACATCAGAGGCTTCCACAGCTGCTTTCACCACATCATAAGCCAGATCAGGATCTTGACCAATCAAGAGTCCATGATTACAGTGATCTACGTTGGGACAAGAAATATTGAGCTCAATAGCCTTCACATTAGTTGCCTTGGAAATACCATGAGAAACAGCCGCATACTCTTGTTTTGAAAAACCAGCTACATTGGCAATGATGGGAAGATTTGGATATTCTCTTTCCAACCACGGTAGCTTTTCAGCCAAAACAACTTCCAAACCAGGATTTTGTAAGCCAATTGCATTGAGCATACCAGCGGGTGTCTCTGCCACCCTTGGAGTTGGATTGCCAAAGCGTGGTTCAAGGGTCGTTGCCTTAATCATAATGGAACCTAAAAGATCTAAATCATAGTATTTGGCATACTCCTGGCCAAAACCAAAACAGCCTGATGCTGGAATGATCGGATTTTTCAAATCCAAGCCTGCTAGAGAAACTTGTAAACGATTTCTAGTCATGATTTTCTCCTTATAATACAACTGTTCCTGTTCGGAAAACAGGCCCATCTTCACAGACGCGTTGACTGACCGTCTCGCTTTCTGGTACTTTTAGGACGCAGGCATAGCAAGCTCCCATCCCACAAGCCATACGAGATTCCAGAGACAGATAGGCCCTTGGGTGGTCATAAAAGGTTTGATTGATATACTTCATCATTCCAGGCGCCCCACATGAGTAAACAGCATCAAATTGATTGTCTAAATCCTTGATAACAACGGAAACATTTCCCTTGATACCATAAGAACCATCATCTGTCGTTACAAAGACTTGACCATATTGAGCTAATTCCGTCTCTAAAATAACAGCATCCTTATTAGCAAAACCGAGCACAGTTACTACTTTCACTCCACGCGCATGCAATTCCTTGGCCACCTCAAGCAAGGGTGGAACACCAATCCCACCACCAACGAGGAGTATCTGGCTCTGCTCATCTAGGTCAGACAAATCAAAACCATTCCCCTGAGGCCCCATCACATCAAGAGTGTCTCCCTGACTTAAGGTTGAGAAAATAGCTGTCCCAGCCCCTTCAATCCGATAAATGAGATGACACTGCTTGTTTACCTTATCAATAGACGAAATTGAAATAGGACGACGCAAAAGATGGGCGTCATCAGGCACACGTAGATGTAGAAATTGGCCTGCTCGCATACCTTCAACCATTTCCCCTTCTAGGACTAATTCAAAGATTTTTGGTGCGATTTCCTCCTGTGCTACCACCTTCATGGTTTCCAATCGAATTGCACCCAAACGTTTCTTACATGTGGGATTCATGACTTTTCCTCCTTAAATTTTAAGGGAACCAGACAAAGAAAAGACCTTGCTAGTGCAAGGCCTCAGTTAAAATCGTACAACACAAGAGAGCACACTCAAAAAGTCTCCTCTAGAAAATTGCACTATTCTTTTATCTGACACCTTGTGAGTCTCTCTGGACTCCCCTTAAAGGTTAAATTTTTATTAGTATACTCTTTCAGCTAAAAAAAGTCAAGTAGAAAACGAACATTCTACTTGACCACACGAGATTATTTTTCACGAATGACTTCGACCTTGTAGCCATCAGGGTCTTTGACAAAGTAATAGTTAGGTGCAGTTCCTGGTAGACCATTTGGCTCAGTCACTTCATATCCTTTGGCACTGTGCTCTTGATGAAGCGCTTCAAGATCAGGTGTGCTGAGGGCGATATGGGCAAACCCATCTCCAACCACATAAGGACCATGATCGTAGTTATAAGTCAACTCCAACTCATAGTCGTCACCCTCAAGTCCTAGATAGACAATTGTGAAGGCATGGTCTGGAAAATCTCTGCGACGCAATTCTTTAAAACCAAAAGCATCTTGATAAAATGCGATTGATTTTTCAAGATTTTCTACTCGCAAGCAAGTGTGTAGCATTTTTGAAGCCATTTTTTCTCCTTTATTTTTAAAAAGACTGGGACAATCCTGTTCCAGTCTTATCTGTTATTATTTACCAAGTTTTGCTTTAGCTGCATCTGCAAGAGCTGTGAAAGCTGCTGCATCGTTAACAGCCAAGTCCGCAAGCATTTTACGGTTAACTTCGATCTCAGCCAATTTCAAACCATGCATCAATTGTGAGTATGAAAGCCCGTTCATACGAGCTGCCGCGTTGATACGAGTGATCCACAATTTGCGGAAGTCACGTTTTTTCTGACGACGGTCACGGTATGCATAGTAGTAAGAGTTCATTACTTGTTCTTTTGCAGTACGGAACAAGATGTGTTTAGCTCCATAGTAACCTTTTGCTAATTTAAGAATACGTTTACGACGTTTGCGTGATACAACGCCACCTTTAACACGTGCCATGTTTTATTTCCTCCAAATATTTCCTAGAATTGTTTACTTACAGTCAAGCTATTATTTCAAGCGAGTAAGCATTGCTTTGATACGTTTGTAATCTCCTGAATGCACCATAGATGCTTTACGAAGATGACGACGTTGTTTCTTAGTTTTTCCGTGGAAACGGTGAGAAGTGTAAGCACGGAAACGTTTAAGTCCACCAGAACCTGTACGTTTGAAACGTTTAGCTGATGCGCGGTGTGTTTTTTGTTTTGGCATGATTTTTTCTCCTTTATTTAACTTTCTGACAATTATTTTTTGTCAGTCGCTGGCGCCAATTGCATGAACATTTGACGTCCATCCATTTTAGCACGTTGTTCGATGATGGCAATATCTTGAGTTGCTTCAGCAAACTCGGCTAAAACTTTTGCACCAATCTCTTTATGGGTAATCATACGACCCTTAAAGCGAATAGATACCTTAACTTTATTTCCTTTTTCAAGGAATTTGCGTGCATTGCGAAGTTTTGTATCAAAGTCACCCTTGTCAATAGTTGGACTTAGACGAACTTCTTTCACGGTAACAACACTTTGTTTTTTACGTTGTTCTTTTTGCTTCTTCTGGTACTCAAATTTGAACTTACCGTAGTCCATAATTTTTGCAACAGGCGGTTTGGCTTGGGGTTGAATCAATACTAGGTCAACATTAGCGTTATCAGCCAAAGCTTGCGCTTCACTGAGTGGCTTGATGCCTAGCTGTTCTCCTTCAAGACCAATCAAGCGAACTTCACGTACACGAATCTCATCATTGATGAATAAGTCTTGCTTTGCTATGGTTTTCACCTCTTTTGTTTTATTAGAGAAAAACAATAGCGGACTCGTAAATATACAAGCCCGCACGTTATGATAGCGTTTCTTAGAAACTTTTCATCCGTAGGGCCAGGCAACTTAATGTCACAAGGCGAGAAGCTCTCACTTCTGCTTTTCTCAACTTTTATATGATACCAAGTTTTCTAGACCTTGTCAAGATAAAAAGTTATTTTTTTTGAAAATTTTCTGCTCATTAACCAACCGTTTCGATTTTCCAACTCCTCCACCCTTTAAACCGTATAGCTCCTTGCTGGTCAGTTCGATAAACTTTACTATTGATACCTTCCAGTCGTGTCAAGGTTTCCTGATGGGGGAATTTCGTTCGATTGCTCTTTCCAACTGAAATGAGAGTAAACTCTGGTTTGAGTGTTTCTAGAAAGGCTAAACTTGATGAGTGTTTAGAACCATGTTGGCCAGCTTTCAAAACATCCACTTCTAGGTCAGGATATTGCTTCAGCAATTCCTTCTCTCCTTTTTCCTCCAAATTTCCTGTAAAAAGAAAGTGCTTATCCAAAAGTTTCCCATACAGAACCAAGGAATCTTCATGACCTCCATCTCCATTTTTCCTTGGAGATAGGACTTCTAAGTAACTGCCAAAAATTGGCAAGTTCTCTCCTACTGTCACACTACGCACCTTGGTTTGGCTTGCTTCTAGTTCTGCCACAAATTCCTTCTGTTTCAGACTGCCTTTTGATACTAAAATCTCCCCTACATGGAAGGCCTTGGTCACCTCTAACAAATCTCCAACATGCTCCTTGTCCGTATTTGTCAAAACTAGCTGGTCAATCTTGGCTACTCCTCGACTTTTGAGATAGGGAATCAAGGTTCGTTGAGCATTGCTGGTCGTCGTCTTTTCTTGCCATTTCTCGATTTTCTTATCAGACTCTGCCTTGCCACCTACATCTATGAGAATGGTTTTCCCAGTTACATCCCGTAAGAAAATAGTTTCCCCTTGCCCCACATCCAGCATAGTGATTTCATTTTCCAGTGGATACTTGGTCAAGAAAAAGAGACCTGTAATCAATAAGCTCAACACTGCTAGCCTTTTAATGTTTTTCCTCAAATCATAGACCAAAGCTAAGGAAATTAACAACAAGATTAAAAGCCATGCATTAGGTTGTCCAAAGACAAGCGGTCTACTTGCCCCCTGTGATACCAAGCGAATCATTCCCTCCAACCATTCAAAGATAAAATTCAGCTGAATGACTGGATAGAGAAAGGAAAGGGCAAATAAGATAGACAAGAGCGGTAAGAAGACCAAGTCAAAAAGAAAGGAAAATACAAAGGTCAAAAGGATGGACCAAGGCTGAAATTCCGCAAAATAGAAGGATAGAATGGGTAATATTCCCAAAGAAATAACCAGACTTTCTCTGGCAACAGCCTTGAGTCCCTCCTCTTCTTTGCTGGTCATGGTCAAGATAAAAGCATAAGTGCAGGACAAGACACCTCCTGCTGTCAGGAAAAAGTTGGGCATGATGATAAAGAGGACAAGGACTGTCAAGGCAAAATTGTCCAAGCCCTTAACACCATGTTGAGCCAGTAACTTTTGCAAGAGACTGCGAATAACTGATGCTGAAAATCCTGTCAGACCTGCATAAATAAGGGAAAAGGGATAGGTCAGCCATTTCACCTTTTCTTGGGTCAAGCCCAATCGCAAGAGAAGTTTCTTAAATCCATCCATGAAAAATCCTACCTGCATGCCCGACAAGGCAAAAAGGTGGATAATCCCGAGACTGGAATATAGTTCATTCATCTCCTCAAAGTCGGTGTCCAGATATCCTAATAGAAGCCCCGTCATGTAATTGCGCATAGGGTCTGGAAAATGTGTCTTAATCCAAACCACAGCTTTTCGGCGTAAACTGGACAGGTTTTCACCTGCATCCCAACTGCCAACCTTTTGAAGTGACTGGATTCTTTTAATATTGAGAGTCTGGTAAATTCCCTGAGTCTTCAGATAAGCTTGGTAGTCAAAGCCACCAAAATTTCTCTGCCCTTCTGGCTCTAAAAGTTTTCCTTCTAGTTTCAAATCATGAAGGTCGGTTAAATTTTGAAAGGTTTCTTTCTCCTCCTCGGACTGGAGTTTATAATAGACTTGAAAAATGCGTCCATCAGACTTGCCACGAAAAGATAGACTGTCACCATTGACCTTAATAGTGTCGGGCAGAATCCGTACCCTTTCAACAGAATACGCCAAATTTTGACTCGCTTGACTCTGTTGCCAATTTTGAAAGAGAAACCAGAAACCAAAGACTCCACAAATCACTAGAACTCTGCTTGCTGATTTCCAAGGAAATTGGATAAAGAGACAGACTAGCAGAAAAACAAAGCCCAACAAAGCAAGATAGGATGCTGAGAAAATAGCGTAGTAAAGCCAAAGCAATAGAAAACTCAGGTAAATTAGGGGAATAGGGAGTTTCTTAATCCACTGTAACATAGTCTTTTAGCTTTTCTATGGTCTTGGCACCAATGCCAGAGACCTTCTTAAGTTCATCAACCGACTTGAATTTGCCATTCGTCTCACGATGATCGATAATATCCTGGGCTCGTTTTCCTCCCAGACCCTTGACCTGCTTGAGTTCTTCCAGACTGGCTTTGTTAATATTGACCTTCTTTTCCTTGCTAGTCGAAGAAGCTGTCCCAGAACCAGTCTTTTCACTAGCTGCTTCTTCTCCCTTAGTTGGAACGTAAACCAGAGCCTCATCACTAACTTTCTGAGCTAGATTGAGCGACTTGCTGTCTGCTTGCTCTGTCAAGCCACCTGCCTTCTGAACAGCGTCATTGACTCGACTACCTACAGGCAAATCATAAATCCCTGGCGATTTAACAGCCCCCTTCACATCTACTGTGATTAGGTCTTGTTCAAGAGGTTCTTCCTTTTCTTCCTTCTTCACTTCCTTTTCGGATACCGAATCCTTGGAAACAGCTGCAACTTCTGCCTGCAAATTCGTTTCCTTGACAGGTGTTTGTGGAGCTGGCTTTAGCAGGAAAAATCCTCCTACAAGTAAGCCCAGACCAGTACAGATAACAATGATTTTATACTCTTTAATTTTCTCGATAATTGCTTCCATATTTTCTCCTCTCTTAGATTATTCGTAAGAGAAAGAAAAAACAGTCGAAAATTTCTTTTCAACTGCTTATTTATTTGCAAAATAGTCTTCCTTGGTCAATACATAGTGAACTCTTGTCACGATTCGGCCTTCTTCATGCTGGTCCATACAAGCATAAGGTTCTTCGTGAGAAAAATGCATTCCTGATTTCTCCATGACCTTTCCAGATGCAGGATTATCCTTATCGTGAAGGGCGGTCAACTTGTTCATTTCAATCTTCTCAAAAGCCAGCTCAATCACGGCACGATTGGCTTCTGTCGTTAATCCTTGATTCCAATACTTTTTATTGATAATGTAGCCAATAGCTGCCTTCTTAAGAGCAGGATTAATCTTGTGCAAGTCAATGGTTCCAATAAACTGACCATTGCTTTTTAGTTCTATTCCCCAACGCCCCAAGGGGTTAGCCAAGTAGAACTGACCAATGTTATTCTTGGTTTCTTCTAAATTTTGATTGGTTGGAAAAGTGTAACGTGTATTATCCTTGTCCGAGGCATAGTCAAACATTGCTTCCGCATCATCCAAGGTTACAGGTCTAAGCAATAAACGCTCCGTTTCTATAGACGGATACTGAGCTAGTTTTACAAAAATTGATTCCATACGTTTCCTCCACTTGAAAAGTTTCTAACTAAGATAAAGATATTGAATGAAATATTTAAAAAGCAAATTTATAGTAGATTGAAATAAAATATGAACAAATCGATTAGGAAAGTCAAATTAATTTCTAGAAATGTTTTAGCAGTCACGACGTACTATTCTAACTTCAATCAACTATAGATTTAGCATTGAGATAACTTTAAGTACAAAAGAACTACCCTTCAGATAGAGGTTGAGGATCTAATTCTTCACTCTCTTCTTTTTTAACTGGAGCTGGTTCATAAGCTCGGATAATCTGAGCAACAACTGGATGGCGAACCACATCCTTGGCTGAAAAATGAACAAAGTCAATCTGGTGGATGTTCTTGAGCTTTTCTTGGGCATCAATCAGACCGGACTTGACATTACGCGGAAGGTCAATCTGACTGATATCTCCATTGACAATCATCTTAGAATTAAATCCTAAACGAGTCAAAAACATCTTCATCTGCATGATAGTCGTATTTTGCGCCTCATCGAGAATGACAAAGGCATCATCCAAGGTCCGTCCACGCATATAGGCAAGGGGCGCAATCTCGATAATTTCACGCTCCATGAGACGAGTCGTTTGGTCTTTCCCCAGAATCTGATACAAGGCATCGTAAACAGGTCGAAGGTAAGGATCTACCTTCTCCTTAAGATCACCCGGAAGAAAACCTAGACTCTCGCCAGCTTCCACTGCCGGGCGTGTTAGGATAATCCGCTTAACCTGACCACGTTTAAGGGCAGTCACTGCCAAGGTCACTGCAAGGAAGGTCTTCCCTGTCCCTGCTGGCCCAATTCCAAAGGTCACATCGTGCTGTTTAACACTATCTACATAAAGTTTTTGACCCAAGGTTTTGACACGAATAGGCTTCCCTGTATTGTCCTTGATAATTTCTTCTTCGTAAAGGGCGACAAACTTGTCAATTTCATCGTTTTTGACCATACTAATTGCAGTCACCACATCTGGTGTACCAACGGTCATCCCACGATTTACCAAGACCATCAAAGCCTGAATAACCTGACGGGCTTCCTCACAGGCAGTCTCTTCTCCCAAAACCTGGACAATCTCCGTACGAGCATGAATCACCACATCAAGCTCTTCTTCCATCAAACGAAGATGGCGTTCATTGGAACCAAAAAGATGAAACAAGTCATCTGGATGACTCAGTTGAATGTCTATTGAATGTTCCTTCAAATAAAGAACCTCTCTAATCCTTTTATTTCTTTTTATTATAGCAGAGGGATGGAGAAATTACTAGCCCAAACCTAGTGACTAAATGCTAGTGTTCTAAGTATTCTTGCCAGATAGCGTCAAAATCTCCTAGATTAAAAGAGAAGCTGGCATGTTCTTCCAAAAAGCAACTCACCTCATCAAAATCATCTGTGTGTTTTGGGAAGGAAGACTCTTCAAAAGCTAGATCTGCCAAGATAGCTTTAGGACTATTACTTTTAGGGTTGCGCTCGGTCATGAGCCAAGTGTAAAATGATTTTCTCATAAGTCACCCTAGATCAACTCTGTCCCAAACTGGTCTTGCTTGATTTTATCAGCCTTCATCAAGCCGCCAAGTGCTTTCTTGAACTGACCTTTAGAGATGCCAAAGGTCGCCTTGATATCATCAGGAGATGACTTATCATTTAAGGTCATGAAACCGCCATTGCTTTCCAAGTAGGTCAAAATCATCTGAGCATCATTTTCCAACATCTCAAAAGAACGTGGTTTGAGAGAAAGGTTCAACGTGCGGTCCACTTCACGGAAACCAATGACACGCGCATCTAGAACTTGACCCAATCGTGGCTCTGCGTAACGTTCGCTAGGATGGATAAAGCCAAGCATGTTATTCTCTGGTAGGTAGACAAAGGTTCCTGACAGCTTGAGGCGGTATACAATGGCTGGCCAGTTTTGATTCTGCATGTTGTTGTAAGCAGGACGAGCCAGACGTTGGAAATCTTCTTGATAAGCCAAGAGTCCCCAGATTCGGTCTTTCTTGTCCACTTCAAGACGGATGTAGAGCTGGTCGCCCTTCTTAGGCCAGAGTTCCTTGAGCTCAGGGAGAATATCAAGTGACACTACGATTTCCTTGTCAGGAAGGCCTGTATCCACAAAGACACCCAAGTCCTTACGAACCTCTGTTACAGTTCCCCAACCAAATTGGTCCTGAGTGGCAGTCACTTCTATGGTTGTCAGGCGGAGTTTTTGCTTCATATCCGTGTAGGCAAAACCTTTGACCGTATCTCCTACTGTATGTTGACCTTCTTCCTTGGCAAGAGCATAGGTTTGGCCATCCTTTTGCACAAAGTAAAAACGGTCATTTTCATCGATGATGAGTCCAACGATAAAACTTGCAAGATTTGTATTCATATTTCCTTCTTTCGAATAAAACTCAGCCAGCAATGCCAACTGAGTTTTTCTGTTTATTTTTAGACTTCCAAGAGTTCTTTTTCTTTGTTGGCAGTCATGTCGTCGATGTGTTTAACAGCATCGTCTGTTACTTTTTGAATATCTTTTTCAAGAGTCTTCAATTCGTCTTCAGTGATTTCTTTTGCTTTTTCTTGTTTCTTAGCTTCGTCCATAGCATCGCGACGGATATTGCGGACAGCCACTTTAGCATTTTCGCCGACCTTCTTCACTTCTTTAGCAAGGTCACGACGAGTTTCTTCCGTAAGAGCTGGGATAACCAAGCGAATCACAGAACCATCGTTAGCTGGTGTGATACCAAGATCAGAGGCATTCAAGGCACGTTCGATGTCTTTCAATGAAGACTTGTCAAATGGTGTTACCAACAAAACACGCGCTTCTGGAATCGTAATTGAAGCGATTTGGTTAAGAGGAGTTTCGACTCCATAGTATTCTACATGTACACGGTCGAGCAAGCTTGCATTGGCACGGCCAGCACGGATACCACCAAATTCACGAGCAAGTGATTGGTGAGACTGGGTCATTCTCTCTTTAGCTTTTTCAATAATTGCGTTAGCCATAATCTTTCTTATTCCTTTTCTTCGATATTATTTGAAACTGTTGTTCCGATATTTTCACCAAATACGACACGTTTGATGTTGCCTGGTTGGTTCATGTTGAAGACAACCAAGTCAATGTCATTATCCATTGAGAGGGTTGAAGCTGTTGAGTCCATGATACGCAGACCTTTATTGATAACGTCACGGTGGGTCAATTCTTCAAACTTAACGGCTGTCTTGTCTTTCTTAGGATCGGCATTGTAAACACCATCGACACCGTTTTTAGCCATAAGAATAGCATCTGCTTCGATTTCAGCTGCACGAAGGGCCGCTGTTGTATCTGTTGAGAAGTAAGGTGAACCAATTCCGGCACCAAAGATAACGATACGGCCTTTTTCAAGGTGACGAAGGGCACGTCCACGGACATAAGGCTCTGCCACTTGTTGCATGGCAATAGCTGTTTGCACACGTGTATCAACCCCAACTTGTTGCAATGAATCTGCCATCACAAGAGCATTCATAACAGTCCCAAGCATTCCTGTGTAATCTGCCTGAACGCGGTCCATACCTGCTTCTGCAGCTGGTTCTCCACGCCAGAGATTTCCTCCACCAATAACAAGGGCAATTTCGATACCTAAGCTATGAACTTCCTGAATCTCTTTTGCGATTGTTTGAACTGTTTGGATATCAATCCCTACGCCACGTTCACCGGCAAGGGCTTCACCTGATAACTTGATTAAAATACGTTTATACTTGGGATTCGCCATTTTCACTCTCCTTTTTTTATCCTACCTATTTTATCACAATTTCTAAGATTTTTATAGTACCATGAGCAATTCTTTCAAAAAAATTAGACAGTTAAAAATTCCTCTAAGTCGCTAAGAGCACGCTCTGCAATTTTTTCATAACGAGCCTTCTTATCACGGATACGCTCGCCTTCCAACTCCTTGATAATTCCGAAATTGACATTCATAGGTTGGAAATGTTTGCTGTCCGCATGGGTGATGTAATGAGCCAGACTTCCAATCGCTGTTGTTTCTGGGAAAATAGCCTCGCTTTCTCCCTTGAAGAGACGAGCCGCGTTAATTCCCGCAACTAATCCTGACGCTGCGGACTCTACATAGCCTTCCACACCCGTCATCTGACCAGCAAAGAAGAGATTTGGTTGTTTCTTAGAACGGTAGGTCTGTTCCAGAAGATTTGGTGAATCCATATAAGAATTGCGGTGCATGACACCATAACGTACAAACTCAGCATTTTCAAGACCTGGAATCATTTGGAAGACACGCTTTTGTTCTCCCCATTTGAGGTGGGTCTGGAAACCAACGATATTATAGAGCCTACCAGCTGCATTGTCCTGACGAAGCTGAACCACCGCATAAGGTGTTTTAAATTCTCCATCACGAGGTCCTGTGTAGTCATCTGGATACTCCAAACCGACTGGTTTCATAGGACCATAAAGCATAGTTTTAATGCCACGTTTGGCCATAACTTCGATAGGCATACAACCTTCAAAGTACTTTTCTTTTTCGAAAGAATTGAGCGGTGCTTCTTCCGCATTGACCAAGGCTTCATGGAAATCCATAAACTCTTGCTTAGTCATGGGAGCGTTGAGGTAGGCAGCTTCTCCCTTATCGTATCGAGACTTGAGGTAGACCTTGCTCATATCAATGGTGTTGACGTCGATAATAGGCGCTGCCGCATCGTAGAAATAGAAACCATCGCCGTCATTAAGAGCATGAATCTTTTCAGCCAGAGTATCGCTGGTCAAAGGACCAGTAGCGACAACCGTAATAACATCTGTCGGCAATTCTGTAATTTCATCACGCACCACCTCAATCAAGGGATGGTTGACCACTTTTTCGGTCACCATTTGGGAGAAACCATCACGGTCCACCGCAAGGGCTCCTCCAGCAGGAACACGTGTAGCCTCAGCAGATTCCAAAATAACAGAACCCAAGCGACGCATTTCTTCCTTGAGAAGACCCACTGCATTTGTCAAAGCATCCCCACGAAGGGAATTAGAACAAACTAACTCTGCAAAATTGTCTGTTTTGTGTTGAGGTGTTGACTTGACACCACGCATTTCATAAAGTTTAACTGGAATACCACGTTCTGCAATTTGGTAGGCTGCTTCAGAACCTGCCAAACCAGCACCGATAACATTGATATAAGATTGAGACACGACACTAATACCTCTTTGGGTGGGACGTAAGTCCATATCAAAACACCCCACTGGACTGTTTGACACCCACAAATCTTTCTAATTTTTTCTTCTACTAGTATAACAAAAAAAGGGAAGAAGGCAAACTTCCCTGTTTAGTCATTTTCTTGATTTTCTTCCCAATCGTGGTAGGCAGCGTAGAGCTGACTTTTATTCCACTGGTAAATCTTAGCGACTTCCTTAATGGCTTGATTTTTCTTCATACCATGTTGGATGCGGACTTGGATTTCTAAGAACAAGTCCTCCTCGTCTTTTTCCTCCACATCCTGACTGGCACCTTCGACGATGAGAAGGCATTCGCCCTTGAGCGGTGTTTCAGCGATGTTTTCTAGCAATTCAGAGATCTTTCCTCGCTGGTATTCTTCATAAATTTTGGTCAATTCTCTGACCAAGACGACCGAGCGGTCACCGTAGACTTCTAGCATATTTTCCAATGTATCTGCCACACGGTGAGGCGATTCATAGAAAATCTGAGTTTCAGGATAGTCTTTTTTTGAGTCGAAAAATTGTTTTTGCTGGCCTGATTTTCTTGGTAAGAAACCGTAAAAGATATGTGGCTGCGGTGCTAAACCACTGGCAATCAAGGCAGAAATACCTGCAGAGGCTCCTGGAACTGTGACAAGCGCAATTTCTTCCTCAATAGCTGCCTTAACCAAATCATGACCAGGGTCTGAGATACTAGGCAAACCTGCATCGGAGACCTGAGCAATACTTTGCCCTGCTTTCAAGAAACCAATCAAATCAGGAATTTTTTCCTTGGCATTATGCTCATGAAAACTGATTTGCTTGGTCGAAATGTCAAAATGCTTGAGCAAAAGACCAGTATTGCGCGTGTCCTCAGCTGCAATCCAATCCACTTCTTTCAAGGTCTGGATGGCACGAAAGGTCATATCATCTAGATTGCCAATCGGCGTTGCCACTAGATACAGCTTGCCATAGGGAGACTGCCCCTTAAAACTTTTTTGAATCTGCATGCTTACTCCCTGTATAACAACTCGTCACAGAACATACATTCCTCGTCCTGTTCTCGACGTTGCCCATAAAAATCATTACAAACGTGAAATCCGTCTTTATAAATCCGACGGACACTTTCACGAACATGCTTGGCCTTGACAGGAGCATCTGCTTCCACCTCACCCAAGCGTTCGCGCAACTTACTATTTTCCAAGCGAAGAGCTGTATTTTCCTCTACCAGGCTCTTGAGATTTTTCTTGATGGCTTCCACATCAGCCAAGGTCACCAATAATTGTTGGGAAAAATCATCCAGCGCGTCAAATAATTCTTTTTTGTCCATAAACCAGCCCTTTCCTTTCTTTATCGTTCATTTTTGAGTTTACATTTCTTTCAAGACCAGATATTCCATGGCATTTTGAAAGCTGACATTAGCTTGCCACATTTTTCTAGCTTCTAACAAATCTTGTAGAATCACCCTTACTCTTGCTTGCAGAAGGTCCTGCCCACAGAGGACTTCAAGGATTCGCAAGACCTGATCCTGTTTTTCCTTGTCATCTGCCAAGTTGGCTAATTTAGCAACTTGCAGATAACTTTCTTTTTTCTTAGCTAATAACCAGGTCAGCAGGCGTTCACTTTCATCGATCAAGGTCCAAAAACTTGCATGATTGGCCAACTTTTCTGCTTCAGCTCGCGATTGACTAAACTGAGCTAAAAGAGTTGCTTTTTTCTTAACCAGTCCCATTTGTTCTAAGAGCAAGATGAGTTTTTCTTCCTGCTTTTTAAAGTGGAAAATCTGGGTCCGACTACGGATGGTCGGTAACATCTTTTCCTCATCGCTAGTCAAGAAGAAAATATAAACCTCACTCTGGGGTTCTTCGATGACCTTGAGCAGAGAATTAGCTGCGTTGGGATGCATTTTCTCAGCTTGCTCGATAATAAAAATCTGTTGTTGGCTTTCAATCCCTGCTTGAGAAAACTGCCCCACCAATTCCCGAATGCGTTCTGTCTTGATGACCTGATTGACTGGCTTAATCAAGGTAACATCTGGAAACTCTTCCTGTTCAATCAGCTTGCAATTTCGGCATTTCTCACATGGTAAAACGCCTACTTTATCCGTACAAAAGAGGCTCTTAGCCAAAAACTGCGCCATTTCTAAGCTTCCAAAGAAACCTGAAAAAAGATAGGCGTGATTGAGCTGGTCTTGTTCTAGGATACGGACAAAGCGGTCAAACTGGTCTGGTTGCCAAGCCTTTAATTCTTCTTGTTTCATTTAGCCAAGCCCATTCTATCAAACAAGATATCCTTGGTAGTTTCCACAACTTGTTCCAAAGAAAGACTGGCATCAATCTTGACAATGCGATTTCCTTCTTTGTCCAGAAGAGAAAGATAGCCTTGACGAACTTTTTTATGCAAGTCCAAACCTTCCAAGTCCAAACGATTGACCTCGCGGTCACTATTAGCAGCAATGCGAGCCAGTCCCTCTTCCACCTCGATGTCAAAATAGAGGGTCAAATCGGGTTTAAGGCCATCTGTGGCAAATTTATTGAGCCAATCAATGGCGTCAATATCCAAGCCACGACCAAATCCCTGATAGGCAACAGAACTATCAATGAAACGATCCATAATAACCAACTTGCCAGCTTCAAGGGCTGGAAGAACTTTTTCCACCAAGTGCTGTCTGCGACTGGCGATATAGAGAAGGAGTTCTGTCTTAGCATCCATCTGAGTATGACTTGGATCTAAAATCACTTCCCGAATCTTCTCCCCTATCAAGACTCCGCCAGGTTCACGGGTCGTCAACACTTCTACTCCTTTTTCCTGTAAAATTGGGAGCAGAGCCTCTAAAACACTGGTCTTTCCTGCTCCCTCTGGTCCCTCAAGAGAGACTAAAAATCCTTTTGACATGTCTAACTCATTTCTTTTTTACTACTTCTATTCTATCAAAAAAATAGGGGTTTGTGACAATCTTTTTATCTTCTCATTTCATACTCAATGAAAATCAAAGAGCAAACTAGGAAGCTAGCCGCAGGCTGTACTTGAGTACGGCAAGGTGAAGCTGACGCAGTTTGAAGAGATTTTCGAAGAGTATCAACCACCATAAAAGAGGCAGACAAATCCACCTCTTATTTACCTAGTTCTTGTGTTCGTTTGTAGGCTTGACCAACTGCATCCATGACTGTTCCTCGAAAAGCATGCGCTTCTAAGCTTGCTACACCAGCGATAGTCGAACCACCTGGGCTACAAACTTGGTCTTTCAAGACCCCAGGATGCTCTTGGCTTTCTAGGACCAATTGACCAGCTCCAACCACAGTTTGAGCCGCCATTTTCAAGGCCGTTTCTCGTGGCAATCCAGTCTGAACACCTGCATCTGCCAAGGCCTCAATAAAGAGATAGACAAAGGCTGGCCCACAACCTGCAAGACCTGTCGCTGCATCGATTAATCCTTCTCCTAGTTCAACCAAGAGGCCAGCATTTGCTAAAAGCTGACAAAAGAGCTCACTGTCCTCAGCACTACAATTAGAAGACAAGGCATAACTAATCACTCCTTGCCCAATAGAAGCAGGGGTATTTGGCATCATACGAATAATTCTGTGTTGACTTGGGATAAGACTTGCTAGTTTTTCTAAAGTCAATCCAGCTGCCATGGAAATCAAAAGAAGACTCTCTCGTTTTTCAAGGATGGTTTGGTATTGAGAAAGCAGTTCAGAAAACTGAGCAGGCTTAACTCCTAGAAAAATCACATCTGCTTCTGCAAAGATTTCGTCATTGGTGGAAGCCTGACCACCAAAGTCTGCAATGAAAGCATCTACCTTAGCTTGACTACGATTGGCAAGGAGAATCTGAGCACCCGTCTTGGCCTGCAAAACAGCCTTGGCCAAACTAGCTCCCATATTCCCCAAACCGATAAATCCAATCTTCATCTCTTACTCCCTTATCTGCCCATCACCAGCAACCACATACTTGTAGCTGGTCAACTCTTTCAAGCCCATTGGACCACGCGCGTGCAATTTCTGAGTAGAAATCCCCATTTCACAACCAAGACCAAATTGGCCACCATCTGTGAAACGAGTTGAGGCATTGACATAAACCGCTGCAGAGTCCACTTGATCTGTAAAGTATGCTGCAGTTTCAGCATTTTCCGTCACAATGGCATCCGAATGATGAGTACTGTGGGTTTCAATATGGCTAACCGCTTCTTCTAAACTACTCACAACCTTAACAGCTAGGACATAGTCTAAAAACTCGGTGTCAAAGTCTTGTGCTTCAGCTGCTTGGCCTGAAACAAACTGACTTGCTTTACTATCCAAGCGGAATTGAATTGGCTCCAGTCCAGCTTCCTTACGCTCTGCAACTAGAACTTGCTCCAAGCGAGGAAGGAAACTTGCTGCTTTGTCTTCATGAACAAGTAGAACCTCCATGGCATTACAGACAGAAGGACGACTGGTTTTGGCATTGTTGATGATAGACAGCGCCTTGTCTTCGTCTGCATCCTTGTCCACATAAACATGGACAATCCCAGTTCCTGTCTCAATAACAGGTACGATAGCATTTTCAACCACCGCATTAATCAAGCCAGCTCCTCCACGAGGAATGAGAAGGTCTAGATAGCCCTTGGCTTTCATCATGGCATAGCTACTTTCACGGCTGGTATCTTCCACCAGTTGAATCACATTTGGGTGAATAGTAGTCGTCTCCAAGCCCTTTTTCAAGGCTGTGACAATGGCATGGGCCGTTTGATAGGCATCCTTACCACTACGAAGAACAACTGCATTTCCACTCTTGAGAGCCAGAGCAGCCGCGTCTGACGTCACGTTTGGACGGCTTTCATAGATAATACCGATGACCCCCATAGCCACACGTTTCTTGGTGATAACCAAACCATTTTCAAGCTGATTGGTTTCTAAAACTTCACCGATTGGATCTGGTAAAGCAACCACTTCACGAATCCCAGTTGCCATTGCTTCTATACGTCCTGCATCCAAATAAAGACGATCCAGCATCACATCTGAGATTTTACCTTTGGCCGCTTCCATATCAAGGGCATTGGCTACTAAAATTTCCTCAGTAGCTGCTAATAAGTAATCAGCCATGGCTAGCAAGGCTTGGTTTTTCACCTCTTCACTAGCTGTATTGATCGATTTTTTAACAGCCTGTACCTGTTCAAATTGTTCTTGTGTACTTACCATAGTTTACCTCTAAAATTCTGTAAAGAGTAGTTGGATTTCAGGAGTAATGGAAATCCAGTCATCACGGTGAATCAAGACACCCTTGGCTTTTTGAGAACGCAACATATCCTCCAAAGCAGATGCACCAAATTGCACACGTCCTTTTCCAAGTGATTTTCCACTTTCCTTGTCAAATACTGTCACGATATCACCATAAGAAAAGGCTCCCTCTGCTTCAACAATACCAGATAAGAGAAGACTCTTTCCATGTTGAGAGAGAGCTTCTGCAGCCCCTTTATCAACCCAAATAGAACCTTGGCTCTGAGCATAAAAGGCCAGCCATTGTTTCTGGGTACGAAGTCCCTTCTCTTGAGCAACGAAGTAGGAACCATCCTTGGTCTCCTCAGATGCCTCAATCATGGCATCTGCTTTCAAGGATGAGCAGATATAAACAGGAACTCCTGATTCCGTCGCGATAGTTGCAGCTTTGATTTTAGTTAACATGCCACCTGTACCATTAGACGAACCTGCTCCACCGGCCATATCAATAATCTCACGATTAATGGTCTCGATTCGCTCCAAGCGTTTGGCTCTTGGATCTGAATTAGGATTTCCAGTATAAAGACCGTCGACGTCTGTCAAGAGAACCAAAAGGTCTGCTTGGACCATGGCCGCTACCTGGGCACTTAGAGTGTCATTGTCCCCGACCTTGAGCTCATCAATGACGACACTGTCATTCTCGTTGATGATAGGAATCGCTCCACGGCTAAGTAGAACTGACAAAGCCTGATGGGCATTTTTATAACGGCGCTTATCCACAAAATCATCCTGGGTCAGCAAGATTTGTGCAGAAACGATTTGGCGCAAGAGAAGATTGGTCGTGTATTCTTCTAACAACAGCCCTTGCCCTACCGCTGCTGAAGCCTGCTTATCAGCAATCTTAGTCGGACGCTTTTTAAATCCTAAGGCCCCAAAACCAGCCGCAATGGCACCCGACGACACCAAAATCAATTCATGACCCGCCTCGTGCAACATAGCCAACTGCTGGGTAATAGCCTTTACCTTACTACGTGATAAACTTCCATCCTCATTTGTCAAAGAAGAAGTCCCCACCTTAAAGACAATCCGTTTGTATTTCATAGTCTCACTCCGATTCTTCATATTTATCCATTATAACATGAATAGCAGGAAATAGAAAAGGGGTGATAGGAAAAAGAAGGCCCTAAAACCTTCTTTTTTACTACTGTTCTGATCCAGATTTGTTTGCACTCGTTTCAGAGCTTTGTGAAGTTGAGGATGTCACATCTTGACTAGTTGAAGAATTTGTAACACTTTCATGTTGACTCGTTTCTTTATTTTCAAGATCCTTTTTCACTACTTCACTAGATTCTTTAATTTCTGAATGACTTGTGACTTTAGTTGTAACAGATTTCTCTACCGGAACATCCACTAACCAGGCACCACTTGAATCAACAGTATAGCCTTCTGGTGTCTTACTGTTCACAAGCAATTGACCATTTTCTTTCAAGAAGTACCATTTACCCTTGTCTTTAATCCAACCAACAGCTCGTGAACCATCTTCCTTGTAGAAATACCAAGCATTTGCCTTTTTAAGCCAACCTTGCTTCATAGCTCCTGAATCTTCTAGATAGTAATGATGACCAGCAACTTCTATCTCGCCTGTCTTCATGATACCAGTAGAATCCATATAGTACCAGGTTTCTTTATCTTTTACCCAACCCGTTTTCATTTCCCCTGATGGAGCAAAGTAATACCATTGCCCCTTATATTGAAGCCAACCTGTCTTCATAGAGCCATCGTTTGATAAATAATAGTTCTGACTTCCAGTATTTACCCAGCCAATTTCCATCTGATTTTCTTTGTTGAAATAATACCAGATTCCATCAATTTTCTTCCAATTTTTAGCAGAAGCACCAGAGTCTGTTAAATAGAACCAATGATTGTTCCATTTTTTCCATTGATTCTGTAACAAGATACCCGTTTGGTTAAAGTAATACCAGTCACCCTTAATTTCATTCCAACCGACAGCATACTCTCCTGTAGAATCAGGTGCTTGATACCACCAGTTTCCATAAGCACTCTTATGCCAACCAGCTTGAAAACTTGGAATCTTCTTGTAGGAAGTTGAAATGTTTACTAAACCGTCTTGTCGAATATCAAAAACTGTCGCATCACAGTCTTTGCTGGCTGCGTTAATTCTCTCAATTCCTCGTTCTTTAAGCCAATTGACATACTCACTATCAACACCGTTTTTCCAAGGTAGACTATCTGAGGTTTGAACAATCAAACTCGGACTCAAATTTTTAATGAAATCCTTGGTGTTTGATTTATTAGTATCATAGTGATGATTAAACTTCATCAAATCAACTTTTCCAATAAGAGGACCATACTTGTCTTCCGCTCCATGAACATTATCTAAGTCGCCCCCAAGGTAAATTTTCTTGCCATTGACTTTCACTACACTAATCAAGGAATTGGAATTGTCATCCCAAATTTTCTTTAATTCACCTGATGAATCTGTTTCATTTTCATAATTATAGAGTTGAATATCCATGTCCCCAAACTGAAAATGAGCATCTCCTTGTGTGATGTTTTGAATCACTGAAACACCTTTTTCAGCGGCAGTCTGTAAAACCTTATCATAGTCATACAGATTATCCCATAGACGTTCAGAATTAGTAATACGATTATCACTATATTTTTTTAAGATAGACTCGGTCAACTGGATAGGTAGACAGTAATTCATCAACATTTCCAATATGGTCACTGTGAGTATGGGTCACCAAAATAAAATCAAGTTTTTGGACACCCAATTCCTTCAAACGACGAAAGACACGGTCTGTCAGAACGTGCTTATAAGACGTTTCAATTCCTTCTCTCCATGGATAGCGAGAATCACTTCCATCTGGGAAATCATAATCTTCTCCTGTATCCACCATGGCAAAATGTCCGTTGCTTTCAAGAATAATCGCATCACTGCCACCTTCTTGAACATTTATAAAGTGGATTTTATTTCCTGAACTTTCTTGAGCTTGAACATTCCCATGCAATGACAAACCTAAAAAAGCGCCTGCAAGTGCTAAACTAATCAATTTCTTTTTCATTCTTACTTCCTCAATTTCTCCAAAGTTTCCTTAAAAATCTCTGGGATATCTGCTGTAAATTCTAAGGTCTCACCTGTTCTCGGATGAGTAAAACCTAAAGTCTTGGCATGAAGAAATTGTCCATGCCCCTTAAGTGTCTTACGAGGACCATAGACTTCATCACCAGCGACTGGATGGCCAATATAAGCCATGTGAACACGGATTTGATGAGTGCGACCTGTCTCTAGCTGCAACTCCACTAAGCTATAATCGCCAAAGCGTTCCAAGACGTGGAAACGAGTCACTGCAGTCTTCCCTTTAGCAGTCACAGCCTGTTTCTTACGGTCTTTTTCACTACGACCAATCGGAGCTTCAATCACACCACGATCATTAGGCAGATTTCCATGAACAATCGCCCAATATTTGCGGAGAGACTTTTTATCCTTGAGTTCTTGAGCAAGCGCTAGATGCGCCTCATCGTTTTTAGCAATCATAAGAAGACCTGACGTATCCTTATCAATACGATGAACAATTCCTGGACGCAAAACCCCATTGATACCAGACAAGTCCTTAATATGGTACATAAGGGCATTTACTAGGGTCCCACTAGTATGACCAGCACTCGGATGCACCACCATCCCCTGAGGCTTGTTGATGACAGCCACATCCTCATCTTGGTAGATGATTTCTAACGGAAGATTCTCAGCTACATACTCTAAGACCTCTGGCTCTGGTACATGGTAAGTGACAACATCGCCCTCTTGGACAGTGTATTTAGCTTTCTTGATTTGACCATTGACCAAGACCTGGCCTGATTTGATTTGTTCATTCGCGAGACTGCGTGATAATTCTGTCAAATCCGACAAAGCCTTATCCAAACGCAGACCACCAGTTTCAATTTTAATTTCCATTTATTTCCTCTTTTAACATTGCAATCAATAAAATAATCACTCCAACCGTCAGATAGCTATCTGCCACATTGAAAATTGCAAAATTGATAAAGTCAAGGTGAAACATATCCACAACAAAGCCCTGACTGATCCTGTCAATAAAGTTTCCAAGTCCACCTGCGATAATCAAGGTCAAACCCAAAACCATCCAGAGTGAGTCCTCCATGTGTTTATGTAAATACCAAATGGCACCTACCACGACAACCAGAGTAATGACAGCGAATAACAACTGCTGATCTTGTAAGATAGAAAAGGCTGCCCCTCTATTTTGCAGATAGGTCAAGCTAACGAAATTAGGAATCCAAGAGCGTACTTCACCCAGTGGAATCTGCTGGACGATATAGGATTTAACTAACTGATCCAACGCAATCAAAAGCAATACAATGACTGCCACTATTCCTCTTTTTTTCATGATTTCCTCTTCTGATTAAAATATTCTTGCATGACTTCTACGAAAAGAGTTCCAGCCTGACTAAGCTCCACTTCCTCACGTTTAACATAGACCATGCGATTATCCAAATTATCCTTGAGACGAATAACTGTGATGCCATTGACACTGTCACTATCTAAAAATCCAGAACCTGTCGCATAGGCGTCCGTCCGCTCCAAAATACCATTCAAAGTAGCACGGTCTGTCACATTGAACATCTGCGAGCTAGCGCTGGTATCAACAAAGTTCTCCGAATAATAAAGGTACTCATCCTTTTCCTGGGTAAAACGAACTGTAGGTAGATCCGCTAAATCCTCCATGACTAATTCCTCTTTCTGGGCTAAAGGATGCCCCTCACGGAGATAAATGTGGGTATGGAAGGGAATCAATTCAATTACCTCAAGGCCCAGCTTTTCAACCCGTTGCATAATCCCCTTTTTATTTTGATTGTTGAGGTAAATAATCCCAATCTCACTATGCCCTTGCGCTACTTCGTCTAAGATTTGAACAGTAGTTGATTCAAAAATACGGAAGTTCTTATAATCAGGATAACGCTCTGAAAATGCTGTAATGGTTGGTGGCAAGAAGTCATAGTGCTGGCTAGCAATGGAAAATTCATCTTTTTCTTCTTCAGGATTGGCATACTGATTTTGAAAAATATCAAATCCTTTGACCAATTCTTGCGCTTTTTCATAAAATTCCATACCACGACGGGTCAAGAAAGTCCCTGAGCTGGTCCGACGGAAAATCTTAAAGCCCAATTCTTTTTCCAAATCACGAACAGAAATAGACAGACTCGGCTGGCTTACATACATCTTTTCAGCAGCTTCACGGAAAGTACCACTATTGGCAATGGCAACAACATAGCGTAATTGTTGAATGTTCATCTTCTACCCCCAACTTCTTTATCTTTTCATTATACCATATTTTAGAAGTTTTCCAAAAAGGAAAAAAGTCTAGAAATTTTCAAGTCTCAATAAATACTCTAACATCCCAATACAAGAATTTGAACCATTCTTTTTTCAGTCTTTATATGATTTCAAGCAAATAAAAAACAGCAAATCTTTTTGATTTACCGTTTATAATATGATGCGAATTCAATTCCCATAATATGGGGACCAAAACAAAAAAACAGGCTCTCCGAAAACTCGGAAAGCCTTAGTTTATGCTACTTCTAGCTTCCTCGCCTTTACATTTCAAGGCTCGGGATAAAAAGGTTCACTGGACCTTTTTATTTAGCGATTGGGTAAACAGAAACTTGTTTTTTATCGCGTCCTTTACGTTCAAAGCGTACTACGCCTTCAACTTTAGCGAACAAAGTATCGTCTCCACCACGTCCAACGTTTACACCTGGGTAGATGTGTGTACCACGTTGACGGTAAAGGATTGATCCACCTGTTACAGTTTGTCCGTCAGCTGCTTTAGCTCCAAGACGTTTCGCTTGTGAATCACGTCCGTTTGATGTAGAACCTCCACCCTTTTTGTGGGCGAAAAGTTGCAAGTTGTTAAGAGTCATTTTTAACATAATGTTTTCCTCCGTGTTAGTTTTCTGTGATAACTCTGGTTTGGACGAACTCTGAAGAGTTCTCCGATAAGTTTGCCATACCTAAGAAAAATGATTCAAAGAATAACTGGGTCATTTCTCTCTGGTGTGAAGGAAGATCCTTTGGAATTTCAACCATCAGATAGCCACCTTCATCTTCGTTTAATTCTAGGATTGGTTCATAGCCTGCAAATTTTTCAATGGAATTGATAAAGTTAATGGCAAGCGTAGAAACCGATGCACACACGACATCTAAGCCGTATTCGCCACTCTCGGCGTGTCCAGTAATTTCCGCACTCCTCAGCTCGCCATCTTCGGCTCTCTCAAAGACTGCTTGTATCATGTGTTCTCCTTAAAATTAAGCGTTGATTGCGTTGATGACAACTTTAGTATATGGTTGACGGTGACCTTGTTTACGGTGGCTACCTTTTTTAGGTTTGTACTTGTAAGTAACAACTTTCTTTTGTTTTCCTTGTTTTTCAACAGTTCCAACTACAGTAGCTCCAGCAACAAGTGGAGTTCCGACAACAGTGTTTTCACCACCAACAAGAACAACTTCGTTAAAAGTAACTTCTTGACCAGCTTCAACGTTCAATTTTTCAACGTAAACTGCTTGACCAACTTCAACTTTGACTTGTTTTCCGCCAGTTTTGATAATTGCGTATGTGCTCATTATGCACCTCCTATGATTTTTATGGGTTTCCCCGAATTTTTTGTGAAGACTCGCCTAGCATCGTGGGACGAACCACTTAAACTTGAATAATCAAGCAACGATGTTCGTGCGGTTGCACAGGAACGTGCATAGTCAACTCTTAAAGTATAGCATATCTCCTGTTTTCTTACAAGTAATAACACCTAAAATGAAGCTTTTTCTTTTACTTTTTTCTGCCATGAAGCAAAAAGCATACTGAGGTAAAAAATACTCATCATAATAGGAACACCAAGAATGGTCTTTTCCTGATAAAAAATCGTCAAATAGGCTGAAAAGACAACGCCAAGGACAAAACTGCTAAGCAGGCTAACAAATATGAAACCTTCACGCAAAAAAGGTGTGTGCTTGGTCCTAAAATAATCCCCAAAAGCCAGCATGGTCCGTTTGATGTTCCCTGTCATAAATGCATTGTTATAAGCAATCCCAGATACTTCTCCAAAAGCGGTTGTCACCAATCCCATACAAAAGGCTAAGGGCGGTACTAGATAGATATTATCTACAGTTTGTGGCACAAAACCAATAATGATTGATAAGATTGCCAAAGGAATCAATGACAGAATGGGCTTTTTCACAATTCTCAATTTTTCCTTATAAATCGTTAGTAAAAAGACTCCCATCATAAAAGCTAGTAAGGTCATTACTTTGGCACTAGCATCTGACACATTGTGTTGAATCAGACCTACTGAAAGAAAGACGACATTCCCAGTTTGTCCAGCCACAAGAGTGTTCCCTCGCACAATAAACGTATAGGCATCTACATAACCTGCACAAAAAGTCAAAAAAAGCGCTAGCCTCTTAGACTGACGTGATATTTTTCTTATAGGTAATAACCTCATTTTCCCTCCCATTTCATTTACTCATCTTATTATTGTACCACTTTCTTTGGAAAAGACCTAGTAGCTTATTTGAAAATTTTTACCCTCTGTTGGATAGTCTCGTCTATCTATGTTATAATGAAAGAAGGATTTGAAATCGGAAAAGGAGCAACTATGCTTAAATTAGGCGTCATAGGAACAGGGGCTATCAGCCACCACTTCATAGAAGCAGCCCACGCTAGTGGAAAATACCAGCTGGTCGCAGTCTATTCTAGGAAACTTGAGACCGCAGCAACCTTTGCTTCTCACTATGAGAATATCCAACTATTCGATCAATTAGAAGTCTTCTTCAAATCTTCCTTTGATGTAGTCTATATTGCCAGTCCAAACTCCTTGCATTTTGCTCAGGCAAAGGCTGCCTTGTCTGCTGGTAAACATGTCATTCTTGAAAAGCCAGCTGTCACTCAACCACAAGAATGGCTGGATTTGATTCACACAGCTGAGAAAAATAATTGTTTTATCTTCGAAGCAGCTCGCAATTACCATGAAAAAGCTTTCACTATCATCAAAAACTTTTTAGCAGACAAACATGTGTTGGGAGCAGATCTCAACTATGCCAAGTATTCTTCCAAAATGCCTAACTTGTTGACTGGGGAGACACCAAATGTCTTTTCAGACCGTTTTTCTGGTGGAGCGCTTATGGATTTGGGGATTTATCCTCTCTACGCTGCCGTTCGTCTCTTTGGAAAAGCTAAGGATGCAACCTATCAGGCTCAACAGCTTGACAATAGCATTGACCTAAATGGAGATGGTATCCTCTTATACCCAGACTATCAAGTTCATATTAAGGCTGGGAAAAACATTACTTCCAATCTTCCTTGCGAGATTTATACGACAGATGGAACCCTGACGCTCAACACTATCGAACATGTCAGCTCGGCTATTTTTACCGACCACCAAGGAAATCAAGTCCAGCTCCCTATCCAACAAGCTCCCCATACGATGACTGAGGAAGTCTCTGCATTTGCACAGATGATTCAGCAACCAGAACAGACACTCTACCAGAATTGGCTGGACGATGCAAGCTCTGTTCATGAGCTACTATATATTATGCGCCAGACTGCTGGCATTAGATTTGAGGCAGAAAATGAAAACTAAACTACCGACCGAGTGGCAAGAACTGAGCGACCAACTCGGTTTCCAAGAATTCACCCCCATTCAAACTCAACTATTTGAGCCCCTTCTTGCTGGGGAAAACCTCCTAGGAGTGAGCCCAACAGGAACTGGTAAGACCCTAGCTTACCTTCTACCAAGTCTTCTCAGACTACAAAAGAAAAAAGCCCAACAACTCTTGATTCTAGCACCAAATACAGAGCTTGCTGGACAGATTTTTGATGTATGCAAAACGTGGGCAGAAGCTATCGGCTTGACTGCCCAACTCTTCTTATCAGGTTCGAGTCAGAAACGCCAGATTGAACGCCTAAAGAAAGGACCAGAAATTCTGATTGGAACCCCTGGCCGTATCTTTGAACTCATTAAACTGAAAAAAATCAAAATGATGAATGTAGAAACCATCATTCTAGATGAATTTGACCAATTGCTAGATGATTCTCAGATACACTTTGTTGAGAAGATTACCCACTACGCACCTCGTGACCACCAACTTATCTACATGAGTGCCACGACCAAGTTTGACCAAGAAAAGATTGCGCCTAACACGCGCACCATTGATCTTTCTGACCAAAAATTGGACAACATCCAACATTTCTATATGCTGGTAGATCAACGTCACCGAGTGGATATGCTACGAAAACTAGCTCATGTTGAAGATTTCCGCGGTCTGGTCTTCTTTAACAGCCTATCAGACCTTGGAAGTGCAGAAGAAAAACTACAGTATCGGGATATCTTGGCTGTTTCCCTCGCTAGTGATGTCAATGTCAAATTTAGAAAAGTCATCTTAGAAAAGTTTAAAGACAAGCAACTAACCCTGCTTCTTGCAACTGACCTTCTGGCTCGTGGAATTGATATCGATAGCCTAGAATGTGTCGTAAACTTTGATGTCCCAAGAGATATCGAAACCTACACTCACCGTGCTGGCCGTACAGGTCGCATGGGTAAAGAAGGCTATGTTATCACTCTCGTCACTCATCCTGAAGAAATCAAAAAACTTAAGAAGTTTGCAAGTGTACGAGAAATTGTCCTAAAAAATCAAGAACTCTATGTAAAATAAATCCCTCATTGAGGCTGGGCAAAAAGTCTTTAAAATCAAAAACGCATAATATCATGTGTGCAAAAAACTTGATATTATGCATTTTATTGTGAGAAGATTTACTTCATTTTCTCCTAAAATTGAGTTTTTATCTAGCTTCTTTTTTTGTAAAACTACATAATATTTGTAGTAAAAAGTGAACTGCATCCCAAAAATCAGACAGAAAAAATCTAAGTTTTGGGATGCAGTTTATTTTTCCATTGCTCTTATTTGAACGAGAGATTTTTATTTTGTAAAATATGAGGTGTTTCATATCAGCATTTTAAAACTATAGAAAAACTCTCCAACTATTCTATTATACCATATAAATTAATAAATAAATAAATAGACCAATGTCATTAAGTTAGTGATCTAACTACTTGAATAGGAGGTGTGATTGAGATCATCAAAGTGATTCTCTATCCTATCTTCTATTTTTTTGCATAACAAATAAAGGTTTTTT
>NZ_JAIRCA020000019.1:522-40779 GCF_020089495.2 Streptococcus mitis subsp. hohhotensis | reverse complement strand
ACGAATTATGACCTTAATAAATACAAAATAACCGAGGAATTCGCTCAAATTAACGAGAGATTCCTCGGTTTTCATTTCATTAAAAGTAAGAGACCTGTTTTTTCAGTGGACTCTTATGAACCGTTGCTTTTTTACATACTATTAATATTTCAATCCTGGATTGAAAAATCCTAAGGCTACTCCTACAAGTGCAATAACTACCAGTAATAGCATCACCCAATTTGGAGAAACTTTCTTTTTAGCCATCAGCCACCAACATAGAACAATAAAACCTGCTGTTAAAAGACCTGGATAAACACCATCAATCTTTTCTTGTAAGTTTAAAAATGTTTCTCCATCTCCATTTTTCAGCTCTAGCGCCGTAGTGACAGATACCCAAGTTGCTGCAACAGCTCCTATGACCATACCACCAACAACACTAATTGCTTTTCTTAGCGCCTGACCTTTAGGACCTACTAAAAATTCTACTGCTTTATCTCCAAGTTCATATCCTTTAAAATAAGCAAAACGCATTCCAAGATAGACTAATAGATTCCATGCAATAATATAGAATATTGCACCAGAAATATTTCCTCCTTTAGAAAGACCTAGAGCTATCCCCAAAAGAACAGGAATTAATGTTCCTACAATAAGTGAATCTCCAATACCTGCAATAGGCCCCATTAGACCAGCTCGCATTCCATTGATGGTTTCACTATCTACGGCATCTCCATTTGCACGCGCTTCTTCCAAACCAGCTGTTATCCCAACTACTAGAGAACCCAACTGTGGCTCAGTATTAAAGAATGCTGTGTATGTTTGCATAGCTTCTTTTTGCTCTTCCTTAGTATCATACATTTCTTCTACAATTGGAAGCATAGAAGTTAAATATCCAAAAGTTTGCATATGTTCTTGAGAAAAACATGTCAGATGTCCATAGAACCAGTGGTGAAATGATTTTGTCAATGTTTTTCTTGATATTTTTTTTCGACTCATTCTAAATATCCTCCTCTTCATCAAATCCCATATCACTGATAACTGCTGTCGTACGGGCAGATTTAATAACTTCTAATTCATAATAAATTACTGCAAAAATTAATGACACAACACCACTTGCTACTAAGTTCAAACCTAAAGATTTTGCTAACGTGAACCCGACAAAGAAAGGAATAAAGTCTGTTGTTTTTGTAACAATTTGTTTCAAAAGTATTGCAATACCCACACATGGAAGGAGTGCTCCTACAGTAAATAGAGACTTCATTACAAAACCGTCCATCGGAAGATATATTTTCATAAGATCAACCATATCTGGTCCAAATTTTGTAATGATCATTGTTGGTAAGAAAGAAAAGATAAAATGTGAAATCCAAGGATATACCCAATCAACAGCATATAACTTCTTAAAATCACCTTTCTCTACAGCTTTCCATCCAATATGTTGCCAAAGCAAATTCATAGTAGCTGTACCATAGAATAAAACAGTTCCAATTGTTCCAACCGCGGCTCCAATTGGTGCTGCTGCTGCGGCAATCGCTACCTCACCTGAAATATTATTTGCATGAACAAATAGGATAGATAACGGAATTCCGATATAAGAAATTGCCCGTACATCGGCAGATACAGTTCCACCAGGTGTCACTAAGGCAATATATAATACCTGTAAAGCCACACCAACGATTACCCCTGTTGTTATATCTCCTAATATTAAACCTACAATTAAACCACCAACTAATGGACGCCCCAAAGTATAGTTACCAATACTGGATCCCCCCATACCTGGCATCGATGCTAAACTTGCAAACAATCCTAAAAGAGCTGCTTGAATCCAAGAAATTTCCATCATTTTGTCTCCTTATTTCATTATTAAAATCCAAATTTTGATTTAAAATCACTCCAATATCCAATAGATACATCTGGTAATAATTGGAATCTAACTTTATATCCTGCTTTTTCAATTGCTTCTAGTGCAACTGCTTCCTCTTGAGTAATTGATTGATTATTTCCCAACTTGATAGCACCAGGTCTATCGTTAGCAGGTCCTACAATAATCTCTTTAACATCTCCTGGAATAAAGCCCTGGTCTACTAAAATTTCTTTCATATCAATTGGATTCTTAGTAATCAAAAAATATCTACTATCCGATTCTGTTACTTTAGATGATTTTTCTTTAAACGCTTCCTTTGTCCAAACAAATGTTTTTTTATCTGACGCACCTTTATATGCCTGAATTAAAACCTTATTAGATGCAGCAGCATCATTTACTGCAATTAATCCATCACATGGATGTTCTTTTGCCCATCTAGTGACTGTTTGTCCATGAATCATTCTATCGTCAATTCGTACAAATGTTACTACCATAATTTTTTATCCTTTTCCTTACATAACTAAATATCGTCTTCTTCATTAAGATTATCATCCGATCCGACTTCAAATTCTTGTAGAGCTGATGATGATTCGTTTAATATTGTAGAAACAAGTTCACTTCCAGTCAGAATGTCTTTCATCACCACTGCTGTAAGTGCCATTGTTAAGTTCATACCTCCCAAAATAGTTGCATTCTCTAATTTTCCAAATTCTTCTAATACTGTTGCAACAGTTGTTAAAGGACTTCCCCCAACAATATCTGCTAAAACAAGAACAGAATCATTTTCATTCAGAGGCCCAATAACATTTTTGACCTCCACAGAAAAATCTGCAAGACTTTCCCCATCTTTTAAGCCAATCGCTATGACATCATCTACCTTATCCGAAGCAAACATAGAAAGAGATGATTTCAATCCCTCTGCAAGCCCTCCATGACTGACTAATATCAAATATTTCATATTTCCCTCCTTTTATTGATTTCATTCTAGCATCATCTTCTTCACTTTATAATTGTTAAATGTCACAAAAGTTTATTGATAAATGTCAATAAAAAAATGACAAATGTCAATAAAGACATCTGCCATATTCGTATTATTTAAGAAATAATAATCTTGACATCTACTTAAGAATTCCTGTATCTAGTTCTTTTTGTAACTTAATAAGACTACCTTCAATATCCGTATTATTTTCATCCATAGATACTGCTTCTAATCTTTCCTCTATTCCAACTAATGATTTTGAATCTATCCCTTTTGAAATAGTTGTAATTGAATTTTTCATTATATAATCCAGTGATGTGGTCGTTAAGGCATTTTGACCAATCATTCCTTTCTTCATCAACTCTTCACTCTTCAAACTAGTTACTACCTCTGGTAATACTGAGCTTCCTTGACCCTTATTAAATAAATTTTGTTGAATTTCACGATTAATTGTTAAAAATTCTATAAACGATACAGCAAGTTTTGAATTGCGAGCACGCGAAGAAACCACGTATAAGGAAGTATCTGTTACAGTAGAAGGAATGTCTTCCTTAGTAGTTGGCAATGAAATACATGTCCAGTTAAAATTTGTATATTTGGCCACATGATAAGGAAAAGGTTTATATGTACGATATTGTGCCAAACTCATTGGATAAAAGGCCACATGCCCTTCATCAAAATCTTTATAGGTTACTTTGTGGCGTCCGTTTAATTGATTCAATCCCCTTATATAGGATAAAGCATCCTTCATTTCTGATGAATCTATACGAGGAATACCACTCTCAGAAATAGTAACACCAAAGGCTGCTAGAGATTCTTTCCAACTATAGCCTGTTATCCCAAATTGATCAACGATTCCATCTCCATCGGTATCTTTTGTAACTTTTTTACTAATCTCATAGAGATCTTTCTGCGTCCACCCTACTTTAGGAATTTCAATCCCCTCTCTTAAAAGTAAATCTTGATTTACACACATCAACATAGGATTGCTTTCATATGGAAGACCGTATAAATCATCTCCATATTTTGCCGCCTGCAAAGATACATCATAGAAATTAGAGGCATCTTCTTGAGACAAATAGGAATTTAGGCGCTTTAAAATACCTTTTGATGCAAATAAAGATAATTGGTCGCTTGATAATAGAAATACATCTGGTTCAGAACCTTTTAAAATTTGACTTGAAATCCAATTAGAATACTCCTCCTTAGGAATACCTGAATCATATACAATCTTAATCCCTGGATGAAGCTCTTCAAATTTCCTAATAGCCTCATCTAGTACATAGCTATTATTCCCTGTAGGAATTCCCCAACTAGAATCAGAATAAAAACCCAGTCTAATAATCTTTATCTGCTTGTTTTCCCAAATAAGGAATAAACTCAAACAACTTATCACAAACAGTATCGCTAGAAACAATTGCTTTACTTTCATTTATCCATTTCCTTCGAAAAATTCTTTTGTGTCACACCTGTTTGTACAGCCCATATAGCTAACTGTGTCCTATCTCTCAAATTTAGTTTTGAAAGAATGATAGAAAGGTAATTGCGCACTGTTCCCTCGGATAAAAAAAGATTACTGGCAATTTCCTTATTTGATTCTCCAAATGCCACTTGCTGAATAATTTTCCATTCTGTTAGTGATATATTTTCAATATTCTCTTCCTTCACAGTAATAGAAAAATTGGTCTGTGCCATCTGCGAGAACAATTGAAATACCTTACTAGCTATATTAGGATTAATCATAGCTCCACCTTTATACACTGTCTGAATGGCTTGATATAACTCGTCGGTTGAAACTCCTTTTAATAAATAGCCAGATGCACCATATTTTAAAGCACTAAAAATGAATTCGTCGTCATCAAATGTTGTTAAGATTATAATTTTTATATTTGGAAAACGTTTTTTGATTTCTTTTGTAGCCAATACTCCGTCCATTCTGGGCATTCTAATATCCATTAAAATTATATCCGGTTTGACAGTCATAATGTTATCCATCGCTTCAATACCATCACCAACAACAGATACAACATCAATATCAGCATATACTGATAAAATAATCTGCAAAGACTCTCTAATTAACGCCTGATCATCCGCAATCATTACCTTTATCATATACTTCACCTCCTATTTTTGGAAAAACTATTTTAGTGTAAAATCCTTCCCTATTTTCAAAATGAATAGAACCACCTAAAATAGAAACTCGCTCTCTCATTTGTTTCAAGCCATACCCAATTTGTAAGTCGTCAAAACCTATTCCATTATCTTGCAAAACTATTATGTTGTTATCCTCACTCATAAAGTGAATGCTCATTTTACTAGCATGTCCGTGACGAACAGAATTTGTCATAGATTCTTGTATAATCCTAAAAATAGTATCTTCCTGTATAACATCTAAATCAATATTTCCCCATTCATATTTTAAATCGACAGAGAGTTTAGATAGAGACTCATACTCACTAATCATTAATATTAGAGCATCTTTTAAACCATTATTTTGCAAAGCTCCTGGTCTTAGTCTATGTAATGATCCCCTAACATCTTTTATCCCCTCTCTAACTGCATTTGAAACATTTTTCAACTGTTCTTTAGCACGGATAGGATGAACATCAATTAGTACAGAAACAGCATCAATCCCTGCTGAAATTCCTGTCAACGCATGTCCTAGAGTATCATGAATTTCCCGAGCAATTCTTTTCCTTTCTCGATCTTCAGCGATTTTCTCTGATAACGATATGTAATGATTCAATTCAGTGTTGACTCTAGATAACATTTTAAGCTCTTCCTCAATATGATGATGTTCTTTAATCACGTATAGGATATAAGACAATAAAGAGATGATGAAAATAATAACATTTAATGATGTCAATGCATTTTCTAAAAATAACACTACACCTCGTATGGAAGATGGATAAAATTGGATATAGGTAGAAAGAGATGGAACTTTTATAAACAGTGACAAGATTTCATAGTCTGTTAAAAGTAACATTAAAAAACTCAAGAAAATAAAAATAATCCAAGAACGTTTACTATCAGAGTCTTGAAACTCTCTTGAACTATAGAATATATCAGCAAAAACTAATAATATTATTCCATTGTATGACAGATTTTGTGACCATATAACACCAATCATTAATACTATTTCAAGCAAATTCCATTTTGAAAAAATTGGCCATTTTTTCTCAGTTGAATACATTTTATAGGTAGATATAAAAATAATACCGACGAAAAAAATAATTGAATACCAAAAAATCTGGTCAGGTGATTTTGAAATATTGTTTAATTCTCCCAATAAGAGTGTCATCTGCCCCTTTGAAATTACATAGTTTGTAATCTGTATATACAAGGCCCCATTGTATACAATGGTTAGAAAATTAATTAATAAAAGTAAAATTATAGAATACTGGACACCTTTTACCTGTTTCATTACTGCCACCCATTAATATCAAACTGAATGATATTATTTTTATCAACAAATTGTACAGGTATAGTATATAATTCTTCAACTTCTTCTTTTTTTACTAATAAATCTATTGTTTCCGATACTTTTCTACCCATATGAGATGGAAATTGAGCAACCGTTCCCGTAACTTCATCTGTTGTAGCTAATAAATGCTTCATATCTGGTGAACCATCTATTCCGTAAATAAATTTTTTTGAAGTTACTTTCAATTCTTTAATTGCTGCTAAAGCTCCTATAGCTGCTCTATCATTTAAAGCCACTATAGCATCAAATTGTAAACCTTCAGATAAGGCATCACCTACAGTAGTCATAGCATACTCTGTTTGACCAACTGTTTCTCTTTCTGAGATAATTTGATAATGTTCTTCTGATTTTATTGTATCCAAAAAACCAGTTATTCTCTGATTAGCTGATAAAGCATCTTTGTGCGTTAACAAAAGAATATGAGCATTTGAGGTACGTTTCATCAAATCCTTGGCAATTAATATCCCAGCATGGTAATTATCAGAAACTATGCTCGTATCAACTTTTATATTATTCAACTGACTATCTACTGCTATAACTCTAATTCCAAAATTCTTTGCCCTACTTAACGCTTCTACAATTTGCTCGCTATCACTCTTAACCGGATTAATAACAATAACATTCACTCGCTTCTCTATAAACTCATCAATTTGTTTACTCTGTTTTTCTTCACTCATCTCTGCATCCCGAGTATACAATATCTGACCTTCTGAATCAGAATAGCGTTGAATCTCATTATGTAAATGTCTATAAAATTCACTATTCATCGTCATATAAGTCGCTCCAACTTTTATTTGTCCCGGAATAGGATCTGTCTGACTCACATGAGTATAAATCGCAAAAACAAATACGACTACTGTACAAAATATAATTTTGACGATTGTTCTTGTATATTCTCTACTCATTCCAACCTCCAAAAAGTTTCAACTAGTTCATTGTAACACATTTAGACAGTATAAAAAAGCCTGAGACCAACTCAGACTTTTCAATGTTTATACTCAATACAAATCAAAGTGCAAACTAGGACTCTTGTCGCAGGCTGCTAAAAACACAGTTTTGAGGTTGTAGATAAGACTGACGAAGTCAGTTACCTATACCTACGGCAAGGTGAAGCTGAGGTGGTTTGAAGAGATTTTCGAAGAGTATTAAAACGGTAGTTCTTCCTCTTCCAAAACCAAATCTGCCAAATCCTGTCCTGCATTATTTTCACGCATAGCACGTTGGGCACGACTTTCCAAGAGTTGGAATCCAGTAACAAGTACTTCGGTCACATAATTCATTTGACCATTTTTCTCAAAACGACGGGTACGCAATTCCCCATCAACGGAAATGAGACTACCTTTGGTTGCGTAGCTTGCCAAAGTTTCTGCTAGTCTGCCCCATAGGACCATATTGACAAAATCAGCTTCACGTTCACCATTTTGGTCTTTGTAACGACGATTTACAGCGATAGTTGCTCGCGCTACTGACTTGTCATTGCTGGTTTTGTGCAATTCTGGTGTAGACGTCAAGCGTCCGATCAAGATAACTTTATTATACATATTTTTTCCTCCTACTTATCTATTCGTAGGAAATCAAAAAAAGTTACAGAAATTTGTAACTTTTCGAGGAAATTTTTTAGTTTTTATGAACCATGAAACCTGTCGCTTGTTGATTTGCCATAATGGTCATATCTGTAATCTGCACACGACGAGGTTGACTGGTCACATAGATAACTGTATCAGCGATATCTTGTGCCTGCAAGGCTTCGATTCCCTGATAAACCGTCGCAGCCCGCTCTTTGTCACCATGAAAACGTACCGTTGAAAAATCTGTTTCGACAATTCCAGGCTGAATGGTCGTCACCTTGATGTCCTTTGCAATGGTATCAATTCGCAGACCATCTGAAAAGGTCTTAACTGCTGCCTTGGTAGCTGAATAAACTGCTGCACCTGCATAGGCATAAATTCCTGCGGTTGAGCCCATATTGATGATATGTCCTTGATTGGCTTTTACCATTGCTGGCAAGAAACAGCGAGTGACTGCCATCAAACCTTTGACATTGGTATCCAGCATGGTCAACATATCCAACTCCTCATAGTCTTGATAGGGAGCCAAGCCAAGCGCCAGTCCGGCATTGTTGACCAGAATATCAATCTGACCTATCGTTTCTAGAATATCGGAGCAGACAGTCTTCACCATGGTCATATCCGTCACATCTAGTGGAAAGGTCCAAACTACTTGATTTGGAAAAGTTCCTGCAAACTCAATTTTTAAGGCTTCAAGTCTATCTATCCGTCGTCCAGTTAGAACGACATTCTCACCCTGATCCAGATAAGCACGCGCAATCGCTTCACCGATTCCTGAGGTTGCTCCTGTAATCACAACATTTTTTGCCATCTTATTTCCTTCTAGCTGGTCTATCAGATACTAACAACTTCTTAGGCAGTCCAGTGTTTAGCTGGATCAAATGGAGTTCCAACAACTTGGTCTTCTGATAATTCAATAATACCACGTTTTTGCGGAGCGTTTGGCAGATGCAATTCACGAGGACTGCACATCATGCCAAAACTCTTTTCACCACGAAGTTCACCTGGGAAAATGAGATTCCCTTTTGGCATCATAGCTCCAGGAAGAGCTACAATGGTTTTCAACCCAAGACGCGCATTAGGAGCCCCTGCAACGATTTGCACTGTCTTGTCACTTGCAACTGCAACTTGGCAGATGTTGAGGTGGTCACTATCTGGATGGGCTACCATCTCAACAATTTCACCGACAACAAACTTAGGCTCTTTGTCATTAACAATTGCTTCTGTAAAACCTTCCGCCTGCAATTCTTGGTTCAAACGAGCTACTTGCTCATCTGATAAAAAGACTTGACCGCGCTCTTCAATTTCAAACAAACTTGAAACTTCAAAAATATTCCAAGCAACTGTTTCTCCATTATCTTTGAGAAAAACACGGGCTACCTTGCCCTTGCGTTCTACATCCAGTTTGGCATCTCCGCTGCTTTTCACGATGACCATAAGGACATCACCGACATGTTCTTTGTTATATGTAAAAATCATTGTTTCCTTTTCTCCTATTTCAGTCCTGCTAAAAAGTCGTTAATTTGTTGCTTGCTTTTACGGTCGCGATTGACAAAACGGCCTATTTCCTTATCCTTTTCTAGAACAACAAGGCTAGGAATGCCGTAAACATCCCAGAGTTTGGCCAAATCCATATACTGGTCTCGGTCCACACGAATAAAGGTGAACTCTGGATTGGTCTCCTCAATTTCTGGTAAGGCAGGATAGATATAACGACAATCGCCACACCAATCCGCCACAAAAAGAAAGACCTTCTTGCCATCCTTTTCAACTAAAGATGCCAATTCTTCTAAACTTGCTGGTTGTATCATAAAACTTCCTCCTCATAGACTAGGTCTTCATTTTCATAGACAAAGGTATAATGACGGCCATCCTCAAAAATCACGCCCCCAACCAAGCTCTCCAGACTACTTTCATAAACTTGAACATAGAGGGTCGCAATTTCCCCCATGTCTGAAAAATAGTCTCGCACAATCGCTGTCAACTCTTCCTGAGTCTTCATGAGCTTGCGGTCATCTGCAACTTTTTTCGTAGCAAGGGCAAGGCTTCCAATACCAAGCAGAGCCAGACCTGCCATCCACATTTTTTTAGCTTTCATACCATTCATTTTAACACAAAAAAGGCTTTAGGACAAATGAGGAAGCAGCAGAAAAGCAAGTAAAAAGCCCCTTCCTTTAAGGAAAAGGACTTCTTATACTCAATGAAAATCAAAGAGCAAACTAGGAAGCTAGCCGCAGGCTGCTCAAAGCACTGCTTTGAGGTTGTGGATAGAACTGACGAAGTCAGCTCAAAACAGTGTTTTGAGGTTGTGGATGAAGCTGACGTGGTTTGAAGAGATTTTCGAAGAGTATTATTCTTACTGCCAGGCGCCTGAGTTGCCAACGTAGTAACCATCTGGTGTGTAGGTATTGCGAAGCATCTTACCTGATGAAGCCAGATAATACCACTTGCCATTATCTTTGACCCAATCATTCGCTAGCATGGCACCAGAAGAACTTACATAATACCAGTCTCCCTTGTCATAAACCCAAGCGCTTGCTTTCATAGCTCCTGAAGTTGATAAATAGTACCACTTGCCTTGGTCGTAAAGCCAGTCACTCGCAATCATGGCTCCTGATGATTTAAAGGCATACCAGTTGCCACCTTGATAAAGCCAAGTTTGATTGAACATAACTCCTTTATCATTCATAAAGTACCAAGTTCCCTTGTCTTTAACCCAAGCATTTTGAACTAGTTGGCCTTGTTTTTGATAGTACCAATTTTGGTCTGATTTTAGCCAGCTTTCTGCTTTTACAATCGGATAAAGTTCTTTGAAAGCTCCTCCATCATATTTGTGACTGATAGTTTTTAGTTTTTCAAGTTTCAACTCGCCATTGTCATAGTCTGACCAAGCAAAAACTTTTTGACCATTAACAGTCTCTGGTAAGGTAGCAGTGTAAGTCTTGGTTTGATAGTCCCATTTTGTATCAAGGTAGGTGTATTGATCATTTGATTCTTCAATACGATAGTAACCTCTCTTTCCACTATCATTATGAATATCATCCACAACTTTCGTTGACCAGGTCTTTACTTCGTTGCTGCTCTTAGCCTCGACCTTGATATCTCCTCTATAGCCATATGGAACATAGAAATTCAGGTAACGCCCTTCTATACCAATCATATACTTGTCCTTTTCTTGACCTAGAAAATTGACTGTCTGATCTTGACCATCGAGACTAACCGTCCACTCGATTTTCTCATTTTTTGGCAAATCCAAGACTTTAATATCCACTTCATGACCATTGTTAAACCGAAGAATCTTGCCATCTTGATACTGTACCCCACACTTAACAACCCATTCTTCTTTAAGCTCAAATGCCTGCCCTGAATATGGAAAAGCCAGTAAAGCTAGACCAGCTAGAGACAAACCAAATAATGTGATTTTTTTCATCATAGATCCTCCTTAGGATTTTTTTTGTTAATTATATCACTATGTTTTTATTTTGCAAATCTTATCCTAAATATGCTAATAAAAACCTCTGAGATTCTTCTCAAAGGTTCTGATTTTGCTAATTGCTGTTCTCAACTGCTGCAGTCACAAAGGCAGTGTAGAGTTCTTCTGGACGATTTGGACGGCTTGACAGTTCAGGGTGATACTGACACGCTACAAAGAATTTATTTTCAGGGATTTCCACGATTTCTACCAATCGATTGTCTGGAGAAACTCCTGAAAAGACAAAACCTGCTGCCTCAAACTGCTCACGGAAGGTATTGTTAAACTCATAACGGTGACGGTGACGGCGTTGCACCACTTCTTGATTGTGATAAGCAGCCGCAGCCTTAGAACCACGTTTCAACTTAGACGGATAAAGTCCCAAGCGAAGGGTTCCACCCATATCCTCAACATCAATCTGATCACGCATGATATCAATGATAGGGTATTTTGTTTCTGGTGCAAGTTCTGCAGAATTGGCACCTTCGAGTCCTAAAACGTGACGAGCAAATTCGATACAAGTCAACTGCATTCCCAAGCAGACACCCAACATTGGAACATCATTTTCACGCGCATAGCGAATGGCTTGGATTTTCCCTTCTGTACCACGTTGACCAAAACCACCTGGCACGATGATTCCGTCCGCATCAGATAAGAGCTCTGCTACATTCTCTGCCGTCACATCATTGGCATTAATCCAATTGATTTTCACTTCTGCGTCATTGGCATAACCAGAGTGTTTCAAGGCTTCAACCACAGAAATGTAGGCATCTTGCAACTCTACATACTTACCGACAAGGGAAATCTTGACTTGTTTCTTGAGGTTCATGACCTTGTCCACCATGGCTGACCATTCTGTCATATCTGCTACCGGTGAGTCTAATTTCAAATGATCACAAACAATTTGATCCATACCTTGAGCCTGCAAGTTCAATGGAATTTGGTAAAGGTGTTCAACATCCAACGATTCGATAACGGCTTCTGGTGCCACATCACAGAACTGTGCTAGTTTGTTTTTAATTCCTTGACCAGCTGGCTCTTCTGTACGAATAACCAACATATTTGGTTGGATTCCCAATCCACGCAATTCTTTGACAGAGTGTTGAGTTGGTTTGGTCTTCATTTCACCAGCGGCCTTGAGGTATGGAAGCAGGGTTGTATGGATGTACATAACATTATCCGCACCCACATCTGCCTTCATCTGACGAAGAGCCTCTAAGAATGGCAAGGACTCGATATCCCCAACAGTTCCACCGACCTCTGTGATAATGACATCAGAGTCAGTCGTTAGAGCGGCACGCTTGATTTTTTCTTTCAAAGCATCTGTGATATGAGGAATGACTTGAACAGTTGCCCCAAGGTATTCTCCACGTCGTTCCTTACGAAGAACTTCACTGTAAATTTTACCAGTTGTCACGTTAGAATATTTGTTAAGATTGATATCGATGAAACGTTCATAGTGACCCAAGTCCAAATCTGTCTCAGCTCCATCATCTGTCACAAAAACTTCTCCGTGCTGGTAAGGACTCATGGTTCCAGGATCGATATTGATATAAGGGTCAAACTTTTGAATGGTTACTTTGAGACCACGATTTTTCAAGAGACGCCCCAGACTTGCTGCCACAATCCCTTTCCCAATAGACGATACGACACCACCAGTTACAAAAATATATTTCGTAGACATAGATTCCTCTTTCTAAAATGCTCAAGGCCTTGTTAACTACGAGGGGACATAGAAAACAAGACCCTACTAATAAGAATAATCTGGGACGACTGCACCAGATTCACAACCAAAATACAAGAAGATAACTTCTTGAAAAAACAAAAATAGCTCCCTAAGAACTAGGGAGCCCCGACCTCTAAAAGAGGTGCCCGAACAATATGATACCTAAAAATAGGATAATTGTCAATAGCTAATTTTTATTCCTCGATGTTTTCAGTATCATCATCTGAAAATTCGTCGTCTTCTTCGTTAAGATCCACGTCTTCACCCAAGTCATCAGGAGCGATTTCGTTGATTTCTGCATCGTAAGCTTCCACTTCATTTTTCTCATCATCTGGATTTTCATCATCGTATGAAAGAGCAGGATCTGCTTCGTATGCATCTTCATCTTCTGGGTCATCCGCATTGTAGTCAATGGCATCTGAATCACCATCCATGAAGGCATTGACACGTTTTTTCTTAGCTTTTGGTGCTACTTCATCGTCGTCATTTTCTTCAAGAGCGATGATTTCTTCATCGATTTCGTCCACACCATACCATGAACGAAGACCCCATTTGTTGTCTCCAAGTGAGATAAAGCTACCGTCAAAGTTCAACTCTGTGTAGAACAAAGGCAAAGCTTCACGGATATCGCTATTTGATGTTCCAAGGTAGTTTTGAATTTCGTTTACAAGATCGCTAAAATGCATCTCATGGTCGCGACCACGAAGTTCCAAGATAGCACGCGCCACCTCAATCATAGATAGTTCACTTTTTTCTTGCCCAGCAAATACTTCTAATTCCAAAGCGTTTCTCCTCATTTATACTACTATCGCCAGAGCGAACAGACTCTGACCTCATTTTATCATTCACTCTTTATTTTACGATAATTTTACGGAATAGTCAAAGGTTAAGGGGGAGAAAGTGATAGGACTTTTTATTGCTAACTTCTCAAAGTAACTTCCACTTGCCCAACCGAAGTGGAAATTAGTCTAAAACGGATTTTCATTTCTTTGCTACCCAGCCGATGGTGTCGATTGGCGGATTTTCGGTATCAATCCAGATGAATTCAATACCGATTTCCCCATTTTTAAACTTGGTCAAACGAATTCCGTTGATTTCCAGTTCATTGAGTCGTTGACCTGTCAAGACTTCTCGTTTTTTCAACTGGAAAGCATACATAGAAATTTTTAAAAATTTTCTCTATCGTAAACCTGCCACTAGTTCAGAAACTATACTAGCTGATTCCAAACGTAATATGGTCATTTCATCTACCTTCCCTAATAATGGCATTGCACCATACCAAACAATAGTCTTATTCACCAAAAGAATAGGCGTGACTATTTTTGATTGAGTAAAAGACACTTTAATTTTCTTGCTCTTCATCTGGTCTAGCCATGCTTTATTTGCAACCGTCTCTGGTATACATATCTCAATTTGACTAATCCTAAATTCTTTTAGAAATTTCATCAGTTTTGTCTGGTGCACATAAGGTAAAATAAGCATACACTCCTGTCTTTCCCCTGCCAAGTCCTCTCTCAGCACATTCTCATATCTACTATCAACATAAATGAATTGTTTCTCCTCACCCTCGATGACACGATAATCCATCTTTCGATAAGCTACTTGTCGTTTCTGAAACATCTTTTCTAAATAAGGAACATGAATATCTACATAATCGAAAATACGCACCAAAGACTTGTCCTTGTAGTTTCGATGAATCCGACCTGCATACTGAATTAAATTATTTTTCCAAGAAAAGGGTGCTGCCAAGATAAGCGTGTCCAACTGAGGTAAGTCAAAACCTTCGCCAATGTATTTTCCAGTAGACAACAAAACAAACCCTTTATCTAACTGTTCTAACGTCTCCAGTAAACTCGTTCTCTCTCGGACTTTGGTTTTTCCACTAATAATGTAACAGTCATCAACCTCTTTCTCTTTCAATAACTTTTCAAAGACATCTATCTGTTGAATTCGATTGACTAGAACCAAAATATTCCGACCTTCTGCCACTTGGTCTAGAATATCCTTGAGAATCATCTGATTCCTCGCTGAGTCAGTAGCAATCCAATCACTAAGCTGTATGAAATTACTTGCTTTAGTCTTTTCAATTTCCAGATGACCAAAAGAAGTGAATCTTAATTGCAATTGCCGTTCAAAAGATGTCTCCCTCTTACCAGTAGTATGAAGTATCTCACCAATTCTCTGAAAAACAATAGGTTCATGACCATTCTTACGTTCAGGCGTAGCCGTCAAACCGTAAAGATACTTCCCTCTAAACTGTGCCACAACTTTTTCAAACATCAAGGCAGAGACATGATGACACTCATCCACAATCATCATCTCATACTTATCCAAAAGACTTTGACTATTTTCCAACTTAAATAGAGATTGGATCATAACGACATCAACCAGTTCACTCAGCCATTTCTTAGTCCCACCGTACTGCCCGACATAGCCTATTACCCTTTCACGACCTGATGGCGTATAACGGGTAGCTTCTTCCTCTTCGAAAGCCAAAAAGCAGTTTAAGCGATCCAACCATTGGTCTAAGAGTTGCTTATTATGGACTAGAATAATTGTTTTTGTCTTACGTTCAGAGATGAGAGCAGCACCTAAAACGGTCTTCCCAAAACCAGTCTCCGCATGGAGTAAACCATTTTCTTTAGAAGTCATATCTGACAGGGCTAACTCTTGCTCCAAAGTAAGTTCTCCCTTAAATGCTACTCTAATAGGACTTTGTACTTTTCTCCTATCTTCCACAGCTACCTGCTTAAATTTATCTTGCAATGGATACAGCAAGCCTCTTGGCAGCCATAAATAATAATCGGATTCTCCAAATAAATACATTCTCTCAGGAATTTGATAGGTTGGCTGTCGCATAGCCTGCTTTAAATAAAATTCGGGATTAGAAAAGGAAGCCATATTTTTCAAGAAAAAAAGTGTCTTGGGAGTCACAGACGATTTTTCAAGTTGGATAGTATTGGATAAAACGACCTGCAACTCCTTATCCAATTCTTCCTTACCTAACTCCTCTCGGATTAACAGTGCCACTTTAGCAGTTGAAATCTTCTGAATTCCTTGCAGGTACTTCCATTGGTCTTCATAAGGTTGAAACTGTTCATCCACAAAGACCGTTCGCCCTTGATGATAAGCTTCTCCTTGAAAAGGCAAAGCAATCAAATTACCAAATCCACCCTTAGGAAGGACATCCTGATTCGGAAACATGCGATCAAAAGAATCAAAGGACAGTTGCATACTTTCCTGCATAGCCAATTCTAATAGTTTCTTTCCAAACAAGCGAGCCTCTCGACACGGAATCGCTTCCTCAAAGAAGAACCAAATATGGAGTCCTTGACCCGAACGAGAAATCTCTAGATGGCCTTCTATCTGGTGTTCCCTGGCTATTCTATGAATAGTTAAACCGGCTTCTTTCCAATCTCCTTCATCCAAATCCAGTACCAAAAAATAACAGCTATCATCTAAGTGCATAGGAAAGATACCGATAGCTATCTCCCCACGAAAATGAGATTTCAAAACAGAGTCCGTCAATATCTGGAAACTCCGTTTTTCAGGTGGCAACTGCTTCCAACCATAATCATAGGAAGGAAAATACTGAATTTTCCCTTGATCATTGATAAAACTCTTAGCATAAACATCATAACGGCCAGCAAACACAGAGGTAAACAATTGTAATTTTTCTTGCGTCGTCAAGCGACTACTTTGAAGTTGGAACATCTCCTCGAACTGAGAGCGTTCCATAACAAACTGACTCTTGTCTTTAAGACGTTTACACAAGAAAAACTCACTTTCCCCATTAAAAGAAGAAAAGACATCAAGTACTTCTACCACAATTCCATCCAAAGATACAAAAACAGCCATAAGAGTCACCTCCTTGATTCCTATAGGCTGATTATAACAAGAATGGCTGAAATTGTACACGAAAATAAAATCCGAATAGCACTGAAAGTACGAGATAAATAGAGTTTAAACGAGCAATCTATAAAATTAAAAAAACGCATATTATCAAGCGAGACTAACACTTTGATGATATACGTTTTCTTATTAGAATATTTACTTCATTTTTGCATAAAATTCAATGTTTACTCAGTATTAGGATTATGAAAAATCGAGGTCTAAATCTAGATACATTTTTTCTGAAGACAAATCATTTTGACCACCGAGCAAGAGATTTTCAAAAAAAGCTGTTAAAAACTCAGGACATCGCTGTAAAATCTTTGCATTATCTAATACTAAGGCATCACGAAAATACTTGGAATGTTGCTGAAATGGTGTATTATCAATATCAAAACCAAACTCACGAAGATACTGAATCAAAAAGACCGTTACTGTCCGAGTGTTTCCTTCGCGAAATGGATGAATCTGCCAGATTCCTGAAATAAAATGCTGGATTTGTTTAACCACATCCGCCTGAGTTAGTGTCGCATATGCAACTTGTTTTTCCTGATTAAAATCATAATCCAAGGTCATTTGAATCATGGAGTAATCAGAGTACACAACACTTTCACCATTCAAAACAGGTTCATTCTTTGTGATATTGGTCTGACGAAATTGCCCCACCGGAATAGAGGTTTCAAATATATCTTGAAACAACTCCTTATGAATAGCAAGTAAGGTCGCAGGACTGAAGCTAAAGCCTCTTCGAGATAATAACTCCACGATACGCAAAGAAACCAAGTCTGCCTCCTCCGTACTTGCATCGATAGTATGATGATAATTTGTTGCATCTTCATAAACCTGCTCGTAAGTCAGTTTACCCCGGGACTGTTTCTCAGCCAAAGATTCCATATACTCTGATGGCACTAGATTGTCAACTTTCTGCAGACCAAAACCTATCCGCCATAAGTCACGCTTAGCTTCATAAGACAAGTTTGGATTGTCAATGTTGTAAGTTGGTTGCATAGAAATATCCTTTCAATTGTTTTTCTTCAGTATCAGTAAATCACGAAATTGGTTGGAAACTAGCTTAAACTATAAAAAGTCCTCATAATAGGTTCTATAAAATATATATACTTCATCTTAATAGTGACCAAGTTATACTTAATATGTCATACACTCATCTGGAATATTCTTTAAATGAATAATATGATTATTGAGATATATCTGGATAAATAGGCTAGTAAGTCTGACGCGCATACTTATCAAACTCATTGGCATACACCACTATGAACTCGTTGGTCTGTTCAGATCCCAACTCAATTCCCCCAACACCTGAGAAGAAGGCTGCAATGTTGTACTTCTCAGGTCAGTTCAAACTTAGAGGGATTGTTGTGTGGTAAGTTGTTTTCTATAAGATTAGACAATAGTAATTTCTTTTTTGGAGATTATTATATATCTTGTGACATAAATTCTTGATTAATAATTGCAGAATTTATTAGAGAAATAAAGTAATCTAAACATTGATAAGTCTTATTCTTTAATTCATTTATGTCTTGAATTGAAAATCGTCCTCCATTATCTTCAAAAGAAATATTTCCATGAGCTAAATAATTTCTCTTATTTTTAATGGTAAGAAGTGCTCCGCCAAAATCTCTAAATGAATCGTTATTATATGTAATGCCATGTGTTTCTAAAATCCTTTTCATCTCCTTGACATCTGCGTTCCCAGAAAGATGAAACGATTCCCTTTCTATCTCAACACTGTAATTATTATTTATCACATTTAAAATCATATTAAATACTTTTTGATTTAACTCATTACTATTTATTTGATTCAGATGGTTTTTAATCCATAATTTTTGTATTGATTCAATTGCTTGACTAAAAGACAATTGTTTATCATTTAAACTGCTATAATAATCTAACATTGAAACCCTTATAGTTGACTCAACCAAATTATATAGCATTAAAATAGAATTGGATTTCATAATTTTAACAATTGCTTCAAAATTATCTCTATCTTTAATCTGCAATCGGTATTCTTGTTCGAACAAATCCTCTGGGCTGCTTTCTATTTGTATTTCGAATAAATTGTTCAACACATTTGGAAGCCCCATTATAGATTTTTCATAAATACTAATTACATTGATAAAATGATTAATTTCCATTTTCAATTTTTCATATTCAGTCATTAAAGTCACCATTTAATAAAAAGTCTCTAACTCCATGTATTCTACTAATTACCTTGGTTCTATTATTTGCAGCATCAGAAGTTGTCCATTTTTTTAAGTGGTCACTGTTCAATAACTTATCTATTTGTGCAATGGAGACATTTAATTGGGGAGATTCTCTTAGTGCTAGATTAATTCCAACTGAAAGCGCCTCAAATCGTACCCGAGGTGTATGATTTCGATCTTCTTTTTGAAAACCTCTCTCAAAATTATCTGAAACAAATCTCATTGTTCTATTAAACTCATCTTCAAACAAATATTTTTTTTCATCAGACCAACTTTTTCCGGCCTCTCGGATATAATCATCAACAAAATTCATAACTGAACCGTTATAATTATCTAAATTATTGCTAAAAGCAAAAAACCTACTTACTAATTCAATATCTTCTTTCCGATTAATTTTATTTTGGGAAAGATTTGTATTCTCCCTAAATAGTTCATCTTCAGCTAAAGTTTTTATTAAAATCATAAGTGGATTATCAAGTTCCCTTCCAGCTCGAACTTCACTTGTATTAGCACGTAAGGAACTGGTGTTAAGTCGATCAAATAGTTCTTTACGAACACTTGCTGGAGTACTATGTTTCAACACTATTACCCTCAAAGATCTAGCTTTCAAGCGTCTAATTTCATTTTTGGGCATTTCATCCAAAGTGCAATCATTTAATTCTGTAAGTTTGTTTAGGCCCACCAATTTTAAATCTCCATAAAAAAACTCAGATAGTGTTGAAATTCTTTGCAATCCATCAACAATTTCCATACTACCTTCATCCGTATCTGCTAAAAATAGAAGAGGAATTGGATAATCAAGTAGCAATGATTCTATAAATCTTGATTTTTGCTTGGGACTCCATAATAATTCGCTACGTTGATAGTCAGGAGAAAAGATTTCATTCTCATTATTATATAAATCAACTATAAAACTAATAGGATAATCTCGAGTATCATAATTAAGTTCATATTGTAACATATCTATTTGATTTTGTATTTTTTTCTGCTTTTCCTCATCTTCAAATAATTTCATTTGCTTAAGCATAATATTCCTCCAAATGATTTATAATACTTTCACCAATAATCTCACCTAATTTAGGTGGTACTGCATTTCCAATTTGTAACGCCACTTGGGATATTGGATAATTCCCCCCCTGTTTAGGGTCAACAAACTCATAATTTAATGGAAAAGTCTGCAAAAGTGCCCCTTCACGTAAACTTAAAGCTCTATCTTGTTCTGGATGACCAAATCTGCCATTACCGATTCCAGGGAACTGAGTTGTAATAGTATTAGCAGGTTTGTCCCATTCTAATCGACCATAGACTGACCCGAACGTCTTTCCACTGTCTTTCTTATATGCTTCTAAAAGAAGATCGTCATCCCAATCTCTCCATGTCCCTCCAGGTTTGGATTGTCTTATTCTTTTTAAGTTTAAATCTGATAAATTTCTACATCTATGTAGTGGATCATGTTTATAAGTTTCTCCCGCTTTTATTTCAGGTAGTTTCTCTATAGTATCTCTAAGAGTAGGGTGAGTATCTGAATTGAACTCTGGTTCAATTAACGAAATATCTCCGAATTTTGACGCAAGCAAAAGTAACCGTTTTCTTGTTTGAGGCACTCCGTAATCTGGAGCATATACCACCTTGTAAGTAACCTTGTAGCCATTCTTTTCTAATAGAGTCCTAAAACGATGAAAAACTTCTTTTTTTTGCATTTGAGGAACATTTTCCATTGATACAATATCTGGTTTTACAAGTTCAACTTGCCTACCAAAACAATCCAAAAGGTCTATCTTCTTTTTTGTATTTTCATTATTCTGATATTTATGACTGTATGTTGAAAATGGTTGACAAGGAGCACAACCAATCAGTACTTTTATGTCAGTATCTGACGGATATAATCCCAAAATTTCGTCATCTTCAATTCCATTTATATCTTTTAAAATAAATTTAGCATCATTGTTGTACTCATAGGCAAATTTGCTTTTTTCATCAATATCATATCCAGCTACAACATTGATACCCGCCTGCTGAATACCGTACGTTAGACCGCCTACACCACAAAATAAATCAACTGCATTTATTTTCATATCGGCCTCCTATTACATTTTGTTTTACCCTTCATTTTACCATAAATCTACTAAAAAAGCAGTTCTGATATTAGCTTAATTGATCAGAATCTGCCTAATATTGATTTATTTCACCAACTTCTTCATCTCATCAATACGTGCTACAGTCGCGTCGTATTTAGCTTGGTAGTCGGCTTGTTTGTCGCGTTCTTTTTGGACGACTTCTGGTTTGGCATTGGCTACGAAACGTTCGTTAGAGAGTTTCTTACCAACCATATCCAGTTCTTTTTGCCATTTAGCGAGTTCCTTATCGAGGCGAGCTAGTTCTTCTTCGACATTGAGGAGGTCTGCCAGTGGCAAGTAGATTTCTGCTCCTGTGATGACGCTTGACATTGCGAGTTCAGGTGTAGGGATGGTTGATGCAATTTCCAAGTGTTCTGGATTTGTGAAGCGTTTGATGTAGTTGACATTGCTGTTAAAGAAGGCTTCCAAGTCGCTATCGCTTGTCTTAACAAGGATGGTGATTGGCTTGCTTGGTGCTACGTTTACTTCCGCACGCGCATTACGAACGGCACGGATCAAGTCTTTGAGACTTTCCACACCTGTGTGAGCCGCAAGATCTTCAAAGGCTGGGTTGACAGTTGGGTATTCTGCTGTAACGATAGAGCCTTCTGAGATTTGTCCAAAGATTTCCTCTGTCACGAATGGCATGATTGGGTGAAGGAGACGAAGGATCTTGTCTAAAGTGTAAAGGAGAACAGAACGTGTAATGACTTTCTCTTCTTCGTTATCGCTATAAAGGACTTCCTTAGTCAACTCAACGTACCAGTCCGCAAATTCGTCCCAGATGAAGTTGTAGAGGATGTGGCCAGCCACACCAAACTCAAACTTATCAAAGTTTTCAGTGACTTTTCCGATGGTTTCATTGAGGTTGTGGAGGATCCAGCGATCTGTGACATTTCCAGCTTCCTTGTTGACAACTTTTTCCACGTTGGCAGTTGCTTGCTCAAGGGTCAAGCCTTCATTGTTCATGAGGATGTAGCGAGAGATGTTCCAGATTTTGTTAATGAAGTTCCAAGAAGCATCCATTTTCTCGTAAGAGAAGCGCACGTCTTGCCCTGGTGCAGAACCGTTTGAAAGGAACCAACGAAGGCTATCTGTTCCATACTTATCAATAACATCCATTGGATCAATCCCGTTACCGAGAGATTTCGACATCTTGCGTCCTTGCTCATCACGAATCAGACCATGAATCAAGGCATTTTTGAATGGCGACTTGCCAGTAAATTCCAAACCTTGGAAAATCATCCGAGACACCCAGAACGGAATAATATCATAACCAGTCACCAAAGTTGATGTTGGGAAGTAACGTTTGAAGTCTTCTGAATCGACATCAGGCCAGCCCATAGTTGAGAATGGCCAAAGGGCAGAACTGAACCAAGTGTCCAAGACATCTTCGTCCTGAGTCCAACCGTCACCTTCTGGAGCTTCTTCGCCAACATATATTTCCCCCTCAGCATTGTACCAAGCAGGGATTTGGTGACCCCACCAGAGCTGACGAGAGATAACCCAGTCGTGGACATTTTCCATCCATTGGAGGAAGGTATCGTTGAAACGAGGTGGGTAAAATTCTACCTTGTCCTCTGTGTCTTGGTTGGCAATAGCATTTTTCGCCAATTGGTCCATCTTAACGAACCATTGAGTAGACAAGCGTGGTTCAACCACAACACCTGTACGCTCTGAGTGACCAACGCTGTGGACACGTTTTTCGATTTTGACGAGGGCACCGATTTCTTCCAACTTGGCAACGACTGCCTTACGAGCTTCAAAACGGTCCATACCTGCAAATTCGAAGGCTAAGTCATTCATAGTACCGTCGTCGTTCATAACATTGACTTGTGGCAAGTTGTGACGTTGACCCACCAAGAAGTCGTTTGGATCGTGGGCAGGTGTGATTTTCACGACACCGGTACCAAATTCAGGATCTGCGTGTTCGTCTCCAACGATTGGGATTAATTTATTAGCGATTGGAAGGATGACGTTTTTTCCAATCAAGTCCTTGTAGCGTGGATCTTCTGGATTGACCGCAACGGCAACGTCCCCAAACATAGTCTCAGGACGAGTTGTGGCAACTTCAAGGGCGCGTGAACCATCTTCCAGCATATAGTTCATGTGGTAGAAGGCACCTTCTACGTCCTTGTGAATCACCTCAATATCAGAAAGGGCTGTGCGAGCTGCTGGGTCCCAGTTGATGATAAACTCACCACGGTAGATCCAACCTTTCTTGTAAAGGTCCACAAAGACCTTGCGAACCGCTTTTGACAAACCTTCGTCAAGGGTGAAACGTTCGCGAGAGTAGTCTACAGAGAGCCCCATCTTGCCCCACTGTTCCTTGATAGTTGTTGCATATTCGTCTTTCCATTCCCAGACTTTTTCCAAGAATTTTTCACGACCTAGGTCATAACGTGTAATGCCCTCTCCACGCAAGCGCTCCTCAACCTTAGCCTGAGTCGCAATCCCAGCATGGTCCATACCTGGAAGCCAAAGCGTATCAAAACCTTGCATACGTTTTTGACGGATAATGATATCCTGCAAAGTCGTATCCCAAGCGTGACCAAGGTGAAGCTTACCAGTTACATTTGGTGGTGGAATCACGATTGAATAAGGCTTGGCTTTTTGATCGCCTGAAGGCTTGAAAACATCAGCGTCAAGCCATTTTTGGTAACGACCAGCCTCAACCTCGGCTGGATTGTATTTAGGTGAAAGTTCTTTAGACATGTGTGTTCTCCTTTAATTTAACATTCTTAAAACTAGTTTTGAAATTCGTTTTTTCTTCTTCAAAAAAAGATAAAATCGTATTGGATGTCGAAAAATATTTGGTTGTTCTTTCTTTATTATTTTTTTCCTTAACTTTCTTCGTTTCTTTTCTAATGATCCTATATTTACTTTACTGTTTTCAAAATCATAAAGTTTAGATTCTAAACGTATTATATCATTGGTAAGCGTATTGGCTTTGTTATCTATTTTTAAAGATTTCTTTAGAAATTTCTCTATTGCTTTTACATAATTTTCTTCTACCTTATTTGACACTAATTGAAGATAATAAAACTCATAGATATACATCCCTAAAAGAGCAATAATAGCTATTGAAAAATTTTTCAAAAAGGTAGTATAGACTATCCCTATTATCCAGTTTATTAAGTAAGGGAAAGCAAAACAAAATAAGAAAACTAGTAATTTCCCTTTAACATTTTTAGAAGATTTTCTTTTTAAGACACCAATAAACTCTCTTTGAAACATAAAAGCAAGAAACGAATATATTAAAAAATACAGAGATATATAAGACTGTGCAAAATTTGAGCCTACTAAATTTGAGACCACTAAATTTGAGACTACTAAATTTGAGACTACTAAATTTGAGCCCACTAAATTTGAGCCCACTAAATTTGAGACTACTAAATATATCAAATAGAAATTAAAAACACAAAAAAATATTTGAACTATCCATGATAAAGCATTTAAATATTGAAACTTTGCCTCTTGCTTTCTTCTTTCCCAGTCATGTTTTAATAAAAGACTTAAAAAGTAGATAATATCTTTATATTTACCCTTAGCAAGGCTATCCCAAATATGCCCATCTTTCATAAAATAATCTTTTGTATTTTTAATATCAAGATTATAGCCATAGGGATTAATCAGCGCCCTTAATCTTTTCAAAGCACCTTTACGCTCAGAAGGAACTTGAAGATTCTCAATAATACCTTCAAGTTTTTTCCTCCACTCAGTTCGTTCTTTCACAATATAATCAAGTTGATTCTTTTTGTTATTACTGAGAAAAACCAGAATTGCACTCAAGATTGCTCCTATTCCTGCCCCACTAAGTAGAGCAACAACCTGACCTACTTCCATTTTTCAATCCCTTTCTCTTTAACGATATTATAGCTCAACATTTCACATTTTACAAACAGTTCAACTAACAATTTAAACTCTCCCACTCACTCCTCAGCAAGCCATATCTCAAATCATCACAGCGGTTGCCTTGAGCATCTTTGCGGTCTCTTATGCGAGCTTCGAGGGTAAAGTCAAGCTTTTCTGCGACTCGTTGACTTTGGACATTATAGCCAAAACAAGTTAGTTCAATCTTGTGAAGACCTAGTTCTCTAAAAGCTAGATCAATCAAGGCACGCGCTGCTTCGGGCACATAGCCTCGACCCCAATAATCGGGGTGCAAGGTATAACCAATCTCCAGCACATCGTCCTCGTGGCGATGGTTGAAATCAACAGAACCAATGACTTTATCGGTTCCTTTGACGACAATCCCATAACCAGCTGGGAGATTTTCCTTTTGATTGCTCTCGGGCAGAATATGCTCCAGATAATAAATCTCATCTTCCAAGGTCTTGACGGGCGGAAAACCTGCTGGATAGGCGACCTCTGGCAAACTAGCGTAGGCATGGATGTCTTCGGCGTCCGCCACTGTACGGACTCGTAAGACGAGCCGTTCGGTTTCCAACCGTTCTGGTAACTCAGCTCTTGTCATCCTTCTTCCTCGCTTTTTTGATGAAGCTCCCCTTCATATCTACACGCTTATCCAGATAACGATAGACGCGCTGATATCCATCTCCCATGAAATAGGTTGGGGCAAACAGTTCATTTCTAAAATGCCCCTTTTCATCCAAAAGTTCTGGGGCAACAAGTCGCTCAACAATCTTAGCGAAAATATGACAAATTCCCTCTTCCTCAACAATCCTATCTACCTGACAATCCAAAACGACTGGACAATCCTCTAAAATCGGTGCCTGAGTTCGTTCAGAAATTTCATAATGCACTCCCAAACGTTCCAATTTCTCCTGATGACTGATAAAACCAGCCTGCTCCATCTCGAGCATGAGATTTTCATCAGGAATATTCACAGTAAACTTCTGGTAATGCTTGATTTGCTCAGCCGCATTTTCCTCAGCTCCGACACCAATGACTAGCCAATCTCCCAAGCTATAAGAGGAGCTACAGGTCGTAATATTGTTTCCAAAATTCTGATCCTGATACCCCAAAATGAAGATAGGAAAGCCATAGTAGAGTTTACTTGTTTTAAAAGATTGCTTCATAACAACCTCCTTTTACTAAGACGCAAAAGAAAAGCCCTGCCATCTATATGACAGGGACGAATGTGTTTATCCGCGGTACCACCCAATTTCGGGCAGCGCCCGCCACTCTCATCTTTAAAACAAAAAGACACTTTTATTTCATTTTCATCCATTAGCAACCAGTTTTGACACATTTGTGGACTTCTCAGCACCGCCACTTTCTGTAAAATGTGGGATTCAAAACACCTCTAATGGCTCTATTGTAGCAAGATTTTGACGGAAATGCAAGGCACAAGAAAGATTACTTGAACTTGATGCCATTTTCCTTCAATTTCTTAATGGTAGCTGGGCCGATTCCTTTCAAGGCAAGGAGTTCTTTTTCAGTCCAGTTTTTGAAATCTGACGCAGACTTGATTCCTTCATCATAGAAAGTCTTGGCACGGTCAAGTGGGAGTCCACCCAAGTTTGCTGCAAAATCTTCTACAGAATTGGCTACTTTTTGGGCTTGCTCTTTGGTAGCTTCTACTGCTTGTTCAACTTTTTTAGAAACAGCCTTACCAGCTTGGCTTGCTGACTGTTCTGCACGTTTTACAACTTTTTTTGTCTCTTCTACAACCTTCGTCACAGCACTTGAAAAGGCACCTGCGCGACGGAGGCTATTTCGTAATTGTTTTTTACGATTGAGTTTCTTTGACATGATAAAATCCTTTCAATAAAAAACCCCTGCTCTGACAAGGATTTAATATAAATATTCTATCAAGATTTTAGTAAAAAATCAAGAATCTATCTCATTTAATAATTTCGCTCACCAAACAAGCCATCTGGCAAATCATGGAATCCCTTGCCTGCTTTGAAGTTTTCAAACTTACCAAGCAAGAACTGATAAGCATCCAAGCGGCTTTCGTAACGAATCATAGCATCTTTGGCACGTTCGTCTTGGTCTTCTTCGTAGACTTTTTGGCTTTCCTTGTGCGCCATGTCGTTAATCATGATTTGAGTATTGACCCAAGCTTCAAATTCCTTCATAAATTCTTGTTCGTAACTCATTTTTTCTCCTTATTCTAATCCACGGAAATAGTCCGTATCAATCTCACGGTAGGGTTGAATATCCTGAACGTACTCCAACACTCCTTGAAATTCTCCCTCCTCATCGTGCACTGCAGCGTAGGTGATGTGGACAAACTTACCTCGCGACTCAGACTTGAACCACATCTCATATTTGTCCTTGGTTCCCTCACGGAGGCCATTCATGATGGTCTTGACCTTGTCCAAGTACTTAGGCGGATGGCAGAGTTCGACATTGCGCCCGACTTGAGACGGTGTCCGTTTGAAAATCATCTCATCAGCTGGCGTATTGTCATTGTAATACTGGAAAATATCGTCTTTATTGACAAAGGTAATCTCCATGGGGAGGTGATTGAGAATCAGATTGGCCTGCTCGACTGAAAGATAGCCATTCCCAAAAGCCTGTTGACTATGACGGTCCAGCACTGCTTCCTTTTCCTTAGGGGTAAAGGTAATGGTAAACTGTCCTTCTGGCGTATCGATAACCTGCTGAACTTGTTCCTCTGCCGTATCTAACTCTACAGGCTCCTCTGCACTCTTTTCCTCAACAAAACTCTGGCGTTCTGGAACCCATTTCTCAGACGGACGGATAATAGCATAACCATAGGCATCGCTCTCCTCCGCAATCTGAAGCCAGTCATCCTGAGTAAAGGATTCAAGGAGAATCATGAGAAGGATGGACTCTTCCTTGAAAATCATACTTTCAAATTCTGTCGCAAAGGCTTCAAAAGCTTCTTTTACAGTGCTAATCGACACTTCTGGTAGTGACTTGGCTGTCGCTAGGGCTGTCTGAAAGAGTTCCCTAATCTGGTCATCCACTCCCCACATGACTTTTGGAGGTGAATCGTGACCATAGCGCTCCATGATAGGAAAGAAGAGTTCTTCTTTACGTTGGTAATGGATGTCAAATTGCCCCACAAGTCCCATCTGACGCACCAAGCCCTTGCACATCTCCGCAAGCATTTCTTCGTCTTCCATAGACTCATAGGTATCTAACAATCTCCGAATGCGAATCAAGGCAGCACGGAGGGCTAGATTTTCTTCCTTAAAGACCCGAACTGGGTGACCTGGGTGCTCGGTATCTGCAACTTCGACATCCTTAACAGCATTTTTAAAAAGATTGGCATGAACATCACAGAGTTCCATGACATCTTCAAAGGTGACACCTGAGTCTGAGTTCATCAGCTCGTGCTCCATAAGAGAAATCTCGATGGCTGAAACGCCTGTAAAGGTCGCATCAAAACGCTCCTGAACCGACTCAGGAGAGGCGCCATTATGCAATTCTAACAAAATATCCCGTAGGACATGAATCCGTTCATCTGCCATTAGTCTAATCCAATCACTTCGTAGCCGTTTGCTTCCAGTGTGCGAACAATCTTGTCCATAGGAGTTCCTTCAAGCTTAGAACCCTGTTTGAGTGATACTTTACGACCAACTGTGTTGCGCATCAAGGGATTGGCAAGGGGTTTAAAACCAAGTTCGACTAGAATTTCCAAGACTTCTGGATGCTTGTCCACCACTTCTGCAACGGGAATTGACACATCAATGATATTGTCCATGACGACCTCCATTATCGTTTATAAATGATATTATTTATTTTATTATACCATAAGGAAAGAGATTAAAAAACTAGCAGTACAAGACTTGCTAGTTCCACACGACTTGGATTACTATCTAAATAAGTTTAAAGAGCCAATCCAATAGCTTAAATAATAACTTGTAAAACAGCAATTGGACTGCAAAAGAAATGATCATCCAAAAGAATTTCATAATTCCAATAATCGGTTTGATAAAAATAATGGCAAGAAGTCCCCAGAAAAATTTCATTCTCTCTCCTCTGGCTTGATGAGCCACCGAGCCGTATCCATTAGCTTATCTGCAATAAAGAGTTTTCCCAGACCAACAACGACATGGTCATCTTTCTTTATCGTTTTCATGACTTTTACACCTTGCATGGTCAAAAAGTAATTCCCGTAAGTTTTAGCTAGAACTTTTATGAGTCCCATATCACTCTCCTTCGATGATTTCAGCCTCTTTTCGGATTGTTTCAACATCTTCTTGATATTGAACTTCACTATAGTTGACTAGCTTGGACAATTCTTTCTGTAAGCTTTCCCCCATCGGTTTCATAGTTGCAAAGGTTAAACCACCTGAAATGATACCACCCAAGATAGGAATGAATTTCCCCATTCCTTTGGCTAGCCCTCCCTTGGTCAGATTCACACCAAATATTTTTAAGACTTTTTTCAAAATAGGGTACCAAAGCGTCTTTGTTAAAGCTTTATTAGGTACTGTTTTCATTACCTGTTTGGCAATTGTTATACCACCAGCACGTAGCAAGGCAGCGGTTCCATTTACCCCCAACATGACGCCTAGATAAAGCAAGAGGGTATTTTGAGCATCTTCACTCAACTCCTCGCGTGAAGCCCAAAGATCCTCATAACCATAAATATAACCTAATTCTTGAGCCAATTTCAGAGAGAAACCATAAAATTGAGCCACATCAGCTGGAATGGTAATTGCCATAGCAATCCCTCCAGGTAATCCTGCCAAAACAGAGGTTCCACTAGCCAATAAAACATTATCCCTAATGCAGGCATTAGCCACTCTATCTAATATTTCTTGAGATAAGAGAGACGTTGGGCCTTGTTCTAATAAGGTAGGAATGTCCTGTGGATTCAATTCTTTGGAAAACTTATCCACTAAAAATTTCGAACGATCAACCTTAACAACAGGTAGTTTTACCACTTGTTGTAATACTTGCATAGCTAACTCTTGTTCAGCCATATACAAACTCCTTTTACTTCTGTAAGTTATATTCTATGATAGCATACTCTTTTAAAGCATGTTTCAAATTCTTCTCAAAAATTTTTAAAAATCCTTAGCAACTTATTTGTTTTGTTAAAGAATTTTAATAGTCTTTGTAGAGACAGCTAGAATATTCAACTCCTACCTTTACAACATGATAGTCTATCTATGAACGATAGTCTATTGTTGTTTCACCTAGAATATCCCTTGAATACACACTAATACTCTTCGAAAATCTCTTCAAACCACGTCAGCGTCGCCTTACCGTACCCAAGTACAGCTTGCGGCTAGCTTCCTAGTTTGCTTTTTGATTTTCATTGAGTATAACTATGAGCTTTCGAGCTTCATCTTATAAATCCATAATTTCTTTTTTCTTTCGATCAAATTCTTCTTGAGATAGTATCCCTGCATCTAAAAGAGATTTTAGTTTTGTAAGGGCTTCGATTTGTTCATCTAATGATAAACTTGCTTTCATGGCTTTTTCATCTAAACCTTGTGCCATATTCATACCGAAAATCATCCCTGCACCATCACCTAGACCATGTTGCTCCACTCCTGATGCAATTTTTTGTTGTGCTGCAATATTAGAAGCTTTCTGCGATACATCATCATAAGCTTTTAAATTCATCTTATTTGATGAAAATTGTTTAACCAATTCCTTAGATTCTGGTGAGAACTCAATATTAGCAATGGCAACTTTTACAATCTCAAATCCAAAACGTTCTTTCCAAGTCCCTGCATACTGTCCATCATTTGATACTTGTTCTGCAAGAACTGCAGCTTGTGAGGGTAATTGTGAAATACGATAAGTTGTTGACAAAGAATTAAGTGCAACAATAAAAGATTGGAGAAACTCTGTCACTATTTGTGATCTAGCTTGAGCACTGTCGAAGGTATAATAAGTCACATTGGCAGGAAGAAAATTTCTGATAAATTGCTTAGCATCTGTAATTTGGATAGAAAATGTTCCAAAAGCACGTACTTCTAAATCTGTCCCATAAAACAAATCATTATACATGACTGGACCGCGAGTCCCAAATTTAATATCACGAATTTCTCTCAAATTAACAAAACAAATCTGTTTTTGCTGATCACTTTGGCCACCGAATCCAACACGATTAACAACATTGTCAAACAGTGACTTTTTCAATCCATCACCGTTAAAAACACTGCTTTCACCATTTTGGTATTCATATCCACCTGGTTCTGTAATAATTTCCTCTATACCAGACTGACTAAAGATAAAGGCTGCAGTATTTTCTGGAATAAAAATCTTGGATCCGTTGGAAATAACACCTACAGATCCCTTCGTATTGACACCCCTACCATTATTATTTTCTTGAATAATACCTGGACTTACAGCTGTATGTTCATCAAAAGCTTGAACTGTGATAATTTCTTTCCACTGGTCTGCAAATGTCCCACCAATAGAATCTGTGATTGCTTTTATCAACCCCATTTAATTGCCCCCTTATAAACTCTGCTCCATATCACAATAGGCACATCTCACTGTTTGCTTCACTTGACCTGACAAAGGTGCTCCACAAAAGCTACACTTGGTTGAAATCTTTTCTGGCTCTGCATCCTTAATTCCAAGCCCTGCTTTAAAAGTGTCAAATGTATCCTTAAATGTTTCTGCCAAAACATCTGCTCCAAATAAGCTGCTATCTCCCAAGGTTTCAAAATTGCTTGTATCACCTGACATCAATTTAATAATGTTCCTAGCCCACTTATCAGTATCTTTAGTATTATTAAATGCAAAGATAGCTTGTCCGCCATTATAATAAATTTCCAGCCGTTTCACACCATTGGTTTTGGTTACTGAAACTTGAGGTTTCCCTTCAAAAATTTTAATCTGGTTAATGGGTATGGTAACTTGATCTTTTTTTCCTCCCCATAAACCTTTTTTGATATATATTAAGTGTAGATTCGTTAAAATTAATTCATCTGTAGACAAACCATTTTTCCCAAAACTCACATGGTCACTATTCATAACCATGTATTCATGTGGCAATAATTGATAATCCATATTGAACTCCACTCTTCCTATTAAAGACTAGCTTTCCACTGCTCCACTTGCTCATGTAGATTATCACGATAATCTTTTAGAGTCTTAATCACTTCTTCTTTCCCTTGAATCGGTGCTTTCTTGAGTGGACCATATTGTTTTTTCAAATCTTCCATTTCTTTTTTAGTGCTATCTTTTTGTTCTTGGATAGCAGCGCTATCTTCTAAAACAGTTCCTTTAAAGGCTTCGTCTGCTTCTGTATAGTAATTATCGATTATTTTCTCATTCATAATCAAGTAATCTTCATAAGTTTTTATAGACTCAATTGTCGCATCACTAACATCTTGTGGGTTGAAATCGCCTGAACTGAGTTTTTCTTTTGCTTTGGCAAGCAAGCCCTTCTTTTCAGAACTACTAGATGAAGCTTCTGTTTGATTCTCACTAGAAGAGCTACTTGTTTTTTCAGATAGAGAACTACAAGCAACTAGAGTAGAGACGGAAAGACATAGCAAGGCTAAACGACAAACTTTTTTTATATTATTCATTAATAGAATCTCCTTTTATTTATGAAATCATCATATCATATTTCCTAAAAAAAAAAAGCATTTTCTATTTAGCTAACCTTTAAAAATACAGAATTCTAGTTAAAAGAATATTTTTCCATTTCAAATTCCACCTATTTTCTCCACCAAAAAAGAGGGCTGCCCCTCCTTCTTAGTTCTTATCCAGATTACGTAGCATTTCGTCAATCTTGTTTCCATATTCGATGGACTCGTCTTTGACGAAGGTCAAATCTGGGATTTTGTACAATTTCAAATTTCGACCAAGTTCACGTTTGATGGTACCAGTTGCTTTCTCAAGCCCGATTTGAGCTTTTTGATTATCCGAAGCAAGGTTACTCAAAATGGTGTAGTAAACCTTGGCAACAGACAAGTCACCCAGCATCTGAACATCTGTAATGGTTACGCCTTGGACACGCGGATCACGGACTTTCTTTTGCAAAATCTCATTGACTTCACGCTTGATTTCCATGCCCACACGATCCGTACGGAAATGATTTGCCATGATATTCCTTTCTCTACTTTGAACCAAAAGCTAGGCCAGCAGACCTAGCTATTTTTAAATTTATTGATTTTCAGTTCAAATTGAAACGAAGTTCAATTTGAAATCATCCGCTTCTTTCGCTGTGGTGAAAGTGATGGAACTGATTTATCAGTCCCATCACAGGGGATTTTTGAGACCCCAGGCTCAAAAATAAGCAATGAAACCATCGGTTTGCTTGCGTCCCTCACCACCTAAGAAAGGAGCAAAAATCTTATCTCTTGATTTCTTCCATGACGTAGGCCTCAATCACATCATCAGTCTTGATATCATTGTAACCATCAATCATCAAACCACCTTCACGGCCGTTAGTCACTTCTTTCACGTCGTCTTTGTAGTGTTTCAAGCTAGCAAGTTCGCCGTCATAGATAACGACACCATCACGGATAACACGAACTTTAGAGTCACGGGTAACCTTACCGTTGATAACCATGAATCCACCGATAGTTCCCACTTTAGACACCTTGAAGGTCTCACGGATAACTGCTTCACCGATAACTTTTTCTTCGAATTCTGGATCAAGCATCCCTTTCATGGCTTCTTCCATCTCTTCGATAACCTTGTAGATAATGCTGTGGAGACGGATTTCCACATCGTCAGCTTCTGCTTGTTGACGAGCTTGTGGTGTAGGACGTACGTTGAAACCAACGATAAAGGCATTTGAAGCTTCGGCAAGAGTCACGTCTGATTCGTTGATCGCACCGACCGCTGAGTGGACGATGGTCACTTTGACACCTTCCACGTCAATCTTTTGAAGTGAGGCAGAAAGGGCTTCAACAGAACCTTGTACATCGGCCTTGATGATAACGTTAACAGACTTGAGTTCACCAGCTTTAAGGGTTTCAAAGAGGTTTTCAAGGCTGACACGTTGGGTAGCTTGACGTTGTTTCATAAGAGCACGTTTGGCACGCTCTTCACCTGCTGCACGCGCAGATTTTTCATCCTCGTAAACGGCAAAGTGGTCACCTGCCATTGGCGCTTCGTTCAAACCTGTGATTGAAACTGGTGTTGATGGTCCAGCCACTTTAACACGACGACCAAGGTCATTGGTCATGGCACGGACACGACCGAAGGTATTTCCGACAACGATTGGGTCTTGAACATTCAAGGTACCTTGTTGAACAAGTAGGGTTGCGACCGCACCTTTTCCTTTATCCAAGCGAGCTTCGATAACTGTACCGATCGCGCGCACTGTTGGGTCTGCCTTGAGTTCTTGGATTTCAGCCACAAGAAGGACTGTTTCCAACAATTCTTCGATATTTTGGTTGAATTTAGCTGAGATTTCAACAAATTCAGAATCTCCACCCCAAGCAGTTGACATAACCCCATGCTCTGCCAATTCACCGATAACGCGTTCTGGGTTAGCACCTGGTTTATCAATCTTGTTAATGGCTACGATGATTGGAACGTTGGCCGCTTTTGAGTGGTTAATGGCTTCGATAGTCTGAGGCATAACCCCGTCATCTGCCGCTACGACCAAGATAGTAATATCGGTAACAGAAGCACCACGCGCACGCATAGATGTAAAGGCCGCGTGTCCTGGTGTATCAAGGAAGGTAATCTTCTTGCCATTTTCAACAATTTGGTAGGCACCGATATGCTGAGTGATACCACCCGCTTCACCTGTCGCAACACGAGAGTTACGAAGGGTATCTAGGAGTGTTGTTTTACCGTGGTCAACGTGTCCCATGATAGTTACAACTGGTGGACGCTCTACCAATTCATCTTCATTGAGATAACCATCTTCGACAAAGAAACGTTCGATGTCGGCATTATCCACTTCAACCTTTTGTTTAGCTTCGATACCATAATCTACCATGAGGAGTTCGATGGTTTCTCCATCCAAGGATTGGTTCTGTGTGGCCATGACACCCATCATAAAGAGTTTCTTAACGATTTCAGCTGGTTCACGTTTGATACGTTTTGCGATTTCCGCAACGGTCATACCATCTGTATACTCAAATTCTGTTGGCAATTCATGGAATTTACGCTCTGTAACAGGTTTTGGAGTCTGATTACGGTTGTTCTTGTTATTGCCTTTTTTGTTCTTTTTGTTGTTATTCCAGTTACTATTCTTTTGATTTCTCACTTGATTTTGACTACTTCGATTCTTTTGTTGTTTTCTAGGACCATCTTCTTCATGATCATAATCGTCACGATTTTTGTCTGGTCGAGCTTGTTTTTTACGACGTGTATCCACTGCAGGTTCTGTTTTCTCAGGGACGACTTCAACCACTGCTTGAACTTGCTGTTCTTGTTGCGCTTGTTGGGCTTGTTCAGCTAACTTAGCCACTTCTTCAAAGATTTCCTCTGGCTCCTTGCGTTTGTTAGCTTGGGCCAAGGCTTCTTTGGCAGCCTGAGTCTGCTTGAAACGTTCCTCACTTGAACGGGCATATTCTGCATTTTGCTCTGCTTTTAGGGCTGCTGCACGGGCTTTAAAGTCAATACGTGGAGTCGCTTGATTTGAACGTTTGTCCTCTTGTTGACGGCGCTCGTTTCCACGATTTTGCTGACCTTGCTGTTTCTTAGCTTGGTCATTAAAGCGACGATTGTCGCGGTTGCCTTGACCTTGTTTTCCGCCATTACGACCGTCGTTTTTCTGACGGTTGCCGTTTTGTTGTTGGTCACGGTTATTGCCTTTATTTTGCTTGCGTCGTTCTGCCTGCTCTTTGGCACGGGCTTCACGCTCAGCCTTGAAATTACGGCTTTGCGGTTTAGCTACTGCTTTTTCTGTTTTAGGAGCAACTGGTTCAGCCGCTTTTGCCTCTTCCTTAGCTACAGCTGGTTTAGCTGGCTCAGATTTTTCGGCTTTCTTTTCTGCACTTGCTTTTGGTGCTGCAGGTTTTGCTTCTTCTTTCGGAGCAGCTGCGGACTTAAAGCTGGCAGCGATTTTTGCAGCGACAGCTTCTTCCACACTTGATGAGTGGCTTTTCACATCCAAGCCCAACTCTTTTGCACGCGCTACAACTTCTTTACTTTCTTTTCCAAGTTCTTTTGCGATTTCGTACAATCTTTTCTTAGACAAATCATGTCCTCCTCTTCTATTCCATAAGAGACCTCATTTTCTTTGTAAATCCAGCATCTGTTACAGCCAAAACCTTTCTCGATTTTCCGACTGCTATGCTTAATTCCAGTGTTGAAAACACGGTTACAATTTCTACTTGATAATAATGACTTTTATCTTGAATCTTCTTGGTCAGATTGGGTCCAGCATCATGGGCTAGAAAGACCAACTTGGCCTTGCCATCTTGAATGGCCTTGACCACCAATTCTTCACCCGATATAATCCGACCTGCTCGCTGAGCAAGCCCCAAGAGATTGCTTATCTTTTGCTTATTCAAGTCCTAACTCTCTTCTTTTCACTTTGTGATCCACATAAGCGATCAACTCGTCATAAAAGCTTTCATCCACTTCCATGCTAAAGCTGCGGTTAAAGACCTTCTTCTTTTTCGCCTCTAAGGCTTCTGCATTGTCTAGCTTGATATAAGCGCCGCGGCCATTGGCCTTGCCTGTCGGATCTATAAAGACTTGTCCTTCCTTGTTTTTGACAATGCGGAGCAAATCACGCTTATCAATCACTTCGTTAGACACGACAGACTTGCGCAAAGGGATTTTTCTTGTTTTCATCTTTCCCTCCTCTAGCAGCTTTTATTCTTCTACAGTATCGTTTTCTGCTTCCAAATCTACCGAACCAGCTTCTTCCATGGCTTCAAATTCGCTAGCAGACTTGATATCAATACGGTAACCAGTCAAGTGAGCTGCCAAGCGCACGTTTTGTCCACGACGACCAATGGCAAGAGAAAGCTTGTTATCTGGTACAACCACCAAGGCACGTTTGCTGTCGTTTTCATCAAAGATAACTTGGTCAACTTCAGCAGGAGCGATAGCATTGTAGATAAATTCAGCTGGATCAGCTACCCACTCGATAACATCGATGTTTTCTTCGATTGGTACCGTACGACCGCTCTTGGCATCGTAACGAGCTGGGTGGAATTTGCTAGTAATCTTCTTGATATTAGCACCACCACGTCCAACGATTGTACCGATAGCGTCCACGTTTGGATTGTGGCTACGAACGGCAACCTTCGTACGGTCACCAGCTTCACGAGCCACGCTCATGATTTCAACAGTTCCATCATAAACTTCTGGGATTTCTTGCTCCATCAAGCGTTTGATCATTTCTGGATGGCTACGGCTAACAAAGACGTTGACACCACGAGGGTTGTCTTCAACCTTGTAAACATAGACTTCAATACGATCATGGGAAGCAAAAACTTCTCCAGGAATTTGGTCTTGTTTTGACAATTGGGCTTCAATGCTACCAAGGTTGACATAGATGAAGCGGTTGTCGAAGCGCTCCACTGTACCTGACATGATTTCTTGCTCATGTTCTTTGTAAGTATTGTAAGTGATGGCACGTGTTTGCTTGCGCATTTTTTCCATGATGGTTTGTTTGGCAGATTGAGCTGCTACACGACCAAACTCAGCAGGTGCTTCTTCAAACTTGATTTTATCACCAAGTTCATAGGCTGAATTAATGGCAAGAGCATCTTTCAAGCTGATTTCCAAACGGCTATCAAATACTTCATCAACAACTTCACGGACAGTATAAACGGTAAAATCACCTGTTTTTTCGTTGAAGTCAATAGCTACGCTGTCTGATTGACCATAGCGTCTGCGATAAGCGGAACGAAGCGACTCTACTACTGCGTCGATGATATCTTCTTTTTTGATTCCCTTGTCTTCTTCCAAAATGCGGAAGGCCTCTAGCATTTCTTTACTCATGTTTTCTTCACTTTTGAATCCTCAAAAGCTATCCTTTCTTTTTCTATAATTTAACTGCTAAACGTGCTTTTGATACTAAACTATATGGAATTTGGACGGTTTTCTTACGCGTCTTGTCCATATATTCCATAGTCAACTCATCCTCTTCAAAGGCCAGCAAGGTTCCTTCAAAGACCTTTTGCTTATCGATGGCTTGGTAGAGCCCGACATGGATGTATTTCCCAACCGCTCCAGCGACGGCATCCTTGGTTTTCAAAGGACGTTCCAAGCCTGGACTGGTGATTTCTAGGAAATATTGTTCTGGGAAGGGATCTGGCTTGATGGTGTCTAGGACAGGACTGATCATTTCTGTCAAGTCCGCCGTATCGTTCAAGGTAATTCCTTCAGGTTTATCTACAAAAATACTGAGAATCATGTCACTGCCAATCTTTCCATACTCGATATCCACGAGTTCGAAAGGAGCTTCTATGACAGGTTCTACAACTTCTCTGACTAATTCTACGATTGTTGCGATTGCGTCCACCTCCTCATAAGCAAGAGGCGAAGATATTTCCCCGCCTCACTTTTCATATTCTTACTATTAGTGTAGCACATTTGCCAACTTATGTAAAGCAAAAGCACTTATACAGCCTGATTTCAGGCTATTTCTTAAAATTCTGCCTCAACACGGTAGATAACTTGTCCCTTGTTGGAGAATTTTTGCTCGTATTCTGTCATGACATTGCCTTCAAAATCACTGGCATGCAAATCTAGCCAGACACCGTTGAGCTTCATGCCATACTGAGAAAAGCTCACTAAACTGTACTCAAACAAGCCACGGTTATCCGTCTTGAAATGAATTTCTCCATTTTCAGGCAAGATACGTTTGAAGGTATCCAAGAAGGTCTTGTAGGTCAAACGACGCTTTTCATGGCGTTTTTTCGGCCATGGATCTGAAAAGTTCAGATACAAGCGATCAATCTCACCATCTTCAAAGTAGTCGGTCAAGTCAGAACCATCTACCCACAAGAGCTTGATGTTAGGCACTCCAACTTCAAGCACCTTGTCCAAAGCGTAGCTCAAAACAGACTTTTGAATATCAATCCCGATATAGTTGATGTCAGGGTTTTGCTTAGCCATACCTGAAACAAAGGCACCCTTTCCACTTCCAACTTCCACATGAATGGGATTGTCGTTTCCGAACAAGTTCCGCCATTTCCCCTTGGCTTCCAAGGGATTGAGGACCACATACTGGGGATTTGCCTCTAGTAATTCTGTCGCCCCTTTACGATTTCTAACTCTCATCTTCTCTTTCCATACTTGTCTCGGAAGTGACGCAAGCCATGAATCTCCCGATTGACATTTTCTAAATCTTGGTTCATATAATACTTGGAAATCTGGCTCAAATAAGACAATTGACCGTACCAATACAATTTATTTAATACCGTTTGATTGTACTTGTAACCGTAGTAGGTCAACCATTCCTTCCACTGATGTTCTGGAATATAATGGCAGAGCATATGGGCCACATCAAACATGCGGTCGGTCAAGCGAACCGAATCCCAATCCACCAAATAAATCAAGCCACTATCTGTCTCAATCCAATTACTATGTCGTACATCTCCATGGACAATGGTCGCATAGTCCTCTCTAAATCCTGGAATAGTCTGACGTAAATCAGCCATCACTTCACTGATAAAATGATTTTTACGCAAAGCATCTGGAGCCGTTTCCTGCCAAGACTGCAGTAAATCTACAGGTGTTTCCATGGCATAGCCCAAACGACTCAACTGCGTCATCAAAGGACGTGAGCGATGTAGGCGGGTTAAAATATTGACGATTTGTTTACGATTCATATCATAGGGGGTCAATATCTTGCCTGTCAACCATTCTTGAGCACACATATCACGCCCATCTGCCAAACGGCGGCTCCATAATAATTGTGGAGCAATTTGTTCTCTAGCTAGACCAGGTAGGATTGGAGAGGTGTTCATTTTTACAAAGATGCGCTTCCCGTCAGGATAGCTACCCATATAAGCCTTACCACTTTTCCCAGGTATGGGAGTCAGTGTTAGCTCATTATCACCCAAATCCATTTCTTTCCTCCGTATAAAGTTTCCTTACTATTCTACTAGTTTTTGCCCTATTCGTCAACCGGTCCACACCCGATTCTCAAAGAAAAGCCTAT
>NZ_JAIRCA020000019.1:0-383 GCF_020089495.2 Streptococcus mitis subsp. hohhotensis | reverse complement strand
AACCTTCCCTGTCCTCTACTCAATAAGGCTCCCTTTGTCTGTAATGGATGCCCTAAAAGAAGACAAAATTGTGGATTTAAAAAAATCTTCTACCTCGCTAAACAAGCTCAAAAACAATACGAACAAACTCTTGTAGAAGCTCGTGAAGGAACTCCTCTCAATTCCAAGACCTTCTGGGACATGGACAAAGTCATTTCTGATGGTGTTAAAAAGGGACAACACATCTATCATATCCTCAAAACTCATAACCTTGATGTCAGCTCCTCAACCGTCTATCGACATATCCGAAAAGGATACCTATCTATCGCTCCTATTGACCTAGCCAGAGCCGTTAAATTCAAAGAAAGACGGAAAAGTAAGCTACCTTCCATCCCTAAAGAAGC
>NZ_JAIRCA020000018.1 GCF_020089495.2 Streptococcus mitis subsp. hohhotensis | reverse complement strand
GCAGTTAAGGATCCAGCGGTAACACCAGTTGTAGATCCAAGCAACTTGACTGAAGCAGAAAAAGCTAAGGTAGCAGAAGCAGTTAAGAAATCAAACCCAACAGTAACAGATGTTAAAGTTGGCAAAGATGGCACAGCAACTGTCACTTACCCAGATGGTACAACAGCAGTAATCCCAGCAGATAAGGCAGTTAAGAAATCTAATCCAACAGCAACAGATGTTAAAGTAGGTAAAGATGGCACAACAGCAGTAATCCCAGCTAATAAAGCAGATGATAAGTCTAAGGATGCAGATGGTGTTAAAGATCCATCAGTAACACAAGTTACAGATCCAAGCAACTTGACAGACGCTGAAAAAGCTAAAGTAGCAGAAGCAGTTAAGAAATCAAACCCAACAGCAACAGATGTTAAAGTAGGTAAAGATGGCACAACTACAGTAACCTTCCCAGATGGTAGCACAGCTGTAATCCCAGCTGATAAAGCAGTTACATCTGCTGAACAAGGCTCACATGCAGTAGCACCAGCTGATAAAGCAGTTACATCTGCTGAACAAGGCTCACATGCAGCAACACCAGCTAAGAAAGCAGGAGCGAAAGAGTTGCCAAATACAGGTACAGTAGATTCTACTGTAGCTATGGTAGCAGCAGCCGCAAGTGCATTACTTGGTCTTGGTCTTGCAGGCCGTCGTCGTAAAGAAGACGAAGAAGCTTAATTGGCAGATTATTTGATAATTATCAGATGATAAGTCCGATTTTCAAAGCTTAAATAAGTACCTCTCATAAGAAAATCTCCTAGCAGGAAAGTCTGCTAGGGGATTTTTGCATTTCAGGAAGTTGAAGGCTGACTGTAAGCGCGTCATAATATAGTGGAGTGAAATAAGATGTGAAGAAATAGATTAGGAAATTCAAATTAATTTCTAGGAATATTTTAGTATGCACAATGTAGTATTCTAGATTCAATATGATATATTTTAGGAGTCATGGTGTACTATTATAGTTTCAATATACTATAATTTCTAAAAATATTTTCAAAGCCAAAGTGTACTACTACTGTTTCAATTTTTAATATGTTTCGTTATTATATGATTTTAAAGCCGTCATATTGACATACAATTTAATTTTTACTATAATTCTTGCAGGAGGATACGTCTAATGAAAATAATAAAAAAATTGATGCAAATTGCATTGGCAGTCTTTTTCTTCGGTTTGCTAGCGACAAGTGCAGTATTGGCGGATGATGCTGATTCAGAAGGTTGGCAATTTGTCCAAGAAAATGGTAGAACCTACTACAAGAAGGGTGAACTCAAAGAAACCTACTGGCGAGTGATTGATGGCAAGACCTATTATTTTGATTATAATGGTGAAATGGTTGTTGGTTGGCAATATATACCTGCTCCACACGAAGGGGTTACGATTGGTTCTTCTATAAGGCAAGATGTTGCTTTTAGACCAGATTGGTTTTACTTTGGTCAAGATGGGGTACTACAAGAATTTGTTGGCAAGCAAGTTTTAGAAGCAAAAACAGCTACAAATGTCAACAAGCATCATGGGGAACAATATAATAGTCCAGCAGAGAAACGAGTCTATTATTTTGAAGATCAACGTAGTTATCACACCTTAAAAACTGGTTGGATTTATGATGAGGGGCACTGGTATTATTTACTGAAGGATGGTGGTTTTGATTCTCGCATCAACCGATTGACTGTTGGGGAGCTAGCACGTGGTTGGGTTAAGGATTTTCCTCTTACATATGATGAAGATAAGCTAAAAGCTGCTCCATGGTATTATCTAGATCCAACAACTGGTATTATGCAAACTGGTTGGCAATATCTTGGTAACAAGTGGTACTACCTCCGTTCCTCAGGAGCTATGACAACTGGCTGGTATCAGGAAGGCTCAACTTGGTATTATTTAGACCAGCCAAATGGTGATATGAAAACGGGCTGGCAATACCTTGGTAACAAGTGGTACTATCTCCGTTCATCAGGAGCTATGGCAACTGGTTGGTATCAAGATGGTTCAACTTGGTATTACCTAAATGCAAGTAATGGAGATATGAAGACAGGTTGGTTCCAGGTTAATGGCAAATGGTACTATGCTTATAGCTCAGGTGCTTTGGCAGTGAATACGACTGTAGATGGCTATTCTGTCAACTATAATGGTGAATGGGTTCAATAATGAAAGAGGCGATTGTGAAGGAAACAATCGCTTTTTTTGTGAAAATATAATAAAATAGATAGGAGAGAATAAATACTTGTAGGAAAAAATAATACTCTTCGAAAATCAAATTCAAACCACGTCAGCGTCGCCTTACCGTACTCAAGTACAGCCTGCGGCTAGCTTCCTAGTTTGCTTTTTGATTTTCATTGAGTATGAGACGGCTTTTTCGTCTAGCAAAAGGAAAAAATGACAAAAAGAGTTGGTGTCGGTCAGGCACATAGTAAGATTATTTTAATAGGGGAGCATGCGGTCGTTTACGGTTATCCTGCCATTTCCCTGCCTCTTTTGGAGGTAGAGGTGACTTGTAAGGTAGTTCCTGCAGCGAGTCCTTGGCGCCTTTATGAGGAGGATACCTTATCCATGGCGGTGTATGCTTCACTTGAACATCTAAATATCAAGGATGCTTGTATTCGCTGTGAGATTGACTCGGCTATTCCTGAAAAACGAGGAATGGGTTCATCAGCAGCTATCAGCATAGCGGCCATTCGTGCGGTATTTGACTACTATCAGGCAGAACTGCCTCATGATGTACTAGAAGTTTTGGTCAATCGGGCTGAGATGATTGCCCATATGAATCCGAGTGGTTTGGATGCTAAGACCTGTCTCAGTGACCAGCCTATTCGCTTTATTAAGAATGTAGGATTTACAGAGCTTGAGATGGATTTATCTGCCTATTTGGTAATTGCCGATACGGGCGTTTATGGTCATACTCGTGAAGCCATCCAAGTGGTTCAAAACAAGGGCAAGGATGCCCTACCGTTTTTGCATGCTTTGGGAGAATTGACCCGGCAGGCAGAAGAAGAGATTTCACGAAAAGATGCTGAGGGGCTGGGGCAAATCCTCAGTCAAGCGCATTTACATTTAAAAGAAATTGGGGTCAGTAGTCCTGAGTCAGATTCTTTGGTTGAAACGGCTCTTAGCCACGGTGCTCTGGGTGCCAAGATGAGCGGTGGTGGGCTTGGAGGCTGTATCATAGCCTTGGCAACCAATTTGACTCAAGCTCAAAAACTAGCAGAAAGATTAGAAGAGAAAGGAGCTGTTCAGACATGGATAGAGAGCCTGTAACAGTACGTTCTTACGCAAATATTGCTATTATCAAATATTGGGGAAAGAAAAAAGAAAAAGAGATGGTGCCTGCTACTAGCAGTATCTCTCTGACTTTGGAAAATATGTACACGGAAACGACTTTGTCACCTTTACCAGCCCATGCGACTGCTGATGCCTTTTATATCAATGCTCAGCTACAAAATGAGGCGGAGCATACCAAGATGAGCAAGATTATTGACCGTTACCGTCCAGCTGGTGAGGGATTTGTCCGTATCGATACTCAAAATAATATGCCTACTGCAGCGGGTCTGTCCTCAAGTTCTAGTGGCTTGTCCGCCTTGGTCAAGGCTTGTAATGCTTATTTTAAGCTTGGATTGGAGCGGAGTCAGTTGGCACAGGAGGCTAAATTTGCCTCAGGCTCTTCCTCTCGGAGTTTTTATGGACCATTAGGTGCCTGGGACAAGGATAGCGGAGAGATTTACCTGGTAGAGACAGACCTGAAACTAGCTATGATTATGTTGGTGCTAGAGGATAAGAAAAAACCAATCTCTAGCCGTGACGGGATGAAACTTTGTGTGGAAACCTCGACGACCTTTGATGACTGGGTGCGTCAGTCTGAGAAGGATTATCAGGATATGCTGGTTTATCTCAAGGAAAATGACTTTGCCAAGGTTGGGGAGTTAACGGAGGAAAATGCCCTGGCTATGCACGCTACGACCAAAACAGCATCACCAGCCTTTTCTTATCTGACGGATGCAAGCTATGAAGCAATGGACTTTGTCCGCCAGCTTCGTGAGCAAGGGGAAGCCTGCTACTTTACTATGGATGCTGGTCCCAATGTCAAGGTTCTCTGTCAAGAGAAAGACTTGGTACACCTCTCAGAAATCTTTGGTCAACGTTATCGCTTGATTGTGTCGAAAACAAAGGATTTGAGTCAAGATGATTGCTGTTAAAACTTGCGGAAAACTCTATTGGGCAGGTGAGTATGCTATTTTAGAGCCAGGACAGTTGGCCTTGATAAAAGCTATCCCCATCTATATGAGGGCTGAGACTGCTTTTTCTGATAGCTACCGCCTCTATTCAGATATGTTTGATTTTGCAGTAGACTTGACACCAAATCCTGACTATAGCTTGATTCAAGAAACGATTGCTTTAGTGGAAGATTTCCTCGTTTATCGTGGGCAGACCTTGCGACCTTTTTCTTTGGAAATCCGAGGAAAAATGGAACGAGAAGGGAAAAAGTTTGGTCTGGGTTCTAGCGGTAGCATCGTTGTCTTGGTTATCAAGGCTTTGCTGGCTCTGTATAATCTTTCGGTTGATCAGGATCTCTTGTTCAAGCTGGCCAGTGCTGTCTTGCTCAAGCGCGGAGACAATGGTTCTATGGGGGACATTGCCTGTATTGTGGCAGAAGATTTGATTCTCTACCAGTCTTTTGATCGCCAGAAGGTGGCTGCTTGGTTGGAAGAAGAAAACTTGCCGACAGTTTTAGAGCGTGAGTGGGGCTTTTCTATCTCACAAGTGAAACCAACCCTAGAATGTGATTTCCTAGTGGGATGGACCAAGGAAGTGGCTGTATCGAGTCACATGGTCCAGCAAATCAAGCAAAATATCAATCAGAATTTTTTAAGCTCCTCAAAAGAAACGGTGGCTGCTTTAGTAGAAGCCTTGGAGCAGGGGGAATCAGAAAAAATTATCGAGCAAGTAGAAGTAGCCAGCCAGCTTTTAGAAGGCTTGAGCGTAGATATTTACACGCCTTCGCTTAGACAGTTGAAAGAAGTCAGTCAAGATTTGCAGGCTGTTGCCAAGAGTAGCGGTGCTGGTGGTGGTGACTGTGGCATTGCCTTGAGTTTTGATGAGCAATCAACTGAAACCCTAAAAAACCGTTGGGCCGATCTGGGGATTGAGCTCTTATACCAAGAAAGGATAGGACATGACGACAAATCGTAAGGATGAGCACATCCGCTATGCCCTTGAGCAGAAAAGTTCCTATAATAGCTTTGATGAGGTGGAGTTGATTCATTCTTCCTTGCCTCTTTACGATCTGGATGAAATCGATCTTTCGACAGAATTTGCTGGTCGAAAGTGGGATTTTCCTTTTTATATCAATGCCATGACAGGTGGGAGTGAAAAAGGTAAAGAAATCAATCAAAAACTAGCTCAGGTGGCGGAAGCCTGTGGTATTTTATTTGTAACGGGTTCTTATAGCGCAGCCCTCAAAGATCCAGCAGATGACTCTTTTTCTGTCAAGTCTGATCATCCAAATCTCCTTCTTGGAACCAATATTGGATTGGACAAGCCTGTTGAGTTAGGACTTCAGACCGTAGAAGAGATGAATCCTCTCCTCCTTCAAGTGCATGTTAATGTCATGCAGGAATTACTCATGCCCGAAGGAGAAAGGAAGTTCAGAAGCTGGCAATCGCATCTGGCAGACTATAGCAAGCAAATCCCCGTTCCTATTGTCCTAAAGGAAGTGGGCTTTGGAATGGATGCCAAGACCATCGAAAGAGCCTATGAACTGGGTGTTCGTACAGTGGATCTGTCAGGTCGTGGTGGTACCAGCTTTGCTTATATTGAAAACCGTCGCAGTGGTCAACGTGACTACCTCAATCAATGGGGTCAGTCTACCATGCAGGCCCTTCTCAATGCCCAAGACTGGAAAGACAAGGTCCAACTCTTGGTCAGTGGAGGTGTTCGCAATCCGCTGGATATGATTAAGTGCTTGGTCTTTGGGGCTAAGGCTGTGGGACTGTCTCGAACAGTTCTAGAATTGGTTGAAACCTACACAGTTGAAGAAGTGATTGGCATTGTCCAAGGCTGGAAAGACGATCTGCGTTTGATTATGTGTGCCCTTAATTGTGCCACCATAGCAGATCTGCAAAAAGTAGACTATCTTCTCTACGGAAAATTAAAAGAAGCAAAAGATCAGATGAAAAAGGCGTAACCATCGCCTTTTTTCCATCTTTAGACTGAGGTGACTTTTTTGAAGTGTGATAAAATAGAAGGGAGAGGATGAACCTATGAGAAAATTTAAAATCTTTTTATTTATCGAAACCTGTCTTTTGACAGGAGCTCTGATTTTGATGGTATCAGAGCATTTTTCGCGTTTTCTGCTGATTCTATTCCTCTTTTTGCTTTTGATTCGTTATTACACTGGTAAAGAAGGCAATAACCTTCTTTTGGTGGTGGCAACCATTCTCTTCTTTTTCATCGTCATGCTCAATCCTTTTGTGATTTTAGCTATTTTTGTTGCGGTTATATACAGCCTCTTTCTTCTTTATCCGATGATGAATCAGGAAAAAGAGCAAACCAATTTGGTGTTTGAAGAGGTGGTGACGGTTAAGAAGGAGAAAAATCGTTGGTTTGGAAATCTCCATCATTTTTCAAGCTATCAGACTTGCCAGTTTGATGATATCAATCTTTTTCGCCTCATGGGCAAGGATACCATTCATTTGGAGAGGGTCATCCTAACCAATCATGACAATGTCATTATCCTCAGAAAGATGGTAGGAACGACCAAAATCATCGTACCTGTCGATGTGGAAGTCAGTCTCAGCGTTAACTGTCTCTATGGTGATTTGACTTTTTTCAACCAGCCCAAGCGAGCCCTCCGTAATGAACACTATCATCAGGAAACAAGAGACTATCTCAAGAGTAATAAGAGTGTCAAAATTTTCTTGACCACTATGATTGGAGATGTTGAGGTGGTCAGAGGATGAAAAAACAAGCTTATGTAATCATTGCCCTCACCTCCTTCCTGTTTGTCTTATTTTTCTCCCACAGCTTGCTGGAAATCCTTGACTTTGACTGGTCTATTTTCCTGCATGATGTCGAAAAAACAGAAAAATTTGTTTTTTTGTTGTTGGTATTTAGCATGTCCATGACCTGTCTCTTAGCCCTGTTTTGGCGAGGTGTGGAAGAGCTTTCTCTAAGAAAAATGCAGGCCAATCTCAAGCGTTTATTGGCAGGGCAAGAAGTGGTTCAGGTTTCAGATCCAGATTTGGACGCCAGTTTCAAGTCCTTGTCAGGGAAACTTAACCTCTTGACAGAAGCGCTTCAAAAGGCTGAAAATCACAGTCTTACTCAGGAAGAGGAAATCGTTGAGAAGGAAAGAAAACGGATTGCTCGAGATTTGCACGATACCGTCAGTCAGGAGTTGTTTGCGGCCCACATGATTTTGTCAGGTGTCAGTCAGCAGGCTTTGAAACTGGATAGAGAAAAGATGCAGATCCAATTGCAAAGTGTCACAGCTATTTTAGAAACTGCCCAGAAGGATTTGCGGGTCTTGCTCCTGCATTTGCGCCCAGTTGAGTTGGAAGAGAAGAGTCTGGTTGAAGGGATTCAAATTCTTCTAAAAGAGCTTGAGGACAAGAGTGATCTCAAGGTTAGTCTTAAGCAGAATGTGACGAAATTACCTAAGAAAATCGAGGAGCATATCTTCCGCATCTTGCAGGAGTTGATCAGCAATACCCTCCGTCATGCCCAGGCCTCTTGTCTGGATGTCTACCTCTATCAGACGGATCTTGAATTGCAACTGAAGGTAGTGGACAATGGAATTGGTTTTCAGTTAGCGAGTTTAGATGACTTGAGTTATGGACTCCGCAATATCAAGGAGCGGGTTGAAGATATGGCAGGGACGGTTCAGTTATTGACAGCTCCCAAGCAAGGGCTGGCAGTTGATATCCGTATTCCCCTGTTAGATGAGGAATGATAAAGGAGTAAAGATGAAAATTTTACTAGTAGATGACCATGAAATGGTCCGATTGGGCTTGAAAAGCTACTTTGACCTCCAAGACGATGTAGAAGTTGTGGGTGAGGCGTCCAACGGATCTCAAGGTATTGACTTAGCCTTGGAATTGCGTCCAGATGTTATTGTCATGGATATCGTCATGCCTGAGATGAATGGAATTGACGCGACTTTGGCCATCCTCAAAGAATGGCCTGAAGCCAAGATTTTGATTGTGACTTCGTACTTGGACAATGAAAAAATCATGCCTGTCTTAAATGCTGGTGCTAGGGGCTATATGCTCAAGACTTCAAGTGCGGATGAATTGCTGCACGCTGTTCGTAAGGTAGCTACTGGGGAGCTGGCCATTGAGCAAGAGGTCAGTAAGAAGGTCGAATACCACCGCAATCATATAGAACTACATGAGGACTTAACTGCGCGTGAGCGAGATGTGCTTCAACTCATCGCCAAGGGCTACGAAAATCAGCGCATCGCAGACGAACTTTTTATCTCTCTCAAGACGGTCAAGACTCATGTGTCCAATATCCTAGCCAAGCTGGAGGTCAGCGATCGCACCCAGGCAGCAGTTTATGCCTTTCAGCATCACTTGGTGGGGCATGAGGATTTTTAGATGAGTCTAACAGATTTACTTGTTGAGCTAGAAGCAGCAAAAGATTCAAAAAAAGCAGGGCCTATATGCGCCATCAATTTTCCTTTCTAGGCGTTGTGGCGCCAGAAAGAAATAAACTCTATAAAAAATACTTTTCAGAAGCGAAAAAAACAAAGATTATCGATTGGGATTTTGTAGATACTTGCTGGAGAAAGGAGCCTAGAGAATACCAATATGCGGCTGCTAATTATTTGAAAGCAATGCAGTCTTATCTAAAGGACAGCGATTTACATAAGCTTGAGCGGTTAGTCGTCACAAAATCCTGGTGGGATACCGTAGATATCCTAGATCGAGTAGTAGGGAGTTTGGTGTATGACCACCCTGAACTAGAAGAAATAATCTTAAAATGGAGCCTATCAGATAATATCTGGCTGAGACGTGTCGCTATTGACCACCAGTTGTTAAGAAAAGAGAAGACCAATGTTCAATTAATGGAAAAGATTCTGCTTCATAATTTGAACCAAACAGAATTCTTTATCAATAAAGCCATTGGCTGGGCTCTGAGAGACTACTCCAAAACAAATCCAGATTGGGTAGCATGCTTCATTGAGAAAAACAAGGAAAGAATGGCTGACCTTAGTATCAAAGAAGCAAGCAAGTACCTCTCCCATCATTGAAAAGCGCATTCATTACTTGAAAAAAGTCGCCCATTTATGTTATAATAGACTGTATTTAAAAAATTTTAAGGAGAAATGACAGAATGTCTGTATCATTTGAAAACAAAGAAACAAACCGTGGTGTCTTGACTTTCACTATCTCTCAAGACCAAATCAAACCAGAATTGGACCGTGTCTTCAACTCAGTGAAGAAATCTCTTAATGTTCCAGGTTTCCGTAAAGGTCACCTTCCACGCCCTATCTTCGACAAAAAATTTGGTGAAGAGTCACTTTACCAAGATGTTATGAACGCTCTTTTGCCAAATGCTTATGAAGCAGCTGTAAAAGAAGCTGGTCTTGAAGTCGTTGCTCAACCAAAAATTGACGTAACTTCAATGGAAAAAGGTCAAGACTGGGTTATCACTGCTGAAGTTGTTACAAAACCTGAAGTAAAATTGGGTGACTACAAAAACCTTGAAGTATCAGTTGATGTAGAAAAAGAAGTAACTGACGCTGACGTTGAAGAGCGTATCGAACGCGAACGCAACAACTTGGCTGAATTGGTTATCAAAGAAGCTGCTGCTGAAAACGGCGACACTGTTGTCATCGACTTCGTTGGTTCTATTGACGGTGTTGAATTTGATGGCGGAAAAGGTGAAAACTTCTCACTTGGACTTGGTTCAGGTCAATTCATCCCAGGTTTCGAAGACCAATTGGTAGGTCACTCAGCTGGTGAAACTGTTGATGTTATCGTAACATTCCCAGAAGACTACCAAGCAGAAGACCTTGCAGGTAAAGAAGCTAAATTCGTAACAACTATCCACGAAGTAAAAGCTAAAGAAGTTCCAGCTCTTGACGATGAACTTGCAAAAGACATCGACGAAGAAGTTGAAACACTTGCTGAATTGAAAGAAAAATACCGCAAAGAGTTAGCTGAAGCTAAAGAAGAAGCATACAAAGATGCAGTAGAAGGTGCAGCAATTGATAAAGCTGTGGAAAACGCTGAAATCGTAGAACTTCCAGAAGAAATGATTCACGAAGAAGTTCACCGTTCAGTAAACGAATTCCTTGGAAACTTGCAACGTCAAGGTATCAACCCTGACATGTACTTCCAAATCACTGGAACTACTCAAGAAGACCTTCACAATCAATACCAAGCAGAAGCTGAGTCACGTACTAAGACTAACCTTGTTATCGAAGCAGTTGCGAAAGCTGAAGGATTTGATGCTTCAGAAGAAGAAATCCAAAAAGAAGTTGAGCAATTGGCAGCAGACTACAACATGGAAGTTGCACAAGTACAAAGCTTGCTTTCAGCTGATATGTTGAAACACGATATCACAATCAAAAAAGCTGTTGAATTGATCACAAGCACAGCAACAGTTAAATAATATTAATAAACAAAAAGCCCACCTGAATTGGTGGGTTTTCTTATACACTATTTTCCAAAAATCTCTTTGAGGTCTGCGTCAGTAATCCCAATCATGGCTGGGACACTGTCCCAGTTTTCTTCGGTTAGGATGTAGGATTCTTCAGAGGTACTTGATGTGGCTGTTTCAGAGACATTTTGTTGCTTTTCTTCAACAGTTTCCAATAAATCACTGAAGCGTTCAATCAGATAGGTTTTTCGGGCAGTTCCGATATGTTGAGTAGCATAGTCGAAGGCCTGTAATTCGCCTAGTAAGATAAGCTTGCTTTTGGCGCGTGTAATGGCTGTATAGATGAGATTGCGCTCCAGCATACGCCTACTAGCACTGGTGATAGGTAGGATAACGACAGGAAACTCACTTCCCTGCGATTTATGAATACTCATGGCATAGGCCAAGCGAATCTTGTACCATTCGTTACGTGGGTAAGAGACTTCGTTGCCATCAAAATCAATGACAATCTCGTCTTGTTTCGATTCGGTGTATTTACCAGGAATCAGGTCTGTGATAGCTCCCAAATCCCCATTAAAGACATTGATTTCAGCATCGTTGACTAAGTGAATGACCTTGTCGCCCTTGCGATAGTGGCACTGGGGAGCTTCAAAACTAAGTTGGTCTTTTTGTGGTGGGTTAAGGAGGTCTTGCATGAGCTGGTTGATGGCATCAATCCCTGCTGTCCCTCTGTACATGGGAGCCAGAACTTGGATATCACGGGCGGGGATGCCACTTCTGAGGGCAGCACCTAAGATTTTCTCAATGGTGGCAGGAATATGGCCACTAGCAATTTCAAAGTAGGAACGGTCTGCTTTTTTATGGGTGAAATCAGCTGGCAAGATTCCCTGTCGAATCTGACTAGCTAAGGTAACGATAGTTGATTCTTCGCTTTGCCGGTAGATTTTTTCCAAGCGGGTCTGAGGAATCGAAGGAATATGGAGCAGGTCAGCTAGAACTTGACCGGGACTGACAGACGGTAGCTGATCGCTATCGCCCACGATGAGGATTTTACTGTTAGAAGAGATGTTGGAAAAGAGTTGATTGGCCAGCCAAGTGTCTACCATGGAGAATTCATCCACGATGATAAAGTCAGCATCCAGATAATCTTCCAGATGACTGGTATCATCGTCACCTGTCATTCCTAAATGACGGTGTATGGTCGCGCTAGGCAAACCTGTCAATTCATTCATACGGCGGGCTGCTCGACCAGTTGGAGCGGCAAGAAGAATGGGCAGGTTGCTTTTTTTCCTGAGATCAAGTCCTTCTAAGAGAGCATAAACAGCGATAATCCCATTGATAACAGTTGTTTTACCAGTGCCAGGCCCACCTGTCAGGATAAAGACCTTGTTCTGGATAGCGTCGCAGATCGCCTGTTTTTGAATGTTATCATACTCAATCCCCAGTTCTTGCTCGACAGTAGTGATATGTTTTTGGATAGTTTCTAAATCCTGACTCTTCTGTTTTCCTTTTTCAAGGATACGAACCAAGTGGCTGCGGATGCCTTCCTCAGCGAAAAAGAGACTGTTATCAAAGATTTTGGTATCAATCTGCTGAACCTTGTCTTCTTCGATGAGGTAGGAGAGTTCTTGAGCTACTTGGCTGGGATCCAGTTCCACGGGACGGGAAGACTCAAGGAGAGTAAGGGTTTGTTCTAGCAAATCCCGTGCTTCAACATAGGTATCCCCTGTTTCCATACAGGCCTGAAAAAGACTGTGAACTAGACCAGCACGGAAGCGTTCAGGAGCCTGACTTTCGATGCCTAGTTCTTCCGCTAGTTGGTCAGCAATGGTAAAGCCCAAGCCTTTGATATCCTCAACCAGCTGGTAGGGATAATTTTCAACCACATCAAGGGTTTCTTCCTTGTAAAAGTCTTGAATCTGAAAGGCTAGTTTATTGGGAATGCCGTAGTTGGCTAGTTTGGCTAAAACCATCTCTGTTCCGTAGTTGAGACGGAGGGTGGAGACGAAAGCCTCGCGGTTTTTGGCAGAGAGTCCTGCGATGCCTTCTAGCTTTTCTGGGTGTTGCAGAATCTCGTCAATGGTATTGTCTCCATAGGTGTCCACGATTTTCTGAGCTGTCTTGATACCAATTCCTTTGAAATGGCTACTTGAAAAGTACTTAACCAATCCCTTGCTAGTTGGTTTTGCTCTTTCATAACTACTGATTTGCAGTTGCTCCCCATACTTGGAGTGCTGGACAATTTGCCCCCAAAAAGTATAGTCTTCTCCCTCAATCACGTCAGCCATGGTTCCTGTGACAATGATTTCAAAATCATCAAAATCCTCTGCGTCCGTATCTTCGATTTCTAGGAGGAGGATGCGATAAAAATTGCTGGGATTTTCAAAAATAATCCGTTCAATGGTTCCTGAAAAATAAACTTCCATAAAATTCCTTTGTATGAATAGGTGAGAGTTGGGGTTGTTTTTACTATAGTCAATAAACGATCACTTCTCACGATAGAAGAAGAGGCTGAGATTCTTGATTCTCGGCCTCTTCGATTTCTTAAAATGTTCCGATACGGGTGATTGGCCAGAAGCGGAATTTAGCTTCCCCTGTGATATCTTTTGCTTTAAAAGTACCTACGTGGCGGCTGTCGCTCGAAACCAAGCGGTCATCTCCGAGGAGAAGGTATTCTCCATCTGGAACAGTAAAGCTGAAGTTGGTATTGTAGTTGACATCGACTGTGAAGGCTTGAGCTTTTTGAGCGATGCTTCTAAAGAAAGTGCCTTTATTTCCTTCAAATCCCTTGCCTGAGTAGGTGCTTTGGAGTTTATCGTCCTTGAAGCGTTTGATGTAGTCAGCTAGGTAAGGTTCGTCCGTCTCTTTGTCATTGATGTAAAGTTTATCGTTTTCATAACGGATAGTGTCGCCAGGCATTCCAATCACGCGCTTAACGATATCCTTATTGCCATCTTCCTCATGGGCCACTACGATATCAAAACGGTCAATAGGGAGGTGCTTAACGACAAAGAGAATTTCGCCATCCGCTAGGGTAGGATCCATGGAATGTCCTTCTACGCGGACGTTACTCCAGAAAAAGATACGGCTCAAAGCTAGTAATGACAGAATCAGGAGGAACAATCCCCACTCTTTTAAGAAATTTTTAAATGAATTCATAATTTACCTTTCTAAGCGTTTTTTCGCTTTTTCAGTATTTTTAAAGTGCAGTTTGGCGCAGAAGTTGAGTCCCTGCATACCATAGGCTTGCAAAATCTGGCTAGCCACCTTATCAGAAGCTGTTCCAGCTCCACTTGGAAGCTGATAGCCCAGTTCTCGTCCTAGATTGTCAAGATTTTCCAGAAAGAGATCACGCGCAATGATAGAAGAAACTGCGACAGCCAAGTATTTGCCCTCGGCCTTTTCTTCTAAGCTGATAGGATTGCTGAAACGATTGGCCTCTTGTGCCAAGTACTTGTCATAATTTTTAGCACTGGTAAAGGCATCAATTACAATTTTCTCAGGCTGAACACCTTTTTGAAGGAGGAGATAGATAGCCTGATTATGGAGGGCAACCTTAACCGAAACAGCATTGTAGCGGTCTCCAATGACTTCGTTGTACTTGCTTGGTGAGAGAAGCAGTGCCTGGTGCTGGATTTTTTCTTTTAGGATAGGGGCAATCTGACGAATCTTTTGGTCGGTCAGAGTTTTAGAATCTCCCACACCGAGTTTTCGTAAGAAGTCATGTTGGTCAGGTGTGACAAAGGAAGCCACAACTGCAAGCCCACCAAAGTAGGAACCATTTCCCACCTCATCTGTCCCAATCAAAGGGAGATTTTGTCCGCTGGTTTGCTCTAGAATTTGATAGCCAAAGAAACTAGCGTATTTCTCAGCGCCTTCACCCTGAAGTAAGACCTTTCCAGAAGTATAGATAGAAACCGTTGCCTGAGGCAGTTTCAAAAAGTAGTGGATATAGGGATTCTTACTAGGAGCCAGACTGGTTTGATAGTGTTCAAGAAAAGCCTGAATCTCCTTTTCACTTGGTGTGAGTGTTATACTTGCCATAGTTTCTATTGTACCATAAAAGCAGGTAAATTTGTAAAAACTGACAAAGTTAGCGAATTTTGGTATAATATCGTGAGGTGAATTTTATGGCAAATCTAAATCGATTCAAATTTACATTCGGGAAAAAATCATTAACCTTGACAAGCGAACATGATAACCTTTTTATGGAGGAAATCGCCAAGGTTGCGACAGAAAAATACCAAGCAATTAAAGAACAAATGCCTAGCGCAGATGATGAAACAATCGCTCTTTTGTTGGCAGTCAACTGTTTGTCAACTCAACTCAGCCGTGAGATTGAATTTGATGATAAGGAGCAAGAATTAGAAGAACTCCGTCACAAGCTGGTGACTTGCAAGCAAGAACAGAGCAAGATTGAGGATTCCTTATGATTTCACTCCTTCTTCTATTGGTCTTGGCTTGGGGATTTTATATCGGCTATCGGAGAGGTCTGCTCTTACAGGTTTATTATCTGATTTCAGCCATGGCATCGGCTTTTATGGCTGGCCAGTTTTATAAGGGGCTGGGAGAACAATTCCATTTATTGCTCCCTTATGCAAATCCGCAGGAAGGTCAGGGAACTTTCTTTTTCCCATCGGATAAACTCTTTCAGTTGGATAAGGTCTTTTACGCAGGGATCGGCTACTTGCTTGTATTTGGGATTGTTTATAGCATCGGTCGTTTGCTTGGTCTCCTCTTACACTTACTTCCTAGTAAAAAACTGGGGGGCAAGTTGTTCCGAGTTTCAGCAGGTATCTTGTCCATGTTGGTGACCTTATTTGTCTTGCAGATGGCTTTGACAATCTTGGCAACCATCCCCATGGCAGTTATACAAAATCCTCTTGAAAAGAGTATCGTCGCAAAACACATCATCCAGAGCATACCGGTAACAACCAGTTGGCTCAAACAAATCTGGGTGACAAATTTAATCGGATAAAAAGGGCAGGAGTTTTCCTAGCCCTTTGTTTACAGATTTGACTCGAACCTATCAGAATGTAAAAAGCTAATACACCTAGACATTCAAAGACAAGGAAATAAAGATGAATAAGAAAATATTAGAAACATTAGAGTTCAATAAGGTCAAGGCCTTGTTTGAACCCCATTTGTTGACCGAACAGGGCTTGGAGCAATTGAGACAGCTGGCTCCGACTGTCAAAGCAGATAAAATCAAACAGGCTTTTGCTGAGATGAAGGAAATGCAGGCTCTTTTCGTCGAGCAACCTCATTTTACCATTCTCGCAACCAAGGAAATATCAGGAGTCTGCAAGCGGTTGGAGATGGGAGCGGACCTCAATATCGAAGAGTTCCTGCTCTTGAAGCGCGTGCTTCTTGCCAGCCGAGAACTGCAAAGTTTTTACGCCAATCTGGAAAATGTCAGTTTGGAAGAATTAGCCCTTTGGTTTGAGAAATTACATGATTTTCCGCAATTACAAGGAAATCTCCAAGCCTTTAATGATGCAGGTTTCATTGAAAATTTTGCCAGTGAAGAATTGGCGCGCATCCGTAGAAAAATCCATGATAGCGAGAGTCAGGTACGCGATGTCTTGCAAGACTTGCTCAAGCAAAAAGCGCAGATGTTGACAGAAGGGATTGTTGCTAGCAGAAATGGCCGTCAGGTTTTACCAGTCAAAAACACCTACCGCAATAAAATTGCAGGTGTCGTTCATGATATTTCTGCTAGTGGAAATACCGTCTATATCGAACCCCGTGAGGTGGTCAAACTGAGCGAAGAAGTCGCTAGTTTGCGAGCAGATGAGCGCTATGAAATGCTTCGCATTCTCCAAGAAATTTCTGAGCGTGTCCGCCCTCATGCAGCTGAGATTGCTAATGATGCTTGGATTATCGGCCATCTGGACTTGATTCGTGCCAAGGTCCGCTTTATCCAAGAAAGGCAAGCAGTAGTTCCCCAGCTATCAGAAAATCAAGAGATTCAACTGCTCCATGTCTGCCATCCTTTGGTCAAAAATGCCGTCGCAAATGATGTCCATTTTGGCCAAGATTTAACAGCTATTGTTATTACAGGTCCTAATACAGGTGGGAAGACCATCATGCTTAAAACTCTGGGCTTGACGCAGGTCATGGCTCAGTCCGGTTTGCCGATTTTAGCAGATAAGGGAAGCCGTGTTGGTATTTTTGAAGAAATCTTTGCAGATATTGGAGATGAGCAGTCTATTGAGCAGAGCTTGTCTACCTTCTCTAGCCACATGACCAATATTGTGGATATTCTTGGTAAGGTCAACCAGCATTCGCTCTTGCTCTTGGATGAGTTGGGAGCTGGTACCGATCCTCAAGAGGGAGCTGCCCTTGCCATGGCTATTCTGGAGGACCTTCGCCTGCGTCAAGTCAAGACCATGGCGACGACTCACTATCCGGAACTCAAGGCCTATGGTATTGAGACAGCCTTTGTGCAAAATGCTAGCATGGAGTTTGATACTGCAACTCTTCGCCCGACTTATCGCTTTATGCAGGGTGTTCCTGGCCGAAGCAATGCCTTTGAAATCGCTAAACGTTTAGGACTATCTGAAGTTATCGTAGGGGATGCCAGCCAGCAGGTCGATCAAGACAATGATGTCAATCGGATTATTGAGCAACTAGAAGAGCAGACGCTGGAAAGCCGTAAACGTTTGGATAATATTCGTGAGGTGGAGCAAGAAAATCTCAAGATGAATCGTGCTCTTAAAAAACTTTACAACGAGCTCAATCGTGAAAAGGAAACCGAACTTAATAAGGCGCGTGAACAGGCTGCTGAGATTGTGGATATGGCTCTAAGTGAGAGTGACCAGATTCTCAAAAATCTCCACAGTAAATCCCAACTCAAACCCCACGAAATCATTGAAGCCAAGGCCAAGCTGAAAAAATTGGCTCCTGAAAAAGTGGACTTGTCTAAAAATAAGGTCCTTCAAAAAGCTAAGAAAAAACGAGCTCCAAAGGTGGGAGATGATATCGTTGTTCTCAGTTATGGCCAGCGTGGTACCTTGATTAATCAACTCAAGGATGGCCGTTGGGAAGCCCAAGTTGGCTTGATTAAGATGACCTTGGAAGAGAAAGAGTTTGACCTTGTTCAAGCTCAGCAAGAAAAGCCAGTTAAGAAGAAACAAGTCAATGTTGTGAAACGAACTTCTGGTCGAGGACCTCAAGCCAGACTGGACCTTCGAGGCAAACGTTATGAAGAGGCCATGAATGAGCTAGATGCCTTTATCGACCAAGCCTTGCTTAACAATATGGCTCAAGTTGATATCATCCATGGTATCGGAACAGGAGTCATCCGTGAAGGTGTCACCAAATACCTACAAAGAAACAAGCATGTCAAGAGTTTTGGCTATGCCCCACAAAATGCTGGAGGCAGTGGTGCAACTATTGTGACTTTTAAAGGATAAGAAAAGCCTGAGGAAATATGTGGTTCCTCAAGCTTTTTTATCATTTTTTTAAACATGCTCAAATATGTTATAATAGAACTAGAAAATTGAATAAAACCGAAGGGTATACCCTTCCTTTATATATACATATAAAGGAATACTATCAGCTCTTCACAAATTTTAAGTGAGAAGGAAATTCCATATATGAAACAAGAATTGGAGCAAGTCCTCGCTAAAAATCCTAAGTTTTTAGTGGACGGCGTACTAAATAAAAATAAACTAGCAGAGCTGGCACGGCAGTACAGTCCTGAGTTGCTCAATCAGTTGATGAGTAATGAAACAATCGCTAATCACTTTTTTTCAAAGCTACAAAATGGGGTATTGGTCTTTAAAAAAGATATCTTTTTGCAATTTCTAAATAACAAGGAGTTCTTGCCTGACAGCTTTACAGCCTACAAAACAAAAATAGGTCTTGGGACGCCAGACAGAAACTATCTTTCTGAAAATAAAGAAGTTGTGCTGAATTTTCCTTATAAAGATTGTGTGCTTGAGGGAGGGCAAACCAAGGACGATGTGAAACGTCAAGAGATTTTCTTTAACGAGACGCTTGCTCCAGCGGAAATCAATCGCTTGCTAGACGAGAAGGTGTTGAGCAATTTCAAGCGTTATGATAAAGACGGTGAGCACGAGGTTGAGGAGTTAAAGGATACAGATAACCTTATTATCAAGGGAAATAATCTGCTTGCACTGCATAGCCTCAAGAAACGCTTTGCTGGGAAGGTCAAGTTGATTTATATTGATCCACCTTATAATACTGGAAATGATAGTTTCAACTATAACGATAATTTTAATCATTCCACTTGGTTGACGTTTATGAAGAATCGTCTTGTGGTAGCAAGAGAGTTGTTGAGTGAAGATGGTGCCATCTATATTTCTATTGATGATAAGGAGCAAGCATATCTGAAAATTTTATTGGATGAGATTTTTGGTAAGGATAACTTTTTGACTCAATTTAATTTTCAAGTAAGATATGCAGATAAATCTATTGCAACGGAAACGATGGCGTTTAAACCGTTAATTGAATATACTTTAATGTATGCAAAAAACTATACTCAATTTAAAGCTAATCAACCTACTGTTCCTTATACTGATGATAAATTTATTTGGCAAATACAAGAATTAACCAATGGTTCGATAGAAGAAATTGATGGGAATAAGGTTGGGATTTTCAAAAAAGGCGAGTGGAAGCTCGTTCAAGTAGAAGCAAATGTAGACGCTTTGAAAGAGACATGGATTTCAGGCTCTATTTACTCTAAAATGAGCTATGGACAGGTTTATCAAAAAATTGTTGAGCCCAGAGTTTCAATTGATGGTAATGGAACCCTTTATAAAGTTTATGGTAGAGGTGAGGATGGTTTAGGATATCGTTATTACACTAACCCTCAAAAAGCAACGGCCAATAGAGGTAAAATGTTCTCTGGCATGCCTTTAGAACGTAAAAAAGAGATTGAGGATGGTAAGGCTGTAAAATATTTACCTATTGTCAATTTTGCTGATTTCGCAGGAGATTATGGTAATATTCGTCATGAAGGAGGGGTTGCACTAAATAGTGGCAAGAAGCCAGAAAAATTACTAAAGATTTTAATGGAGTATGTGACAAATGAAGGAGATATTATATTAGATTTCTTTGGTGGTTCAGGATCAACAGCAGCAACTGCTCATAAAATGGACCGTCAATATATTTTGATAGAGCAAATGGATTATATTGAGGAAAAGATTGTTGAAAGATTGAATAATGTGATAAAAGGAGATGAAACCGGCATTTCTAAAGATGTCAACTGGACTGGTGGTGGTTCATTTGTTTACTGTGAACTGAAAAATGATGCCCAGGATTTTAAAAATATAGTTTTAGAGGCAAGAGAGCCTGAAACTCTATCTCAACTGTTTGAACAGGCTAAAAAGTCTTCGTTCCTATCTTATCGTGTCGACCCTAAAAAGTTGAAAAAGTCAGAGTTCGAAAAACTTTCACTAGCTGAACAAAAACAAGTCTTGCTGGAGTTGGTGGATAATAATAACCTGTATGTTAATTATTCAGAGATAGATGATAGCGACTATGACATTTCACTAGAAGAGAAAAAACTCAATAGATACTTCTATGGAGAGGAGTAAGTGATGGCTTTTGTGTATGAAATTTATAAGCAAGCTAGTGAAAATGGCTTTATTGACTTTAAGGCAAGCATTCCAGACTACATCACGCAAAATCTGAAATTTCCACTGCGTCCTTACCAGAAAGAGGCGGTAGGGAGGTATCTCTACTACAAAAGGGATGAGAAAAATCGAAAAAAACCAGAACAAGTCCTTTACAATATGGCGACCGGTTCAGGAAAAACTTTGCTGATGGCAGCGATTATACTTGAAAAATTTAAACAGGGTGAACGGAATTTTATTTTTTTTGTTAATAATGACAATATTCTTACCAAGACAAGAGCAAACTTCTTGCCTAATGAGATGGGAAAATACTTGTTTGCGGACAAAATAACTATTGATAATCAAGCGGTGGGAGTACGTGAAGTGACAGATTTTTCCGATAGTCAGCCTGATAGTATCAATATTGTTTTTACAACCATTCAAAAACTTCACCAAGATTTAAATACCCCAAGGGAAAATCGCCTAACTTATGAGCAATTTGAAGATTTATCGCTTGTGTTATTGGCAGATGAGGCTCATCACTTGAATGCTGGACTTGGCAAGAAAGAAAAATATGAGAACGACAGCTGGACGGCGACGATTGAAAACATTCAAAGTACAGCCCGTAAATCTTCTTTATTTGAATTTACAGCAACTATTGATTTAGCAAATCCAGATATTGCCAAAAAATATGAAAAATCTTTGATTTTCAAGTATGACTTGAAAGAGTTCCGCTTGGATAAGTACTCTAAAGATGTTCTTTTCCACTTGGTAGATAATGAACTTCCAATTCGTATGTTGCAGGCAATCATTATCAGCCAATACCGCAAGAAAATCGCCTTGAAACATGGAATTAACCTCAAACCTTTGGTCTTGTTTAAGTCGCAAAAAATTGCTGAAAATAAAGGAAACTTAGAGGCTTTTTTGGATATGTTAGCCAACTTGTCAGTAGAACAAGTACAGTCTCAAAAAAACTTAACTGCAAATGATGAGGAGCAAAAAAATATCTTGGAAAAAGCATTTGCTTTTTTTGAAGGGGCTGGACTTTCTTTTCAAGATTTAATTGAGGAATTGCAGGAAGATTTTCGCCGTGAACGCTTACTCGTGATTGATGGGAAAAACAAGACTAGCAACAATTTAGTGGAGTTGAATACTCTGGAACTCCCTTCAAATGAAATTCGTGCTATTTTTGCAGTTGATATGCTCAACGAAGGCTGGGATGTTCTTAATCTTTTTGATATTGTTCGTCTTTACGATATTCGTGATGGTAAGACAACAAAGAACGGTTTTGTCGCAGGGAACACTACCAATGCAGAAAAGCAACTCATCGGTCGTGGAGCACGTTATTATCCCTTTGTGATTGATAATCAAATCGAGGAGAAGTTCACTCGTAAATTTGATGAAAATGAAAACAATGAACTTCGTGTCATAGAACAGCTTCATTATCATTCTGCCAACAATCCTCGCTATATTTCTGAATTAAAGCAAGTCTTGCGTGAGTCTGGAATTTTTGATGATGTCAATTTAGAAGAGCGTGAATTAAAGCTCAAAGAATCTTTCAAACAAACACGAACCTATACAGATGGTCTTGTTTGGATGAATAAACGTCTTTCCTACCAAGAATATCTGGAACAACGACAAGAAAGTTTGTTGGATACCTCTTTCATTCCGAGTTCCTTTGATGTCAGTTTACCGACTTCCAGCACAAGAGATTTTGAAGCTTTCTCAGAGGATGATGTTTTTGCGACTGATTCGACAAACACCTTAAACTTCGAGTTTGGAAAAGAAATTACTTCCAATATTGTTCGAACAGCTATCAATCGCAATAAACAGTATACCTTTAAAAACTTACAGAAAGCTTTCTTTGGCTTGAGTGGTGTATCTGCCTTCATTGAAATGCTTTCGAAAGTTAATATTATACTAGAATCTTCTTTATCACAAATAAGTGAGTTAACTTCAGACCAGAAACTCTATATTGCAGAACAGCTTTTATATAGCATTGAAAAAGATATTGTTCCAACTGAAGAGCGCTTTTATGGTTCAGCTAACTTTGAATCTGTTCCTGTACGTGAAGTTTTTGAAGAGAATATCTTGAGAAAGTATACTGTTAATGTAAATGGGAATGCAGAGTTTGGACGGTCACAAAAAACCAAGTCTGAAACAGAGATTTTTGAAAATATCGATCAGCTAGATTGGTATGCCTATGATGATAACTTTGGAACAAGCGAGGAGAAATATCTGGTGCGTGCTATCCGTGAATTGATGAATGATTTGCAGGAAAAGTGGTCTGATATTTATCTTTTGCGAAATGAGAAAGCAGTGAAAATCTATAGTTTTGATGAAGGGCGTGCTTTTGAGCCTGACTTTATCTTGCTTGCAAATGATAAAAAAGTTGGAAGTACTTCTTGGCAAATTTTCATTGAGCCAAAAGGAAGTCAATTTTTGGATAGTAATAATACCTTCAAAAATAGTAAAGAAGGCTGGAAAGAGAAATTCTTACTGCAAATTACTGAAAGAGATGAGGCAAGAACTTTGTTGGACGATGAACGTTATCGTATCGTCGGTCTTCCTTTCTTTAATAATGAGATGAGCAGAGAAGTTGTAAATAGTAATTTAAAAGATTTATAGTGTAAATTTGGGAGTTTATGATTTCGAAAATTATTACTAAGTTTAGTTAACTGAGTCAAATAAGATTTTCCCAAAATCCATTGACAAAATCCAACATTTTTTGTAAAATAAGAATCAATTAAATACCAACACCGAATGAAGTTTAATAGAAGTGGCGAATCGTTTGATTTTCCATGACTGTAAATGGACGGAACTCTGGAGAGACCGTAAAGGCACCGAAGGGGCAAGGCAGGCAACTGCTCAAACTCTCAGGTAAAAGGACAGAGCTAGGATAGACCGCTTTTTAGCATTTATCTAAGCATTCCAGAGTACATGTATCTTGCATGTGCTCTTTCTTTTGGAGTTGAAAAGATAGGAGAAGGAAATGTTAGAATTGCTTAAATCAATTGATGCTTTTGCTTGGGGTCCACCCCTCTTGATTCTCTTGGTCGGAACAGGGATTTACCTAACTGCCCGTTTAGGACTTTTGCAGGTTTTGCGTCTCTCTAAGGCCTTCCAGCTTATTTTTACCAAGGATAAGGGGCATGGCGATGTATCCAGTTTTGCGGCCTTGTGTACAGCTCTTGCGGCGACAGTTGGTACGGGAAATATTATCGGGGTGGCGACGGCTATCAAAGTCGGTGGTCCAGGAGCCCTCTTTTGGATGTGGATGGCGGCTTTCTTTGGAATGGCAACCAAGTATGCGGAAGGTTTATTGGCTATCAAATACAGGACTAAAGACGATAACGGTGCTGTTGCAGGAGGTCCAATGCACTATATTCTTCTAGGGATGGGAGAAAAGTGGCGACCACTTGCTATCTTCTTTGCTATTGCAGGTGTCTTAGTAGCTTTGTTAGGAATCGGAACCTTTACCCAAGTCAACTCGATTACAGAATCTGTCCAAAATACAACGACTATTTCGCCAGCTATTACGGCTCTCGTTTTGTCTGTCTTAGTAGCGATTGCTGTTTTTGGAGGACTCAAGTCTATTTCAAAGGTTTCGACAGCCGTTGTTCCTTTTATGGCTATCATCTATATTTTGGGAACTCTTACAGTTATTTTCTTCAATATTGGAAAACTTCCTGCTACAGTCGCTTTAATCTTGACATCAGCCTTTAGTCCTGTTGCTGCGGTAGGTGGATTTGCTGGTGCTAGCATTCGGATGGCTATCCAAAATGGTGTGGCGCGTGGTGTCTTCTCAAACGAATCTGGTCTGGGTTCTGCTCCCATTGCAGCTGCTGCGGCTAAGACAAATGAACCAGTAGAGCAAGGTTTGATTTCCATGACAGGAACCTTTATTGATACCCTCATCATTTGTACTCTGACTGGTTTGACCATCTTGGTAACTGGAGTATGGAATAGTGACTTGAATGGAGTGGCTTTGACTCAGTCAGCCTTCTCAACAGTATTTTCTCACTTTGGGCCTGCCCTCTTGACTATCTTCCTTGTACTTTTTGCCTTTACAACGATTCTAGGTTGGAACTACTATGGAGAACGCTGTTTCGAGTTTCTCTTTGGGGTTCGTTTTATCTGGCTCTACCGTGTGATTTTTGTGCTCATGGTCTTGCTGGGAGGTTTTATCGAGTTGGATATGGTCTGGATTATTGCTGATATTGTCAACGCTTTGATGGCTCTGCCAAACTTGATTGCTCTCTTAGTTTTATCACCAGTTGTTATTGCTGAGACTAAAAAGTATTTTAATAAATAATAGAATCACACATCGCGTGTGATTTTTTGCTTTCATAAAAAATTTCTATCAGTGCAATTTAAAATATATATTATACACGGTATAGAATCTGTGATAGACTAGATTTCAACAACATGAAAAGAGGTTTTATGATGACAACATTTACAATCCATACAGTAGAATCAGCACCAGCAGAAGTGAAAGAAGTTCTTGAAACAGTAGAAAAAGATAACAATGGCTATATTCCTAACCTAATCGGTCTCTTGGCTAATGCACCGACTGCTTTAGAGGCTTACCGTACTGTCGGAGCTATCAACCGTCGCAACAGCCTGACACCTGTTGAGCGCGAAGTAGTGCAAATCACGGCAGCTGTGACAAACGGTTGTGCCTTCTGCGTCGCAGGTCACACAGCCTTTTCAATTAAACAGATCCAGATGAACGATGACCTGCTTCAAGCCCTTCGCAATCGTACTCCAATTGAAACAGATCCTAAATTGGACACCCTAGCTAAGTTTACCTTGGCAGTTATCAATACCAAGGGTCGTGTAGGAGATGAAGCCTTGTCTGAGTTTCTAGAAGTTGGCTATACCCAACAAAATGCCTTGGATGTGGTTCTTGGTGTCAGCCTAGCAAGCCTCTGTAACTATGCTAACAATCTAGCCAATACCCCAATTAACCCAGAATTGCAACCTTATGCTTAATTTATATCTGATCAAAAAATGAAGTCTGAAATCCACGGACTTCGTTTTTTTAAGTCCTCATTTAAGCGCTTTTATGCTATACTGAAACTAACATGATTATTGGAGGTTAGGATGAAAAAACTCCCCTTAGTATTTTCTGGTTGTTTGTTAGGTTTGGCAGGAGCTGGGAATCTCGTTTTAGATATGTTGCCAGTTCTGTCACATATACTGAGTTTGTCAGGTTTGATTTTGTGGGTTTACTTTTTAATTCTGCATCTGTTTAATTGGAAAGAAACCAAGCAAGAATTGACCAAGCCTCCTCTTTTGTCAGGAATGGCCACTTTTCCTATGGCTGGAATGATTTTATCGACCTATGTCTTTCGCGTTTTTCCTCATCTTCCTCTGGTAGCGCATGGGCTCTGGTGGTTTTCATTTCTCTTGGATTTGGCCTTGATTGCTGCTTTTACCGTCAAATTTGCTTGTCCGGGTCGGAGGGTTCATGCGACTCCTAGCTGGACGGTTCTCTATGTGGGGATAGCAGTGGCTGCCTTGACTTATCCTCTGGTAGGCATTATCGAGATTGCCTATGCGACCTTGAGTTTTGGTTTTGTCTTGACCTTCTATCTCTATCCCCTTATTTATAGTGATTTAAAGCAACATCCACTACCAGTAGCCTTGCTTGGGCAAGAAGGAATCTACTGTGCTCCTTTCTCTCTGCTCTTGGCTTCCCTGGTTCGAGTTGGAGGAGCCAGCCTACCGACTTGGCTCTTGATTGCCATGATTTTGGCTTCTCAATCCTTCTTTTTCTTTGTTTTAACTCGCCTGCCCAATATTTTAAAACAAGGCTTTCAACCAGCCTTCTCAGCCCTCACCTTCCCAACCATTATCACGGCTACCTCGCTCAAGATGGCTCAGGGAATCTTGAAGCTTCCATTTCTGGATTATCTGGTATTGGCTGAAACTGTTATATGCCTAACTATTTTATTCTTTGTATTAGGCGTTTACTTGATTTGGTTACGAAAAAGGTCTAGCTAGAAATAGCTAAACCTTATTTTTTATGGTTTGATAACTTCAGCTCCACCCATGTAAGGACGAAGAGCTTCTGGGATGGTCACAGAACCATCTGCATTTTGATAGTTTTCAAGAATAGCAGCCACTGTACGTCCAACTGCAAGTCCAGAACCGTTTAAGGTGTGGAGCAATTTAACCTTGCCATCAGCTTCATCACGGTAACGGATTTGAGCACGACGGGCTTGGAAATCTTCTGTGTTTGAACAGCTTGAGATTTCACGGTAATTGTTTTGCGCTGGAATCCAAACTTCCAAGTCGTAAGTCTTGGCAGCTGAGAAGCCCATATCCCCAGTAGAGAGAGCAACGACACGGTATGGAAGGTTGAGTTTTTGAAGAATGTTTTCAGCGTTGGCTGTCATTTTTTCCAATTCTTCGTAAGATTCTTCTGGTTTGGCAAATTTAACCATTTCAACCTTGTGGAATTGGTGCAAACGAATCAAGCCACGAGTATCACGACCAGCTGAACCAGCCTCAGAACGGAATGATGGACTCATAGCAGTGAAGTAGATTGGCAGGTCTTTACCGTCAAGGATTTCATCACGGTAGTAGTTTGTCAGAGGAACCTCAGCTGTAGGAATAAGGACATAATTGCTGTCGCTCAATTCAAAAGTATCTTCCTTGAATTTTGGATATTGACCAGTACCAAACATAGAATCGTGGTTAACCATGTAAGGTGTGATGACTTCAGTATAGCCTTCTTTACCATGCTCATCCAACATAAAGTTATAGAGAGCACGTTCCAAACGAGCACCGAGTCCTTTATAGAATAAGAAGCGAGCACCCGTTACCTTACCACCGCGTTCCCAGTCAAGGATACCAAGATCTTCACCCAGATCCCAGTGGGCTTTTGGCTCGAAATCGAACTCGCGTGGAGTACCCCAACGGCGAACTTCCACATTGTCATCTTCATCAGCCCCAACAGGAACGCTGTCAGCAGGGATATTTGGAAGAGTAGTGGTAAATTCTGTCAATTTAGCATCGATGTCTGCCAATTCAGCATCCAAAGCTTTGACCTCAGCAGATAGGGTTTGCATGGCAGCAATCTTGTCATCTGCATTTTCCTTGTTGCGCTTAGCTTGGGCAATCTCAGCTGAAACTGTGTTGCGTTCTGCTTTGAGAGTTTCAACCTTAACCAAAATGTCACGACGTTTGGCATCGATTTCTTTCATCTCGTTTAAGATAGCAGCATCTACACCACGTGTAGCCAATTTTTCTGCGACAGCATCAAAGTCTGTACGAATACGTTTGATATCTAACATAAGAACTCCTTTATGAAAAAAGCACACCTGACAAAGCGTTGGAGTGGCAGGGCCACGGTTCCATCCAACTTCACAGGTGTGCACTTGATTGTGTATGTAATTGTTACTAACGGTAGAATTTCACCTATCCCTCCTATCTGCTCGCAGCATCCGCAGACTTTCTGAAAGAAGAAGATAACCTACTTATCCGTTGCTATGATTATACTAAAGTTTCTACTTTTTTGCAAATAGATTTTTAAATTTTTGGCTAATTGTCTGAATCAGGGTAGGAAGCTTGACGACCTTGTCATTGCCCAGTTTTTCGCGAGCAATTTTAAGAATGGCACCTGAGTCTTTTGAGGCAAAGAGGAATTTTCCTCTGTCTGTAAAGACTTCGAAGTGGCGACTGATTTTGCGACCAGTAACATTAGCTCCAATTTGGTTGATATGGCTCCAAGGAATCTGGATAAATTGTTCAACATTGACATCTGGGTAAAATTCCAGAGCTTGATCTCCGACAAGAAATTTCCCAACTTTTCCAGCTATAGAGAGGTAGGAGGTGCCTGTTGTATTGAGAAGCACTGTTTTGTTAAGTGATTGAGCCATGCTTAGTCTTCCTTACTTTCACCGAAAAAGGCATTGTAAAGGGCTTTAATAGCTGCTTTCTCTTGGTCCTTATGGACAACAAACATAATAGATACTTCACTAGAACCTTGAGACATCATCTGGATGTTGATCTTATTTTCAGATAGAGCACGTGTTGCAGTAGCAGTTACTCCGATATGGCTCTTCATCTTTTCTCCAACAATCATAATGATAGAAAGGTCGTGTTCGATTTCTGCATGGTCTACTTCAGCCTTTTGAACCAACTGACGAAGGATTTCTTCTTCCTTGATAGGAGTTAGTTCGCGAGAACGGAGGATGATTGAAAGATCGTCGATACCTGTTGGCATATGTTCCCAACCGATGTTAAGATCTTCAAGGATTTGAAGAACCTTGCGTCCAAATCCAACCTCACGGTTCATGAGGTATTTCGACATGTTGATGCTGACAAAGCCTGAGTCACCAGCAATTCCCACAACTGGAAATTCATCACTACTATGTTTTAGAACGATACGAGTACCTGGATGGTCAGGATTGTTGGTATTCTTGATAACGAGAGGGATTTTTCCACGGTAGGCAGGAAGAAGGGCTTCGTCATGAAGAACTGAGAAACCTGCATAGGCCAACTCGCGCATTTCACGGTAGGTCAACTCAGGGATTGAGTGTGGTTGGTGGATAATACCAGGGTGAGCCGCAAAGATACCATCAACGTCTGTAAAGTTTTCATAGAGGTCTGCCTTAACACCGGCAGCAATGATAGAACCTGTAATGTCTGATCCTCCACGTGAGAAGGTACAGATTTGATTTTCCTTGGTAACCCCAAAGAAACCAGGAATGACAAGGACTTCATTTGTGTTTGTTAATTCTTCAATCTTGTCATAACTTGATGGAATGATGCGAGCGTGACCAGGCTCACTTGTGACCACAATACCAGCTTCTCTAGGATGCACATAGCGTGCATCAATCCCATTTTGATTAAAGTAGGCAGCAATCAATTTGGCATTGTTGTTTTCACCCGCTGCTAGGAAAGTATCGTAGAGAAATTCGTTTTCTTCGATAGGAAGAGTGGCCAAGGCACGAATGCTTTTTGAAATTTTCTCTAGAACAGCTGGTTTCAGTCCCAATTCACTAACCATGGCAGCATAGCGGTCTATAATCCAGTTTTGACTCTTGCTAATATCGTTACCAGCAACATAGTCGCGGTAGTATTTAATTAAGGCATCCGTAACCTTAGTATCTTCAGCATTGCGTTTACCAGGCGCAGAAACAACTACAAAACGACGCTCTGAATCGCTTTTGACGATGTTTAAAACTTTTTCTAATTGACTAGCAGAGGCAAGAGAGCTACCTCCAAATTTAACAACTTTCATAAGAACTCCTAAAGTAAGTATTTTATACGATTATAGCAGAAAGAAGGCCTTTTTTCAATGAAGAAAATAAGATGCTTTCTAGGATAAAGCGAGTCTTCTTAATCGGCCGAGACACTTTCAGTCGATTTTTTCTTGCTTTCAAGTTTTAAAAAAGATATACTTTGAAAATAAAATAATTTAATACTCAATGAAAATCAAAGAGCAAACTAGGAAGCTAGCCGTAGACAGTACTTGAGTACGGCAAGGCGAAGCTGACGTGGTTTGAATTTGATTTTCGAAGAGTATAAACTGCTTATAAAATAAAAAGGAGCCCTGATGGAACACATTATTTATCAGCTTGATGAGGACTTGGCAATTCTTACCTTGAACCGTCCTGAGGTTGCAAATGGCTTTCACATCCCCATGTGTGAGGAGATTTTAGAAGCACTGACTTTGGCAGAGAAGGATCCTGCTGTGCATTTTATCTTGATTAATGCTAATGGAAAAGTTTTCTCAGTTGGGGGAGATTTGGTAGAGATGAAGCGAGCAGTCGATGAGGATGATATTCCATCATTGACGAAAATCGCAGAATTGGTCAATACTATTTCTTATAAAATCAAACAAATAGCCAAACCTATTTTAATGGAGGTAGATGTGGCTGTTGCAGGTGCTGCAGCTAATGTGGCTGTTGCCGCAGATTTCTGTCTAGCGACTGATAAGGCTAAGTTTATCCAGGCCTTTGTCGGAGTTGGCTTGGCTCCAGATGCAGGAGGAATTCATCTCTTGAGCCGAAGTATTGGTGTGACGCGAGCTGCTCAACTAGCTATGACAGGAGAGGCTTTAACTGCAGATAAAGCTCTGGAGTGGGGTCTTGTTTATCGTGTCTGTGAAGCTGACAAACTAGAAAAAACCAGAGAACAGCTTCTTAAAAAATTAAGACGTGGCTCAGCTAATTCTTATGCTGCCATTAAGAAGTTGGTTTGGGAGAGCCAATTTAAAGATTGGCAAGATTATGCCGCTTTAGAACTGAACCTACAGGAATCACTAGCTCAAACAGAGGATTTCAAAGAAGGTGTTCGGGCTCATTCGGAGAGAAGAAGACCTAAATTTATAGGAAAATAAAAAAATACTTGCACCGTTCTTTGAAGTTTGATATAATTCTCTTGTCAAATGTTTTGATTCTAAAAGTTTTTTTGAAAAGGAGGGAAGGAAAGATTGGACTACCAACGTATTAATGAATATTTAACATCTATATTTAACAATGTCCTCGTTATCGAGGAAGTTAGCTTGAGGGGTAGTCGTTTCAAGGATATCTCCATCAAAGAAATGCATACGATTGATGTGATTGGAAAAGTTCCAGATGTGACACCAAGTCAAGTGTCAAAAGAGTTGATGGTGACTCTTGGGACAGTGACGACTAGTTTGAATAATCTCGAACGCAAGGGTTACATTGAACGCATTCGTTCAGAACATGATCGACGTGTGGTGCATCTGCATTTGACAAAGAAAGGTCGCTTGGTTCATAGGCTACATAAACGCTTCCACAAGGCCATGGTTGAAAAAATCATTGATGGTATGAGTAAGCAAGAAATTGAGGTTATGAGCAAAGGTTTGACTAATCTTTATCAATTTTTGGAGGATTTGAGATAATGGCTTTTGCAAAAATAAGCCAGGTTGCTCATTATGTGCCAGAGCAAGTGGTTACAAATCATGATTTGGCTCAGATTATGGATACCAATGATGAGTGGATTTCAAGTCGGACGGGAATACGACAAAGGCATATTTCAAGAACTGAATCTACTAGTGATTTGGCTACAGAGGTTGCTAAGAAACTGATGGCAAAAGCTGGAATCACAGGGGAGGAGTTGGATTTTATCATCCTAGCTACCATTACTCCAGATTCGATGATGCCCTCTACAGCTGCTCGTGTCCAAGCTAATATTGGTGCAAAAAAAGCTTTTGCTTTTGACCTAACAGCTGCTTGCAGTGGATTTGTATTTGCTCTATCAACTGCAGAAAAGTTCATTTCTTCAGGAACATATCGCAAGGGTTTAGTTATCGCTAGTGAAACTATGTCAAAATCTTTGGACTGGTCTGACCGCTCAACAGCTGTCTTGTTCGGAGATGGTGCTGGTGGTGTCTTGCTAGAAGCTAGCGAGCAAGAGCATTTCTTGGCTGAGAGCCTCAATAGCGATGGAAGTCGTAGTGAATGTCTGACGTATGGACATTCAGGCTTGCATTCTCCATTTTCAGAGCAAGAAAGTACAGATTCATTTTTGAAGATGGATGGACGCGCAGTCTTTGATTTTGCTATTCGAGATGTAGCCAAGTCTATCAAACAGACTATTGATGAATCTCCTATAGAGGCGACAGACTTGGATTATCTGCTACTTCATCAGGCTAATGACCGTATTTTGGATAAGATGGCTAGAAAAATCGGTGTCGACCGAGCCAAACTTCCAGCCAATATGATGGAATATGGCAATACCAGTGCAGCCAGTATCCCGATTTTACTTTCAGAGTGTGTAGAACAAGGCCTCATCCATTTAGATGGTAGCCAAACTGTTCTGCTATCAGGCTTCGGTGGAGGCTTGACCTGGGGCACACTCATTCTTACAATTTAGGTAATCATGTGGTGAACACATTGTTATAAAAAAACTATTTATTTTAAAGGAGTCCTATCATGGCAGTATTTGAAAAAGTACAAGAAATTATCGTTGAAGAACTTGGAAAAGACGCATCAGAAGTAACACTTGAATCAACTTTTGATGATTTGGACGCAGATTCATTGGACTTGTTCCAAGTAATCTCAGAAATTGAAGATGCTTTTGATATCCAAATCGAAGCAGAAGATGATTTGAAAACAGTTGGTGACTTGGTTGCCTACGTTGAAGAGCAAACAAAATAAGCAGAATAGAAGATAGAAGGAGTAGGGAAACCCGCTCCCTCTTGTTTAGGCAATAGTTTGATTGTCAAATTATGACGGTATCGAACTATTACGTAAGCAAGAAACGATGGAGGCACTATGAAAACGCGTATTACAGAATTATTGAACATTGATTATCCTATTTTCCAAGGAGGAATGGCCTGGGTCGCTGATGGTGATTTGGCAGGGGCTGTTTCCAAGGCTGGAGGACTAGGCATTATCGGTGGGGGGAATGCCCCTAAAGAAGTTGTCAAGGCAAGTATTGATAAAATCAAATCATTGACTGATAAACCCTTTGGTGTCAACATCATGCTCTTGTCTCCCTTTGTGGAAGATATTGTAGACCTCGTTATCGAGGAAGGTGTTAAAGTAGTGACAACAGGCGCAGGAAATCCAGGTAAATACATGGAACGCTTCCATGAAGCAGGGATTACGGTTATTCCAGTTGTACCAAGTGTTGCCCTAGCCAAACGCATGGAAAAAATTGGGGCGGACGCCGTCATTGCAGAAGGAATGGAAGCTGGGGGACATATTGGGAAATTAACAACCATGACCTTGGTGCGCCAGGTAGCTGCTGCTGTATCTATTCCTGTTATTGCTGCAGGAGGGATTGCTGATGGTGAAGGTGCTGCGGCTGGCTTTATGCTAGGTGCAGAGGCTGTTCAGGTTGGAACTCGTTTCGTCGTTGCAAAAGAGTCTAATGCCCATCCAAATTATAAGGCCAAGATCTTAAAAGCTAGAGATATTGATACTACGATTTCAGCTCAACACTTTGGCCATGCTGTTCGTGCAATTAAAAATCAGTTGACTCGTGATTTTGAAAAAGCTGAAAAAGATGCCTTTAAACAAGAAAATCCTGATTTGGAAATCTTTGAACAAATGGGAGCGGGTGCGCTAGCCAAAGCGGTTGTTCACGGAGATGTGGATGGTGGATCTGTTATGGCAGGTCAAATTGCAGGACTTGTTTCTAAAGAAGAAACAGTTGAAGAAATTCTAAAAGATTTGTATTACGGAGCAGCTAAGAAAATTCAAGAAGAAGCCTCTCGTTGGGCAGGAGTTGTAAGAAATGACTAAAACAGCCTTTTTATTTGCTGGCCAAGGTGCCCAGTATCTAGGTATGGGCCGTGATTTATATGATCACTACCCTATTGTTAAAGAAACGATTGATCAAGCGAGTCAGGTGCTCGGTTATGATTTGCGTCATCTCATCGATAGGGAAGAAGCAAAACTCAATCAGACCCGCTATACGCAACCAGCTATTTTAGCAACTTCAGTTGCTATTTACCGTTTATTGCAAGAAAAGGGCTATCAGCCTGATATGGTTGCTGGTTTGTCTCTTGGAGAATACTCTGCCTTGGTGGCCAGTGGCGCCTTGGATTTTGAAGATGCGATTGCCTTGATTGCTAAGCGTGGAGCCTATATGGAAGAAGCGGCCCCTGCTGGCTCTGGTAAGATGGTGGCAGTTCTTAATACACCAGTAGAGGTCATTGAAGAAGCTTGTCAAAAAGCCTCTGAACTTGGAGTGGTTACCCCAGCCAACTATAATACACCTGCACAAATTGTGATTGGTGGAGAAGTGGCTGCAGTTGATCGAGCTGTTGAACTCTTGCAAGAAGCAGGTGCCAAACGCTTGATTCCTCTCAAGGTTTCAGGACCTTTTCATACCGCTCTCCTTGAGCCTGCTAGCCAGAAACTAGCTGAAACTCTAGTTCAAGTAAGTTTTTCAGATTTTACTTGTCCCCTAGTCGGCAATACAGAAGCTGCAATTATGCAAAAAGAAGACATTGCTCAACTCTTGACGCGTCAGGTCAAGGAGCCAGTTCGTTTCTATGAAAGTATTGCGGTTATGCAAGAAGCAGGCATAACCAACTTTATCGAGATTGGACCGGGGAAAGTCTTGTCAGGCTTTGTCAAAAAAATTGATAAAACAGCTAAACTAGCCAATGTCGAAGATAAGGCGAGCTTGGAAGCCTTGCTAGAAAATAAATAATCCCTTCTCCCATAAATACAAGAGGAAACAGGAGAAAAGAATGCAACTAGAAAATAAAAATATCTTTATTACAGGTTCGAGTCGTGGAATTGGTCTTGCCATCGCCCACAAGTTTGCTCAAGCAGGAGCCAACATTGTCTTAAACAGTCGTGGGACAATCTCAGAGGATTTGTTAACTGAGTTTTCAAACTATGGTGTCAAGGTAGTTCCCATTTCAGGAGATGTATCAGATTTTGCAGACGCTAAGCGTATGGTTGATCAAGCTATTGTAGAGTTGGGTTCAGTAGATGTTTTGGTCAACAATGCAGGAATTACCCAAGATACCCTTATGCTCAAGATGACAGAAGCGGATTTTGAAAAAGTTCTCAAGGTTAACCTGACTGGGGCTTTTAACATGACACAATCAGTCTTGAAACCGATGATAAAAGCTAGAGAAGGTGCTATCATTAATATGTCTAGTGTTGTTGGTTTGATGGGAAATATCGGTCAAGCTAACTATGCTGCTTCTAAGGCTGGTTTGATTGGTTTTACCAAGTCTGTGGCGCGTGAAGTGGCCAATCGCAATATCAGGGTTAATGCTATTGCACCAGGAATGATTGAATCCGATATGACAGCTGTTCTATCAGACAAGGTGAAAGATGCTATGCTGGCGCAAATTCCTATGAAAGCATTTGGGCAGGCAGAGCAGGTTGCAGATTTAACAGTATTTTTAGCAGGCCAAGATTATCTAACTGGTCAAGTGGTTGCCATTGATGGTGGCTTAAGTATGTAGCAGAAGCTAGAGGTAAAAAAGATGAAACTAAATCGCGTAGTAGTAACAGGTTATGGAGTAACATCTCCAATCGGAAATACACCAGAAGAATTTTGGAATAGTTTGACAACTGGAAAAATCGGAATTGGTTCAATTACAAAATTTGATCATAGTGACTTTGATGTGCATAATGCGGCAGAAATCCAAGATTTTCCTTTTGATAAATACTTTGTAAAGAAAGATACCAATCGTTTTGATAACTATTCTTTATATGCCTTGTATGCGGCCCAAGAAGCTGTTAATCATGCCAATTTAGATGTAGAGGCTCTTGATAAAGATCGTTTTGGTGTTATCGTGGCTTCTGGTATTGGTGGAATCAAGGAAATTGAAGATCAAGTGCTTCGTCTCAACGAAAAAGGACCAAAACGTGTGAAGCCATTGACCCTTCCAAAAGCCTTGCCAAATATGGCTTCAGGAAATGTTGCTATGCGTTTTGGAGCGAACGGTGTTTGTAAATCCATCAATACTGCCTGTGCTTCATCAAATGATGCGATTGGGGATGCCTTCCGCTCAATTAAGTTTGGCTTCCAAGATGTTATGTTGGTAGGTGGTTCAGAAGCCTCTATTACACCTTTTGCTATTGCTGGTTTCCAAGCTTTGACAGCTCTTTCTACTACAGAGGATCCAAGTCGTGCTTCTATCCCATTTGATAAGGATCGCAATGGGTTTGTCATGGGTGAAGGTTCAGGGATGTTGGTTCTTGAAAGTCTTGAACATGCTGAAAAACGTGGGGCAACGATCCTTGCTGAAGTTGTTGGTTATGGTAATACTTGTGATGCCTACCATATGACTTCACCACATCCAGAAGGTCAGGGTGCTATCAAGGCCATCAAACTAGCCTTGGAAGAAGCTGAAATTTCTCCAGAGCAAGTAGCCTATGTCAATGCTCACGGAACGTCAACTCCTGCTAACGAAAAAGGTGAAAGCGGTGCTATCGTGGCTGTTCTTGGTAAGGAAGTACCTGTGTCATCAACCAAATCATTCACAGGACATTTGCTGGGGGCTGCAGGTGCAGTAGAAGCTATCGTCACCATCGAAGCCATGCGTCATAACTTTGTACCAATGACAGCTGGAACAAGTGAAGTATCAGATTATATCGAAGCCAATGTCGTTTATGGACAAGGCTTGGAGCAAGAAATTCCATACGCTATTTCAAATACCTTTGGTTTTGGTGGCCACAATGCAGTTCTTGCTTTCAAACGTTGGGAGAATAAATAAGTATGAATTTAAACGATATTAAAGACTTGATGGCCCAATTTGACCAGTCAAGTTTGAGAGAATTTTCTTATAAGAACGGGACGGATGAGTTGCAGTTTAGCAAGAATGAAGCTAGACTGGTATCTGAAGCTGCACCTCAAGTCGCTCCAGCACCTGTTCTAGCAACACCAAGTCCAGTAGCTCCTACATCTGCTCCAGCAGAGACTGTAGCAGAAGAAGTTCCAGCTTTAGCTGAAGCAAGCGTAGTTGCTGAGGGAGATGTTGTAGAGAGCCCACTTGTTGGAGTAGCCTACTTGGCTGCTGGTCCTGATAAACCTGCCTTCGTCACAGTTGGTGATAGTGTCAAAAAAGGTCAAACACTGGTAATCATCGAAGCCATGAAAGTCATGAATGAAATCCCAGCTCCTAAGGATGGTGTGGTAACGGAAATTCTCGTTTCTAACGAAGAAATGGTTGAATTTGGTAAAGGATTGGTACGCATCAAATGATCGATATTCAAGGAATCAAAGAAGCTCTTCCCCACCGTTATCCTATGCTCCTAGTGGACCGTGTGTTGGAAGTGAGCGAGGACACTATTGTTGCCATCAAAAATGTGACCATCAACGAACCCTTCTTTAACGGCCATTTCCCTCAATATCCAGTTATGCCAGGTGTTCTGATTATGGAAGCCTTGGCGCAAACAGCTGGTGTCTTGGAGTTATCAAAACCTGAAAATAAGGGGAAACTGGTCTTCTACGCTGGTATGGATAAGGTCAAATTCAAGAAGCAAGTTGTACCTGGAGATCAATTGATTATGACGGCGACTTTTGTAAAACGTCGTGGCACTATTGCCGTGGTTGAAGCCAAGGCTGAAGTGGATGGCAAGCTTGCAGCCAGTGGTACTCTTACCTTTGCAATTGGGAGCTAAGGAGGTTCTCCATGTTTCGAAAAATTTTAATTGCCAATCGTGGTGAAATTGCGGTTCGTATTATCCGTGCGGCGCGTGAATTGGGGATTTCGACGGTGGCGGTTTATTCAACTGCTGATAAGGAAGCCCTTCATACGCTTTTGGCAGATGAAGCGGTTTGTATCGGCCCTGGTAAGGCAACTGAGTCTTATCTCAATATTAATGCGGTTCTATCAGCTGCAGTTTTGACTGAAGCAGAAGCTATTCACCCTGGTTTTGGATTTCTCAGTGAAAACTCCAAATTTGCAACTATGTGTGAAGAGGTTGGCATCAAGTTTATCGGTCCATCTGGTCATGTAATGGATATGATGGGAGACAAGATCAATGCGCGTGTTCAGATGATCAAAGCAGGTGTACCTGTCATTCCAGGTTCAGATGGAGAAGTGCATAACTCTGAGGAAGCCTTGATTGTTGCTGAAAAAATTGGCTATCCTGTTATGCTCAAGGCTTCAGCAGGTGGTGGTGGTAAAGGGATTCGTAAGGTTGAAAAACCAGAAGACCTAGTTTCCGCTTTTGAAACAGCCTCTAGTGAAGCTAAGGCCAATTATGGCAATGGTGCCATGTACATAGAACGGGTTATCTATCCAGCTCGTCATATCGAGGTTCAAATCCTAGGAGATGAACACGGGAATGTAATCCATTTAGGGGAACGGGATTGTTCTCTTCAACGGAATAACCAAAAGGTTTTGGAAGAAAGCCCTTCGATTGCAATCGGAAAAACGTTACGTCATGAAATTGGTTCTGCTGCTGTTCGTGCTGCAGAGTCTGTTGGCTATGAGAACGCAGGAACCATTGAGTTTCTTCTTGATGAAGCCAGTGGTAAATTCTATTTCATGGAAATGAATACACGTGTTCAGGTGGAACATCCTGTAACAGAGTTTGTTTCAGGTGTTGATATCGTTAAGGAACAGATTCGCATTGCGGCAGGTCAGCCTCTGTCTGTGAAGCAAGAAGATATTGTCCTACGTGGCCATGCCATCGAGTGTCGTATCAATGCAGAAAATCCAGCTTTTAACTTTGCTCCAAGTCCAGGTAAGATTACCAATCTCTATCTTCCAAGTGGGGGAGTTGGCTTGCGCGTGGATTCAGCGGTTTATCCAGGTTATACTATTCCGCCTTATTATGATAGTATGATTGCCAAAGTCATCGTTCACGGCGAAAATCGTTTTGATGCCTTGATGAAAATGCAACGTGCCCTCTATGAACTAGAGATAGAGGGGGTGCAGACCAATGCTGATTTCCAGCTTGACCTCATTTCAGATCGCAATGTCATTGCTGGAGATTATGATACTTCCTTCTTGATGGAAACCTTCTTACCTAAATATCAAGAAAAAGAATAAAATGACTTTAAGAGTTTAAACCGAAAAGGGGAATCAATGGCTCTATTTAGTAAAAAAGATAAGTATATTCGAATCAATCCTAATCGTTCGGTTAGGGAAAAACCTCAAGCAAAGCCAGAGGTTCCAGATGAATTATTTTCTAAGTGTCCAGGTTGTAAGCATATCATTTATCAGAAGGATCTGGGAAGTGAGCGTATCTGTCCGCACTGTAGCTATACCTTTCGTATTTCTGCCCAAGAACGCTTGGCTTTGACGATTGATATGGGAACCTTCAAGGAATTGTTTACAGGGATTGAAAGCAAGGATCCCTTGCATTTCCCTGGTTATCAGAAAAAACTAGCAACTATGCGTGAAAAAACAGGTCTGGATGAAGCCGTTGTGACAGGAACTGCTCTTATAAAAGGTCAGACTGTGGCTCTTGGGATTATGGATTCCAACTTTATCATGGCTTCTATGGGTACGGTTGTAGGTGAAAAAATTACTCGCTTATTTGAGTATGCGACTGTCGAAAAATTGCCAGTTGTCCTACTCACAGCCTCTGGTGGAGCCCGTATGCAGGAAGGAATCATGAGTCTCATGCAGATGGCCAAGATTTCTGCAGCGGTTAAACGCCATTCAAATGCAGGCCTCTTTTACCTGACCATTTTGACAGATCCAACGACAGGTGGTGTAACAGCTTCCTTCGCTATGGAAGGCGATATTATTCTTGCTGAACCACAGAGTTTGGTCGGTTTTGCTGGGCGTCGTGTCATTGAAAATACGGTTCGTGAAAGCTTGCCTGAGGATTTTCAAAAGGCAGAATTCCTATTGGAACATGGCTTTGTGGATGCTATTGTCAAAAGAAGAGACTTACCAGATACGATTGCTAGCCTAGTCAGATTGCACGGAGGGAGTCCTAGATGAATATTGCAAAAATAGTCAGAGAAGCGCGTGAGCAGAGTCGTTTGACAACCTTGGACTTTGCGACAGGCATTTTTGATGAATTTATCCAATTGCACGGCGACCGTTCTTTTCGTGATGATGGAGCAGTTGTTGGTGGTATTGGCTGGCTTGGAGATCAAGCTGTAACAGTGGTTGGTATCCAAAAAGGCAAGAGTTTGCAAGATAACCTTAAACGGAATTTTGGGCAACCGCATCCAGAAGGCTACCGCAAGGCCCTACGTTTGATGAAACAGGCTGAAAAGTTTGGTCGTCCAGTTGTGACCTTTATCAATACTGCAGGTGCCTATCCTGGTGTGGGAGCGGAAGAACGTGGTCAAGGGGAAGCTATCGCCCGCAATCTCATGGAAATGAGTGACCTGAAAGTTCCTATTATCGCCATTATTATCGGTGAAGGTGGTTCAGGTGGGGCTCTGGCACTAGCAGTCGCAGACCGTGTCTGGATGCTGGAAAATTCTATCTATGCCATTCTCAGTCCAGAAGGATTTGCTTCTATTCTATGGAAAGATGGCAGTCGTGCCATGGAGGCAGCAGAACTGATGAAAATCACTTCGCATGAACTGTTAGAAATGGACGTGGTGGATAAGGTGATTTCTGAAGCAGGACTTTCTAGTAAAGAACTGATTAAGAGTGTCAAAAAAGAACTCCAAGCTGAGCTGGCTAGACTTTCACAAAAACCGCTAGAAGAGTTGCTGGAAGAACGCTATCAACGATTTAGAAAATACTAAAAATGACTAAATGAGACTAGAAAGGTCTCATTTTTTATAGAAAAATACAGTTCAGTCCGAAAAATTGACAGTTGAGGAGATGGACTATAAAATAGATAAAAAAGATGTATACTGTAGATGTAAGCTTACAAAAACTTATTTTAAGGAGGTACTTGCAATGACAGGTACAGAAACATTTACAGTTCTTTCATCTGAGAACTTAGAGCAAACTTCAGGTGGTAGAATGATTTGGTTGGTTGATGATTATTATTGGAATTGGCCTTATGCTTATAGCATTGCAACTGACCCGAGTACAATACGTACTCGAATGACTGGTTATGGTAACGGAATTATACCTTAATAGTCTAATAATTTAAAGGAGTGAGTATGAAAAAACTAGGGCATTTGGGAGTCTTTACATCACTGGTATTTCTATCGGTTTATCTACCAGAGTTAGGGGGTGTGCATCTAACTAAGTTTTTGGGATGGGGGATAGATGGCTATTTTATCTTTTTAACAGTTGAAGTAACAGCTATTTTGCTATTATTTATCTACTGGCTCAAAAAGAAAGAGATGCTCTATATTTTTGAGAAAAAGGGTTCAAAGAAGTCAAGATTCTTTTACTTTATAGTTGGTCTAGTGGCTACTTATTTTGATCGTCAATTGGTAGATGCTTTTCAGTTACAGTTTCATCACCTAATTGATAACAAGTATATCTTTCAAGACCTTCTTTCGATTCTATACTCTAATGGGCAACCAACTTTTCTATCAACTGTTCTCAGTTTTAGTTTAACAGTAGTCGTCGGACCTATATTGGAGGAACTGATTTATAGAGGGTATTTTATGAACACCTTCTTTCCCCAGTCCAAGTATTATCTGGATGTCATCTTATCAGCTCTTATCTTTGGACTTAGTCATTTGATCCTAACTCACCGAGATCCTATCAGTTTGATTATTTATAGTTTAGGCGGTCTCTTCTATGCCCTAGTATATCGGTGGACAAAGAACTTAAAAATCACCATCCTGTGCCATAGTTTTTTCAACTTTCTCATTTATGCAAAACCCATCTGGATTTTTGTTTATAATTATGTCTATTACCAGTTTTTAAGATAGTGGGAGGCAAAGAAAAGGAGGTTGGGCAAAAACTCGACTTCAGGAGAAAATGAAGTAAATCTTCCCACAATAAAACGCATAGTACAAGGTTTCTCAATACCTGATACTATGCGTTTTTCTGATTTCAAAGACTTTTTGCCCAGCCTCTTTTTCTATATTTAATTTTCTTCAGTTACAAATTGACTAAGCAGTCCGTTGATAAAGCGGGCTGATTTTTGATCTGAAAAATTCTTGGCAAGTTCAATAGCTTCATTGACTGCTACCAGCTGAGGTGTATCAAATGATGTAATTTCAAAGATACCCAAGCGTAGTAAGTTTTTTTCGACCAAGGTCAAGCGTTCAACTGTCCAGCCTGACTTGAGGTGCTGGTTGATTTGTTTATCCAACTCGTCTTTTTGAGCTTGAACGCCAGAAACCAAGTTCAGAAGAAAGGCAGGGATTTGCACATCTGCATCTTCACGGTCATGTGTGTAGGCAAAGTGACAAGCCGTTTCCATATCTGTACCGAATTCAAGGCTCATGAGAGCTTGAAAAGCGCATTTACGAAGTTCGCGTCTAGATTCTAATAATGGACTAGTCATTGAGGAAGTCCTCGTTAAATAGATCTTTCAACTCAGGTTTTGGTGTTTTGTCTGGAACAATTCCTGTAACATGGATATTGACAGCAGCAAGTTCCACATCTGCCATATCATGGACAGCATCTTTGACCGCTTTTTGAATAGCAAGAGCCACTTTTGGTACTTTCACACCGTACTCAAGGTAGAGGTAGATGTCAGCAGTTAGTTCTTCGTTGCTTTCTTTTAAGTAGACGCCACGACCAAGAGAGAGTTTTGATAGGGTATCAGATACGGATTTATTTGAAAATGAATGGACACCATCAACTTTAGCAGTTGCGATGGCAATGATTTTTTCAAGTACACGTGGAGCGATAACGATTTCGCCAAATTGTTCTTCAATTCCCATAGAATGACCTCTTTCTAGAGATTAGGCACGAGAAACGTAAGTTCCTTCTGCAGTGTTGATGATCAATTTTTGTCCAGCTTCGATGAAGTCAGGAACGTTGACAACAAGTCCAGTTTCCATAGTTGCTGGTTTACCAGAACCTGTAACAGTAGCACCCTTGATAGATGGTTGTGTTTCAGCAACTGTCAATTCAACAGTAGTTGGTACAGTTACACCGATTACTTCAGTTCCGTAGAATTGGATTTTTACATCTGAGTTTTCAAGGATGTAAAGCAATTCATTTTCAACGTTTACGACTGGGATTTCGTATTGGTCATAAGTTTCAGTGTTCATGAAGTAGGCAGTTTCATCCATTTTGTACAAGTATTGAGCTGGAACAGTTTCGATAATAGCTTGTTCGAATTTTTCTTCTGGACGGTAGCTTGTATCAAATGTAGAACCAGTACGGACATCACGCAATTTCATACGCATGATCGTGTTTCCTTTACCTGGTTTGTGGTGGCTAGCTTCCAAAACGCGGATTAATTTTCCGTCTGCAGTTTCAAATGTCATACCAGCTTTCAATTTGCTTGCTTCAATCATGTTTTTACCTCTTTAATAAATATTATTACTCTTCATTCTACCATAAAATCTTCTGGAAATAAAGCCAAAATAGTTATTGGGAGATGGTAGGGGAGAAAAAAACCAACCTCAGGGCCAATGTCATTAAGTTAGTGATCTAACTACTTGAATAGGAGGTGTGATTGAGATCATCAAAGTGATTCTCTATCCTATCTTCTATTTTTTTGCATAACAAATAAAGGTTTTT